>CAXUGY010000023.1:0-54213 GCA_964250695.1 uncultured Chthoniobacterales bacterium | reverse complement strand
GCCATCGCGGCCATTTAACACTGGAGATCGAGGACATTTATCGCTGAAGGTCACAGCTTTGCGCCCAAAATCGCCGATTTCGTCGGTCACAAGATTCGCCAGAACGAATATTTCCGGGACGGTGCAGGTGGCGAAAATTCAAGCGGCGTTCGTCTTCATCGGTACGGGAAGGATGAATGGCGGGAGCCGTGAATTTGCTGGGGCGGCTTTCCTCTTGACGCCCGTCCTAGAATCGCCCTCGTGTTCCGAATCACGCTTCCGTCCGCCAAAGGTCCACGGCGCAAGCTGCGCCTGTTGCCCCTGCTGGCGGCCACCTACTTCATGGTCTCTGGCGGCCCGTATGGCCTGGAAGAAATCATCGGCGACGCGGGTTACGGATGGGCACTGGTCATTCTCTTCGTTTTGCCTTTCTTCTGGAGCCTGCCAACCGCCCTGATGATCGGTGAACTGGCTGCCGCCCTGCCCGCAGAGGGTGGCTTTTACGCCTGGGTCCGGCGTGCCATGGGACCTTTCTGGGGCTTTCAGGAAGCGTGGCTCTCACTCGCCGCTTCCATCTTCGACATGGCGATCTACCCGACCCTGTTCGTCACCTACCTCGGACACTTCAGCGACTGGGGGCCGATCCTCACTGCCGGGCACCGGGAAGTTTTTATCGAACTGGCCGTCGTCATCATCGCCACGCTGTGGAACCTGCGCGGAGCGGTCGCCGTGGGCAGTGGCTCGGTCGTGATGTGGATCGTGGGCCTCGCGCCATTCGTCGTCCTGCTCGCGGCGGCTTTTTGGCGCGGCATGCACACCGGGTCCGCCACGCTCGCGCCGCCGCACGGCCACGCGGATCTCGCGGCCGGGATGCTCGTCGCGCTGTGGAACTACATGGGTTGGGATAACGCATCCACCATCGCTGGCGAAGTAGAAGAACCCCAGCGGACCTATCCGAAGGTGATGGTGATTGCTGCCCTGATGACGATGGCGACCTACCTGCTGCCCGTCGCCGCCGTCTGGTTCGCGGGGATCGCACCGGACCAATTCTCGACCGGTGCCTGGGTGGACGCCGCCCAGAACCTCGTCGGCTATCCGCTCGCGCTGGCGCTGACCCTGGTGGCTTCGTTGGACAGTCTGGGCAACTTTAATTCCCTCACGCTCAGCTACACGCGATTGCCATACGCGCTGGCGTGCGACGGCCTGCTGCCCAAGGTGTTCACTCGTAAACTGTCCAACGGCGTGCCCTGGGTGTCGCTGTTGCTCTGCGCGGTGGGTTGGTCGCTCGCGCTCGGGCTCAAATTCGACCGGTTGATCACGGTCGACATCTCGCTGTGGGGCATGAGCGTGGTGCTGGAGTTCGTCGCCTTGGTAAAGCTCCGGCTCACGGAACCGACCCTGCCCAGACCCTTCCGCGTGCCGGGGCCAACGTGGGTCGCGGTCGCTCTGGGTGCCGGGCCGGCGGCGCTGGTTGTTTTCGCGTTGTGGGTGGCTCGCGCCGAACGGGTGGGACCTGTTCCGGCAGCCCTCTTCGCGCTGGGGATCGCTGCCTGCGGCGTGCCGTTGTATGGACTCGCCAAGTGGCGTGGCGGCCGTGAGCTACCAGCTTGACGACCCACACGCGCCGGCAGCTTCGGATCAAAGCGCGTGCGTCTCACGGCGCGATGATGGCCGATCATCTGGAACCGGCCACCATCCGCCTCTCGTTCTCGATTCCTGCCGAACGAACCCGAGGGTTACGGCTTGTGCGCGTAACGCGGATCGGGCTGCGTCGCCATCATGAGCAGGTCTTCGGCCTTGGCCATGTGGGTTTCGACGGAACCCGTGTGCTTGCCATACTTCGACTTGTCCAGGTGGTCCCCGTTCGCGCCGAGGTTTTCCAGGCGCATCTTGTCCTCGTCGGTCAGCACCTGCTTGGCCAACGGTTTCAGGTGGCGCACGTCCTTGGCCGTCAGGCCGATGGCTTTGCCCACGTCGCTGCCGTAGTCGTCGTGGACCAGGAAGAAATGCCAGAGCATCCGCTCCTGCACGTCGCGCTCGCACTGACCGAGCAGGTTACCCATGTTTGAGACGAGGTCTTCACGCTCCCAGTCGTTCATCGTGACGAACCGGGCGCGCGCCTGGGCGTAATCATTACGGCGGTCGATCACGCTGCGGGTCAGTTTGCCGTGGATTTCCGGCTGGTGGATCGGGTCGTGCCGGTCAGATTCCTTCAGCCCGCCGTGGATCGACGGCTCGTAGTTGACGTGCGGGTTCTCGCCGCCCGTGTCCACCATGATGGTCATCTGGCCGTCGCGCTGGTTGGTGGCGACCGGGTGCTTGATGCCCTGCGGCGAGTTCACCTTGAGTTGCAGGTAGTTCGTGCCGACGCGGTGGCGTTGCGTGTCGGAGTACGAGAACGTCCGGCCCACGAGCATCTTGTCGTCGGAGAAATCCAGGCCGTCCACCAAAACACCCGTGCCCATGGCGATCTGCTCGTTCTCAGCGAAGAAGTTTTCCACGTTGCGGTTCAGCGTCATGACGCCCACCTTGCGCAGCGGGAACTGGTCTTCCGGCCAGATTTTCGTGTCGTCCAGCGGGTCCCAATCCAATTCGGGATGCTCGTCGTCGCTCATGAGCTGCACGAACATGTCCCACTGCGGGAAGTTGCCCTTCTTGATGGCATCGAACAGGTCTTTCGACGCGCTGCCCAAGTCTTCGCCCTGCACCTTCTTGGCCTCGCTTTCCACGAAACTGTGTACCCCCTCGCGCGGGTGGAAATGGTACTTCACGATCACGGTCTGTCCATCGGCGTTGACCATCTTGTAAGTGTTGACCCCGTAGCCTTCCTGGTGCCGGTACGAACGCGGGATGCCGCGCGGGCTGAACAGGAACGTCAACATGTGCTGCGCCTCGGGCGTCTGGCTCATGAAGTCGAAAATCCGGTTCGCTTCTTGACGGAACGTCACCGGGTCGGGCTTGAGCGAGTGGATCACATCCGGGAACTTGATGGCGTCGCGGATGAAGAACACCGGCAGGTTGTTGCCGACGAGGTCCCAGTTGCCGTCCTCGGTGTAGAACTTGACCGCGAAGCCGCGCGGGTCGCGGGCCACTTCGGAGGAATCGCGCCCTCCGATAACCGTGGAGAACCGGATGACCATCGGCGTTTTCTTGCCTGCTTCCTGGAACAGCTTGGCGCGGGTGTACTTGGAGGCGGGTTCGTCGCCGATCGTGCCGGTGGCTTCGAACTCGCCGTAGGCCACGAAACCGCGGGCGTGGACGACCCGCTCCGGGGTGCGTTCGCGGTCGAAGTGGCTGATCTTTTCGAGAAACTGGTAATTCTCCAGCGTCGCCGGGCCGCGGCTGCCCACGGTGCGCGAGGACTGGTTGTTGGAGACGGGATGGCCCTGGCGCGTGGTCAGGGTGATGTCTTGGGGTTGTTCTTCGGGTTTGTTTTCCATGGGCGGTTCGCGTTAGTTCAGCAAAACCGAACTACGATTCCGTTGGCTTGGCAACCGCTTTCTTGTACCTTGCGCGCATTCGCCCGCTCCATCATCCCCCGACTGCTGAAATGATCCTGGCGCGCGTGCTCCATGCCCTGGCGGACCCGGTGCGCCTAGCCTTCGTGCGCGTGCTGGTAACGGAGCAAAGCGGGATCAACTGCGTGGACACCATGACGAAAGCGGGCCTCGCCATGCCCAAATCGACGTGCTCGGCGCACTTCCAGATTTTGCGTAAGGCTGGCGTGGTCTTCAGCCAGCGGCGGGGCATTGAACTCATCAATTTCCTCCGCCGGGAAGACCTCCAGGCCCGGTTTCCGGGTCTGCTGGACTCCATCCTCGCAGCGGATCAGCTAGCCTGCCACGCCGAGTAACCCGGGCGCCTGCAATCGGCGCGCATGCGGCTCGCGAAGAGAAAATCGTCCTGCTCAAACATTTGCTTGCGTGGGAGTTAAGTTGACAAGAGCAAAAGGTGCTTTACCGGCGACGGAATGCCGGTAAAATCCCGACTTTTCCGCCTCCGCCTACTACTCGTGAACCTGCCGTCTCTCCGCCACCTCGCCGCCCGGCTCCTCGGAGCATCCGTGCTGCTGGCTGCCGCAAACGGCGCGTCCGCCCAGACCCTCACCTGGGGCGTGGGCGGCGCGGGAGGTTCCGGCACTTGGAGCACGAGCGTCGCCAACTGGTCCAACGGTTCCGGCACGGTTCCCTGGACCGACGGCGACGCCGCCGTGTTTGCTGGCACGGCTGGCAACGTGAGCATCAGCGGCGCGGTCACGGCCAGCCAGGTCACCTTCAGCACGCCGGGTTACATCGTGCAAAACGGCTTCCTCCTCGGCGGCGATGGCGGCCTGACAGTCCAGACGAACGCGGACGCCACGATCTTTTCGCCGGTCTTCGGCGCGGCGCCGTACACCACGGCGTTTACCAAAAGCGGTGCGGGCACCCTCCTCGTCAACGGAGCGGGCGCGCCGGTGTTCTTCGGCACGATCAACGTCGCCGCCGGTGAACTGCGCTACGGCAACACCACCAATCCTAGCGGCGGCACCGCCTACGTGCTCAGCAACACGGGGAGCGCCGCGCTGACCTTCAGCAACACCGTCGCCAGCGTCGGCAGCCTGTCGGGCGGGGGTGCGAGCGACGGTGTGGTGCGGCCCACTGCGACCTCCGGCAACGTCACGTTCATCATGAACGGGGTAGGCAACGCCAGCTACTCGGGCACGTTCCAGAGCAACGGCACCACCTTCACGCTGCAAAAGAGCGGCAGCGGCACGCAAACGCTCACCGGCTTCAGCTATTACACGGGCAACACGGCTGTCTCCGGCGGCACGCTCGCGCTTGGCGGTGCCAACGGCACGATCACCGGCACGGCGGGCATCGTGCTCAACCAGGGCGGCACGTTCCAGCTCGACAACTCCGCCGTGGTCAACCAGACGCGCCTCGATTCGAGCGTGCCCGTGACGCTCAACGGCGGCACGTTCAGCTTCGTGGGCAACACGGCTTCGCAGGATGTCCACCAGACCGTCGGCGCGCTCAACGTGCAAAGCGGGGCTTCGGCGGTCAGTGTCATGTCGGCGGGCACCGGCGTCTCCCAGCTCATCTTTTCGGACAAAACCTCGCGCTCGACCGGGGCGACGGTGGCTTTCAGCGGCGGCGGCCACGTCACCCTGACGGGCGCGAGCAACCTCAACGGCATCCTCGGCGGCTACGCCGCGGTGGGAGCGGACTGGGCCAGCGTGGACGCCAACGGCGGCGTGATGGCTTACACGGGCTATGCCTCCGACACGGATACGGCCAGCAACATGGACAACCTGCGCGTCGCCACGACTGGCGGCACCGTCTCTTTGGCGAAAGTGCAGGACCGCAATTCGCTCAACCTCGTGAACACCGGCAACGGCGGCGCGGTGACCATTGATCTGGGCGCGAACGGCTCGCCCGTCTTCGCCAGCGGCGGCCTCCTGACCAGCGGCAGCGGCGGGTTCGTGATTCAGAACGGGAAATTCGCCAGCGGCACCGGTGAGTTGATCATCACCAACCAATCCGCGCTGACGATCTCCTCCGTGATCAACTCCGCCGTCACCAAGACCGGTGCGGGCACCCTCGTGCTCGCCGGGGCCAACACCTACACGGGCGCGACAACGGTCAACCAGGGCACCGTGCAGGTCTCGGCCGACGCCAACCTGGGCACGGGCGGGTCAGTAGTCTTGAGCGGAGGCACTCTCCAGGCAACGGGATCGTTCGCTTCCACCAAATCGCTCCAGGGCACGGGCGGCACGGTGGACACGGCGGGCAACAACGTGACCTTCGACAGCGCCAACGGCAGCACGGCTTCCTTTACCAAGACCGGCGCGGGCATCCTGACGCTGACGCGGCAAAACGGCGCGGTCACCGTGAACGGCGGCACCTTGCGGCTCTCGACGCTCGTCGGCGGCAACGCGACGGCGGTTACCCTGACCAACGGACGGCTGGAAGCGGGCGACAACGGCTTGCAGAGGGTCACCACGCTGGGCGGCGGATCAGCGGAGCTATCGCCCGGCCAGATCGGGCAGGGGGATACGTTCACCGTCAACTACCTGATGGTGCTTGGTCCCACGGTGGTGGACTTCGACCTGGGCGACAGCAAGAGGAACGACTTCCTTTCCGTCGAATTCAACCTGACGCTGGGTGGCGCTTCCGGCGCGCAACTGCTCTTCCGGTTCAACAACCTCGGCACCATCCAGACCGGCACCTCCTACTCGCTGGTCCGGTTGCCGTCGTCGCAATTGGGCCAGTTCAGCGCGTCGAGTTTCGGCTTCGATCCCGCCAGCACGGCGGCAGGCTACCAGGGAACGATCAGCCTGAACGGCGGCACGGTAAGCGTCGTGTTTTCGAGCGTGCCCGAGCCGGGCGTGCCTGGTTGGCTGTTGCTCGGGGCCGTGACGGCGGGCGGGGGTTGGGTCGCACGCCGGGAGCGGATGCCGAAAGCGAGGCCGTGAGTTTACGGAGCCATTGACCTTCTCTCGGATCGGGGTGTAAAGCTGAACCCGCGACGTGGGCGGCACGGGGCGTCATCCGGGAACCCGCCCGGACGCGAAAGATTCGGGAGAGTGAAGGGTGCCTGGTGGCCCTCGCGGTCTTCAAAACCGCCGTTGTCCCGCTTCCCGCGGGCGAGGTCGGTTCGATTCCGGCCCTCTCCGCCGAACGGCGCGGGTTGATCGCGCCCGCCCGGGGCCGCCTGCCCGTCCACCCGGTGAGACTTTTTACTGCTGCCCGCCGCCGGGTGGCGTACTTTGTTCGCATGTCCCGCCAACCAATCGCCGTCAAGCTGACCTCCCTCTCTTCCAGCGCGGGTTGAGCTTCCAAGCTGAGCCAACAGGCCCTGACGCAAGTTTTGCGTCAGCTTCCCCGCCCGCGCACGGCGGACCCGAACCTGCTCGTCGGCAGTGACACCGCCGACGACGCGGGCGTTTATCGTCTCGACGCCCGGCGCGCGCTCGTCCAGACGGTCGATTTCTTCACCCCCGTCGTGGACGATCCGTTCGTGTTCGGCCAGATTGCCGCCGCCAACGCGCTGTCCGACGTGTTCGCCATGGGCGGGCGTCCGCTGACCGCGTTGAACCTGCTGGGCGTGCCGGTTGACGACGTGCCACCCGAGGCCATCGCGCAAATCTTGCAGGGCGGCGCGTCGAAGGTGCGCGAGGCGGGTTGCGCGCTGGTTGGCGGCCACACGATCCGCAACCCGGAGCCGATCTACGGGTTGGCCGTCACCGGGTTGGTTCATCCCAAACGTCTGCTCACCAACGCCGCCGCCCGGCCCGGCGACCTCTTGCTTCTCACCAAACCGCTGGGCATCGGGATCGCCACCACGGCCATCAAGCGCGGGATCGCCCCCGCGCGTCTGGAGAAACGCGCCGTCTCGCTGATGAGCCGGCTCAACCGTGCCGGGCCCACCCTCGCCGAGGCGCGGCTTGTGCGCGCGGCGACGGATATCACCGGCTTCGGGCTGCTGGGGCATCTGGCGTCGATGTGCCGGGCGAGCCACGTGTCGGCGGAGTTGCACGCGCGGCGGGTGCCGGTCCTCGACCGGGCAGTCCTGGCGTTGATCGAAAAAGATTGCGTGCCCGGCGGCACCCGGCAAAACCTGGAAACGGCGCGAGGAATCGTTGACTTCGACCCGGCGGTGCCGGGAACGCTCCGCCTCCTGCTGGCCGACGCGCAAACCAGCGGCGGTCTGCTCCTGTGCGTGCCTCCCCGTCGGCTGGAGGCGGTCCTGGCGATCTTGAAAACGCACCGGACCCCTTGCGCCGCGATCATCGGACGCATCCGGCGGACGGCAAAACCGTCGATCCGGGTGCTGCCCTGATCTTGCTTTCTCCAGCGCGACTCCCGTCGATTTTCTTTCTCTTCCTTTGCGTCTTGGCGGCTTTGCGTGAGATTTTCCTGGCTCCACGCCTGTCATGACCCCCTCCCCGCTCCGAGCGATTCCCTCCATCGAGAAGGTCCTCCGGGCGCTCGGCCCGCTCGACCTCCCCCGCCCCGTGGCAACCGCCATCGTCCGGCGGGAACTCGCCGCCCTGCGCGCCGAAAAATCCGCCGTCATCCCCGGTCTCGACGCCATCGTGGCCCACACCCGCGCCGCCGTGGACCGCCTGCGCGCCACCCGCCTGCAACCCGTCATCAACGCGACCGGCATCCCCCTGCACACCAACCTGGGCCGCGCCCCCCTGCCTGCCGCCGCCGTGACCGCGTTGACGGCCCTCGCCGCGAATTACAACACCCTCGAATACGACCTCGCCACCGGCGAGCGCGGCAGCCGGGCCGCGTACCTGGAACACAACCTCGCCCTCGCGGTCGGCGCGGAAGCCGCCACGGTCGTCAACAACTGCGCGGCGGCGTTGATCCTCATGCTGCGGTCCTTCACGCGCCGCGCGAAAAAAGAGGTCGTCATTTCGCGCGGCGAACTCGTCCAGATCGGCGGCGGCTTTCGTATCCCCGACATCCTCGAAGAAAGCGGCGCGCGGCTGCGCGAGGTCGGCACGACGAACCAAACCACCGTTGACGATTACGCCGCCGCCCTCGGCCCCGACACCGCGCTGATCCTGACCGTCCACCGCAGCAATTTTTACCAGGATGGGTTCACGGGTTCGCCCGACCCCGCCGAACTCGCCGCCCTCGCCCGCCGCCGCCGCGTCCCCCTGGCCGAGGACCTGGGCAGCGGCGCGCTGGTCGCCACCGAGAAATGGGCTGACCTCGGCCACGAACGCACCCCGTCCGACGCGCTCCGGTCCGGGGTGGACGTGGTCTGCTTCAGCGGCGACAAATTGCTCGGCGGGCCGCAGGCGGGCATCATCGCGGGCAAAGCCCGGCTGGTGACCGCGTGCAAGCGCGAACCGTTCTTCCGCGCGTTGCGTTGCGACAAACTCGTGCTCGGTGCGTTGGAAGCGACGGTCGATCTTTACCTGGCCGGTCGGGGAGAAGAAATCCCGGTGCTGGCGATGTTGCGAACGGGTCCCGGGGTCTTGCGTGCCCGTGCCGAAACTCTGCTGGTCGCGCTCGCCGGTCTGCCGTTGGCCGCGCGAGTGGGCGAAGCCGTGGCCCGCGTGGGCGGCGGCACGATGCCCCGCGCCCGGCTGCCTTCGATCACCGTGGACCTGCCGCCGACCGCGACCCTGCCGCTCGCGGAGATCGCCGCACGGCTGCGCGCTGGCACGCCGCCGGTCGTCGGCTATGTTTCCGGCGACAAGTTCCGGCTCGATCTCCGCACCGTTTTCCCCCATCAGGACGAAACGCTTGCCGCCGCCATCCGCTCCCTTTTCCAACCCCCCTGATTTTTCATGAACCGCCGTCGATCCTCTTGATGCAACGTTTCATCGTCGCCACCGCCGGGCACGTCGATCACGGGAAAAGCGCGCTCGTCCGCGCACTGACCGGCACCGATCCCGACCGTCTGCCGGAAGAGAAAGCGCGCGGCATCACCATCGACCTCGGCTTTGCACAACTCGTGCTGCCGGGGTTGACCCTGGGCATCGTCGATGTCCCCGGCCACGAGGATTTCGTCAAGAACATGGTCGCGGGCGTCGGTTCGGTGGACGCGGCCCTTTTCGTCGTGGCAGCGGACGACGGCTGGATGCCCCAAACCGAGGAGCACCTGGAAATCCTCGCCTACCTGGGCGTCGAACGCGCCGTCGTCGCGCTGACGAAAATCGACCTTGCCACCGACGAACCTGCCGCCATTGCCGCCATTGCCGCCGTGCGCGCCCGGCTGCGTTCGTCGCCCTTCGAGGACGCGCCGATCATCCCCACCTCGGTCGTCACCGGTTGGGGTTTACACGAACTGAAAACGGCGCTGGCCCGCGTGCTCGCCGCCGCGCCGCCGCCGCCGGACATCGGCAAACCGCGCCTGCCGGTTGACCGGGTGTTCTCGTTGCGCGGCATCGGCACCGTCGTCACGGGCACACTGACCGGCGGCACGCTGGCACGCGGTCAGGCGGTGGTCGCGCAACCTTCGGGCCGCGCCGGTCACGTCCGCAGCGTGCAAAACCACGGACACGAGACGGAACAATCTTTGCCCGGCACCCGCACCGCCCTCAACCTCCCCGATTTCGCGGCGACGGGCGACGCCGCGCTCACGCGGGGCGAGGTCGTCACGCTCCCGGAATTCGGCGCCACCACGTCCGGCAGCACGCTCGACGTGCTCTTGACCCGTTCCGACCGGAAACTTCTCTCTGCCCATCCCTCGCACCAGCCGCAGCTCAGGGACGGCACGACCGTGCGCGTTCACCACGGCAGCGCCCATTGGAACGCCCGCGTTTCTTTCTTGGATCGCGGTATCGTCGCCCCGGGCGGGCGAGGGATCGCACGGCTGCGGTGCGAGCATCCGGTGTTCGCGTTTGCGGGCGACCGGTTCATCGTGCGCGACGGCTCCGGGCGCGGGACACTCGCCGGCGGCTGCGTGCTCGACCCCGACCCGCCGCACCGGCCTTTCCGCCGCCCGGCGCAACGCCGTTTCCTGCAACGCCGCGCCGCCGCGCCTGCCGACCCCACCGAGGCCGTGGCCGCGCTGCTGGAGCGGGACCACGCCGTCCCCCGTGCCTCGCTGTGGCAAAAATCCACTTTCAGCCCGGCGGAAATCGACCGGGCCGTCTTGCAACTCATCGAACGCGGGGCGGCGTTCCTCGCGGATGATTTCCTGGGCGACGCTTCCTGGTGGCAAACCCTGCGTGGCCGGGCAGCCGCCTTGATCGACGCCACGCACCGGGACCATCCCGAGCACATCGGCCTCAAGGTGGACGAACTCCGCGCGGCCTTCTGGCGCGGGTTGTCGCGCGCGGACCTTTTCGTTTTCAGGGTTTCGGACCTCTTCGCATTTCTCGTCCGCGGCCTCGTGGAAAAAGGAGAATTCCTGCTCGTCGGCACGTCGCTCCGCCGGGCGGCGCACCGGCCCGGGCTGCCCGCGCATTTACAAGCGTCGGGCGACCGCCTGCGGGCGGCCCTGGCGGCGAAACCGTTCGAGCCGCCCTCCCGGCAGGAACTCGCGCCCGACGGTGTTTCCCGGCAAGCCCTCCGGTTTCTCTTCGACACCGGCGAGGCGTTGGAACTCGGCCCTGATCTGGTTCTGCTCGAAGCAAGCTTCCGGCGCATGAAAACGATCATCGTCCGCGCCCTTCGCTCCGCCGGCCCCGCGACCACCAGCGACCTGCGGCAGATTCTCGGCACCACTCGCCGCGTGCTCATCCCGTTCCTGGAGCACCTCGACCGTGCCGGGGTCACGCGGCGGGAAGGCGACCGGCGCACCCTCCGCTGAAGAAACTTCCCGCTTCAGTGCGCCGCCGCCGACGCGCCCGGCTTCGGCTTCTGGCAGAACCACACCAGAACCGCCCCCAGGAGCAGGCTGATCCCCACGATCAAAAACGCGTCGTTGAACGCCATGATGTTCGCGTCGCGCCGCACCACCCGCTTGAGCGCGCCATACGCCTGTCCCATGGCCGTGTCGGGGCCGAATCCTTTCGCCATGAACTGCGCCTGCGACGAGGCGAGACGCGCCTGCAAAGCCGGATCATACGCGGTGATCCGCTCGCCGATGCGCGTATCGTGGAACTGCTCGCGCCGCGTGATCACGGTCGAGAGGATGGCGATGCCCACGCTGCCCCCCAGGTTACGGAACATGTTGAAAATCGCCGACCCGTCGCCCGCGTCCTTGCGCGCCAGACCCGCCACGGCCAGCCCCGTGATCGGCACGATGGTAAACGGCTGCCCGAGCGCCCGCACGACGTTGGCCCAGATGAACTGATCCTTGGCGTAACGAAAATCCATGGAGCTGTTCATGAAACAACTCGCCGCAAAGAGGATCGACCCGACGAACACCAGCAGCCGGATGTCGAATTTCTTCATCAGAAACGGCAGGACGGGAAAGATCAACAGTTGGGGCAACCCTACCCAAATCAGGGTTTCACCAATCAGCAGCGGGCTGTACCCCTGCACCTCGCTCAGATACAGCGGGATCAGGTACACGGTGCCGTAAAGCCCCATGCCCAGCACGAAGGCGACCACGGTGGAGAGCCCCAGGTTCCGGCTGCCGAGCAGCTTCAGATTGACCACCGGATGCTTGCCGAAAATCTCCCGCAGGATGAACATCGGCACGAAGATCGCCGCCAGGATGCCGCAGGTGCGGATCAGATCGCTGCCGAACCAATCCTTGCGCTGCCCCTCCTCCAGCATGGCGACGAGCGACCCCAACCCGATGGCCATGCTGGCGATGCCCAGCCAGTCCCCTTTTTTGAGTTGGTCCAACTGCATCTTCTCCTTCGGAATGGTGGCGTAGACCGTGGCGAACATGAGCGCGCCCGGGATGAAGTTGATGAAGAAATTCCACTCCCAGCCGACGCGATCCGTCAACAGGCCGCCGACGTAAGGCCCGATGGCCGGTGCCAGCGTGGCGGTGATCCCGAACATCGCCTGCCCGACCGCCTGGAGGTTCTTGGGCATCATGGTCACGATGACCGTCAACGCCGTCGGGATGAACACCCCGCCCGTGAACCCCTGGCCCGCGCGGAACACGATCATCTCGCCCAGATTCTTGGAGAAACCGCAGGCCGCCGAGAAAGCCAGAAACAAAACCACGTTGACCAGCAGATAATACCGGATGGTGAAGATCCGGCTGAGCCAGGCGGTCAGCGGAATCGTGATGATTTCGCCGATGAGATAGGCCGTGGAAATCCACGAGCCTTCGTCCGCCGTGGCGGCAATGCCGCCGGAAATATCCTGCAACGAGGAATTCGTGATCTGGATGTCCAGCACGGCCATGAACGCGCCGAGCATGGTGCCCGCGACGGCGATCCACTTGCGCAGGTCCATCTTTTCTTCGGCCATACGCTATCGTTTTCCCTCGCCCCAGCCGCCGCCCAGCGCCTTGATGAGCTGCACGGTGGCCTGCATCCGCTGGCCGAGCAGTTGCGAGGCGGTGCGCTCGCTGTTGAACACCGTGCGCTCGGCGTCGGTCACGTCCAGAAACGTCACCGCGCCGTTGCGATACTGGTTTTGGGAGAGTTGCAGGGTGCGCCGGGAAGCTTCCACGGCCCGGCCCTGCGCCTCGGCCTGCGCGGCGAGCGTGCGCAGGTCCACCAGGGCGTTTTCCACGTCCTGGAACGCCACGAGCACCTGCTGGCGGTAACGGGCCACGCTCTGTTCGTAGCGCGCCCGGGCCGCGCGCAGATTACCCGTGTTGCGGCCCCCCTCGAAAATGGGCAGGTTGATGCTCGGCCCGAGTTGCCAGATGTGGCTCTGCCAGTTGAAGAGGTCCGTCACGGTCGCGCTCTCGAAACCCGCCGCTCCGGTGATCGTGATCCGTGGGAAGAACGCCGCCACGGCCACGCCGATTTCGGCGTTGGCATAGGCGAGTTGCCGTTCGGCCATGGCGACGTCGGGCCGCCGCTCCAACAGACCCGAAGGCAGCCCGGCGGGGATGCGCGGCGGCGAGGTGGTGGCCGCTAATTCGTGCCGCGTGAAACGGAACAGGCTGGCGGGTTGGCCGACCAGCGTCGCCAGGGCGTTTTCCATCTCGGCGCGGGAGCGTTGCACGCCCGCCAGGTCCGCCTGGTTGCTGGCCAGTTCCGAGCGTTCGCGCACCACGTCGAGTTCGCCCGTCAGACCCGCGCTGAGCCGTTCCTGCGCGATGCCCAGCGCGTCCTGCCGCCCGTGGATCGTGCGGTTGATAACGGCGATTTCCGTGTCGAGCGCACGCAGATTGAAATAGCCCAGCGCCACGTTGGCCGCCACGCTCAGGGTCACGTTCTGGGCGTCGGCCTCGATGCTCTCACGGGTGGCGCGGGCCGCCTCGTAATTCCGGCGTACGCGCCCGAAAAGATCCAGCTCCCAAGTCAAATCCACCGGCTGGCGAAACAGGCTGAACGAACGGGTCAGCGGCTGGTTGGTCAGGACGAGCGGCGCGCCCGAACTCGCCCCCCCGGTCGTGCCACCTGACGCCCCGCCGCTGGCGAACGGATTGCTGCCCACCAGTTGAGCACGCTGGATGGGTTCGTTGTTGCTCGACCTTTGGCGCACGTAGCTCCCGTCGTAATCCGCATGGGGATAGAAATCGCTCGCCGCCACCCGCGTTAGCGCACGGCTCTCGTCGATCCGGGCCACCGCCAGCTTCAAATCTTGATTGTTGGCCGTGGCAGCCGCTTCGAGCCGGTTCAAATCGGGGTCCCGGAAAATCTCCCACCACGCGCCGCGCGCATCGAAATCCTTCGGCTCAGCGATTTTCCAACGGCGAGCGTTGTCGGCGGCGGCGTTTTTAAAGCGCAGCGGGTTCGGCGCTTCGGGCGCGGGCGGGCCATGGTAATCCGGCCCCACGGCCTTGCATCCGGCCAGCAGCAACGCGCCCAACACCACTCCCCACCGGACCGACCGGCCGACGACCCAGGATAACGGCAGCCGGCTCATCGCTGGTTTTTGCCCTTGGCCGGAGCCGGATCATCTTTGGTGACGTGGCCGCCGCGGTCGCTGGCGCTCGACAGGTCGATGACCGGCACCACCGACAACCCGGCGACCACGAGGTCCTCGAACCCCTTGATGCTGGTGTCCTTGTCGTCCCGGTCGAAGGTGATCTTCACCGGCACCCGTTGGACGATCTTGGTGAAGTTGCCCGTCGCGTTGTCGGGCGGCAGCAGCGAATACGTGGCGCCCGACCCGGCCTGGATACTGTCCACCCGCCCGGTGAACGGATGCTTCGGAAAAGCGTCCACGGGCAGTTTGACCCGCTGGCCCACCCGCACGTTTTGCAACTGGGTTTCCTTTAGGTTCGCCAGCACCCACACGTCGTTCTCGGTCACGGCCAGCAGTGCCTGCCCGGGGGAAAGCCGCGCGCCGACCTCGACCGTCTTGCGCGAAACGCGTCCGTCGCACGGCGCGAGCACCCAGCAGTAGGAAAGTTGCAGCTTGGCGTCGTTGTAGTTGGCCTGGGCCGTTTCCACCTGGGCCTGGGCCACGACGAGTTCGGCTTCGCGGCTGTCCTTCATCGATTTGGCGGCGGCGGCGCTGGCCTCGGCGGCTTGCACGTTGGCCTTGGCGGCGTCGAACGCCCCTTTGGTCGCGTCCAGATTGCTCTTGGTCGTGTCCACGTCGGCCTGGGCGACGGCGCGGGTATCCTTGGTGAAAAGCGCGGTGTTGCGGCCGTAGTTGACGCCTGCCACCTGGTACTGCGCGCCCGCCTGCGTGGTCTGCGCGCGGGCCTGGGCCACCTGGGCCTGCGACTGCTCGATGTTCGCGCCCGCCTGCACGATGGCGGCCTGCGCTTGGAGGACGTTCGCTTTGGCCTGATCGAGACCGGCCTGCGCGCGTTGGAGGACCACGTCGTAGTCGTTCGTGTCGAGTTTGACGAGCAGATCGCCCGTCTTGACCAGTTTGTTGTCGTCCACCCACACCTCGGTCACGGTGCCCGAGATGCGCGGGCTCACCTGATGGACGTGCGCCGTCGTGTAGGCATCGTCGGTGCTGACATGCGTTTTCTGGTAGTGCAAGAGAGCCAGACCGGCGATGACGAGCAAAGTCAACACGACCAGCGTGAGGACGATGCCGAGAAACGAGGTGAAGAATTTCTTGACCTTGCCCGGCGGCTTGTCCTTTTCGTCCTTGCCTTCCCCGTCCTTTTTATCCTTGTCGTCGCCTTCCTTTTTGTCTCCGCCCCCTTTGTCGTCGCCCTCTTTCTTGTCCTTTTCCTCGCCGCCTTCTTCCTTCTTATCCTCGCCGCCGCTTTCCTTTTTCCCGGCTTGTTCGTTGCGCTTTTCCAAGGCAGCCGCGATTCGATCCAGAATCTGGCGCATTTCGTCTTTCGGAGCGGGAGCGTCTTCTCCGCCGGGATTTGGGCTGCTGTTGGTCATGGGATCGAAGAGCGTTGACGTTAAACGATGGCGGGCCGTTGTCCACCGTTGCGATGTATCTACGCTCGTCGTCCGGTTTGAGGTTCACACCGGCGCAATCGCCCTGCGGAGGTGGCCTATTGTCCCCCCGCCGCTTCGTCGGACGGCAGGTCCCACTCCGCCACCGGACTCGCCTTTTTCACCCGGTAGTCCCCTGCCGCCGGATCGACGAAAAGCGGGTCCTGCCACCGCGAGCCTTCTTCGATCTTGGGACGAGCTTTGGCGTCGGTGGCGGCAACCTGTCTTTGTACGTCTGCTTGCCAGCCCTCCAGATTCGACGCTTGCGACTTGGAAAGCACGGAAGGCGCGTGAGCGACAGGAAGATAAAAATACCCCTCGAACATTTCCAATTTGTCGGGGTTCCAAAAGCAATTCTCCTGCGAGTCGAGCGTCAGGTAATACGACGCCAGCGAGCCGACGTGAAGCAGGTCCGGCATCCGGTAGAGGCTGGAGTCGGCGTCCTTCGAGTAAAAAACGTTGTGCCGGTAGACATGTCGTTCGGTCTGCAAGGGAGATTTGCCCGCGCCGACCCCGATGCCGAGTTGCGTCGCGGCGTTGTTGGCGAACACGTTGCTTTCCAAGGTGACATCGGGCGTGGACTTCAACGACAATCCCGCGCCAACCGCGCCGCCGTTCTGTCCGCCTGGACCGTTTTTAGTCCCGTCGATCACGCAACGTTTCACCCACACGGGACCGTGGTGGTTCTCGATGCACATCCCGGTGACGCCGTTGTCCCGCACCACGCTGTTTTCGACCGTCAAATCCGTGCCGCCCTCGACCGACCAGAGGCCGTGGCACGCGTTGCCCACGATTTGCTGCCGCCGCCAGGTCGAGACGCTCACGCCGGGCACCCCACCCAGCCTCACGCCCGCCGACCCCGCCGGGTCGATCCAACCGGCCCAGTCCCCCCGGAAGTTGTTGAACGAGGTCTCGCAATCTTCGGCCAGCAGATTTTTGAGACTGGAAGCGGTCAGCCCGGACCCGCCGTTATGCAGCAGACGCACGCGGCGCAGGGTGAAATCCGCGCTGGCGGCTCCCTCCCCATGCCCGAGGATCTCCAGCCCGACGCCGTCGTTCCATTGGCTGAGCACATCCTCCACCAGCACGTTCGAGCAGCGATCCAGCCACAGCCCGGCCGTGTTTTCGCCCGCGCCGTCCGGCTGGGCCGCGTGTTGGATGAGCAAACCGCGCACGACGACGTTGCGCCGCCCGCTGATGGTCAACCCCCGGGGACGCACGCCGACCTGGATGATGGCTCCCGGCAACTCCGTCTCCGGGGGCGGCACGACCACGGCCACCGTCCCCGTCTGGCCACCTCCTGCCGCCGCCGATCCTCTGCGCCCGCTCGGATTCACGGGCAGCATCGCCCAGAAACAGCCCGGCGCGAGGTCCGCGGCCTGGTTGACCTGCCGCAGAAGCGTGCCGTTGATAAAAACGAGGTCGCCGCGCCGGGAAGACTCGCCGGTGGCATTGGCGGGGATGCCGGCGGCGGGACGTGCCGGGGCGTTGCGGCGGAAGGGCCAGGGATGCGTCCAGCGCGTGCCCTCCACTTTCCAGGTGGACGGCGACCATCCTTCGGTGTCCGCTCCGTCCACGACGGCCTGTTCGCGTTCGGCGGCTTCGATGACCAGCAGCGCGTCGGTATCCGGTTTCCCGCCGGGCGGCGCGGGAACGGTCGCCGCTTCCCGGTAAGTGCCCGCCGCCAGCACGATTTTGACGCCCACATTGGCGTCTTTCGCTTTGGCCGCGATCTGGCAGGCATAATTGAGCGTGGCGAACGGCAGGTCCGCCGCGCCGTGCTTGTCGTCGTCTGCCGCCTCGGTGTGGGCGGGATCGACGTAAAAAGTTTGTTGCACGCGGCTTTCGTCCACGTTCGCGCCCGTGGCCAGCACCGGCCAAGCCGCCGCCGCGTTTCCAGCCAGCGACAGCAACACCGCGAGAATGCCCAGCCGTAATCTGCCGGTTCCCCTTCCCTCGCTGGGCTTCATAGGAACAGTTTCAAGCCAACACGCTGCGATATCCTTCCGGGTCGATCTCCACCGTGCGGTAGCCTACGGCCAGCAAACCTTCACGCAAAATTTCCTCGTTGCCGGGAAGCCGTGCAGCCATCTCCGCCGGGGCGATGAGGACGCGCGCCCGGGGCATCGGTCCGTCCCCGTCGAGGTGATGCCGCACGCGGAACACCCGGAACCCCAGGCTGCGCACGAACGCTTCCCCGGCCTCGATCATCCCCAACGCTTCCACGCTGACCGGCGTGCCGTGCGGAATCCGCGAACTCAGGCACGGTTGCGCGGGCGCGTCGGCGGTCGGCAGGTCCAGTTCGGCGGAGAGCGCGCGGATTTCCGCCTTCGTCAGCCCGGCTTCCTTGAGCGGCGCGACCACCGCAAACTCCTGCGCCGCCCGCAACCCCGGGCGCACCTGCCGGGCGTCGTCGGCGTTTTCACCGTAGGCGATGGCGGCAAACCCCCGCTCTCGCGCCATCCGGTCCAGCCGGTTGAAAAGCTCCGCCTTGCAGAAATAACAGCGGTTGAGCGGGTTGCTGGCGTAATCCGCGTTGGCGAGTTCTTCGGTCCGCACGACCTCTACCCGCGCGCCGATGCTTTCCGCCAGGGCCAACGCATCCGCCAACGCCTGACGCGGCAAGCTCGGGCTGTCCGCAATCGCTCCCGTGACCCGGTCGCCCAACGCCCGGTGCGCCGCCGCCAGCAAAAACGCGCTGTCAACGCCGCCGGAATACGCGATCAACAACGGCTGGCGCTGCCGCAGAATGGCTTGGAGGGATTCGACTTTCGTCTGCATCGCGGTCTGGAAAAATCAGAGCAGCACCCGCCGGAACAGTTCGTCCAAGGGCAACTGCAAGCCAATGTAAAATTCGCCGAACTCCGCGTACTCCGCGCTCACCGCGTCGAAGCGCATCTCGTACACGATGCCCTTCACGTCGTGCGTGTCGTGGGCAAAAAGCGTCACGAACCACTCGGTGTCGTCCAACCCGGTGGACCCCGTGATGAGTTGGCGGATCTTCCCGGCCCATTGCCGACCGATGCGGGCGTGGCCTTGCATCAATTCCTTGCGCTCGGCGTGGTTCATCCGGTACCAGTTCTGTTTCTCGGCCCGGCGTTTGCCCATGCTGTAAAAACACAGGACGGGCCGGTTGCCGAGCTTGGGATAAAGCCGGTCCTTGCCGTACTTGTCCATGCGGGTGCGGAAATCCTCCAGCCCCGCCTCGAACTCCGGCGTCCCGGCGGTGAGACCCTTCTCTTTTTCCAGCGTCTCGGCGGTGTAGTCAGCCTCGCTGGTCGTGTACTCGCTACGTTCGGTCATCGACAGATAACTGTAAACCGGCGTCAGCACGTCCGCGCCGAGCGACAGGTTGAGCCGCTTTTCAAAGGCGTTGGCGGTCTGCAAATCCGGCGTCAACAGCATGAAGCCGAGGTCCGCCTTGGGCGTGACGACGCTGAAAGCCAGCAGTTGCGTCGCCTCGGTGGCGCGGATTTCCTGGATGAGCAGCGACAGGTTGGTTTTCGCCTGCCGCTGTTCGTCGGGGCCGAGGAGTTGCCACTGGCCGTACTCGACGCGGTAAAAAAGGTGCAGGACGTGCCAGCCTTCCTGCGGCACGACGGGATCGAAGGGATGGTCGGTGGTCACGTCCCGCTACGGTAGTTCCGGCAGCCCCCCAGTTCAAGGGGGGATCGTGCTCGCGCTCCGTCTTCTCAGTGAGTCGCCCCGCCGGTCTCGATTCGTCGGCGGACTTCCTCGAATTTTTCCGCCGCGTTCGTTTCCCGCCCGGCCAGCGACACCACCACTGCCACGATGAACGAAAGCGGGATCGACACGATGCCCGGACTCTTGAGCGGGAAGATGGCTTCCTTATGGTGCAGGATATCAACCCACACGGACGGGCAGAGCACGATCAGCCCGACCGCGGTGAGCGTCCCCACCCACATGCTCGCGCACGCTCCCGCCGTGGTGAACCGCCGCCAGAAGATCGACAGGAACAGCGCCGGAAAGTTCGCGCTCGCCGCGATGGCGAACGCCAGGCCCACCATGTACGCCACGTTGGTTTTCTCGAATGCCAGCCCCAACCCCACCGCCGCCACGCCGAAAAACAGCGTCGCGTAACGCGCCACGGTCAATTGCTCGCGCTCGGGCGCCTCCCCGTGGCGAACCACGTTGACCCACAAATCATGCGACAACGCGCTCGCCCCGGAGAGCGTCAACCCGGCGACCACCGCCAGGATCGTCGCAAACGCCACCGCCGCGATGAAGCCCAGCAGCGGTTCGCCGCCCAGCACGCCCGCCAGCATCGGCGCGGCCATGTTGTACGCGGGATCGACCGCGACAATCGCCTTTTTGCCCACCAGCACCATCGCCCCGAATCCCAGGATGAAAGTCATCAGGTAAAAGAACGCGATCAACCCCGTCGCGTAGAACGCGCTCAGGCGAGCCTGCTTCGGGTCCGGCACGGTGTAGAAACGCATCAAAATGTGCGGCAGCCCGGCGGTGCCGATCATCAGCGAAAGACCGAGCGAAATGGCGTCGAGCGGCTTGGCGACGAGCGGCCCCGGCCCGAGGACGTTGACCGCCGGTTGCGGGGCTGCCACGCCGAGGATGGCCTCGTGGTTGTTCAACCGGGCGGCTTCCAGGAAAAGCGCGACCGGGTTGAACCCGAATTTCGACAGGACCAGCACGGCCATCAGGAACGCCCCGCCCAGCAGCAGGCACGCCTTGATGATCTGCACCCAGGTCGTGGCGATCATCCCGCCGAAGAGGACGTAAACCATCATCACCACGCCGACGATGACAATGGAATACTCGTACCGCATCCCGAACAGGAGCTGGATCAGCTTTCCCGCCCCGACCATCTGCGCGATGAGATAGCACAGGATCACGGCCATCGTGCCCACCGCCGCCGCGATGCGCACCGGCTTCTGGTTCAAGCGGTACGCCACCACGTCCGCGAAGGTGTACTTGCCGATGGAGCGCAACGACTCGGCGATGAGAAAGAGCACCAGCGGCCAGCCGACGAGAAAACCCGTCGAGTACAGCAGCCCGTCGAACCCGCTCTTGGCCACCAGACCCGCGATGCCCAGAAAGCTCGCGGCGCTCATGAAATCACCTGCCAGCGCAAAGCCGTTTTGCACGCCCGTCACGCTGTGCCCGGCGGCGTAGAAATCCGACGTGCTCTTGGTGCGCCCCGCCGCCCAGTACGTGATGCCCAGACTCAGGGCGATGAACACGAAAAAGAAGGCCTTGGCCGTCGGTCCGATGTGGCCCAGGTCCTGTTTGACCGTTTCCACCGCCGCGCCCAGAAGGAGAGGAAAAGTCGGCATGGCGGGGTTTACGCGCCCCCCTTCCGGTTGAAGGACAATACGTAGACGAGCGTCAGTAGCCAGGCGGAGACGATCACCAACGCCCCGAGCAGGATTCCCCAGCTCAGCCCGGGCACGATTTGCTGGCCCATCAGCGGCTGATGGTATCCAACGAGGATAATGAAGCCGAAATAGATCACGAGCATGATGCCCGAGAGGACGAAGGGCAGCACCGGGCGGCGGCTGACGGGGAACGGATCAGAAGCACTGGGGGGAGCCATAAGGCGCACATCCTAGGGATAAACCCGGTTCGGAGAAGCAAAAAGGCGCGGCGTGACAACTTTTTTACCTGCCCGTTGCGTCGGATGATCGCACGGCGCCGGCTCCCGGCACGCCGCCGGTTTACGGAGGCGTGAAGTGGATCACCTTCGTGAACGCCTCATCTTTGGCGGCGGTGGCCACATCGGTACGCCAGTTTTCGTACGCAAAACGCAACGCCGCACGGTCCAGGGCGTTGGAGCCGCTGCCCTGAGACAAATAGATCAGGTCCACCAGTCCGGCCTTGGTCCAGCGCACGCCGACCGTGCAAACTCCCTTGGGCGGCGGATGGAGCGCCAGAGCTTCCTTGGGATACGGCGGATCGGCGATGCCCAACGGCAGCGCGAGACGCTTCTCCGCCAGCGTGCGCTGTTCGTTCGGATCGAGCTTGAACTCGAATTCCTTTTCCACGCCGCCCGCCACCGGCTGGCCGTTCAGCATGGCGGGTTGGAAGGTCCATTCGCGCAGCGCGTGGTCGCGGACCAGGCTGTCGAGCATCACGCTGCCCGAGGTTTTGGTGACGGCGACATCGGTCACATGTCCCGTGTCGTCGATGGAGAACCGGACGCCGACCACCCCCTCGACGCGATTGAGGTGCGCGAGTTCCGGGTAGACGGGCGCAGGGTGCTTGAGGAGTTTGGGCGATTGGAAGGTGTTCCCCCCGGGCGTGCCGCCTGCCGCCGGGTCGGGGGTGGCCAACCGGATGTCCGTGGACAAGCCGCTGGCCGGTTTGGGAGCGAGGTCGGGCGCGGCGATGGGACCCGGCGAGAATTGCTGAGCGACGGCAGGCAGAGTCCAGCCGACCGCGGCAACCACGAGAGCCACCCACGGCGCGAACTTCGGAAAAAGGCGGGGATGAGAGTCAGGCATAAAGAATGGGCTGAAACCGGAAATTAAACGTCCCTCCCGAATGAGCAAGGCTCCATCCGCGCCATCCGAAAGCTGCTGGCTTGGCGACCGCCCATCAAAAAGGCGGCACCATCCGTGCGGTGCCGCCGACCAGCAGAGAAATCAGCCCGGGACTTCAGGCGTCCGTGCGCAACTGGTGGTCTTCGAGGTGCGCCCGCAACATCCAGGCCAGCTTTTCGTGCTGCTCCAGCAGAGCCGTCAGAAAATCCGCCGTGCCGACATCCTCGTAATCGTCGTCGCACTTGTCGATGTCTTTGCGCAAGCCCTTGATGATCGTTTCGTGATCTTTCAGGAGCGTCTGGATCATGCCGTCAATGGGCGGACGCACGCCCGGTTCTTCCTTGATGACGCTCAGTTTCTGGAATTCGGCCAGCGTGCCGATGGCGAATCCGCCCAGCGAACGGGTCCGTTCGGCGACCTCATCGGCGGCTTCACCGAGTTCTTTGTACTGCTCCTCGAAGAAAACGTGCATGGTGTGGAAACGCGGCCCGGTCATGTTCCAATGGAAGTTGCGCGTCTTCGTGTAGATCACGCTCAGATTCGCCAGGACCGTTTGCAGGAGACTGATCACGGCCTGCCGGTTGTCTTCCTTGATGCCGATGTCGATCCGGTGGGTGCTCTTGTCGAGCGTGGGGGTGAATGAGGTGAGCGCCTCGATGGCGAGTTTCGCGCCTTTCTTTTGGTCGTGCATAAGATGTAAGGATAGATCGTCTTCAGGCGACGGGCCGGTTGCCACCGGTTTGTCCCCGGCCCGCTCAGGCGTCGATTTCGGCGATGCGCGCCGCGTGCCGTCCGCCCTCGAAGGGTGTTTCCAGCCAGACGCGCACGATTTCCAACGCCGTCGCCAGATCGACCATGCGCTCGCCGATGGACAGGCCGTTGGCGTCGTTGTGCATCCGGCCCAGCCGGGCGGTTTCCTCGTTCCAGCACAACACGCAACGCACCCCGCGCACCCGGTTGGCGACGATGGCCTCGCCGTTGCCGCTCCCGCCCAGGACGATGCAGCGGTCCGCCTCGCCGCCCGGCACGGCTGCCGCCGCCGCGTGGCAAAACGGCGGGTAGCCGTCGCCTGGATCGAGCGCATGGGCCCCCTTGTCGATCACCTCGTGCCCGGCGGTTCGCAGGAACTTGATGATCTCCCCTTTGTAGTGGAAGCCCGCGTGATCCGAGCCGATGGCGATTTTCATGAGGGATTCTGGCAGAAAAAAACGCGAAAGCATCCGTTTACGTCGCAGGCGTCGCAGGAGAAGCAGACGCACGAGACAAATGCGTTTCCGCGGTTATTTTTGCGGATTCCCATGTCTTCCAACTTCGCTGCCTACGGATACCTGCGCGAGCGCACCCGCGAGATCGCCCTCCTCGAAAGCACCGCCCGGCTCCTCGGCTGGGACCAGCAGACGTACATGCCGCCCCGGGCGCTCGATTACCGCGCCGAACAACTGGCCTATTTCAACGGGCGGGTCCACCGCCTGTTCACCGCGCCGGAGGTCGGCGGCTGGATCAGCGCCTGCGAGGATGCCGGTCTCGCCGAAGGTCCCGACGCGGAGATTTCCGCCAACGTGCGCGGCTGGCGGCGGCACTACGCACGCGCCACGCGGGTCCCGGCGGAACGGGTCGAGGAATACGAACGCGCCAGGATCCACGCCAACGCCGCCTGGGAAAAAGCCCGGGCGCAGTCCGATTTCGGAACGTTCGCGCCCCACCTGGAAACCGTCTTCGGCCTGACGCGCCGCCTGGCCGACCTCTGGGGTTACGAGGCGTCGCCCTACGATGCGCTGCTCGAAGGGTTTGAACCCGGCGCGCGCGAGTCGGAACTGGCCGCGCTGTTCGACGGGCTGCGCCCGGCCATCGTCGGGTTGCTCGGCCCGGCGGCGGAGCGTTCGGCGCGGGTCCCCGCCGATTTGCTGGCCGGCGCCTATCCCGTCGCCGCGCAACAGGCGTTCAACCGCGAGGTGGCCGCCGCGCTGGGCTTCGACTTCGAGGCGGGCGGGATCAGCGCCACGACGCACCCCTTCTGCAACGGCCTCGCCCCCGGCGACTGCCGCCTGACCACGCGCTACGACGAGGGCAATTTTCTCGTTTCGCTCTACGGCGTCATGCACGAGGCGGGCCACGGCATGTACGAGCAAGGGCTGCCGCTCGCCGCGCACGGCACCCCGGCGGGAACGG
This sequence comes from uncultured Chthoniobacterales bacterium, assembly GCA_964250695.1. Classification (GTDB taxonomy): domain Bacteria; phylum Verrucomicrobiota; class Verrucomicrobiia; order Chthoniobacterales; family SZAS-18; genus CAHJWO01. Next base: position 29,652 of record CAXUGY010000023.1, on the reverse strand, counting down.
CGGTTTCGCTCGGCATCCACGAATCGCAGAGCCGGTTGTGGGAAAATCAGGTGGGCCGCTCGCGCGAGTTCTGGGGGCGCTGGCTCCCCCGGGCCATCCATCATTTTCCGCACCTTGCCGGGCGCACCCCGGAGGAGCTGTTCGCCGCCGTCAACCGGGTGCGGCCCTCGTTCATCCGCGTGGAGGCGGACCAGGTGACCTATGATCTGCACATCATCCTGCGGTTCGGGCTGGAGCGGCGCATCCTCAGCGGGGAACTGGCGATCAGGGACGTGCCCGCCGCCTGGAACGACGAGTTTGAAAAATCGTTCGGCCTGCCCGTGCCCGACGACGCCCACGGCTGCCTGCAAGACATCCACTGGAGCGAGGGGTTGATCGGTTATTTCCCGACGTACACGCTCGGCAACCTCAACGCCGCGCAGCTTTTCCGCCGCGCGCTGACCGACTTGCCCGCGCTGCCCGGAGAACTCGCTGCCGGGCAATACGGCGGTCTGCTGGGCTGGCTGCGCGAGAAAATCCATCAGCAGGGAGAGCGGTTCCTGCCGGGAGATCTCATCAAGGAGGCCACCGGCGAGCCGTTGCGCCCGGAATACTATCTGACGAGTCTGCGGGAGAAATTCACGGGCTAACCAAGAGCGAGTTTCCTGCCGTTCACGAGCAACGGTACCAAACAGATGCCCGACAACAAAGTGGTCCGCCGAGGACGCAGATTTCCGCAGATGAGGAGCAAAGCAATGATCTTTTCTATCCGTCCTCTTCGTTCTTCAATCTGCGGAAATCTGCGTCGTCTGCGGACAATTTTCCCCTTCCTGGCATCGACAGCCTTCCTCCTGCCTGGTTGCACCCGACCCCACGCCGCCGGTCGCGTCGCGCAGGGCAACCACGACCAGATTTTCCACTGGGGCAACGGCGCCGACCCCGGCGATCTCGACCCGCAGACCGAGGAAGCCGAAACGAGCAGCCACGTTTTCAACGCCCTGTTCGAGGGCCTCGTCTCACAGGACCCGCAGGATTTGCATCCCATCCCCGGCGTCGCCGCAAGCTGGGACGTTTCGCCGGATGCGCGGGTCTACACGTTCCACCTGCGATCTGACGCGAAATGGAGCAACGGCGACCCCGTCACCGCGCACGATTTCATCGCGTCCTGGCAGCGCCTGCTCTCCCCGGCGCTGGGCTCGCAATACGCGCAGATGCTTTATCAGGACGCCGAGGTGGTCAACGCCCGCGCGTTTTACGACGGCAAGCTCACCGATTTCAATCAGGTCGGCTTGCAAGCCCCGGATGACCACACGCTCGTCGTCCATCTGGTCAATCCCACGGACTACTTCCTGTCGATGCTCAACCACGAATCGCTTTATCCGGTCCACGTGCCGACGATTCTCAAATATGGCCGCTTCGACCGGAAGGGAACCGCCTGGACCCGCCCGGGCCACTTCGTCGGCAACGGCCCGTTCGCGCTGAAATCCTGGCGTCTGCGGCAGGAGATCGTCGTGGAGCGCAGCCCGACCTACTGGGACGCCAAAAACGTCCGGCTCGAGGAAATCCACTATTATCCCACCGACAACATCGACACCGAGGAACGCGATTTCCGAGCCGGGCAGCTCCACGTCACCTACGAACTGCCGCTGACCAAGATCGACTACTACGAAAAAAACCACCCGGCGGTTTTTCAGAATTCCCCCTATTTCGGAACGTATTTCCTGCGCCTGAACCTGACGCGCCCCGCGCTCGGGGACAAACGCGTGCGCCGCGCCCTGTCGCTGGCCATCGACCGCGAGGGCATCGCCCGGACCGTCGCTCGGGGAGGCCAGCGACCCGCCTATTTTTTCACGCCGCCCGATGCCAACGGCTACACCAGCCGCGCCCGCGTGCCCACCGACTACGACGCCGCCCGCCGTCTGCTCGCCGGGGCCGGGCACCCGGACGGCCAGGGCCTGCCGCCCGTGGAAATCTTGATCAACACCAGCCAGAATCATCAGGCCGTCGCGGAGGTCGTCCAGCAGACCTGGCGCGAACAACTCCACGTCAACGCCACGATCCGCGTCGAGGAATCGAAGGTGTGGTTCGATTCGATGCACACGCTCAACTACGAGGTCTGCCGGGCCGGTTGGATCGGCGATTACGTCGATCCGTTCAGCTTCCTGGGAATTTTCGTCACCGGCGGCGGCAACAACGACTGCGGTTTCGCCAACGGGCAGTACGACGACCTGATCGCCCGTTCCCGCACGTCGGCGAGTGCTCCCGAGCGCCGGGAGTTGCTCCAACAGGCCGAGGCGATCCTGCTCGACGAAGCGCCCGTCGCGCCGATTTTTTTCTACGCCCGGGTTTACCTGAAACAAACGAGCGTCAAGGGTTGGTATCCGAACGTCCTGGATCGCCACATGCCCAAGTTTATTTATCTTGAAGAAAGCGCGCCGAACGGGTCTAAGGAAGAAACGGCGGATGCCGTCAGATAGCGGGAACCAGGCCCCAGGGGAAATCGACCATGTTCAAGTTCATCGCCCGCCGACTCCTCGAAACGATCCCCGTCCTCTTTGTCATCATCACCGGCAGTTTCTTCATGATCCGCCTCGCGCCCGGCGGCCCTTTCGACAGCGAAAGGCGCATGACCCCCGAGGTTCAGCGCAACCTCAACGCCTACTACGGCTACGACAAACCGCTCTACGTCCAGTATGGCCGTTACATGGCCAAACTGGCCCACGGCGACCTCGGGCCGTCCACCAAGAACGCGTCCCACACGGTCAACGAACTCATCGGCGAGTCGTTTCCCGTCTCGCTGGAGCTGGGCGGTTACGCCATCACCGTGGCCATGGTGATCGGCATCACGGCGGGCATCGTCGCTTCGTTGCGACCGAACACCGCGACGGATTATCTCCCCATGTCGCTGGCGATGGCCGGGATCTGTCTGCCGACCTTCGTGCTCGGCCCGCTGCTCGTGCTCGTTTTCGCGCTGTGGCTCAAGTGGTTCAATCCGTCCGGCTGGTACGAACCGGCGGACCGGGTGCTGCCCGCGCTGACGCTCGGCATTTTTTACGCCGCTTACCTCGCCCGGCTCACGCGCGGCGGGATGCTGGAAATCCTCAGCCAGGATTACATCCGCACCGCGCGTGCCAAGGGAGCGGGCGAACTGCGCGTGATCTTGAAACACGCCCTGCGCGGCGGCCTGCTGCCGGTGGTCAGTTTTCTCGGCCCGGCGTTGGCGGGGATCATCAGCGGCTCGTTCGTGGTGGAAACGATCTTCCAGATTCCCGGGATTGGCCGCTCGTTCATCACCAGCGCCCTCAACCGCGACCACTCGATGATCATGGGCACGGTCATCTTTTTCGCCGTGCTCATCATCGCGTTTAATTTGCTGGTCGATGTGCTCCAAGTTTTTCTGAACCCGCGTCTGCGCTTCGATTGACCCGACCATGCCGGAACTCGCAGCAACGCCGAAAGCAGCCGCCCTCACCGACGCGGCAGAACCCGCCGAACCCGGCAGTTCCCCGTGGCGCGACGCCTGGTACCGTTTGAGCAAGAACCGCCTCGCCCTGGCGGGTGGATGCATCATCATCCTGTTCGCATTTCTCTGCCTCATCGCAGGGTGGATCGCCCCGGACCCCGATCTGCAAGACCTCGCTCTCTACGCCCGTCCACCCGGCCACGCCCACTGGTTCGGCACGGACAGCCTCGGGCGCGACCTTTTCTCGCGGGTGCTCCACGGCGGGCGCATTTCGTTGGCGGTCGGCGTGGTCGCCAGCACGGTCGCCCTGTGCATCGGCGTGGTTTACGGCACGATCTCCGGTTTTTACGGCGGCACGGTCGATGCCGTGATGATGCGCGTCGTGGACATCCTGTACGCGCTGCCGTTCGCCATATTTGTGATTCTCCTGACCGTCTTTTTCGGCAGCAATCTCTACCTGCTCTTCGGGGCCATCGGCGCGGTCGAATGGCTCACGATGGCGCGCATCGTGCGCGGGCAGGTGCGTTCGCTGCGCAAGATGGAATTCGTGGAAGCCGCCGAGGCGCTGGGCATTAGCCGCCGCCGCATCATCTTCCGGCACATGATCCCGAACGTCCTCGGGCCGGTGATCGTCTACACGACGCTGACGATCCCGTCGGTCATGCTGCTGGAATCGTTTCTGAGCTTCCTCGGGTTGGGCGTGCAACCTCCCAACGCCAGTTGGGGCGTGCTCATCCACGAGGGCGCGCTGGCGATGGAAGAGTTTCCCTGGCTGCTCATCTTCCCGGGTCTGGCGTTTTCCATCACGCTCTTCTCGTTCAATTTTCTGGGCGACGGCCTGCGCGATGCCCTCGACCCCCGCGCGGCGAAAGATTGATCGGCGCAGCACTCGCCATCCCTACCAACCATGCCGCTTCTCGAAGTCGAAAATCTGTGTACGACGTTCCACAGCCGCAACGGCATCGTGCGCGCGGTCAACGACGTGAGCTTCCACGTCGAGAAGGGCGAAACCCTCGGCATCGTCGGCGAGTCCGGCTCGGGCAAATCCGTCACCTGCTACTCATTGATGGGTCTGGTCCCGACGCCCCCCGGCCGCATCGAATCCGGGCGCGCGCTGTTCGACGGCACGGACCTGCTCCACTGCTCGAAAAAACAACTCGCCGACATTCGCGGCAAGCGCATTTCGATGATCTTCCAGGACCCGATGACCTCGCTCAACCCCTACCTGCGCGTGGGCGAGCAGATCATCGAACCGCTGCTCATCCACGGCAACATCAGCCGTGCCGACGCCCAGCGCCGCGCGCTCGACGCCTTGCGGGAGGTCGGCATCCAGGACGGGGAGAACCGTCTCAAAGCTTACCCGCACCAGTTCAGCGGCGGGATGCGCCAGCGTGTCATGATCGCCATGGCACTCATCACCAACCCGGAGTTGCTCATCGCCGACGAGCCGACCACCGCGCTCGACGTGACCGTGCAGGCGCAGATCCTCGACCTCATTAAAAAACTTCAGCACGACCACGGCACCGCCGTCATTTTCATCACGCACGATCTCGGCGTGGTCAGCGGATTCTGCGACCGGGTGCAGGTCATGTACGCCGGGCGGATCGTGGAACGTTCCACGGTGGGCAACGTTTTCCGCGAGCCGAAACATCCCTATAACCAAGCCCTCCAGCGCAGCATTCCCGCCATGCAGCCGAAGGGCGCGGACCTCTATACCATCCAGGGTTTGCCGCCCGACCTTTCCAAACCCATTCCTGGCTGCCCGTTCGTTCCGCGTTGCGAATGCGCCCGCGAGGAATGCAACGCTCCCGTGCAGCTCGCATTGGTCGCGCCGGGCCACGAATCCGCCTGCACGCGTGTCCGGCAAGGCACGCTCCACCTCTCCGCAACGCCGCGCAACGCCTCCGACGCCGAACACATCGACGAGTCATTTACCCAGCAACCCGCTCACGTCGCAACGGCACCCGACCCCGTCTAGCCCCTCTCTTTTCCCTCTCTGCGCCCCTCCGCCTTTTCTCTGTGTCCTCGGCGTTAAAATCCACGTTCCCGGCCTAACCCCTTTCCCTTTGATGCCAACCGCCACCGACGCCTTCCTGGAAATCGCGGGTCTCAAAACCCATTTCCCCATCGAGCGAGGCTTCCTGATCAAAAAGCAAATCGGCACGGTGCGCGCGGTGGACGGCATCGACCTTTCCCTGGCCAAAGGCGAGGTGCTCGGCCTCGTCGGCGAGTCCGGCTGCGGCAAGTCCACGCTCGGGCGCACGATCCTCCAACTCATCCCGCCGACCGCGGGCAAAGTCGTCCTCGCAGGCCGCAACCTCGCCGACCTCAAGGGCACCGGCCTGCGCGACGCCCGCGCCGATTTCCAGATGATTTTCCAGGACCCCTACGCGTCGCTCAACCCGCGCATGACGGTCTATGACACCCTCGCCGAAGCCATCTCCACGCACGCCGAAATCTCCGGGCGCGACATGCCCCGGCGCGTGTCCGAACTCCTCGCGCGCGTCGGCCTTTCTCCGCGCTACGTCCGCAAATATCCGCACGAGTTCAGCGGCGGCCAGCGCCAGCGCATCGCCATCGCCCGCGCGCTCGCCGTCGAACCCAAGCTCATCATCGCCGACGAACCCGTCAGCGCGCTCGACGTGTCCATCCAGGCGCAGATCATCAACCTGCTCGCCCGCCTGACCCGCGAAATGGAACTGACGATGATCTTCATTTCGCACGACCTCTCCGTGGTCAAACACATCGCCGACCGCATCGCCGTCATGTACCTCGGGCGCATCGTGGAAATCGGGCCTGCCGTGGAGGTCTTCGAGCGGCCCGTGCATCCCTACACGAAGGCCCTGGTGAGCGCGGTGCCCATCCCCGACCCCGAGCGCGAACGGCACCGCAAACGCATCATCCTCTCCGGCGATCCACCCTCGCCCATCAACCCGCCGCCGGGCTGCACCTTTCATCCGCGCTGCCCCTACGTAAAAGAGGAATGTCAAACTGCCTACCCGCCGTTCGTTGACTATACCCCGGGCCGCCGGGCGACCTGCATCCGTCTGCACGAGATCAATCCTCCCGCCTGACCGCGATGGTCGGCCGGTCCCGATCTCGGTGGAAGCCGCGAGCCGTGCAAGCTTCAACGCCCGCCCCGGTTATTCTTGATCACGATTTCTACTCGCCGGTTGAGTTGTTGCTCCTCGACGCTGCCCCCCCGCACCAGCAGCCGGGACATACCCATCCCGCGCGTCTGGATGCGCCCCGCCTCGATGCCCGCGTTCTCCACCAGCCAGTCCTTGACGGATTCCGCCCGCCCCCGGCTCAACCGCAAATTGTATTCCGGCGGGCCGTAGTTATCCGTGTGCCCTTCGATGATAAACGTCGCGTTCGGATTCCGCTCGATCAACTCGGCCAGTTGCCGCAGACTGCCCACCGCCTGCGGACGCAACACGGGCGAATCATAGTCAAACAGCAAATCCGTCGGCATCAAAATCGGCGCGGTCTTCGACGACAGCGGCCCCTGCTGCGAGAGGAGGCTGTCGAGATTGCTGAAGTTGGGCACGCCGACGTTCGGCCCCATGTTGGGTCGGCTGCCGGTCTGGTCGCCGCTCACGTCGAACGACGGATGGCTGCCCGTGACGTTGGGCTTGGCGGAAAGCAACTGGTCGGTGAGCGCCTTCATGTCCGCCGGCATCTGCCGCGAATTCTCCTCCGCCAGGATGCGGTCGAGCGCGTTGGTTTGCACCACCCTGGGTTTCTCGGCCACCATCGTCTTCGTGGCGTCGGGCGCGGCGATCACGGTTTCCGCCGTCTTCATGTATTGCTCGTAATTGGGTTTGGCGTCGCCGGGAACCTGGAGGTCGGTCACGTCGGGCACGGGCTTGGTCGCCGGTTTGGCGCTGGGTTCCCTACGTTCTTCGAGCGTTCGCGGGTCGATCCGCGCTTGCTTGATGTTGAACGCGCGCACCTTGGCCGGTGCCTTCGGCGGCGTGAATCCGGTGAAGCGCGTGACGTGCAGCAGATAATATCCGCCGACGTGCAAGGCCACGGTCAGGGCGAGCGCGGGCAGGAACCAACGTTCGACCGGTCCGAGGCGGGCGGAAAGACTGGCGCGGGTAGGGTCGGGCATCGTCGTGAGAAGGTTTCGACTGATCGCCGTTCACCTTACCAGCATTCGCGGCGAATGAAAACCCGTCGTTCGCGGCTGACGAGCTTCGTGCGACCCAGGGGAGAAAATGGATGCTCACACGAGACCGCGCCGCTCCAGAGCCTCGTCCATCGCCTGTTCCATCAGCAACGTGGCCAAGTCTTGCGTCCCGGCGTCCAGCGCGGCGTTCGCGGCTTTCAACCGATCCAGGTCCTCGCCCGCCAGAGCCGCCTCGACTTCCGCCGTCAGCGCGTCGAGCGCGGCGCGTTCCCCCGCCGTCAGCCGTCCGCCCGCCAGGTCCAGCGCGTGCCGCACTGCGGGCAGCATTTCCCGGCTCTTGAGCTTCGTCTCGACCAGCAGCCGCGCGTGGTAATCCTCGAAGGCGTGCTCCACCGATTCGGCAATCATCTGCTCCACCTGTTCGTCGCTGACATCCACCGCGCTGCGCATTTCCACGACGCGTTCCTCGCCGGTTTTCGTGTCGCGCGCCAGGACGCGCAGAATCCCGTCCGCGTCGATCTCGAACTGCACCCCCACCCGCGCCGACCCCCGCGCCCCGGCGGCGAACCCCAGTTCGAAACCGCCCAACGTCCAGTTGTCCGCCGCCTTTTCGCGCTCGCCCTGGACGACGTGAATCCGCACCGTCCGCTGACCCGCCACCGCGTTGGTAAACATCTCGCCTGCCTTGGTCGGAATCGTCGTGTTCCTGGGGATGATTACGTTGGTCAGCCCGCCGAACGTCTCGATGCCCAACGACAACGGCGTGATGTCCAGGAGCACCACGTCGCGCACCGCCCCGGAAAGAATCCCCGCCTGGATCGTTGCCCCGAGCGCCACGGCTTCGTCCGGGTTTTGCGAGGTGTCCGGCTCGCGCCCGAAGATGTCCGCCACGACCGCGCGCACCAGCGGCATCCGCGTTGCCCCGCCCACGAGGATCACCGCGTTCAGATCGCCCGGCGCGAGTTTGGCGTCCGCCAGCGCGCGCAGGCAGTGCGACCGCGTGCGCTCGATGACCGGCCGCGCCACCGTTTCGAGTTGCGCGCGCCGGATTTCCCGCGCGGGGCTGCCGTCGATTTCCCACGTCGTCGCCTCCGCGTCGGACAACCGGGCTTTCGCCTCGCGCGCGGCCACCCGCAGACCCGACACGCTCAGGGCACCCTCACTGACCGCCGCCAAAACCTCCGCGAACGCCGTGTCGATATCGTCCCCGCCCAACCGCGTGTTGCCGTTCGTGGAGAGCACCTGGAACACGCCTGCGTTGAGTTCCAGGATGGAAATATCGAACGTCCCGCCGCCCAGGTCGTACACGGCGATTTTCGACCGGTCGCCCAGCCGGTCCAGCCCATAGGCCAGCGCCGCCGCCGTCGGCTCGTTGATGATCCGCTCCACTTTCAACCCCGCCAATTCCCCCGCCGCCTTGGTCGCTTGCCGCTGGGCATCGTTGAAATACGCTGGCACGGTGATCACCGCCCGCCCCACCGGCTGACCGAGCGCCCGCTCGGCGTCCGCCTTGAGCTTGCCGAGCACGAGCGCCGAAATCTCTTCCGGCGACCGTTCCCCGCCCGCGATCCGCACCCGTGCCGCACCGCCCGCCGCGCCACCCACGGCATACGTCAGGTCCGCCGTGTCCACCTCGGCGGTCCGGGTTCCCATGAGCCGTTTGACGGAGTACACCGTCCGCGCTGGTTCCGATACCCGGTACGCCGCCGCCGCGCGCCCGACCACCGGCTCGCCGCCCATCCCGGGGAAATACACCACCGAGGGGGTCAGCCGCTGCCCATCGGCATCCGCGAGCAGGATGGGAAATCCGGCGTCCATCGCGCCCACGAGCGAGTTGGTCGTGCCGAGGTCGATTCCGACGATCAGATCAGCAGCCATGAGAAAAATCGGGTTCAGAATGAAAAATTGACGCGGCGACCAAGGCCGGTCCAGCCGCCCGGGCGGGGACATCCCAAAGGAGGGAACGTTTGCACGAGGAATACCTGTACGATGCTCCTTTGCAAAAGCATGCTTTTTCCGATGACAGTCCGATGGCCTTCCGCGTAAACTCTTGATGCACATGGTCTCGCTCCTCCATGACAGCCCGCCGCCGGTCAGCGTGACGACCGCACCCGCGATTCCTTTCGACGAGCGCGCCTGTTTCATCGCCGGTCCCGCCCGGTCGGGCACGACGCTGCTGACCGCCCTCCTCGACGCCCACCCCGAGCTTCTCGTCTTGCCCGAGGAAACCGCCTATTTCCCTACCGTCCGCACCAAGTACGGAGCGCGCTCCCGCCGCGAGCAATTCGAGTATTTGACCACCCAGACCCTCTCCAACGTGCTCTTTGGCGGCGCGTGCAAATGGGGCAAACGCGATTATTCCCACTTCCCCGCCGCCGAGTTCCGCCGCCGTTTCGAGCGGCGTGCCTTCGACCCCGTGAACGCCGGGCGCGATTTGCTCGTCCTGCTGCTCGAAACCTACGCTGAGCTTCTCCATCGGCCGTTGAACGCGGTGCGCCGCTGGGTGGAAAAAACCCCGGCCAACCGCGACCACCTCCCCGCGATCTTCCGGCGTTTTCCCCACGCCCGCATCTTGCTGACCATCCGGGACCCCCGCGCGCTGCTGGCCTCGCAAATTCAACTCGAACAAACCCGCCAGCAGCGGCGTTTTTCGGTGTACCTGACCGTGCGGCATTGGCTGACGGCCGCGCGTTTGGCGCTCGCCTTGCAATCCGCGTCCCGCCCGGGCCGGCGTTTGCACCTGATTGACTTTCGCCGTCTGATCGAAACGCCGGAGAGCGTCCTGCGCGACGCTTGCGCTTTCCTCGGGGTGGATCGCTGCCTATCCCTGCTGACGCCGACGAAAATCGGTCGTCCTTGGACGGGTAACTCCGCCGCCGGACGGTCGTTCGACGCGATCAGCGCCGAGCCGCTCGACCGCTGGCAACATTTTCTCACGCCGGACGAGATCGCGTGGGTCGAGTGGCACTGCCGCCCGTACATGGAACCGCTCGGTTACGAACCGCTGTTCGCGCACCGGCGGGTCACGGGCTGGGTCGCGCCGGTACGGGGTGAAACGCCGCGCGAATATCTCAAATCTCGCCTGTACTCTCTGCGTGGCCGCTGGAAAGCGACGTGAGGTTTATCCCCGAATTTCCTCGCCAGCCGTTTCAAGAGTTGGTCAGCAGTTCGTAAGACAGTACACTGAGGCAATAAATGGCCGCCGTCTCGGTCCGCAAAACAATCGGTCCGAGGGTGATGGGTCGGCAACCCGCGCTCTTTGCCAGGGAAATCTCCGCCGGGGTGAAATCTCCCTCCGGCCCGACGAGGATCAACGCGCGGGCCGGTTTCCCGCCGGTCGGATGCCCCGCCGCGTACTCCTCCAGCAGATGCCGCAGATGCTTGGAATCGCTCTGCAACGACGCGATCAGCATCAAATCGAACCCGGGCCGCCCCATCCCCGCGAAAAACTCCTTCGGCGTGCGCGGCAACGCCACCGTCGGCAACCAATTCTGTCCGCATTGCTTGGCGGCCTCGACCACGGTCGCCTGCCATTTCGACTGTTTGGCGGCGGCGCTCTCGCCGTCTTCCACCCGGGTAACGGTCCGCTCGGAGAGCAGCGGCGCGATTTCCGCCGCGCCGAGTTCCGTCGCCTTCTGGACGATCAGGTCCATGTTTTTGCCCTTCGGCACCGCCTGGGCCAGCGTGATCCGGCACGCCAGCGGCGGCGTTTTACCCTGGTGCAACACCTGCAACCGGACCACACGCCTGGTGGACCCCGGGACGATTTGCGCGGTCGCCTCGGTGCCTTGCCCGTTGAAAACGACCAGTTTTTCGCCTTCCGCCAGACGCAGGACGTTCAGGGCATGGTGCGACTCCGCCTCGCCGAGCACGAGGGCGTCGGGATTCCAGTCCGCCGGGGAAATGTAAAAACGATGCACGGGCAGGGCCTTACCGGAAGAATTCTTTCGCCTTGTCGAAGAAGGTCTTGTGCAACGGCGAGTTTTCCTCGCCGCACAAGGCCGCGAACTCTTCGAGCTTCTGCCGTTGTTCAGCGTTGAGTTTGGTCGGCACTTCCACCATGACCCGCGTCAGCAAATCGCCGCGCACCTTGGTGTTCATCTCCGGCATGCCGCGTCCGCGCAGCTTGAACATCGTGTTGCTCTGCGTGCCCGCCGGGATTTTCAGCGACGCCTGCCCTTCGAGCGTCGGCACCTGGATCTCGCCGCCCAGCGTCGCCGTCATGAACGAAATCGGCACCTCGCAGTACAGGCTGTCTTCTTCGCGCTGGAAAACGGTGTGCTCGGCCACGTGGATCACCACGTACAAATCCCCGGGCGGACCGCCGCGAATCCCGGCTTCGCCGTTGCGGGTCGAGCGCAGCCGCGCGCCGCTGTCGATCCCGGCCGGAATCTTGAGCTTGATGCGCGAGGTCTTTTCCACGCGTCCCTCGCCCTTGCAGTTCTTGCACGGATTTTCGATGATCGTCCCGGTGCCCCGGCAGCGCGGGCAGGTCTGCGAAACCTGGAAAAACCCGCGCGACGTGATGACTTGGCCACGCCCCTGACAGGTGCGGCATTGCACGGCCTGACTGCCGGTTTCCGCGCCCGAACCACTGCATACCTCGCATGCGCTGAGCTTGTTGACCTCGATTTCCTTCTCGACGCCCGCCGCCGCTTCCTCCAGCGAAATTTGCAGGTCGTAACGCAAATCCGAGCCGCGTTGACGCCCCTCGGTGTCGCCGCCGCGTCCCGACGCGCCGCCGAAAAACTGCTCGAAGATGCCGCCCGCGCCGCCACCGCCGCCACCGCTTTGCATCCCGCCGAACACCTCGCGGAACAGGTCAAAAGGATCGACCCCCGCCGCGCCCTTCGCCCCGCCCGCCGTGCCCTGGGAGAACGCGGCGTGCCCGTACCGGTCGTAGGCCGCGCGCTTGTCGGGATCGTTGAGGATGTCGTAAGCTTCACCCAGTTCCTTGAACCGTTCCTCGGCCTTGGGGTCGCCGGGGTTCTTGTCGGGATGGTATTGCACCGCCAACTTGCGGTAGGCTTTCTTCAGATCGTCCCCGTTGGCGGTGCGGGTGACGCCGAGCACTTCGTAATAATCGCGTTTGACGGTAGCCATGAGCAAAAAACCGGCGGGTCATGGCGGCCACGCACACGTCAACCAACCGTGTCCCGACCGCCGCCATCGCCGAAAAAGTAAAGCGGTCAACATAGAGGACATTTGCCCTCCATGCAACCGCCTGCCGAGGAATGAAAGGACGCCCGGACAGCCGGGTATCCCGGGTTATTTACCCAGCATTTTGAGGACGATGAAAATCAGGATTGCCCCGCCGAACCCGCCGCCGCACAGCAAGTAAAGCAACGACCAACCGGCGGCGGCGATCATCGGCGCCAAGGCAAGGAGAGGAAGCATCATGCCGGGATTCTAGAACCGCTTTTCGCCGATTGCCAACAAGATTCGCACGGGAAGCCTTGCCCCGGCACCGCGTCTCTGTTACACATCGCGCGCACTGCCACTTTTCATGATCCGCCCCACCTCCCTTCCTGTCCTGACCCGCCTCGCCGCCGCGACGTTTGCGCTGGCCCTGCTGCCGATCCCGGGTCACGCGCAATCCACGCCCGAACCCACCGCCGTTGACGCGTCCGCCGCTGACGATACCCCCGCGGCGTCCCGTCGGCAGATGCCCAAACTCAACTACCAGCAGGGCAAGATCACGCTGACCGGCGACTTGGCGGAACTCAACGTGCCGGACAACTTCCGTTTCCTCAACGCGCAGGATGCCCGCAAGGTCGTGGTGGATGTCTGGGGCAATCCGCCCCGGGCGGCGCAAGGCGTCATCGGGATGCTGGTGCCGGGCGGCATGGAACCCCACACCAAGGCAAGCTGGGGGGTGGTCATCAGCTACGAGGGTGATGGTTACGTCAAGGATAACGACGCGGGCGCCATCGACTACGACAAGATGCTCAAAACGATGCAGAAGGCCACCCACGACAACAACGAAACCCGCGTGAAAGAGGGTTATCCGTCGATGGAACTCGTCGGCTGGGCCGAACCGCCACAGTACGACTCCACCAACAAGAAACTGTACTGGGCCAAGGAAATCCAGTTCGGCGATTCCAACGAACACACGCTGAACTACGACATGCGCATCCTGGGCCGACGGGGCGTGCTGGTTCTCCAAGCGGTTGCCGGGATGGATCAATTGAGCGAGATCAAGGACGCCCGGTCGCAAATTCTGGGCATGGTGGATTACAAGCAGGGGCACCGTTACGCGGATTTCAACCCCAAGACCGATAAAGTCGCGGCCTACGGGGTAGCGGCGCTGGTGCTCGGCGGCATCGCGGCGAAAGCCGGGTTTTTCAAGCTGTTGATCCCGGTCATCCTCGCGGCGAAGAAGTTCATCATCATCGGCGTCGTGGCGGTGGCGAGCTTCTTCAAGCGCATCTTCGGCAAGGGCGAAAAGGTGCAGTAATTTCAAGGTGGGGATGGCTCTCCGAGCCAGTCCCCATTTCAAAAGCCATGGACCATCTCGGACGCAAAACCCTGCCGCACCACGTCCCTTCGTGGATCGACCCCACCGAGAGCGATCATTTCATTAGGTGATCTGGCAGTGAGGCCACCTCGATTTCGTCCCCATTTTCGTTCTTGCTCCGGGTGTCGTCCCCCTCCATGCTCTACAACATGCATGCCACCACCCAAGAGATTGTCATCGGTGTGCTCAAGCGTTTGCCGCAAGGCGCACCCTTGGAGCAGGTCGCGCGCGAGTTGGAGTTCATTGCCGCTGTGCGCGAGGGTTTTGCCCAGCATGATCGTGAGGAGGGCGTGCCGTTAGACGAGATTGAGCGTCTGCTGCCGACACGGACCCGGACGATTTCCCCGACGGCTACGAAGTGATCCTCTCGCCGCTTGCAGTGCAGGATTTGGCCGAGATTGTCACCTTCATCGCGTCCAATAACCCGCCGGCGGCAGAACGTTTCGGGCGCATGCTGGTCCAGAAGACTCGCCTGCTGGTCACTTTCCCTGAGTTGGGACGAGTCATCCCTGAGCTTGGACCGGCAGAACAAGCCCGTGAGTTAGTTCATCGTACCTACCGCATCATCTACCGTGTGGACCATGCGCGCCGCCGCGTGGAGGTAGCACGCTTCTGGCACGCGGCGCGGGGCAAGCCACCGTTCTGAGTGCGCAGCCGGTGGCCCAACACGGCGCTACGGTGAACAGAGTCTGGCGGCGGCGTTCTTCTGCTCTCCACGCTTAATTTTGCCAGCGTCTGTCGCTGAGCTTGAACCCGATAGTCACGATAAAGCAGGCCCTTTGGACACGAAGACGCTCGCGGGCCGCAGGAGGCGGTCACGCAGCTTGTAGCCTTTGCGTTGCTGGCGGACCACCTGCCCCTCGGGCACTTCGTCGTTCGTCTCCTCGCCCAATGCCTCGTGCAGGTTCGGATCGAATTTCTGTCCGACGGCGTCGATGGTCTGCATCCCGTGGTCGCTGAGAAAACTTTCGAGCTGCTTTTGCACCATGGTCATGCCAAGGACCACGGAATCGGCCCCCGGCGACTGGCGCGCCATCATCATGCCCATTTCAAAGTTGTCCACCACCGGCAGGAGCTTTTCCAGCAAGGTGGCGTTGGCATATTTGACGGCGTCCTCCTTCTCGCGCTGGAGCCGCTTGCGGGTGTTTTCCAGGTCGGCGCGGTCACGGAGCGCCTGGTCGCGCTGGCGGTCCACTTCGGTCTGGAGCCTGGCGGCCATTTCTTCCGCCGAAACCGGAGCCGGACCTTCCTGCTCGGGCGCCACGGGTTTGCCGTCGATGGTGGTCGTCGTGTTTTCTGGAGTGTTCATAGCTTGCGGATCACGATGAGG
Source organism: uncultured Chthoniobacterales bacterium (assembly GCA_964250695.1). GTDB lineage: Bacteria > Verrucomicrobiota > Verrucomicrobiia > Chthoniobacterales > SZAS-18 > CAHJWO01. The sequence goes on along the minus strand of CAXUGY010000023.1, from coordinate 14,228 downwards.
GTGATGTCGTCGTTCTGCGGCGTGTTGCCCGCGAAGGTGCGCAGGTCTTCGGTCAGCCGCTTGACGATGGCCGGCGCACCCTGCGGCGCGGCGGAATGAATGGCCTGAATCGTGCGATCCATGCCGAATTCCTGCCCGTTTTGATCCAACGCCTCGGTAATCCCGTCCGTGTACAAAATCAAACAATCGTTCGGCCCCAACGGCACCGTGAAATTGCGCGTGAGCCTATCGAAGACCGACCCGCTGTCAACGCCCAGCGCCATCCCGGGAGGGTTCAGCTTGGCCACCTTGCCGTCCGCCGCCGTGTACAAAAAAGGCGCGTCGTGTCCCGCGCGCGCCAGGGTCACCTCGTTCTTGGCGTGATCCAGAATCACGTAGGCCATGGAGATAAACATGTCCTCCTTCATGTCCGGGAAAAGCTGCCGGTTGACCTTGCGCAGCACTTCCACCGGGCTGGCGTTGGTCGGAGCCTGCGAACGCAACACGCTGCGGCACATCGCCATGATGAGGCTGGCGGGGATGCCTTTGCCCGAAACGTCCGCGATGACGATGCCGAAATGCTCCGGGTCCACCCGGATGTAATCGAAGTAGTCGCCGCTGACCTGCCGCGCCGGGATGTTGATCCCGCTGATCTCGAACCCTTCCACCTCCGGCGACGTGCTCGGCAGGAGGATGCGCTGGATGTCCCGGGCGATTTCCAGGTCGCGGTCGAGCGTCTTCTTTTCGTTGGCCTCGGCGTAAACGATGGCGTTGTAGAGCGCAAACGCCGACTGCTCGCTGATCGCCTTGAACACTTCGAAGTCCGTCTCGGTGAACGCGCTGCTCATCGGCCCGTTGGCCAGCGCGAGCACGCCCAGGTTGACGCCCGCGTACACCAGCGGCGCCACCATCGCGGACTCCGTGCGGATGGCCATGTTGCGCAAAGCCGCGAGCCGGGGATCGGCGGCGACCGACGGCAGGAAAAGCGCGACCTTGTCCTGCCAGACGGTGGTCAGGATGCTGTCGCTGCCCTTGGTGTCCCCGCCGCCGAGCGCAATCGGATGCAGCCGCAGATAGCTGTCGAGCGCGACGGAATTCGCCGCCGCCTGCTGGAGAATGTGCGCCGGGACGCTGACGAGCGGCGGGCAACCTTTCGAGATGAAGGTCGGGATGAGCATCGCCCCGTTGCGGTCCACGAGGTAGAGCGCGCCGCCGTGGGCGTTGAGGATGCGGGACGCCCCTTCGACAATGGTGCGGTGCAGGTCCGTGGAACGCGCCGTGTCGGAAAACGCCGATCCCAACCCGTGCAAAAACTCGAAGACCCGGCTTTCCTCGGTCTTCACGTCGTCAAGCCGCTTCTGTGTAGCGCGGAGCACGCGCCGCTGGCGTCGGGAAACCCAGTAAAAGCACGCTGCCGTCAGGACCAGGAGGCCGAGGAGCAGGTTCGTCCACATGATGAACTGCTAATCGACGGTTTCCTCCCGGCGGAGGTCCTGTTTGAGGTAATCGAGCACGTCTTTGAACTTGCAAAGGTTATCCGGGTCGGCATCCACCAGGGCCTGGTGGGCGGCGATCATGGTTTCGGTCGTCGTGCGTTTGTCGGCCGGGGCGGCGGGCAACTGATCCTGCGTTTCCGCCTGGGATTCCAGGGCGAGCAGGCTGTCCTTGCCTTCCATGGACACAATCTGGTCGAGACCGAGTCCCTGGAGCAAGTCGGTGTTGCGCTCGTTGGCATTGATGACGTGCAGCCCGCCCTGGCCCAGCCGCAAGAGGCGTTGCGCCACTCCGGCGAGGGTGCCCATGAACGTCGAATCCATCACCGGGCAACCGGCCAGATCGACCACGAAATCACGGTGCCCGCGCAGAATCATGGCAGCGGCAAAGTCCTTGATGCCAGTGCTGTTCTGGAAAGAACCTTTGCCTTGGACACGGATGCAAACCACTTTCTGGCTGCACCCGACCAGGATCGAGGGGGTGGGATTCACTGCGACTTTGTTGGGGGAAAGATAGCCGTTGGCGAGGGGCGCTGTCAAACCCGGGCGCGAGCCGAGCGGCGGAAGGTGGGTGGGAGAGAGCAACGGGGTGGTTTTCATCGCCAGAGAGAGGACTGACCGAGCGCGACGACCGTGCGGTGATTTTCTATCAATAGCACACGCCAGGCCGAGACGCGGCCCTGTTCGCGGTAATCGTCGCCGGTCACGCTGATGCGGGTGACGTGGGAACCTTTGGCGTCGGGGTAATCAACCTCGCGGGCCTGGACGAAGCCGCCGACTTTCTGCTGGCGGTATTCCAGCCGCAAGGTGAGGTCCGCCGGACGGAGGGCGCGCCAGAAAAAGACGTAATAGTTGCCGTAACGGTCGCGGGTGTCGGAGCCGGTGATCGCGCCGTAGAGCAGGCGGCGGCGCTCGAAGGTGAGGCTCTGTTCTTCGTTGGTGCCGCCGGCCTTGATCCCGGTCACCTGCGGGCTTTCGAGGAAATAGGTCTTCGTTTTGCGGAACTGGATGGCCGGATCAATGCTCAGCGGGAGCGCGTTCGCCCTGGTCAAAAGCCGGATCGCAGGCGGTAGGGCAGCCTGACCGGCGGCAGGCGCAAGACCGGCGAGCAGCAAAGCCAGGAAGGGCGGCAAAACGAGACGGACGGAAAACATGGAGCGGGGCGGGTAACTGGCCGGTTCAACAGGGTTGGAAGTGACGAGAAGCCCGAATATTCAAATTGAAACGCTTTGATCAGAGAAAATTCCGGGGCGTTCGTCAAGTCCGGGGCGCAAGAAATATTCGCTTTTCCCGAGCCAGCCCGCCGCGCAAACCTCCCGCCAGGTTTACGAACGCCTTCCGGACGGCTAAGGTCTTGCCTATGGCTCCAGCCGCCCCCGCCTCCGCCGCCGTGCGCTACACGCGCGGCGTGTACCTGCCTACGCACGACCTGTGGCTGGACCCCTGGGACAACCAGCCGTTCGCGTTCGTTTCCCATGCCCACGCCGACCACATCGGCCGGCACCGGGAAGTCGTCCTCTCCACCGTCACCTCCCGGCTGATGCACGCCCGGTTGCCGGATCAGAAACGCCGGGAACACCGCCTCGACTTCCGCCAGACCGCCACCGACATCCGCCCGGGGTTGCGAATCACGCTTTATCCCGCCGGACACATCGCCGGGAGCGCGCAAAGCCTGGTCGAGAGCGAGACGGAAGGCAGCCTGCTCTACACCGGCGATTTCAAGCTGCGCGCCGGACTGTCCGCCGAAGCCACCGAATGGGTGCAGGCCGACACGCTCATCATGGAAACGACCTTCGGCCTGCCGCGCTTCCGCTTTCCGCCGACGCCCGAAGTGCTCGCCCAGGTCGTCAAGTTCTGCCGGGAAGCCATCGAGGAAGACGTGGTGCCGGTGCTGTTCGGGTATTCGCTGGGCAAGAGCCAGGAAATCCTCATGGCGCTCGACCAGGCCGGGCTGCCCGCGATGCTCCACGGCGCGGTCCACCGCATGACCGAGGTATACCGCGAGTTGAAGCCCGATTTCCCGCACTTCGAGCGTTACGACGCCGACCAACTCGCGGGCAAAGTGCTCATCTGCCCGCCGAGCGCCAACCAGTCGCGGATGCTCCAGAAGATCAAGGCCCGCCGCACCGCCATGCTCACGGGCTGGGCGCTCACTCCCGGCGCGGTCCACCGCTACCAGACCGACGCCTGCTTCCCGTTGAGCGACCACGCCGACTACGACGACCTGTTGCGCTACGTCGAACTGGTCCGGCCCAAGCGCGTGCTGACGCTCCACGGTTACGCCGCCGCCTTCGCCGCCGACCTGCGCGCCCGGGGAATCGAGGCGTGGGCCTTGAGCGAGGAAAACCAGATGGAACTCACCCTCCCGCCCGGCGGGTTGGAAAGCGGTGACGACCCCGCGCCGATCCCGACCGCCGCGACGCCTGCCAGCGATGACCCCGACCCATCCGTTTCCGAGCTGGCCATCTTTTCCCGGGTCGGCGACGCCATCGCCGCGACCACCGGCAAGCTCAAAAAAATCGAAATCCTCAGTGAATATTTTCGCACGCTGAACGGTGAGGCGTTGCCCATCGCCACGCTTTGTCTCGGCGGACGAGCTTTTGCGCAGAGCGACCCGCGCGTGCTGAACATCGGGAGCGCGGTCATCCGGCGGGCGCTGCTGGCGGTCAGCGGGGTCAGCGAGGATCAGCTCCGGCGGTTGGGCGCGTCGCTGGCCGATCTCTCGGAGGTCGCGGAGGCCGTTTTGCCCGGACGCACCCGGCCGCAGCCCTTTTCGCTGGTGGACGCCGGGGGGCTTTTCGACGCACTCGAACGCACGCGCGGCCCGCTGGCCAAGGGCGAATTGCTCCAGCAGACGCTGGGCCGCCTGACCTCGCTCGAAGCCCGTTACGTCATCAAAATCCTCACGGGCGAGTTGCGCATCGGACTCAAAGAAGGGTTGCTCGAAGAGGCTCTCGCCGCCGCGTTTCACCAGCCCGCCGACGCCATCCGCGAGGCCAACATGCTGCTCGGCGACCTGGGCCGCGTCGCGCTCATGGCCCGGGAAGGAACGCTCGACCGCGCGGAACTGACCCTCTTTCAGCCCATCAAATCCATGCTCGCCAGCCCCGAGTTGACCGCCGAGGGCCTCTGGGCGCGGCACGAGGAACTCCACGCCGCCGCCGAAACCGGCGCGCCGCTGGACCAACCGCTCGCGGGCGACGGGACCGTGGCCAACGCCAGGAGCGTCGTCTGGGTCGAGGATAAATTCGACGGCGTCCGCGCGCAGTTGCACCGCGACGCCGGGGGGCGCGTGGAAATCTATTCGCGGGACCTGCGGCGGGTCACCGGCCAGTTCGACGAGATTGCGAGGGCCGCCGCCGATGGTTTGAGGGACACGGTGATCTTCGACGGCGAAATCGTCGCCTACGAAAAGGGCAAGCGGCTCACGTTTTTCGACCTGCAAAAACGGCTCGGGCGGCGCGCGCCGGACCTGTTCATGAAGGAAAACGTGCCCATCGTGCTGCTCGTGTTCGACCTGCTGCACCTCGCTGGCCGCTCGCTGCTGGCGGAGCCGTTGGCCGAGCGACGCCGGTTGCTCGACGGCCTGACGCTGCCCGGTCCGATCATCCGCCGGGTGGACGTGGTGCAGGCGGCCAACGCCGACGAGATCGAGGCGGCGTTCGCCGGGGCGCGGGCGCACGGCAACGAGGGTCTCATCATCAAGGACCCGGCGAGTCTTTACACGCCGGGAAGGCGCGGGCTGGCGTGGCTCAAATTGAAGAAGGAGTTGGCCACGCTCGAAGTGGTGGTGGTCGGCGCGGAGTGGGGCCACGGCAAGCGCAACAGCGTGCTCAGCGACTACACCTTCGCCGTGCGCGACGCCGCCAGCGGCGAGTTGCGCACCATCGGCAAGGCTTACTCCGGCCTGACCGACGCCGAAATCCTCGAACTGACCGCGCATTTCCAGCAAAACATTCTCGCCACGCGCGGCAAGTATCACGAGGTCCGTCCGGATATCGTGTTGGAAATTGCGTTCGATTCCATCCAGCCGAGCACCCGGCACACCAGTGGGTTATCGATGCGTTTTCCGCGCATCAAGGCGTTGCGGCGCGACAAGACGGCAGCCGAGATCGACACGGTGGATTACGCGCGGACGCTCTGTGTGCCATCGGTTGAACCGGGCGCATCGGCGGTAGGAAAACGTGCGGGAAGGTAGGCTCCCGCAGGTTCGTCTACCCAGGGTAGGGATGGCTCTCCGGGCCAGTCCCTGGTTGGTCCGGATCACCGTGCCCGTCTGGCGACGCTGCTTCCGTTCGGAAACGACAGAGACTGGCTCGGAAAGCTATCCCTACCCTGGTGACGACCGGCGGCTTGCGCTGCCTGCGCCGCTTTCCAAGGACGCTGTTAAACGTTGAAATCTCATTCTTCAGGCATCCACGATGCCCCGCAAACCGGATACTTGTATGCAGCCCCCGGTCGCCTCCCCGCCAAATTTGTTTGGCGCAACGTTTCCGGCGGCAAGCAGAAACAACCCCACATCACCCAAATGATCCGCACACTCCAAATCGCCGCGCTGAGCCTCGCGCTCACCGCCACCAGCACCTTTGCCGCCGATAACCCGGTGGTGGGTGGCCACGAGATGTTCCCCACCAAGAACATCGTCGAGAATGCCTCGCAGTCCGAAGATCACACCACGCTCGTCGCCGCCGTCAAGGCCGCCGGTCTGGTCAAAACCCTCGAAGGCAAGGGACCTTTCACTGTGTTTGCCCCGACCAACGAGGCGTTCAAAGCGTTGCCCGAAGGCACCGTCGAGACCCTGCTCAAACCCGAAAACAAGGCCAAGCTCACCGCGATCCTGACTTACCATGTCGTCGCCGGGGACCTGACCGCCAGCAAGCTGGTCGAGGAGATCAAGGAAGGCAAGGGCAAGGCCACGCTCAAGACCGTCAACGGTGAAAAGCTCACCGTCACGCTGGGCGAAGGCGGCAAGGGCGTCGTGATCAAAGCCAAGGGCGACGAAGCCACCGTGACCATCGCCGACGTGAAGCAGTCGAACGGCGTTATCCACGTCATCGACCACGTGTTGCTGCCCTAACGCGGCGTTCTGAAATTTGCCTGGACGGGGCGCGGGAGGACGGTTTCTTCCGCGCCCCGCAGGTTCGTCCCGCCGACCCTGCACGGCACTTTTTCTCGTGTCTTGCAGGGGATCGTCCGTCGTGAGCGGTGGCGATCACTTTCCGCTCGTTGGCTTTCGCCGACCCGAAGTGGTAAATGCTTCCCGCAGGCCCGGACCGTTTTTTCGATTGCATCCGGGCGGCGGGGTCGGCATCGTGGGCAGCGCAGCTCTCATGCCCGAGGAAACCCCACAGCAAGCCGATGACCGCCGCTTGCTGGATAAAATGGTCGCGGGCGAGCCGGATGCTTTTGCCGCCCTTTATGACCGGCTCAGCGGTCCGCTTTTCACCCTGTGCCTGCGCATGCTCGGCGACGCCGAAGAGGCCGAGGATGTGCTCCAGGAAGTTTTTTTGATGATCTGGCGGCGCGCCGGAACCTACGATCCCGAACGGTCCAGCGTCTTTGGCTGGTCGGTCCATCTGACCCGTTGCAAGGCCATCGACCACCTGCGTTCCCGGGGCCGGCGGCTGCGGGTGATGGTGCCGGGACAGGGAAACGGCGAGAACGGGTCCGCCACCGTCCCTGTCCAGCCCGAGCCGGTGGCTCCCACGCCCAGCGCCGCAGACGATGCGGACCGCAACGAACAGGCTGCGCGCGTGCGGCGGGTTTTGGGCGCGCTCCCTGCTGAACAAAGCCAGGTGATCGAGCTGGCTTTCTTCAGTGACCTGACCCACCACGAAATTTCCGCACGGCTCGCGCAGCCGCTCGGGACGATCAAGGCGCGCATTCGGCGCGGCCTGCTCAAACTGCGCGACGGGCTCCGGGGGAAGTGATGATTTCCGAATCTCAACAGGAACAAGCGACGTTGTACGCGCTCGCACTGCTCGACGCGGACGAGGCGGCGGCGTTCGACCGGCAGATTGCGGCGGACCGGGAATTGCGCGAACTCGTGCGCGATTTGCAGGAAACGGCCTCCTTGCTGGCGTTGAGCGGCGACCCGGACGCGGGCGAGGCTCCGCCTGCGTTGCGAGACCGGGTGCTGGCGGAAGTGACGGCAAACAGCCGGTTCCGGACGGCGGCGCTCCCGGAATCACCCCATTCAACCGGCGGTATCACGACCTCCCGCTTTTTGCGAAACATCTGGCTGCCGTGGGCCATCGCGGCAACGCTGCTGGGATGCTCCGGCGTGCTGTTGTGGGCTTACCAATCGCAGGAAACGCGGCACGAACAGGCCGAAGCCAAGATGCGGTTGCAGGTACAAAAACTTCTGCGCGCGCGGGAAGCAGCGCCCCGTGCTTCCCCCGATCCGTTGGCGACCGTGTCGTTTTGCGCGCTGGAGCCAACGCCCGATTTCGCCACCGCCCAACCGCGCGCCGCCGTGCTCTGGGACGCCGCGCATCGCCAGGGCAGGCTGCGCGTCAACCGTCTCGCGCCACCCGGCGCGGGCAAGGATTACCAGCTATGGACGGTCGAAGCGGGCCGCAAGGACGCGGTGAGCGCCGGGGTGGTCCACGTCAATGCCGACGGCAAGGCGGACCTGCCCTTCCAGCCCGTCGAAGCGGACGGCAAGCCGGTGGTTGCCGTGGCGATCAGTCTGGAGCAGTCCGGTGGCTCGCCGACGAACCAGGGGCCGATTTTGCTGCTGGGCAAATTCTGAGCCGCTTTTTTCGCGCGTCCCCCGCGCAACTTTCGCGCGACGGTGGGGTTTGAACCTGTACCAACGATCCGCCGAAGACCGTCGCCCCGTCGGCGGTGGACGATTAGCCGTTGCGCCTGCCCGTATGAGTTGCCGCTTTGCCCCCTGTTTCCGGCTCGTTTGCGTCCTGTGGACGTTTGGAGCCGTGAACATCTCGCGCGGCCAGCAGCCCACGCCGGACGCCCCCGCCGCGACGCCTGCTCCGACCGCCGCGCCGTTCAGAACGCCCCTTCGCGTCGGCTTTTTCGTGGGGCGCACGGTGCTGTGGGCGGGCCGGTTGGCGGTCATCCCCCTGCACACGGACCACGCCGCCGGCAACGACGAAACTTTTCCCGTCGCCATCAGCGACCCCGGGGTCATCGAAATCTTGCAGCCTCCCCGGGTGCTTTCCGGCGAAAGCACGGGTTATCTGCGGGTCCGCGCCCTGCGTCCCGGCCATCTGCGCTTGCTCGTCCACGGCGAGGCCCCGCTGGAAATCCAGGTCAAGAACGATCCCGCCGAGGCGGCTTTTGCCAAAGTGGACGCGGAGTCCCCGCGCCCGCGCATCGTTTCGCCCGTGGCGCAGGCGTTCGTGTGGGGACAATTCAGCGTGGGGGTGGAAGTGTTCGACGCCAATCCGGGCGGCGCGGAACCCAAGGTCCAGCTCCGCCTGCCGGACGGGCGCTTGCTCGACCCGGTCGCACACACCACCTCCGAGCAAGGCCCCGCGCGCCATTACCAGTTCGACGTGTCGGCGGATCACCTGTCCGCAGGGCGCGTCCGGCTGGTGGCCGTGTCGTCGCCCGCCGGTTTCAGCGAGGTGGAGCGCATGGCGAAAACGCCCGGTTCCCTGTACGAAAGTGACGCGCTCGATCTGAACGTCGTGGTTCCCCGCACCGCGCAAATGTGGTCCGGCGAGTGCGAAGACCCGGGCATCCTCGGCGTGACGAAGGACCTGTACGCCCCGGCGCGCCCGCCCTATTTCGGCACGCGTTTGCCGAGCGTCGTCCCGGATTCCGCGGCGTCCGGGGGTCAGACGGTCACCAACGCGCACAAGGATTCCGCATGGTCGATGCCTTTCTTCGTCAAGGAGCCGGGCGAGTACCAGCTTCTCGTCCAGGCACGGGGCGACTTCGCCATCGGCGCGTACCCGACGGTCTCGCTGTTCGTCAACAACTCGGAGGTCCCGGCGGGTTCCGTCCGGCTGGCGGGCCCGAGGTATCACCGGCTGCCGGTCGGCGCGTCGTTCCACCTCGGGGCGGGGCTGGAAATGCTGACGGTCCAATTCCGCAACGGCGCGGGCGTGGGCAGGGAAAACCGCAACCTTTTCCTCGACCGCTACGAACTGGTGCGCGTCGGCGACACGCCCCCAGCGCAGCCGCCGGTGACGGTCGCCGTTCAACCGGTCCGACCGGCTCCGGTCACGATGCCCCTGCCGGTGCAAAACATGGAGGAGTCCGATTTCCGCCCGGTCGTGGTGTACCCGGGGAACGGCACGGCGGTCTTTGGCGCGGACGCCGTGGTGGCCCGGGTCCCCGGCGGCGGGAAGACGCGTCCGGCGTGGGTGGACATCCTCGTCGATGGGCAGCTCCGGGGGGTGCGCTCGCCAAGCCCCTCGCCCGCCGACCCGCTGCTGCTGCCGCTGGTCGTCCGGCAGCTCGCGCCCGGCAGCCACCGTCTCGCGGTGCGCGTGGCGGATTCCGGCGGGCACTTCGCCGACTCGCCCGCGCAGAGTTTTACCGTCCTCGCCGTGCCGCCTGCCGTGCGGGGGCCGTATGACCGCGCCGTGTTCCTGCTCGACCGGCTCGCGTTCGGCCCGGACCCGAAGGAACTCATCGCCGTGCTGACCATGAACGAGTCGAACTGGCTCGAAAACCGTCTCAATTCCGGGTTTGATACCCCCGCCGAACAGGCGGCGTTGCGGATGGCCTGCCGCCAGTTCTCGCGGATCGACGACGCCACCCAATCCGCGACGCGCGCCGTCGCGCAGTGGGTTGACACCGAGAACCCCGTGCGCGCCCGCTTCACGGCCTGGGCGGAGAACCATTTCTCCACCTGGATCGACAAAACCAAGGCCGCGCCCAAGTGGCGGGAACACCTCGATTTCTGCCGGGTCGGCGTGGCTCCTTTCAGTGATTTGTTGAACGTCAGCGCGCACAGCCCAGCGATGGTCGTCTATCTCGACCAGGAAAAGAGTTACGCCAAGAAGCTGAACGAAAACTACGCCCGCGAAATCATGGAGTTGCACACCCTCGGGGTCCACGGCGGGTACGCGCAGAGCGACGTGACCACCCTGGCGAGCGTGTTCAACGGCTGGACGCTGGCCAAGGAGGGCGTGCTTCCCGACACCGACGGCGCGCCCGGCTTCGTCTACAACGGCGGCGAAGATTCCGGCACCACCGGGGTTTTCCGCTTCGACCCCTTGCTCAACGACGGCAAGGCCCGGCGCGTGTTCGGCCTGGAGTTCCCCGCCGCCGAACCGGCGGGCCGTTACGATCACGTTCGTCTCGCGCTGGAAATGCTCGCCGCGCACCCGGAGACCGCCGAACACGTTTGCCGCCAACTGGCCGAGCATTACGTCGGGGTGCCCGCCGACGACGCGCTGGTGGGCTCCCTCGCGCGGACCTACCTCGAAAACGGCGGCGACATGCGCCCGGTCCTGCGCGCGCTGGCGTCCAGCCCGGCGTTCTGGAACGCCGCGCCGAAGATGGCCACCCCGCTCGATTACGGGTTGCGGATCGCCCGGCTCTGCCGCGCGGCGGCGCTCGAACTCGGCGCGGGCCCCGACGCGTCGCCCAAGCCGGAACAAATCGAGGGTTTCCTCAAGAAAAGCGGCATGGGTCTTTTCGAGCGCGTGACCCCCGACGGCTACCCGGAAAACAGCGCGGCCTACATGGATTCCAACGCCCTGCTGCAACGTTGGCACTTCATGGAAACCATGGTCGAGCCGCTCAACCGCCTCGTGCCCAAGGACTGGCGCAAGCCGCCGGCCCCCGCCATCGTCCCCGCCGCCAACGAGGAACCGGGCCGTTTTGCCGCTCCCGTCGAAGATGAGGCCCAGCGTTTCATCGACCTCGCCGCCGTGCGCCTGACCGGACGGCTGCTCGCCCCCGGCTCCAACCAGGCCGCGCGTGAACTCCTGGGCGACGGCACCCCCGACCAGGCGCGCCAGACGCTGCTCCTCATCAGTCTTTTGCCCGAAACGAGCCTGCGCTGATCCACGAATTTTTCCATCCGCGTTCCCACCCTTCCCTCCTCCTGCATGAACGTTACCCGCCGCTTTTTCCTCAAATCTTCCGCCGCTCTGGCCGCGACGTATTGCGGCATCAACCCCGCGCGCCTGCTCGCGGAGGTCGGCCTCGACGCGGACCATCTGCTGACCGTCCACAAGAACAAGACGCTGGTAGCCGTGTTCCTGCGCGGCGGCATGGACGGCCTCAATTTTATCGTTCCGTACAAGGACCCCGGTTACAACGCGCTGCGCAAGGGCATTGCCCTCGCCGAACCCGGCAAACCCGGCGGCGTGGTGGACCTCGACGGTTTCTTCGGCCTGCACCCCCGCGCCGCCGCCCTCAAACCGTTGTTCGACAAGGGCCACGCCGTCGCGCTCCAAGCGGTCGGGTATGATCGCAACACCCGTTCGCACTTCGAGGAACAGGACACCTGGGAAACCGGGGTCAGCGGCAACACGCTTTCTTCCGACGGCTGGCTCAACCGCCATCTGCTCACCAGCCAGGGCCACGGACCCATCCGCGCCGTGAGCATCGGGGACTCGCTCCCCCGCATCCTGCGCGGCAAGGCGCCCGCGTTTGCCGTGCGCGGCATCACCGACCTGGGCCTGTTCCCGGCGGACAACAAGAGCTTCGACCCCACCGGCCAGGGCCGCATCGCCGCCGCGCTCGAACACGCCTATTGCTGCGACCCGCGCATCGCCGCCGCCGCGCAGGCCGCCCACGCCGCCCCGCCCAACCTGCGCGGCGAGGAAAGCTCCGCGCGTGACCTCCTTTCGCAGACCGCGCACACCACTTTCGAGGGGATCGAACAACTCAAGGCGATTACCAGCCGCCCGTATTCCCCGGCGGCGGCCTACCCGAAATCCGATTTCGGCCGCAAGCTCGAACAGGTCGCCCGGCTCATTAAATCCGGCATCGGGCTGGAGGTGGTCGAGGTCGATTACGGCGGCTGGGACACGCACCAGAACCAGGGCGGCGCGGGCAACGAGGGCGGCAGTTACGGCAACCTCGTCGGCGGTCTGGCGGAAGGTCTCGCCGCGTTTGCCGCCGACCTGGAAAACCATCTGGACGACGTGCTGGTCGTGACCCTGAGCGATTTCGGACGCACCGCCGCCGAGAACGGCACGGGCGGCACCGACCACGGCTGGGCGAATTGCATGTTCGCCATGGGCGGCCCGATCCTCGCGGCGAGTCCCAACGGCGCGCGCCACGTCATCGGCCACTGGCCCGGGATTTCGGTTGAACAACTGCACGAAAAGCGCGACCTGCTGCACACCACGGATTTCCGCGACGTGCTCGGAGAGGTCGTCGGGTCGCACCTGGGCAATCCGAACCTCAAGAAAATCCTGCCCTCGCACGATTTCAAGCGGGTCGGGCTGGTGTAGGGATGATCAGTTCTTCCCGTGGCGCATCTCCGCGAAGATCAGCCGTCCCGCCGAGGTCTGCACGGCGCTGGATACCGCCACATGGACCGTCTGACCCAGGTGCGTGCGGCCGTGGTTGACGACGATCATCGTGCCGTCCGGCAAATAGCCCACCGCTTGCTGCGGGTCGCGCCCTTCCTTGACCAGATTCAGTTCCAGCTCGTCGCCCACCGCCAGCGACGGGCGCATCGCTGTCGCCAGATCGTTCAGGTTGAGCACCAGCAGATTCTGCAACCGCGCCACGCGGGCCAGGTTGGCGTCGTTGGTCAGCAAACGGCTCTGGAGGAAACGCGCCAGGTTGACCAGCCGCGCGTCCGTGGGTTGCTCCTCGTCGTGCTCCGCGCTGCCGTCGTGGATCGTCACATCCAGCCCCCTCGTCTGGCGCATCTTTTCCAGGTTGTCGAAGCCGCGCTTGCCCCGTTCGCGCTTGAGCGGGTCGGCTGAATCCGCGAGCTTTTGCAGTTCTTCGAGCACGAAACGCGGCACCACCAGCGCACCGCTCAGGAAGCCCGCCGTGCACACCGCCTGCACGCGCCCGTCGATGATGATGTTCGTATCGATGAGCAACGGCGCGTCGTACACCGCCTGCCGACTGAAGCGCACGTAGGGAATCATCAAGCTGAATTCGTCGCGGTTGCTGCGGATGGCCAGCATCGTGCCCAGAAAGCCGAACGCCGAATAGATCAGCAGGCTGATGATCCACTGGGTGTCGCGCGGCAGGTAGGCCAGCACGTCGGAGGCGCGCAGGATCGTCGCCGCGAGCAGCCCGAGCAGCAAGCCCAGCGTAGCACTGGAAAAAATACGCAGGGTCAGCCCGTTGAGCAGCCGGTCGGTCGCCACCATGCCGCCGCTGAAAAGCAGCCCGTAGAAGAGTCCCTTGCTGAGGGAATTGAAGCGTCCCTCGCCGATCATGCCGCCGATGAGGGTGACCGCGATGACGAAAAGCGTCCGCAGCAGGTTGAGCGTCAGGCGGGGTGTCATGGAAAAGGGGAACACCTCTTCAAGTAAGCATGCCCGGGGCCATCCTGGGGAGTTTACCGAAATTGCGGTGGACCTTTCCCCCGGGGTCACACACGGCGGAAGGGGTCAAAACGCGGGCGATGTCTGCCGGGTAAACACCCAGGCAACCGCCCCGGAGCAGCCTCTATTAAAGCGGAGTCGTGGACGCGCTGGAAGAAGCCGTTGAAACGGCTCGGCGGACCCGAACCCCTCGGCACCGGGCTAAAGCCCGGTATGAATGAGAAAACGCAGCCGCGCTTTTTCTTGGAATGCTCTAGGGCCTGTTCACACTATCGCAGGGCATCGAAGATGAGCGCGAGGTGAACGA
>CAXUGY010000022.1:0-56285 GCA_964250695.1 uncultured Chthoniobacterales bacterium | reverse complement strand
CCCTGCTGGCGGGCGATTTCTCGCAACTCGGCGCGGACGCCCGGCGCGTCGAGGCCGCCGGAGCGGATTGGCTGCACCTCGACGTGATGGACGGCCATTTCGTGGACAACATTTCTTTCGGTCCGGCGGTGGTTGCCGCCATGAAAAAAGCCGTCGGGTTGACGCTGGACGTGCATCTGATGATCTCGCGGCCCGACCATTATCTGAAGCGGTTCATCGAAGCCGGGGCGCACTCGATCCACGTCCACCTCGAAGCCAAGCACGACGTGGCCGCCACGCTCAAGGCCATCCGGGCGGCGGGTTGTCTGGCCGGGCTGGCCATCAATCCGGGCACCCCGCTTGCCGCCGCTGAGGCGCACCTGCCCCACATCGACCTGTTGCTGGTGATGACGGTTAACCCGGGGTTCGGCGGTCAGGAGTTCATCATGGCAACGCTCGACAAAGTGGCCGAGGCCGCCCGGCTGCGGACGGAACGCGGGTGGGCTTATCACATCGAGGTCGATGGCGGCATCAAGGAAGACACCGCACGACTTTCCAAGGAGCGCGGCGCGAACGTGCTGGTCGCGGGCACGTCGGTCTTCAAGGCCGGTGACGCGGCGGCGGCGATCCGGGGCTTGCGCACCTGACGCGACGCCATTCTACAGCGCATCCCGATTGAACGAGTTGCGTCTTTTATTCTGTCATCCTGAGCGGCAGCGAGTCTGCGAGCGAGAGTCGAAGGACCTTCCGGCCGCCGGTAGGCAGGCGGCGATGTCTGCCGATGGCCGGAAGGTCCTTCGACTGCGGCTGACAGCCTTCGCTCAGGATGACAGAAAAAGGAACGCCAATCGTTCAATCGGGATGCGCTCTATCCCCCGATTCCGGTGCGCGCCGCAGCCTGGGTCTGGAACGTGTTGTTGATCACGTCGAGAATGCGTTGCGCGCCCTCGACCTTGTCGGACACCATGTCCACGTTGCCGTCCGGGCTGATGACGATCACCGAAAACTCGCCGGGCTTCGCTCCGTAAGCCGCCGCCACCGCCGGGCCGTTGGCCGCGATGACGTAAGGCACGTTGGATTCCACCCGGCCCGTTTGCGCCGTGAACGCGGCCACGAAAATCGTCTTCTTCGCCGAGAAATCCAGGTACAGGTCTTCGATCCGCGCCGTCTGCTTGCGCAACGCCCTGGCATCCGGCGATGGCGCGACCAGAATCACCACCGGCTGCCCCCGGAAGTTCTTCGCCGGGAACCCCTTGTTCCCGGCCCCTACCCACACGAAATCCGGTGCGGGATGCACCACGTTGGACGCGGTGGGCGTCCCGTTCTTGGGCGCAGCCATTGCCCCCGTGGACACTGACAAGACCATGGCCGCCAACAGAAGCCCGGCCCATTTCCGATCCATCGTCATCACCTTGGAATCACTTTGCATTGGGGTAACCTCGTTTTTCAAGTTCTTCGGCGTCGATCAGACCTTCATGATCTCGGCTTCCTTGGTCACGAGATGGTCGTCGATGGACTTGATGTATTGATCGGTCAGCTTCTGGATGCCGTCCTCGAAATCCGCCAGTTGATCTTCCGTCATGTCGCCGTCCTTCTTGCCTTTCCGCGCGCCTTCGATGCCTTCGCGGCGGTGCCCACGAACCCGCACTTTGGCCTCCTCGGCCATCTGGCGGATGCTCTTGACGAGGTCCTTGCGCCGTTCCTCGCTCAGTTCGGGAATCGGCAGCCGGATGATCTTGCCGTCCACCATCGGGGTGATGCCGACGCGCGATTCCTTGAGCCCGCGCTCGATGTCCTTGACCGTCGCCGCGTCGAAGGGCTGGATGACCAGCAGGCGCGGCTCGGGCGTCGTGATCAGCGCGAGTTGCTTGAGCTTCATGCTCGCGCCGTAAGCCGTCACGTCCACGTTTTCCACCAGCGCGGGCGAGGCCTTGCCCGTGCGGACGCTGGAGAACTCGTGCGTCATGTAGTTGACGCTTTTGTCCATGCCGTCTTCGGCTTCGAGGAGAATGTCTTCGGCGTTCATGAGGAAAAGACCAAACGATGCAGGCAGATCGGCAGGAAATCAACCGGTCCCGCCGGTTTGCCAAGTCAGCCCTGGTCCGAGACCAGGGTGCCGACGGTCTCGCCGAGCACCGCCCGCAGGATGTTGCGCGGCTGGTTCATGTCGAAAACGATGATCGGCACGTGGTTGTCCTGACACAGGCTGAACGCCGTGGCGTCCATGACCGCAAGCCGTTTGGAAAGAGCTTCGGTGTAGGAAAGATGATCGTAACGCGTGGCGTTGGGGTCTTTCATCGGGTCGGCGGTGTAGACGCCGTCCACCTTAGTCGCCTTGAGGATGACCTCGGCTTTGATCTCGCTGGCGCGCAGGGCGGCGGTGGTGTCCGTGGTGAAGAACGGGTTGCCCGTCCCGGCGACGAAGATGACCACCCGGCCTTTTTCCAGATGGCCGATGGCCTGGCGCACGATGTAAGGCTCGGCGACGTTTTTGACCTCGATGGCCGTCTGCACCCGGGTCTCCACCCCGATATCCTCCAGCGTGCTCTGGAGGGCGATGCCGTTCATGATGGTGGCGAGCATGCCCATGTAATCCGCCATCGTCCGGTCCATGCCCCGGGTGCTGGCGCTGGCTCCGCGCCAGATGTTCCCACCGCCGACGACCACCGCGACCTCCACGCCCAGGGTCCGCAGTTCCTTGATGGATTCGGCCACCTGCAGGACGATTTCCGGGGTGATGTTGTCGAGGCTGCCGACCTTGCGCAACGCCTCGCCGCTGATTTTGAGCACGATGCGGCGGTACTTCGGAGTTGGTAAGGGATTCATGACGGAAGGGATGGTGGATGAACACGACGGAACCGTGGTCACGGGACGCCCGCCAGCAAAGACGCTAGCGCCCGGGTTGTCACGAAAAAGTTCGGTCCCTCTCGTGGGGAAATCATCCCAGCCGCAGACCCGGCGGCAGTGCGTGGCCGCGGGCGAACTCGGCGGCGGGCAGACGGCGTTTGCCTTCGAGTTGCACCTCGCGCAGCAACAGTCCCCCGCCGCCGCCGCCAGCGACCACCAGAATCCCGCGCGCGCTTTGCCCGACGATTTCTCCCGGCGCGCCGGAAAGCCGCCGCATCGGCAGCGCGGAATGGATTTTCAGGGTCAGGGGGCGAGGCGTCCCGGGCCACAGGGTCCACGCGCCCGGCCAGGGGTGCATCCCGCGCACCAGGCGGTCGAGGGATCGGTGGTCGCGCGTCCAGTCGATGCGTCCGCTTTCGCGCTCCAGTTTGGGCGCGTGCGTGGCCAACGACGCCTCTTGCGGGCAACGCGGCGCTTTGCCGTCGGCGATGTCATCCAGGGCGGTAAGCAGCGCCTCCGGGGCGAGGTCGGCCAACCGGTCGTGGAGCGAGCCCGCCGTCTCCCGCCGACGCAACCGCAAGGGATGCTCCCGCAAAATGTCGCCGGTATCCAGGCCAACGTCCATGTACATGACCGTCAGGCCGCTCTCGCGCTCGCCCGCCAGCACCGCCGCCTGAATCGGAGCAGCTCCCCGGTATTTCGGCAGCAGCGAGGCGTGGAGATTCAGGCAGGCCAAGCGCGGAGCTTCCAGCACGGCGGGAGGCAAGATCTGGCCGTAGGCGAAGACCACGAACACGTCGGCGTTCCAGGCGCGCAGGGCGTCAACGGCTTCCGGGCGGCGGATGCGCTCCGGCTGAAAAACCGGCACCCCGGCTGCGGACGCCAGTGTTTTGATCGGTCCGGGCGTGAGGGTCAGATGCCGTCCCGCCGGGCGGTCGGGCTGCGTGACCACGGCGATGAGTTCGTGACGGCCTTCCGCCCGGGCCCGGAGCAACACCCGGAGGGTGGGCAAACCGATGTCGCCGCTGCCGAGATAAACGATTTTCAAACGAATGGATGTGCGGATCGCTGCTTCTAAATTCTGTCGTCTTGAGCGGGGCGTAACGCAGCCGGAGGATGACAGAAATTCTAGCTCAAGGCAGCAACAGCGACGATGATGCGCGTCGGGACGCCTGCCGCGCCGGAGCCACGGCCATGAGTTTTTCCGACGCCGTCACCTCGCGCTGGCCGACCGAACTGCCGCACTCGGCACAAAGATAATCGTAAATTTCCTTGTCCGGCAGCACCAGCAACAGGCGCTCGCGCACCGGTTTGGCATCCTTGCACTTCTGGCAGTAGAGGCTCGAAGCGCGCAGGCTCGTGAACTGCGATTGGGCGGCGGGTGGACGGCTCGACATGGCAAAGACTCAGAACGCGGTGACGGTTTGCAAAATTTCTAGCAGCACCTTCGCCGGAGCCTGGGTCGCGTCAATGGTTTGGACCAGGTCCGGGCCGTAATAATCCAGCACCGGCTTACTCTCGGCTTCGTAGGTATCGAGCCGGGTGCGGATCACCGCTTCGTTGGCGTCATCGAGCCGGTTGTCCTTGAGCGCGCGTTTTTTGAGGCGGGACACCAACTGCTTGCGGTCGGGGCAGGTCAGATGGAACACCTTCTTCACTTCGATGAGGGGTTTCATCGCGCGGGCCTGCTCGACGCTGCGCGGGATACCGTCGAGCACGAGGTAATCCAGGTCCGGCTTGAAGCGGTGCGCCTCCACGGCGTTTTCGATCTGCACCTGCCAGAGCTGGATCGTGATTTCCGCCGGGACCAGTTCGCCCCGGCTCGAATAATCCAGAAACGCCTGGCCCAACTCGGTGCGCGTGTCGAGCGAGCGAAACACGTCGCCGCAGGCACAATGAAAAAATCGCGGCACGCTGCCGAGCGCCTTGCCCTGGGTGCCTTTGCCGCTGCCGGGCGCGCCGAACAGCAGAATGGTCTGGTAACGGTCGGCCGCCAGCGTGGCACGTGCCGCGTAGGAAGTGGGAGCGGTGCGGGAAGACATGAAGCAGGGGGGATTGCCAAACCAACCGCGCAATGTAGCGGAGAAATTGCCCCGAGGCAAAACTCAACCTTCGACCCGGATTTCCAGCGCGGCAGCGACCGCGGCCCGCACGGTTTCCCACGGGAGTCCCGGCAGGGTTTCGTCCGGGGAGCGCAAGACGGTCACGTCGGGCTGCAAGGGGGCCCAGATGTCCGGGTCGGTCGGCCCGAACAACAAAACGCAGGGCACGCCCACCGCCGCCGCCAGATGAGAAATGCCGCTGTCGTGGCCGGCGAAAAGCCGGCAGCGCATCAGCAGGGCAGCCAATTCCGGCAGCGGCCGGTTTGCCGCCACGAGCAGGTTGCCGCCGACGGCAGGCTCCGCCATCCAGGCGGCTTGCAGGGCGGTCAGGGTCTCGCCGTCAGACTCCCCGCCGACCAACAAGACGCGGGGCCGCCCCGGCTCCGGCAGGTGGAAAAGCCAGCGTCCCAACGCCTCCCAGCGTTCCCGCGGCCAGTTCTTGCGCTCGCCGCCGCTGCCGGGGTGGATCGCCACGAGCGGACGCGGTTCGCGCGCACCAACCAGCGTTTGCAAAAGGGCAGCCGCCGCCTGCTGGTGCCCGGCGGCGGGACGCAACCGGGCGTTCACGTCGTGATCCAGGTAAAGTGCCAGCCGTTCGAGCGGCCGGGCCAGTTGCCGCGCGGCGTGGTCGCCCTCCACGTCGATCTTGGGCGAGGCTTCGAGCAAATTCTTCACCCCGCAACGGCGCAGGTTCCCCGCGAAAAAACCGTCCGGGTCGTACAGGTAACTGACGATCTGCTGGAAGCCGGCGAAATACCCGCTCAACTCCGGGTCCAGGTCGGCCTTCGGATTGAAAAACCCGGCCATCGCGGCGTACTCGATGGATCGCGCCGCGTCCGCGTACCCGCCGCTCGTGGCCAGCGAAACGATGTGCTCGTAGCCGAGGATTTCCAGCCGTGCGTGCGGAAACGCTGCCCGCAACAGGCTGATCGCGGGCAGCGTCAGCAGGAAATCACCGATGGCTCCGCCGCGAATGACGAGGATCTTGGGCTGCGAAGGAGCGGACACGTTTCCCTGATCGTCTCAGGCCGCGCTGACCGGGGTCTGCCGCGACGCGTTCTTGAGCAAGGGGCGCACCCGTGCCACCAACGCCTCGGCAGTGAGACCGTGTTTCTGGCGCAGGATCGGGATCGTGCCGTGCTCGATGAACTGGTCAGGCCAGCCCAGGCGCACCACCGGCGTCGTGATCCTGGCCTCGCCGAGCGCCTCCATGACCGCGCAACCGAAGCCGTTGGGCAGGACGTGATCCTCCAGCGTGCAGATGACTTCTACCGAGCGGGCGAAAAATTCCAGCGTGCCGGTGTCCATGGGCTTGATCCAGCGCGGATTGACCACGGCGGCGCTGATCCCCTCTTTTTCCAGCAGGTCGGCGGCTTCCTCGGCCATGGCGTTCATGTTGCCCAACCCGAAAATAGCTACGCGCGGCGCGCCTTCCTTGCCGTGGCGAACCACTTCCGCCTTGCCGATTTCGAGCAGTTTCGGCTGGGCCTTGGGCTTCGCGCCGACGCCCGCGCCGCGCGGGTAGCGGATGGCGATGGGACCAGCGTTGTGATTAGCCATCGTCCAGAGCATGTCCACGAATTCCTCCTCGTCCTTGGGCTGCATGAAAACCAGGTTGGGAACGTGGCGCAGGTAGCCGATGTCGAAGAGGCCGTGGTGCGTGGGGCCGTCGTCGCCGCTCAACCCGGCGCGGTCCATGCACAGCCGCACGTTCAGATTTTGCAACGCCATGTCATGGATGATCATATCGTAGGCGCGCTGCATGAACGTCGAATAAATCGCCAGGAACGGCTGCATCCCCTGGACGGCCAGACCGCACGCGAACAGCGCCGCGTGCTCCTCGGCGATGCCGACATCGTAATATTTCTTGGGGTGCCGCTTCTGGAAGCGTCCGAGGCCCGTGCCGCTGGGCATGGCGCCCGTGATGGCGACCAGCTTCTGGTTGTTGTCGGCGAAGTTGGCCAGCGTGTCGCCGAGGTATTCCGAGTAGGTCGGCAGCGCGGCGGACGCCGTCTCGCCGGTATCCAGCTTGTACCGGCCCAGGCCGTGGAACTTGTCCGGCTGCTTGAGCGCGGGCGGGTACCCCTTGCCTTTTTTCGTGAGGATGTGCAGGATCACGGGTTCGTCCTGCTTTTTGAGGAACTCGAACGTCCGGATGAGCAAATCCGTGTCGTGGCCGTCGATGGGGCCGTAATAACGCAGGCCCAGGTCCTCGAACAACACGCTCGGCAGCAAGAGGTGCTTGACGCTGGATTCCACCCGGGCCGCGAGCTTGAGCGTGGCCGTGCCGCCGATGGCCTGGATGAAGCGCGCCGCCTGTTCGTGGAGATGCTTGTAAGTGGGGTGCGTGGCGATGCGGTTGAAGTAACCGGCCATGGCCCCGACGTTCTTGGCGATGGACCACTCGTTGTCGTTGAGCACGACGATGAGCCGTTTGGTCGTTTCCACCACGTTGTTGAGCGCCTCGTAGGAAACGCCGCAGGTGAACGCCGCGTCGCCCGCCACGCAGACGACGTGCTCGTTGCCGCCGCGCTGGTCACGCCCCGCCGCCATGCCCAGCGCCGCCGAAAGCGCCGTGCCCGCGTGGCCCGCGCCGTAGCAGTCGTGTTCGCTCTCGGTGCGCAGCATGAACCCGTTGAGACCCTCGTACTGGCGGATCGTCTTGATGTCGCCGGGGCGTCCCTTGGGCGTGAGCATCTTGTGGACGTAGGCCTGGTGGCTCACGTCGAAGACGAACTTGTCCTTCGGCGTGCTGAAAACCCGGTGGAGCGCGATGGTCAACTCGACGACGCCGAGGTTCGGCCCCAGGTGTCCGCCGACGCCCGAGGGGTTCGCCTCGCTCATGACGTAGATCAACTCCTCGCGGATTTCCTGCGCCAACTGCGCGAGGTCGCTCTCGGGCAGCGCCTTCAGGTCGTCGGGCGACTGGATCTTGTCGAGCAGGCGCGCGCGGGGTTCGGGGATGGACGGGGCCTGCACGGCGATGGGTTCAGAAGAGGCTGACTTCATTTTCTTGTTTGGCCGGCGTACTGCGGCCAGCGGCCGGACCGGGATCGCTCGGCACGGGCTTGGTTTCCTTGGATGTTTTGGGCGGCGGCGCGGGCGCGAGGGCGGCCGTCGGCGGGGGGTATTCGGTGGCGCGCCCCTGACCGGCGGCGTCACGCGTGATGATCTCGATGCGTTGCTCGGCGGCGCTCAGGCGTTCGGAGCAGATTTTGATTAACTGGGTGCCTTCCTCGTAGCAGCGGATCAGTTCTTCGAGCGGCAACTTCGAGTTCTCCATCTGCTCGACCACCGCTTCGAGCCGTTCCATCGCGTTTTCGAAGGTCGGCGTTTCCGCCGGAGTTTCAGTGGCGGGATGGCGGGCGGCGGGCATGGACGGAAAACGGCAGTTCGGCGCGGGAGGCAGGAAGGGTCGGTACAGGCGAAAGGGAGCAATATTGAACGAGATCGCGGCAAAGGGCAAGCGCGACGTGGAAACACCCGCGCCCCGGTGAGTTCAGCTCCCGAAAAGCTGCCGGAACCGTTCGGCCAATTCCGCCTTCGTCATTCGGCGTTCGGCGACAGCAACCAGAGCTTCGTAGAGCGGGAAGGCGTCGCGGTCCGTGGAAACTCCGTTGATTTGCAGAAATGCCAGCGCGGCTGCGACTGCGGTGCGCTTGTTGCCATCCAGATAAGCTTGGGCTTGCGCAATGTGGAAGGCGTAAGCGGCCGCCACCCCAAACAGGTCTGCTCCTCTGTAATAGAAGTAGTTGATGGGCGCGCCGAGAGCTGATTCTAGGCCGGACTCCGAACGCAGCCCGTCGCTGCCACCGTACTTACGCAGCGAAACCCGATGCCATTTTTCGACCTGCTCCCGGGACAGGAACTTCGGATCGTCAGACGGCATAGAACCTACTTTGCCAATTCCGCTAACAGCCGGTCGTGCTGCTGGAAGATCTTCTCCATTGCGCCGTCAACTTCCGCGTCGGTCGCATAGCGAATTGGCGGTTGCGCAGCACTCGATACTGCCACGATAGCATCATCGACCGCAGGCGAAGCGGCCACGGCAACCACTTCCGGTGAATTTATAGAGCTGTCCGTCGCGCGATCATGCATCTGGTCAGGATCGTTGACAATCCGCTGGCGGTCAACTCTCGACCGGGCGGCTCAATGCGTCTCCAGGAAACGATGCACATCCTCCGCCAGTTTCGCGCTGATTCCCTCCACGGCGGCGATGCGCTCCACGCTGGCCTTGCGCAGCCTTTCCACCGAACCGAACGCCGCCAGGAGCAGCTTCTTGCGGTTCTCGCTGACGCCGGGACAATCGTCCAACACGCTCTCGTTGACGCGCCGCTTCATCAATAACTGGTGGTAACCGTTGGCAAACCGGTGCGCCTCGTCCCGGATGCGTTGGAGCAGCCGCAACGCCCCCGAGTCCTCCGGCAGCCGGAGCGGCGCGGGCCTGCCGGGACGGTAGATTTCCTCGAACTCCTTCGCCAGACCGATGATCGGCACCTCATGCAGCCCCAGACGCTGCAACTCCGTACACGCCATGCTGAGCTGGCCTTTGCCGCCGTCCACGATGATCAAATCCGGCAACCGGCCGCGCCGGGCGGTGGATCGCTCCCTGGGCTCGTCGTCGTCCACGATCTGCGGGTCTTCCTCGGTGACGTTGACGCCGTCTGCCGCCGGGTCCGTTTCGCCCGGTTCCAGGTCCGCTGCCAACGCCTCCGCCTCGATCTCGCGCTCCACCTCGTCTGCGAGTTCGGTGTCGGTCTCGTCGGGGACGTAGCCGGGGCCTTCGATGACCGCGCCGCCCGCGAGGTTGGCGTTGCCGTCCGGCGCGCGGTCGTCGCCCGCGTGCGGTTCGCCCCGGCGCATGAAGTTCGCGTTCTCGCGCTGCAACCGTGCGATGGCGTCCTGCGGGTTTTCCTGGCTGTACTCCGCCGCGTCGGGGTGCAAGGTCTTCGCCTCTTGCAACACCCGGGCGTACCGCCGCCGGATCACCTCCGCCATGCTGGCAAAATCGTTCTGCGTCTTGACGCCCCGGATGCGGAACCGCCGGTAGTTCGCCTTGTCGGGAATCCCGTTCTTGAACGAAACCATGCTCGCCACGATGTGCGCGCTGGAAATGTTGGAAATGTCGAAACATTCCATCACCAACGGCAGGTGCGGCAGCGAGAGCGCGTCCCCCAGCGCCTTGAGGTCGCTCACCGGGTGGATGCTCGACGGCAGGGAATGGCGCGTGAACCGGCGGGTCGGCGCGGTCGTCCGCTTGAGGTTATCGACCATGTCGCGCAACTGCGCCGCGCGCTCGAAGTTCATCTTCGCCGCCGCCGCGTGCATCTCGGTTTCGAGTTCCGCCACGGTGTCGCGTGATTTGCCTTCCAGGAAATCGCACGCCGACACCACCCGCGCCCGGTAGTCCTCGGGCGAGATTTTGCCCACGCACGGCGCGGGGCATTTCTTGATGACCGGCGCGAGGCAATGCTTGAAATCATACTCGCCGGGCTGGTAGGGACGGCAGGAGCGCAGGCCGAATTTGTCGCGCATCAGGTTGAGCGTTGCCCGCAACGCCCCGGCGTGCGCGAACGGCCCGAAGTAGCGCGCCCCGTCGTCCTTGCGCATCCGGGTGAGCTGGAACCGGGGGATCAGGTCGCCCACGTTGACCTTGACCAGCAGGTACGCCTTGTCGTCGCGCAGGGAAACGTTGTAGCGCGGGCGGTACTCTTTAATCAGGCGGCTTTCGAGCAGGAGCGACTCCGGCTCGGTCTTGACGACGTGGTACTCGAAATCCCAGATGCTTTCGATGAGCGCGCGGGTCTTCATGTCGGCGGTCTGCCGACGGGAGGGCATGAAGTAACTACTCACCCGCTTGCGCAGGTCGCGCGCCTTGCCGACGTAGATGATCCGGTTGAGGCGGTCGCGCATCAGGTACACGCCGGGTTTGTGCGGCACGTCGCGCAGCTTCTTGGTGAAATCGGCTTTCGCCTTGGGTAACGGGGAGTCCACGGAGAGATTTCTGCCCCGGAGGATACACCAAAACCGTCCCCGTTCATAGCCCCCGGTGCTCCGTTTCGCCTCGTTCTCACCAATGAGAACGCCCGTCGGTTTCGTCGTCGAGAAACTTCCCCGGGTTCAGGATCGCGCCCGGGTCGAGCGCATCCTTGAGCCGCCGGTGCAACGCCCGGTTTTCCGCCGACAACGCCTGCGGCCACCAGCGCCGCTTGGCCAAACCGACGCCGTGTTCCCCGGTGATCGCCCCTCCCCAGGCGATGACCCGGGTGAACAACTCGTCCAGCGCGAGGTCGGCCCGCCCGCGCACGGCAGGGTTGCCGTGGTCGGCGACCATCAGGTTGACGTGAATGTTGCCGTCGCCCGCGTGGCCGAAACAGGCCACGGGAATGCCGTGGCGGCGTTGCAACTCCGCCCCAAAATCGATCAGATCCACCAGCCGACCGCGCGGCACGACGATGTCCTCGTTGAGCTTCGTCAGGCCCGTGGACCTGAGCGATTCGCTGAACTTGCGGCGCAGTTCCCACAACCGCTCGCACGGCCCGTCGCCCAGCGCGGTCTGCGGGGTCAGCGCGCCCGCGGCGGCCAGCAAGCCGCGCAGGTCCTCGATCTCACCGCGCAGGGAATTTTCCCGGCCATCCAGTTCGACGAGCAGGTGCGCCTCGCCGGGCGGGACGTTCTCCGCGCCGAGCCAGCCGCGCGCGGCCTCCAGGGTGAAGCGGTCGGCGATTTCGAGGGCTGCCGGTAGCCAGCCCGCCGCGAACACCGCCTGCACCGCCGCCGCCGCCGCCTTCATGTCGGCGAATCCGCACGACACCGCCGCCCGCGCCTGGGGCATCGGCAGCAGCCGCAACGTCGCTTCCGTGACCACGCCGAGCATCCCCTCGCTGCCCACGAACAAACCCACCAGGTCGAACCCGGTCTTGTTCTTGTGCGTCCGGCCGCCGCAACGCACGATTTCCCCGCCCGCCAGGACCACCTCCAGGCCCAGCACGTAATGCCGCGTGACGCCGTATTTCAGGCAGCGCGGCCCCCCGGCGTTGGTGGCGATGTTGCCGCCGACCGTGCTGTTTTTCAGGCTCGCCGGGTCGGGCGGATAGAAGAGTCCCCGCTCCCGCGCCACCCCCTGGAGATCACCCGTGATCAGTCCCGGCTGGACGACCGCCACGAAATCCTGCGCGTTGAGTTCCAGCAGCCGGTTCATCCGCAGGAGCGAAAGCGCCACCCCGCCGCGCACCGGCACGCAGCCGCCGACGTACCCGTACCCCGCGCCCCGCGCCGTGACGGGCACGCGGCGCTCCGAGCAAAAGCGCAGCACGCGCGAAACGTCCTCCGTCGTGCGCGCGAAGACGACCGCCGCCGGGGCGCTCGTGGCGAACCACTTGTCGCCGCCGTGCGCGCCGAGCGTGTCCGCGTCGTCGGCCACGGTCCCGGCGTCCGCGTCGAGCAACCGGCGGAGTTCGCCGACCAGCGGAGAAAACGTGGCGTCCATGTCAGAAACGCACCGAAAATCCCGCGAAAGGCTCGAAGTCCGCCGCCGCGCGCGTCACCCCGAAGTCGCACCCGAAATCCACCTCCGCGCTTTTGCCGACGTAGTAGATCAGCCCGGTGTCCACCATGCCTGCCAACTCGGAATCCGGCCCGGCGTTGACCCGGCTGTACCATTCGCCGTACACCGTGAATTTCTTGTCGAAGAACGTGTAGCCCAGGTAAGCGATGTTCGTGAACGCCGCCTCGAAGCGCGCGTCGGCGTCGTTGCGGATCGCGTCGAACTCGGTCTGGAGGCTCAGATTGAAATTGGCGGGCAGGTTGATGGAAAGGGGCAGTTCGATGCCGCCCTCGACGCGCTTGTTGCCGAGGTTGGCGGTGTTCGTGGGGATTTTCAGGTAGGGCAGGAGGCCGAACGCGAACGTGCCGCCGTCGTTGCCGAACAGGTTGTATTTGAACAGCAGGGTCAGGTCGCCGAAGCCGGACTGCACGGCACTCGTGCGCGCGGCGTGGTCGATGGTGCGGACGTTGAGGTAACCGCCGTAGAGGAAATCAATTTCCGTGCGGTTGGTCAGGCCGATGCGCAGGTCGAAGGGCGCGGCGTTCCACTGGTCCACGTCCACGCGGGCGTGTGCCGGGTTGTGGCGGTCGAGCGTGTCGTTCGCCACGTCCATCTCCAATTGGACGTGCCCGGCGTCCACGGTAAACGGCCCGGTGAACGCGCTGGGCCGGTCGGGGTTGAAGTCGCGCAACAAGTTGTCCGGCGTCGGGCGCAGCAGCGTGTAGCCGCTTTTGTCCGGCGTTTCCGGCTCGCCCGCCCCCGACAAACCCGCGCCGGCCACGACCACCACCACCGCCAGCAGACCGCATGACAGACGCCCGGTCACATTCCGATGATCTGGTAACCGCCGTCCATGTAGAGCACCTGTCCGGTGATGGACGCCGCGCCGTCGCTGGCCAGGAACACGCCCAGCGCGCCGAGTTCTTCGAGCGTGCAGGAACGCCCGAGCGGCGCGCGCTGTTCGTAGTGCTTCATCATCTGGTTGAACCCGCTGATCCCCCGGGCCGCCAGCGTGTTGACCGGCCCCGCGCTGATGCAGTTGACCCGCACCTTCTGCTTGCCGAGGTCGTAGGCGAGGTAGCGCGTCGAAGCTTCCAGGCTGGCCTTGGCGACGCCCATGACGTTGTATTTCGGGATCACCTTCTCGCTGCCGTAGTACGTCATGGCGACGATGCTGCCGCCGTGGGTCATCAGCGGCGCGGCCTCCCGGGCCAACGCCACCAGCGAATACGCGCTGATGTCGTGCGCCATGCGGTAAGCCTCCCGGCTGGTGCTCAGGAAATCGCCTTCCAACGCTTCCTTCGGCGCGAACGCGACGGAGTGCAGCACGAGGTCCACCCGGTCGGTATGGGTGCGCGCCTGCTTGAAAAATTCGGCGATCTCCTCGTCGCGGCTCACGTCGCAGGGATAGAACGGGGTGTCCGCGCCGAGGGCTTCGACGAGTTCCTCCACGTTGCCTTTGATGCGTTCGCCCTGGTAGCTGAAGATCAACTTCGCACCGGCGGCGGCCCACGCCTGCGCGATGCCCCAGGCGATGCTGCGTTTGTTGGCCACGCCAAAGACGAGGCCCACTTTTCCTTCCAGGGTTCGGGTGCTCATAAAAAAATCGGGTTCAAACGGGAAGTGGAAACCGCCGTCGCCGGCCTTCCACTCGGGCAGCGGCTTCGCTTTCAGTGTGACCGCATTGCCCGGGGCTGTCGAACGCTTCTTTTGACCCTCTGCCGCTACGATTTCGCCGCGGGCAACGCCGCCAGCCGTGCCTTGGCCTGGGCCGACCATTTCGAGTCCGAGTATTTTGTCGCCAGCTCGTTGTAAGCTTTCCGCGCGCGGGCAAGCTGCCCGGATTTCGTCGGCCCGCCCGGTTTCGCAGGCGTCTCGCCCAATGACTCCGCCTGTCGTTCGAGCAGTTGCGCGCCTTTCCACAAACTTTCCGGCGCGTCGGGCGCGGTCGGATAAAACGCCGCCACCTTCAAATAGGCGTCGATGGCTTCGACGCTTCCCTTCCCCGCCTGGATTTCTCCGTTCAGGAACAACCCGTGCGCCCGCACCGGGATCGGCGAGCGCGCGTTCTTCGCCACTTCCGCCAGCAGCGGCCGCGCCTCGTCGGGCTTGCCCTGTGACAAGAGACTTTGGGCCAGACCCAGGTTGGCTTCCGCGATCTTCGTCGAGCGCGGATAATCCCGCTTCAGGTCCGTGAACGCCCGCGCCGCCCCGGCCTGGTCGCCCTTGAGTTCGGCCAGCTTGCCGCGTCCGTAGAGCGCCAACGCCTGCGCTTCCTGCACGACGGGCGGGGCCTGTCCCGCCGGTACGCCCACCGTCGCCGGATAATCGCGCGCCAGTTTGTCGAACACCCTCGCGGCGGCGTCCGGGTCACTCGCCAGCAACCCTTCGGTGTACAGATCCAGGTCCGCCGGGCTGTAAACCACCGCCGGATCATACGCCGCCTTCATATCCGCCAACGCCTGGGCCGGGTCTTTCTCCGCCGTCAGCGCCGCCAACCGGAACAGCAGCCGCCCCCGGGCCGACGGCTGGTCCTTGTGCTGGTCGGCGAGGGCCTGGAAATAGCCCCGCACCTCGGCGGGAGTTTTGACCTTCGCTTCGATCAGGAGCCGTTGCGCATCGAGCAAATCCCGCAACCCCAGCGCGGTCGCAGGAGCCTCCGGGAACCGGGCCAACTGCTGCTCGCTCGCGGCGATGCTCTTGTCGAGGTCCGCCTTCCAGGTCTCCCGCGCTGGCGCGCCGAGCACGACATAACTACCCATCGACCGCGCGGCGCGCAACCACAGGGAGGAAATCTTGCCCAGCGTGTCGGCGGCTTGCGGTGACTTCGGCCTTTTGGAAAGATATTTCTCGTAGGTCGCCGCCGCCGCGTCGATCTGGTCCGCCTGCGCCTGCACGGCGGCGATTTGCTCGTAGGCCGCGTAGATCTGGTCACTGTCGGGGTATTTGTCGGTGAACTCGCTCAACACGCGCGTCACGTCGTCGTATTTCCGGTCCGCCAGATAAATATTTGCGCGCTGGAAGTACGCGCCCGTCGCTTCCGGCGTCTGCGGGAAACGCGTGGAAAGGTCCGCCAACGTCGCCAGTGCCACGTCCTTCGCGCCGCTCGCCTGTTGGGCTTGCGCGAGGATCGCCAGCGCGCTGGGCAACAACCGGCTCTGCGGGTATTTCTCCACGAACGCCCGCAACTCCGTGCCGGCGCCCGGCAGATCCCTGGTCTGGAGCAACGTCCACCCCACCCAGAACGCCGCGTCCTCGCCCTCGGGCCGGTCCTGGTAGGTGTCGCGCACCTTTTTGAACGCCGCCAGCGCGCCGGGAAAATCCCGCTGGTCCCGCCGCACGAGCGCGCGCGTCAGCTCGGCGTTGGCGGCCAGTTCCCGGCTCGGGCCCGGTTTGCCTTGCAGGAAAGCGTCGAGCGTCTGGAGCGCCTCGTCGTAACGCCCGAGCGCGTCGGCGTTCGCCGCTTTGGCCAGGATCGCCGTGTCGCGCAGACGGCTGTTGGGGTAGAGCCGCGTGAATTCGTCGAAATATTTGCTCGCCCGCGCCGGGTCGGGTTTCGCCGCGTCCGCGAACAGTCCGCCGATGATCAGCGGCAGATTTTCCGCCACGGGATCGCCCGCGAACCTGGCCTGAAACCGGTCGTAAGCCGTCACCGCCTTGCCCACGAGTTTCTGCCCGGCGTAGCTGAGCGCGGTGTAATAGAGCGCCAGTTTTTCGTCCTCCGCCTTTTTGGCAACGGGCAGCAACGTGGTCATCAACACGCGCGCCTCGTCGTAACGCTGCAAATTGCAATACGCCGCGCCGCTTTTGATCCGCGCCCCGACCACCGGGTCCTCCTTGGTCTGGAGGGCTTCGAGTTTGCCCTGTTCACGCAGCCGTTGCTGGTCGAGCAGCCGCGCCGTGGGCCTCGCCGCCGGACCTTTGCGCAACTCGGCGATCCGCCGCTCGTTGATCCCCTGCACCCGCGCGGTTTGCGCCGCGATCATCCCTTCGGTCGGTTCCACGGCCCGGTACGCGGCCAGCGCGCGTTCGTAGAGCGCGTTCCGCGCGGCGGCGGGGACGGCGGCGGCATGGGCCAGCAGCGTTTCGCCGAGCTGGAACTGCGCGTCGTTGGCGAGCGAGAGGTCCGTGCGCTTGCCGATGATCTGCCCCAACAATCCCTCCGCCTCCCGGTATCCCTTGGCGGCGGCTTCGGTGTCGGCGGGCGTCGGCGTTTCCTTGCCCAGCGCGAGGTTCGCCTGCGTCGCCACCGTGATCGCCAGCAGGAACGTGCTGTCGAGCGCCGTGTCGCTGTTCGGAAACGCGCTCACGGCCTGCCGCAGGTCCCGCGCCGCCGCCTCGTAGCGGGCAAGCTGGTACGCGGCGACCGCCCGCCCGTACAACGCCGTTTCGATGCTCGCGCTCTTCGGGAACTTGCCGATGAACCCGTCGTACTCCTTGATCGCGGCTTCAAAATCCGTCGGCCGCTTCGGGTCTTTCGACGGCAACCCGGCGGCCTCCTGCGCCAACACCTGCGGCAGGAGCAACGCGGCGGCTTCGAGCGTTTCCGGCGGCGTGGTGGGCGAGCCGAGCAACTCGCGCAGATCGTGCGCCGCCGGGTCGAACTGGCCCGTCAGGAAGTTCGCGTAGGCGAGATGAAAACGCGCGTCCACCGTGAACTCCGAGTTCGGGTAACCCTGGATGAGCTTCTCGTAGATGCCGACCGCGTCCTTGTACTGCCGCCGGTCAAAAGCCAGATCGCCGTCGCGGCTGAGCGTTTCCGCCGCCCCGCCGGGAGCCTGCGCGCGCAACGCCACGGGCGGTAGCAGCAGCAGCGGCGCGGCCACCAGGGACAGCGTCCGGCAGGCAAGCCGGGTCATGAGAAACGCAGACATTTGCACGGAGGGAAGCAAGACGGAACGCGCACCGATCCGCGCGCCGGGAGGGTCGGTTTTTAGCTAGCACGGGTTCCATCCGGGTGCGAGCAGGTTTTTCGCCCCGCGCGCGATGGTTGTAATTGGGGCTTTGCGCGCCGGTCTGTGGTGATATTTTCCTGTTCCTGCCATGAGTTCGCCCGACCGTCCACCCGCCGTGACCGACCCCGCCGCCCGTCCGCGCCCCTTGGGCCAGCGCCTGCAACTGCTTTTCATCGTCTTGATCCTGCCGGTCGTCGCCGTGACGCTCCCGGCGCTGCTCGTCACCGGGATTTTCGGTCGGCGTCCCCAACCGAAGGCTCCTCCGGTTCACGCCAAACCCGCGCCGCGCCCGGTCGCCCGCGCCACGCCCGCGCCGACTCCTGACACCAGCGGGCTCACCGCCGCGCTCAACCACAGCGCCGAAAGCCTCCTGCCCGTCCCCGCTCCTCTCACCACCGATCCCATCCGCCTGCCCGTGCGCGCCGATCACGTCACCGCCCGGGCGGAAAAGGTGGCCAACCAGGCCAGGCTACTCGGCGGTTCGGCGGTCGAAGGGGTCTCCGCCCCCGGGGAAAAACACCTTTTCGTCGAGGTGCCCGCCGGTTCTGCCGAGGCCTTCCGCCAAGCCGTCACGAAGAACGAGCCGCCCATCCCGCCGACGATCACTCCTGCCCCCGGCGCGGCCCGCGACCACCTGGAAGTCATCATTCGCCCCGCCGCCGACGATGAGTAACCAGGCAACGGGCATCGTGACTTTCGCCTTGCCGAACGAAAGCCGCCTCTTCGTCAAGACCCTCGCCGTCGATGCCGCGACCGTCCCCAGGGGAGCGGCCCCGCTCTTGCCGACCTGGGTTGGCCGCCTCGGGGAACGGTCCCTGGCCGTCCTGCACACCGGCGTCGGCGACACCCCCGCCGGCCGGATGCCACTGCAAGCGATGCTCGCCACGGCTGGCGGAGTGCGCTGGGTGATCAGCGCCGGTTACGCGGGCGGGCTTTCCCCGGATTTACGCGTGGGCGACCTCGTCCTCGGAAAGAACCATTCCGATCCCGGACTCCTGAACGCTGCCCGGCTGCTCTTGGAAAACGAATCGCCCCGCGTCGGCTCCCTTTTCACGCGGTCCACCGCGGTGGAAACCGCCGCCGGCAAGACCGCGCTCCACGCCGCCACGGGCGCGCTGGCCGTGGACATGGAAACCGCCTGGATCGCCGCCGCCTGCGCCGCCGCCAGGGTCCCCCTGCTCTCTCTGCGTGTCATCAGCGACGCCGCCGCGCAAAGCTTCCCGGTTCCCGGGCGTATCCTCTTTGACGCCGTGCGCCAGCGTCCGCGCTACCTCGCGCTGCCGCTCTGGCTGCTGATCCATCCGGCCCGCATCGCGCCCTTCGCGGCGTTCGTGCGCGGCCTCACCCCCGCCCGCGCCCGGCTCACCCGTGCCCTGGGCCGCCTGGTGGCGCACCTCTAGACGATCCCCCAGCTTGCCCTCCGCGCCGGACTCTGCGAAGAATGCTCCCCCCCCTTCCGCCAAGCCATCATGAAACGCATCCTCACGGGCATCCAGCCGACCGGCACGCTCCACCTGGGCAACTATTTCGGCGCGATGCGTCCGGCCATCGCGCTCCAGTCCGAGGGAGACGCGTTCTATTTCATCGCCGATTACCACGCCCTGACCACCGTGCAGGACCCCGCCCGCCTGCGCGAGTACAACCGGGGCGTCGCGCTGGATTTCCTCGCCTGCGGGCTGGACCCGGCGCGCGCCTGTTTCTTCCTCCAGAGCGACGTGCCGCAGGTGACCGAACTCGCCTGGATTCTGAGTACCGTCACGCCGATGGGTCTGCTCGAACGCGCCCACAGCTACAAGGACAAGGTCGCCCACGGGGTCGCCGCCTCGCACGGCCTCTTCGCCTATCCCGTGCTCATGGCCGCCGACATCCTGCTCTACGACAGCGACGTGGTTCCCGTCGGCAAGGACCAGAAGCAACACCTGGAAATCACGCGCGATCTCGCGGTCAAGTTCAACGAGATTTACGGCGAAACCTTCAAGCTGCCGCACCCGCGCATCCAGGAGCACACCGCCGTGGTCCCCGGTCTCGACGGCCAGAAGATGAGCAAGAGCTACGGCAACACCATCGAGATTTTCGCCGGGGAAAAGGCGCTGCAGAAAAAGATCATGGGCCTGGTGACGGATTCGACGCCGGTCGAGTCGCCCAAGGACCCGGTCGATTCGACGATCCTCGCGCTCTACCGCCTCGTGGCCTCTCCCGCCGACATCGCCGCGATGGAAGACCAGTTCCGCACGGGCGGCGTGGGCTACGGCGACTTCAAGAAACGCCTCTTTTCGGCCCTCTGGGACCACTTCGCGCCGCTGCGTGCCCGCCGCGCGGAAATCCTCGCCGAAAAAGGCTACGTGGACGACGTGCTCACCCACGGTGCGCGTCAGGCCCGCGCCGCCGCCGGACACGTCATGCACCGCGTCCGCGAGGCCATCGGAATGCGCGCGGGGATTTAGTGACTCTCCGAAAGACCCTGTTCCCAGTCCCGGCAGGGGTGTCACCTCGTGGCCGGCAGGTCAGCTATGCCGCCCGCTCCCCCACCGCGCTCCCCAAAAACATCTCCCAATCGGCGATGCCGTGGTGATTCCGCAGCAACACCGTCACGGGCAACTCCCTCGGGGCGCGCGGTGCTTTCAGGAGGTGCAGCCCGGCTTCTTCCGGCAGGCGGTCGGCCTTGCGGCTGTTGACCTGTCGGCACGCCAGCACGCAGTTCTCCCAACTCGTCGCCCCGCCCCGCGAACGCGGCACGACGTGGTCGATGTTTCCTTCGCCCGGCGCGAGCGGTCGGCCCGTGTACTGGCACTTCCGCCCGTCGCGCTCCCAGATGGCGCGGGCGCTCAGGGCGGGGCGGCGGCGCGGCACCTGTCCGTAGCGCGACAGCACCACGACCGTCGGCACCCGGATCGCGCCGCGCACGGTCCGCACGGCGCGGTCCTGCTCGCGCACCGGCAAGGCCAGCCAGTCCTTCCAGCGGCGCACGGGCAACAGGTTGCCGTCGCTGATGTCCAACCCGGCGGCGGCTCCGGTCATCATCTGGCAAAACGCGTCGGCGGGGGCGCGGGCGGCGATGGCTTGCCAGTTGCGGTTGAGGACGAGGACGGTTGGCTTCTCCAGAATCTCGCTCATGGCATCATGGCAAAGGGTCAGGACTTCCCGGCGGGTCGTCGGAGCCGACGGCCTTGCGTTTCGGCCTTGCCGCTGAGGCGGCCGATTTCACCTTCCCGGCAGGTTGGCGGTAGTTCTTTCATCCCGGCAACGAAGAATTTTCGCGGCGGCGGCGTGGTAATTTCCCTGAGAACGTTCCCTGGTCTATCCGCCCGCGCCGCCACAGGCAAGCCCGAACTTCATCGGAAGCCCGATTTCCCCCTGCCATCACCGGCGCCTTGGCGGGGAAGCGTCCGTCGGGCGGTTCACTCGAAGCCCACCCCGCTCGTCAATCCTGCTCTTCCAACGGCGCCGGGGGCACCACAAATTTCCCGCGCCGACGGACGGCGGGCGGCACCGGGTCCAGCCCCGTCCCGCCCCAAGGCGCACACCGCGCCAGCCGTTTGACGCCCAGCCACAGGCCGCGCGCCGTGCCGTGCTCGGTCAACGCCTGCATACAATAGCGCGAGCACGTCGGCTCGAAGCGGCACCCTCCCCCGGCCACGTCCAGCAGCGCGAGCAGAGGCGAGAGCGTCAGTTGGTAGACGCGGATCAGGAAACGGAGCGCGCGGTTGAGCATGGCGGTGGAGCCGTCGGCAACAAGATAGAAGCCCGGCGCGCCAACTTCAACCATTCCGCCGCCAGTTCCGCCGCGCTCGCCCGCGCCGCCGTGTGCCGGGCCACGAGCACCAGCCAACACCCCGGCCGCCACTGCGGACGGCTCGGCCGCACCGCTTCCCGGAGCCGACGCCGCACTAGGTTGCGCACTACCGCCCCGCCCACCCGGCGAGAAGTCACCAGGCCGATCCGGCTGGAAACCTCGGCGGGCGCGGCGTCCGTCAAAACCCCGAGCACCAGGAAACGTCCGGGCCAGGCACGGCCATGTTCCTTGACGCGGCGAAACTCCCCGGCGCGCGTCAGACGCGCCGCCTTGGGAAAACGCAACCGTTGCGGACGGCGTGATTCGGACGGATCGGGCGACGACCCCAACCCGCCGGGAGCGGTTTCGCTCAAGCCTGCGTGTGGCGGGCGTACTGCACTTCCGCGCCCTTCGGCAAGAGCCGCTTGCAGCCCAGACGGCGGCGTTTGTTGAGCACCTCGCGCCCTGCCCTCGTCGACATCCGCGCGCGGAAACCATGCTGGCGTTTGCGGGTGCGCTTGGAGGGTTGATAGGTGCGTTTCATGGCTCTGCGGTGCTCTAAGGTCTACGAATGGGCGTTGATTGGAGCGCACACAGTATCAACCGGCGGCGGGTTGTCAACGTACAGAATCAAATCCCACGGCTGAAAACCGCTTGCCCGTCAATCGGCAGAAGCTATTTTATTCTCCCTACCGGATTCATAGACAATCCCTCGTCGCTTCCATGACCACGCCTGCCGCCACCGCCGAACCCACTCCGAATTACGCCGCCGTCAAAGCGGGCCTCATTCCGCTGACCGCCCAGGAACGCATCAAGCAGGACAAGGACGGCCTGGACGTGATCCATGACCTGTACCGCTACGCCCAGACCGGATTCGCCTCCATCGAAGAGGACGACTTCGAGCGGCTCAAATGGTACGGCGTGTACCGCCAGAAGCCCAAGGAGTCCGGCTATTTCATGTTGCGCACGAAGGTCCCCGGCGGCCAACTCACCGGCGCACAGGCGCGCAAGTTGTCCGAACTGGCTGACCGCTACGGCCACGGCTTCTGCGACATCACGACCCGCCAGACCGTGCAGATGCACTGGTTGCGCATCGAGGACATGCCGCAAATCTTCGCCGAACTGGCCGACGTGGGCATCACGACGAGCGGCGCGTGCGGCGACGACACCCGCAACGTCATGGGCTGCCCTCTGGCCGGGGTGGACAAAAACGAGATCATCGACGCCACCCCGCTGATGTGGGAGGTCAGCCGGAACCTCACCAACAACCGCGAGTTTTCCAACCTGCCGCGCAAGTACAAGATCACGATCAGCGGCTGCTGCATCCAGTGCGCCCAGCCGGACATCAACGACGTGGGCATCTTCGGCCTGCGCAAGGCGGACGGCGAAACCGGCTACGGCATCAAGGTCGGCGGGGGTCTCTCGGCGGCCCCGCACCTGGCGCAACTCCTGCCCGTTTTCCTGAAGCCCGCGCAGGTCTGGCCGGTGACGGAAGCCGTGAGCATCCTTTTCCGCGACAATGGCTACCGTCTCAAGCGCAGCCGGGCGCGGTTCAAGTTTCTCGTCGCTGACTGGGGCGCGGAACGGGTCCTGGCCGAAGTCGAACGCCTCCTCGGCTACCCGCTCGAACGCCACGGCGATTTCCCGGTCATCGCCGACCAGGAAACCGATCACCTCGGCATCATCGAGCAAAAACAGCCCGGCCTCTACGCGGTCGGCGTGTCGTTCGCCGGTGGCCGGGTCCGCAACGCCGCGCTCGACCGATGCGGCGAACTGGCCGCCCGCCTCGCCGCCCCCGGGCAGGACGCCATCCGCCTGACCAACAAGCAAAACCTGCTGCTGCTCAACATTCCGAAAGACAACCTCCCTATTCTATTAGGCGAACTCGACGTCGCCGGACTCGTCTACACGCCGTCCAACTTCCGGCGCGGGTGCGTGTCCTGCACCGGGATCGAGTTCTG
Organism: uncultured Chthoniobacterales bacterium; assembly: GCA_964250695.1. Taxonomy (GTDB): domain Bacteria; phylum Verrucomicrobiota; class Verrucomicrobiia; order Chthoniobacterales; family SZAS-18; genus CAHJWO01. The sequence goes on along the minus strand of CAXUGY010000022.1, from coordinate 33,123 downwards.
CAACATCGCGGTGGCCGAGACGAAAAACCGCATGATCCGCATGGTCGAGCAGTTGGAAGCGACCAGCGGCTGGTACCAGGGCAAGATCCGCATCCACTTCAGCGGCTGCCCGTCGAGCTGCGGCCAGCACCAGATCGCCGACATCGGCCTGCGCGGCGCACGCACCAAGCTGCCCAACGGCGAGCAGGTGGATGCCTACGATCTGTTCATCGGCGGACGGCTGGGCGAAAACCGCCGTTTCAACGAACTGCTCAAAGGCAAGATCATAGCCGCCGACGTGCATCAGACCATCGACAAGCTGTTGCGGTTCTACGATTCGAAAAAGCTCGGCCAGCAGGAATCGTTCGCGCAACTGTGTGACCGCGTCCCGAAAGCCGAATTTCTGACGGCGTTAAATTAATGTGTCCCGTGTCCGGGCCTCCTCTTTTCTCTCTGCGTAAAGTAAGCTTTGCCACCCGGCAAAGTTTATGACATGAAGCTGGGCGAGATGAGTGAAACTCGCATTGAGCCCGCAATCGTCGAAGACCTACCCGAGTTGGCCGAACTGCTGGCCGACCTCTTTTCCAAGGAGGCCGATTTCCGGCCCGATCAGGTCAAGCAACTGCGCGGGCTGCGGATGATCCTCGAGCAGCCCAACAAGGGGCGCATCTTCGTGCTGCGCTCCTGCGAGCGGATCGTCGGCATGATCAACCTGCTTTTCACGATCAGCACGGCGGAGGGCGGGGCGGTCATCATCCTCGAAGACCTCATCATCCGGCAGGAACACCGCAGCCACGGCTACGGGGCGCAACTCCTGGAATACGCCCTGGAATTCGCGCGCCAAAAGGATTTCCAGCGTATCACGCTGCTGACGGATCGCCTCGACGAACCCGCCAAGCACTTTTTTCACCGGCAAGGTTTTCACGAAAGCGGCATGGTGCCGATGCGCTGGCTGCTGCATCAGCACGCCGCCAACGACATTTCGCCCCTCGGCGCGGGTGACGATTCTTCCGCGCGTTAAATTTACTCCGGCGCGCCAAGTGGCAACGCATTTGCTCTAGGAAGAAATTTATCAATTCTGCAAATTGATGGTTGACTACGACGGGTGTTTTCCTTAAAAAGCGCACCGTCAGGGCACCAAAGGGGCCAAAGGAAGGTCTTACTAAGGGAGCCAGGGCAGTCACTTACACCGCAGCACAAACGTCAGGAATTATTTTGCAGCATATGAAAAAAACCTCGTCTTTACTTGTTGCCATCGCGGCATCTACTTTGCTGGTCGGCACATCCTCGTCGTTCGGCGCCCCGATCAACGCGATCACCTATTCGCAACTGGGAGGAACCAACTTTCAGGTGAGCAGCGCCACCTTGCCAACCGAGTTGGAGGACGTAAATCTTGCCGCGGCGACGGTCCCCGGTCAGGAACTCAACACCATGACCTTTGGCTACGGGGTGCTCCCGGGCGCCGCCGCGCAGACCGCCGTCGTCTTCGTCAACTTCTACGACACGTTTAACCCTGCCTCGACCGGTTCGGTCGTGTCCGATTACATCGGCGGCTTCAGTGGCACCCTCACCGTTGCCGGCAATACGGGTACCACTGCGGCATTACGGTCAACCCAATTCCTCAATCTTACCACTCTGACCACCCCGATCATTTTCAGGGATAACAGCTTTGCGGTGGTGATCACCTACGCGAACGCTGACGGCACCACCTACTCCACCACTCTGAGCCCGCTCACGAACAGCAACGCCCCGACCGTTGGCACGAGTACGCCCGGCATTTATCGTGACGCGAATAGCGACGGCATTTTTCAGGCCACAGAACTGAACGCCACGCTGGGCAACGCTTATCTTGCGATCAATACGATCGCGGCTGTTCCCGAGCCGTCCACCTGGGCGATGATGGGCCTCGGTCTCGGCGCTGGTGCGGTGGTCATCCGCCGCCGTCGCCAGCTCGCTGCCTGAGCGAAACCGCCACACACCAATCTGCCGGGCGTTGACACGACGCCCCGGTGCGGACAAGGTCCATCCTCACCCGGATGGGCCTTTTCCTTTTGCAAGACTCCCCTTTATCGCCGGAAGATGCGCCTGCGTTCGTCAACCTCGGTTTTGCCCGGGTGGACACCGACCGCCGCCGCCGTTGCGGTTTCCCGGAGGTGATCTTCTGCCAAGGCAAGACGCCGCCGGAGGTCGCCGCCATCGCGCAGACGATCCTCACCCACGACCCGGTGGTGCTCGGCACACGCGCCAGCCGGGAACACTTTGAAGCGGTCGCGGCGGAAATCCCAACCGCCGTTTACCATGAACGCGCCCGCTGCCTCGTCGTCGAGCGCGAACCTCTGCCCCGGCTGAACGGAAAGATCGGCGTGATTTGCGCGGGCACGACGGATCTGCCCGTGGCGGACGAAGCCGTCGTGACCCTGGAAACCTTCGGCAACCCCGTCGAGCGCATCACCGACGTGGGCGTGGCGGGCCTGCACCGGCTCCTCGCCGTGCGCGACCGCCTGGAAGCCTGCCGCGTGTTGATCGTGGTCGCCGGGATGGAAGGCGCGCTGCCGAGCGTGGTGGCGGGGTTGGTCAGCATCCCGGTCATCGCCGTGCCGACCAGCGTGGGCTACGGCGCGAGCTTCGGCGGATTGGCGGCGCTGCTGGGGATGCTCAACAGTTGCGGCAGCGGGGTCACAGTGGTCAACATTGACAACGGTTTCGGCGCGGCCTACGCGGCGGCGACGATCAACCGGCTCGCCGAGCGTTAGCTTCCCGGGTGGATGGGGACCGGAGGTCGCCATCCACCTTTCTCACGGCCAAAGGCCGGGCCAGCGCGGATTCAGAGGGACAATGCCCGACGAACCTTCCTCCCCCTCCCCGTTCACCCGCCGCGCCTTTCTCGCCCACGCCGGACGCGGTCTGGCCACCGCCGCCCTGGCCGGTGAAATCCTGCCCGCCATCACCGCCGGTGCCGCCGGGCCGCCGGAAGAAAAACCGATCCGGCTCGGAGAGATCCACGCCAAGACCGAGCAGGAGTCCGGTCCTGTGCCCGACCCGCTGCCGCCCGGCAAACGGATCGGGTTCGCCGTCGTCGGCCTGGGACACCTCGCGCTCAACCAGATCCTTCCGGCCATCGTCTCCTGCAAGAAAGCCCGCCTCGCCGCTTTGGTCAGCGGCAACCGGGACAAGGGCCGCGAAGTCGCCCGCCAGTACGGCCTCGCCGAGGCCAGCGTCTACGATTACAAGACTTACGACCACCTGCGCGACAACCGCGACGTGGATGTCATCTACATCGTCCTGCCCAACGGCATGCACGCCGAATACACCGTGCGCGGAGCCGAAGCGGGCAAGCACGTCCTCTGCGAGAAGCCCATGGCCAACTCGTCCGCCGAATGCCGGCAGATGATCGACGCCTGCCAGAAGGCCGACAAAAAGCTCATGATCGCCTACCGCATCCAGTACGAGCCACACAACCGGCTCGCGCAAAAGTGGCTGCGCGAGAAGAAGTACGGCGCGCCGAAGATCATCGAGTCCGTCAACGTCCAGAACGACAGCTACGGACAATGGCGTCAAAACAAGGACCTCGCCGGGGGCGGCGCATTGCCCGACGTGGGCCTCTATTGTCTGAACACCACGCGCTTTTTGCTCGGCGAAGAGCCGACCGAGGTTTCCGCGATGATCTACAGCACGCCCGGCGACCCGCGCTTCAAGGAAGTCGAGGAAAGCGTGACTTTTCAGATGCGTTTTCCCGGCGGCGTCCTGTCCAACAACGCGACGAGCTACGGCGCGTATGGCTGCCGCCGCTACCGCGTCAACGCCGAGGCGGGCTGGTTCGGCCTGGACCCGGCCTATGCTTATCAGGGTCTCCAGTTGGAAACGGCTCACGCGGAAGGCACGGTGGAAGACCGCGCGCACCCGAGCATCGTGCCCAAGGACCAGTTCGCGCTCGAAATGGACCACATGGCCGAATGTGTGCTCGACAACAAACCTCCTTTTACCCCCGGCGAGGAGGGTCTCCAGGATCAGCGGATCATGGAGGCCATCTACGAATCGGCTGCGGCGGGCAAGCCGGTCAGGATCACCACCCCCGGCGCGGTGCCCGGCAAGCTGGACCTCTTCCGGGGCACGGAGCCGAAGTCGGCGGCGTAAATCGCAAGGTTGCGCTCTTGAATCGAGCCGTTGGTTTCCTGTAGAGTGGCAACGCGGTGGATGTCCATCACCCATTCACTGCGGATTTGCCCTCATCGAATGTCGCGCCCAGCTTTCCATTTATCCCCGGGCGGCAGACTTGCGCTGCTTGCGTTTTGCCTGTTCGCGCTTTGCAGTGCGCCGGTGCTCGCTCGCGCCGACACGATCAACTTCGTCGAGAAACCTTGGGACCTGCTACCGAACCACGACATCGGTGACGAGGGCAAACTCGCGCTCGACATCCGCCCCAACGCTTGGCTGCACGGCGAAAGTCCCAGTTGGATCGTGCATTACCGCCGGATCACCGAAGCCAAGCGCGTCGCGTTGGAAATCGACTTTCACATGAATTTCGTCGCCAAGACCCTTGGTGCGAAGGCGGATCAGGTCGCGCACAAAGCCAACGTCTTTATCTTCGAGGACGACAAGGACTGGAAGGAATTCATGTCCAAGCGCACCCCGGACAACCTGTCCTTCGCGGCGAGTTTTGCCACGGGCGAAAACCTGTTTCTCAACGTGCGCAACGGCACGACGGGCGTGTTCAACTCCCAACTGCTCGCCCACGAGACGACCCACGCCATCGTGGCCCGCATCTTTCACCGGCACCCGCCGCTCTGGCTCAGCGAGGGTTTCGCCGAGGAAATGAGCGGGCGCAGCACCGGGGCGCGGATGGGCCAGTACAACTCCCGTCTGCTGCAACACACCCGGACGCCCCTGCTGCCCGTCGATCAGATTCTGGCCATCCAGCAATATCCCACCGACCTCGACTCCGTTTATCAACTCTACGAGAACGCGGAACGACTCGTGCGCTTCCTGATGACGAACACGCCGCCCGAGCAGTTCCAGAGACTTTTCGGCGCGCTGCTCGATGGGGACACTCTCCCGGCCGCCGTCCCGAAATATTACGGCGACAAATACCGGACTTACGAGGCGTTTACGCAGGCCTACGCCCACCTGCCGAAATAACGGCGGACGCGGGCGAACGGTTCCTTCTGGCCGTGCGCAATCTTTTTGCAAACGGCTGGAAGTTGCCCACCTTCTCCCGTGGCCAAATCCAAGAACATCACCGCCGTCCTCGGCAGCGACGAGGGCGCGGTCAAACTCGCGGCGCGCGAACTCTCCGAACGCCTCGCGCCGCCGGACGCCGGGGAGTTCGGCGTGGAGATCATCGACGGCGCGGCGGACAACGCCGCCACGGGGGCCGCACGGGTTCACGAGACGATTGCCGCCCTGCAAACCCTCCCGTTCTTCGGCGGCAAACTGGTCTGGCTCAAGAGCGCCAACGTCTTGGCGGACAGCCCCATCGGCCGTGCGACCGGCGTGCTGGAAGCCCTGGAATCCCTGCTGGCGGTGTTGCAGGCCGGACTCCCGCCCGACGTGCAGTTCCTGCTCAGCGCGACGGAAACCGACAAGCGGCGCACCTTCTACAAGGGGTTGTCCAAACTTGCGGACACCCACGTTTTCGACCGGCTCGACTCCACGAAAAGCGGCTGGGAGGAAGAAGCCGCCGTCCTGGTCGAACAGCGTGCCCGCGTCCGGGGGCTGGAACTGACCGGCGAAGCCAGCGAACTTTTCACTCTGCTGACCGGCGGCGATACCCGGCAGATCGACAACGAACTCGAAAAGCTCGATCTCTACCTCGGCCAGCAAAACCGGCGTGAGGTGAACGCCGCGCTCGTGCGCCAGATGGTGCCGATGTCGCGCGCGGGGGTGATCTTCGAGTTGGGCAACGCCATCAGCCGCCGCGACCTCGCCTCCGCGCTCTCCCTCATCGACCAGTTGCTTTACCAGGGCGAGAGCGCCATCGGGCTGCTGCTGGTCGCGCTCGTTCCGACCGTCCGCAACCTGCTGCTGGTCAAGGACCTCCAACAGCGCCACCGTCTGCCGAAACCGGCGTCGCCGTTCGCTTTCGGCAAGGTGTTGGAACGTTTGCCGGACGAAGCGACGGCGCACCTGCCTCGCAAGAAGGACGGCATGGTCAACACGTTCGGCCTCGGTTTCGCGGCGGCGGAGGCTCACCGCTTCGAAGTGGACCACCTCCGGGATGGCTTGGCCGCGTGCCTGCGCGCCAACGTGCAACTCGTGACGGGACAACTAGAACCGCGACTGGTGCTCGAACGGGCTGTCATCGGCCTGCTCAAATAAAACGTCCCCTTTTCCTCTACAGACCTAAGAAAGATTAAAAAAACTAATAATAGTTCTTGCGGCATCGAATTCCTTGCGTTATAAGTTCCTCATCAATTTAGAAGATTGTTCTGGGGGGAACAGGCGCCTCTCGTATCCATTCGGATGCGGGGGGCGCTACCCTTTTTGGGCTGGGGGTTACTCGTTGTGTGGTTGGCTGGACGGCGGTACTTTTCCCCGTGCCGCCGCCCGAGCCATCTGAGACTGCCAACGCCGCGTCCCCTCCCCCGCCACGCCGTGGGTTGGGCTGCGCGCCGGTGATCCTCGGAACCGTCCTCATCGGTGCCTTGCTGGCGGGCTTCGTCTTTTACCAGTTGGAAACCTTGCCGTTCCGTGTCTTTGGAGGCGGCAGCCGCCAACTGGAAGCCTGGGCGGGCAAAGTCCAGGGGGCGTTCGCCGCAGTCGCGGGGATGCAGCCGCGTGTCACCATCAACGAGCACGTCGTCTACGAGCAATCCAGCTCCGTGCTGGAACTCGCCGTGGTCGAGCGCGAAATGCTCGTCGAACGCGAAACCGAGGACACCTGGATGGGCAGCACCAAGCGGCTGCGGGTGCGCGGCACGTTCCGGGTCAAGGCGGGGTTTGACCTGACCCAGCCGTTTTCCGTGCGGATCGCGGACGGCTCACCCCCGCTGATCGCCGTGCGGATGCCGCCGCCCCGGCTCCTGAGCGTTGAACAGGAGAATATTGAGGTTCTCACGCTGGACAACGGTCTGTGGAACCACATGCAACCCGCCGAATACGCGCAGGCCGTCAACGAACTGAACACCGACGCGCGTCTCAAGGCGTTGCGCGACGGCTTGGTGGCCGAAGCGAAAAAACGGTTTGCCGAGCAACTCGCGCAGAAACTGGGGCCGGGTGAACGGCTGGAGATTTCCACCGCGCCGGTGACGACAGACGAAGCGGCCCGCCGTTGATCCCGGAGCGGACGTTGCTTCGTGGGGCGGATGCTCCGCGTGGTTCCGCCACGGGCAGCGCACCTTTCTCCTCTTCTTTTGAATCCCCTTCCCCTTTCCCTCGTCTGTGGATAGGTTCGGCTCGCTATTCGTTCCGTGTCCCATTCCACTTCTGCCGACAACGAGATCACTGCCCCGGTAGTCAGCGAGCTTGGCCTTCCGCCGGAAGTCACGGCTAGAAACCGGTCGTCTCCGCGCCGCCGGACCCGGCAGCGTTTCTGGTGGCTGCTGGCCGTCACGCTCGTGATCAGCGGGTTGAGTTATCCGCCGCCGTGGCATTTCCTGGTGCGCGGCTTCCTCGTCCATCTGGCGGCACGGCACGGCTGCGAGCTGAGCATCGGCCGGATGGAAGGTGGGCCGTTCGATCCGATCCATCTCTACGACGTGCGTTGCCACCGGCGAGGATTTTCCGATGGTCCGGCAGACACCGGCGCCGACCTGCGTGTCGCTCATGCGGAATGGACGCTCGCCTGGCGGCTGCCCTGGTGGCGGCAACCACCCCCGTCCGACGTGCGGCGTCTGGTGCTCGACGGAGTCAGCGGGCGCTGGGACTTTGCCCAGGTTCCCGGCCCCGCCGACCCGGCTGTGCCAGGTCATTCCGCGCCGGGCCGCTGGCTGGATCGGATGGCGGCCCGGCTCGTGCCGACGAATTTTTTCGTGCGGGGCGAAGACCTGACGTTGCAGCGCAACCGTTACCGTTTGCGGGTGCGCGGGCTGCGTTTATCCGGCGAGCGCGATTCCGGCGGCGCGCTCCTCGTCCGCGAGGTGGAAATCGCCGGACCCGGGTTTGAGAACACGCTCCTCAACCGGCAGGGCCGCACGCTCTGGGAAGGCAACCGCTTCAGCTTGAAAGGACTGGACTTCGGCCCCGGTGTGCGGCTGCTCAACGCCACGCTCGACGGCGCTCATCTCCGGCAACACCGGCTCGACTGGGAATGCACCCTGACGGCGATGGGCGGCGAGGTGCGGGGCCAGGGAGCGATCAACTTCGTCCACCCGCGGCTCGCGCTGGAAGTCGCGGGGTCTTTGCGCCGGATGCCGGTGGCACCGCTGGCGCGGCTGTTGGGTCTCGCCGGTCCGGCGGGCGGGCAGGTGGACCAGGGGAGCTTCTCCTTCCGGGGCGACCCCGAAAACTGGACCGCCGCCGAAATGTGGCTCGCGGTCCAGGCAACCAACTTTCGCTGGGGCCAGCGCGACTGGCAAAACCTGGAACTCCGCGCCACGGTCCTGCACCGCCGCATCCAGGTTCATCGTTTGGAACTCCAACAAAGCCTCAACCGGGTCTCGCTCACCGGCGAGTGCCCGCTGTGCTCGCCTGGGGAGGTTGCGGGCCGCTGGTGGGAAGCGGGCTTCTCCTGCCACGTGGACGCCCGGCTCGACGATCTGCACGCGCTGACCCAGCTTTTCGGCGCGCGCCTGCCCGCGCTCGCTGGCCGCATGTCCGTCAACGGGACTCTGGAGGCCATGCCGGGCCACCCGGGGATCGACGGCTACCTCAACGTGGAAGGCAGCCGGATGAACGTCCGGGGCGCACCGCTGGATTACCTGCATTCGACCCTCTTGTTTCGCGGCAACGAACTGAGCGTGGCCGATGTGCAGGCCACGCACGGCGAGGATTACTTTGCGGGACGCGGGTCGGTCAACCTCGCCGGGGCGTCCGGCTACCAGGGCGAACTGCGGCTCGCCCTGGCGGACGCTGGCGATTATGCCCCGGTGCTCGCGGGCATCGTCGATCTCGCCACCACGCTGCCGACGGACGGCCTCCGGTCTCCGGTGCGGCTGGAAGGTGTGTTTTACGGGCCGGACCCGGCTGGAAAAACCGTTTTTCTGACGTTCGGCGCTTTGGGCCAGGGACCCGTGTCGGCGCCGACGGGCGGTGATTGGTGGGGCGACCACTGGCTCGGTCTGACGTCGTGGCCCGCCAGGGCAATGCCGACCGTCGAGCTGTGGCAATGATAAACGTGCGCTGTTCCCGCCGGTCAGCTCACAAATTCCACCGTCCCGAATGATTGTGCGCGGTGAAAGTTACGAATCCCGGTCGGCGACCACGCGCTGAGTTCTCCTTCGGAGCCTGGGCCGTTCGGACGGTCGATCCGCAGAAAATTCGCCCGCCAACACGTCCCCGGCTCAGGAACCGGCGCCGCCAACGCCTCGAACGGAATCGCCAGTTCGGCGGCCCACCCGGTGGCGGTCAGCCGTGCCCGGCGGCGCAGGCCATCGACGTGCCAGCCGAAATCTTTTCTCCATCCGCTCGCCACCCGGCGTAAAACCACGTCCACCATTGCACCTGCCGGGTTGATTTCGATTTCAAAATAACCCTCCAGATCGCCTACCGGGTCGATGAACACCTCGACGACCTCCTCGGTCCACAACGGAGCGTCATGTTCGGTCAACGTGGACCACGGGCGGGCGTCCTCCATCTGGAAGAGGACCCGCCACGTCCCCGCCTCCCAGGCGGTACGGACAGTCGTCCCCTGGGCGGGCAGGCCACCGCCCATGTTTTCCCGCAGGAGGACCGGCTCGACGCATCGCCAAAACGCGCTGTCCACGTCGGCATCGACCGGCCCCGGCTCACCCCGCACGCTCCGCAACCGGGGCAGTTCCATCGGAGGCCCCTAGGTCGGTGGCTGCAACAGGAACACCTGCACCAGCGCGCCGATGAACAACAGGAGCGCCAGGGCGGCGAAGATCATGATGTACATCCCAATCGGGTCCTTCTCCTTGTTCTTCTTTTGGAACGGCGAGGCGTTGGCGAAGTTGGTCGGTTTGTGGGTCTCGGTCGCGGGCTTCGCATCCGGCTCGGCGGCGGCGGGCAACGGCTCGCTGTGGCTGTTGTCGTCGGAGTAGAACGCGCAGTCGATCTTGCCAAAACGCACCCGGTCGCCATTGCGCAGCAACGCTTCCGTCACCGCCGCGCCGTTGACGCGCGTGCCGTTGGTCGAATTAAAGTCCGTGAGTTGGTAACTGCCGTTCTTGGCGGCCACGAGTTGCGCGTGCCGGCTGCTCACGCTGGCGTCATCGATCTGGAGCGAGTTTTCGGCGACTCGCCCGACGGTGATCGTTTCGTCCACGAGTTCGTGCGTGACCTCGCTGGCGTCGGGCATCGTGATTTTCAACTTCGGCATAAGAAGGGGGTAAAGACTGGGGGCTGCTGGCTTCCTCCTGACTTAACAACTCTAGCGCGAATCATCAATGAGTTTGCCAAACTGTTGAAAAAAATGCAGCGCGTCGTGCGGTCCGGGGGCTGCTTCGGGGTGATATTGCACGCTGAACACCGGCAACGAGCGGTGATGCAGGCCTTCCACCGTGTGGTCGTTGAGATTGATGTGCGTGACTTCCAGCTCGGGCGGCAGCGAGTCGGCGTCCACCGCAAATCCGTGGTTTTGCGCCGTGATGTCCACCCGCCCGGTGATCACGTCCTGCACGGGCTGGTTCCCGCCATGGTGGCCGAATTTGAGCTTGAACGTCCGTCCGCCGAACGCGTGGCTGAGCATCTGGTGGCCCAGGCAGATGCCGAAGATCGGTTTGGCGCCGATCAACTCGCGCACGCTGCGATGCACGTAGCTGAGCGCGGCAGGGTCGCCCGGTCCCGGCGAGAGGAAGATGCCGTCCGGATCTAGCGCGAGCACCTCGGCGGCGGTCGTCCCGGCGGGCACGACACGCACCTTGAAACCGTGCTGGCGCAACCGGCGCAAAATGTTGCGTTTCAGACCGTAATCGTAGGCGACGATGTGATATTTCACCGGCGGCAGCGCGGCGCTTTTCGCCTCCGCTTCCACCGACCCGCGAGACAACTCCCAACGGCGGCTGTCCTGGTCTTCGGGGTCCCAGTCATACGGCTCGGGCGTGGTGACGACGCGCACGAAATCCATGCCGACGACCCCCTCGCCTGCCTTGGCGCGACGGGTCGCTTCTTCCACCGGCAGATTTTCCGAGGTCAGGCAGGCTTTCATCGCGCCGCGTTCGCGCAGGTGGCGGGTCAGCGCGCGCGTGTCGATGCCTTGCAGGCCGACGATGCCGTGTTTCGCCAGGTAATCCGGCAGTGAGGATTGCGAACGCCAGGAACTCGGCAGTTCGCTCAGTTCCTCGATCACGAACCCGCTAACCTGCGGATGCGCGCTCTCGCCATCGGCGTCGTTGACGCCGTAATTGCCGATGAGCGGATACGTCATCGCCACGATTTGTCCGTAGTAGGAGGGGTCGGTGAGCACTTCCTGATAGCCGGTCATCGAGGTGTTGAAGCACACTTCCCCGACCCGGGTGCCGACGGCCCCGAAGGATTCCCCCTCAAACGTCCGGCCATCTTCGAGCGCCAGCAAAGCTTTCATGCGTGTCGGAACATGGAGGATACCCGCCGTTCCGACAAAGGAAAAAATGCGGCAGCTTCCTCCGCCCTGCGCTTTCTGCCCATCAGCCGCGCGTTGCTGCGGTTGGGGATCGACAAAGCTCCCCCCGGCGTTTAATCGTTTCCCGATGAGTGCCGAAGGGGAAGACCGCATCTACGAGAACGTGCTGCGCGAGGTGATCTGGGGCACGGAACGAGACGAGGTGTTTCGGTTGCTCCATGCCAACGGCATCACCGGCGAACGTGCCGAACAAATGTTTCAACGCGCTCGGCATGAGCGGGTGTCCCTGCTGCGGGGCGAGGCTGCCCGTCGCGCGGCGAAGGGAGTGATGCTGATCGCGGCAGGCATCGCCCTGTTCTGCGGTTTCTGGTACGGCCTGGGCTGGATCATGCGACCGATCATCATCGGGTCCGGGCTGCTCTGCGCGTGGGGGTTCTGGCGAGCGGTCAGCGGAACGATGGACTTCCTGCTGGCCCCGAACAAACGAGGCTCCGTGTCAGCCGACGACTGACCCGGGTCCTCCCCGTCCGGCATTCTAAAAAAATTTTACCCCACCTGTGCCGTTGAGCGCCATTCCCGTTCCCTTCTGGAAACGGCGGATGACCGCCGATAGCAGATCAGACTTCCAACTAAGGCCTGTCATCTCAACTACCGGCCAAGCCTCCTTGGTAGTAGATTATCGGTCCGGGATGATGCGCTGTGATCTCGAACACCGCAGGGTAAAGTTTGTTTGCAACCCGGGCGGCTCGGCCCGGGACACAGGAAAATTTCTCCGTTAGGAAAGAACTAAAAAGTCAGACATTCCCGGACGGCTCCCGTTCATTCTCTGAACGAAAGACCGGCAAATTTACCCTGGAGCACGGCTTTTAACCGCGCGTGGGCCGCGTTGACTTCTTCGGTTTTGAGAGTGCGGCTTTCGTCGCGGTATGTCAACGAATAAGCGAGCGACTTCTTGTCCGCCGCGATCTTTTCGCCTTTGTCGTCGGTGAACACGTCAAAAAGCTGCACCGAGGAAAGCAGGGTTTCGCCCGCGCCACGCAAGGCCGCAACGATTTCCCCGTTAGGAGCCGTGCGGCCCACCACGAGGGCAAGGTCTCGCGTCACGCTCGGAAAACGTGACAGCGGCAGAAACTTTTTTTCTCCCCCGTCGAGCTTCCTTAACGCCGCCACCTGCAATTCCAGGACGAGCACGTCACCGCGCAGTTCCAGCGCCTTCGCCCGGGACGGTGCGAGCTGACCCATCCCGCCAGCCACTTCTCCACCGATCAAAACGTCTGCCTGCAACGCCAGATTGCCCCCGTCCGGGCGATCCGGCCCGGGCGGTTTCGGGCGTAGTTCCACCGGCGCGTTGCCCGCCAGTTGTTCGAGGACGCCGCGCAAATCGTGCAAATCGAGGGTGCGCCCGTCGCTGCCGTGCCGCCAGGAAGTGGGCGAGGCCGCGCCGGTCATCACCAGTCCCACCACCACCGGTTCCGGCTGGCCCGGCGGAATGTCCGCCGAGAAAACCCGCCCGATCTCGAACAACCGCAGGTCCGCCGACCCCACGCGCACGTTGCGCCCCGCCGACGCCAGCAGACCGGGCAGCAAGGTCCCGCGCAACCGGGCACTCTCCTCCCCGAGCGGATTTTTGAGGGCAACGCCGCCCGTGCCAGCCTCCTCGCGCACCAGCGAAACGCTCCGGGTTTCCGTGAAGCCGAGGCCGACCAACCGGCGGCGCAGAGCCATCAAGAAATCGTAATCGGCGTCCACGGTCGAAGCCGGGGCGAACGTCCCCTCCGTTCGGCTCGGCACCTGGTCGAGACCGTAGACCCGCGCCACTTCTTCGATCAGGTCGATCTCCCGGCGCAGATCCTGCCGGTAGGATGGCACCCGCCATTCGGTCGAATTGTCGCTCAAATCCTCGTCGGTTTTTTCCAGGCCGAACCCGGTCAGAATTTCATCGACCCGCTCCGCCGAAACCTCCCTCCCTAGCACCTGCTCGCAACGCTCCAAACGCAGGCCGACCACCGGTTCGAGTTCGGTCTGGCCCGGCAGCAGATGGGACCGGATCACGCCGCGCGAGGTGCCGCCGCAGATTTCCAGCAAGAGGTCTTCCGCCCGGCGCGAGGCCGCGACGACGCCCGCCGGGTCCACGCCGCGCTCGAACCGGTAGCTGGCGTCACTGCTCAACCCGAGTTCGCGGGCGGTGCGCCGGATGCTCGCCGGGGTGAAATACGCGCTTTCCAGCACGAGGCTCGTGGTCCGGGCCGTCACGCTGCTTTCCTCGCCGCCCATCACCCCGGCCAAGCCCTCGGCCTTGCCGTCCAGGCGGGCGATGACGAGGTGGTGCGGCTGGAGTTTGTAGGTGCGGCCATCGAGCGCGAGCAATTCCTCGCCGGGGCTGGCCAGGCGCACCCCGAGGCCCGCCTCGCCGATCAGGGACGCGTCGAAGGCATGGAGCGGTTGGCCGAGTTCGAGCATGACGTAATTCGTCACGTCCACGACGTTGTTGATCGAGCGCACGCCGACCGCTTCCAGCTTGGAACGCAGCCAATCGGGGCTGGGACCGACGCGCACGCCGTCGAGCAAGCGCGCCGTGTAGAACGGGCAAGCCTCGCGGGCGTTCGCGGCGATGAGGACCGGCAGGTGCGCCGCCGGGTCACCGCCCACGGGGGTTTCCATGGCGTCCACGGGGTTTCGCAGCGTCTGGCCGGTCAGCGCCGCCACCTCGCGCGCCAGCCCGACGTGGCTGAGCAGGTCGCTGCGGTTGGGCGTGATTTCCAGGTCGAAAATCGTGTCGCTCGGGAACAGGCTGCCGACCGGGGCACCCACCGGGGCGTCGGCGGGCAAGATGAGCAGACCCGCCGCGTCGTCGGCGAGGCGGAGTTCCTTTGCGCTGCACAACATCCCCTCGCTCTCGACCCCGCGCAGCTTGCCGACCTTGATCGTCACGTCGCCGGGCAGGACCGCGCCGGGCAGGGCGAGCGGCACCTTGTCGCCCACTTTGAAGTTGGTCGCACCGCAAACGATCTGGCGCGGTGGGTTGGCGTGGGTGCCGTCGTCCACCCGGCAGACGCCCAGGCGGTCGGCGTTGGGGTGCGGCTCGCGGGAAAGCACTTGCGCCACGACGACCTTGGCGAAGTTCGCGCCGCGGGTTTCGACGCCTTCGACCTCGACGCCCGCCATGGTGAGCAGTTCGGCCAACGCGTCGGGGGTGCCGTCGTAGTCCACGTATTCGCGCAGCCAGTTCAGGGAAATCTTCATACGAAAAGCAGGAGGGAGAAGTTAGAAGGCGGCGGCCGGTTGTCCAGCCGGGAGAAACGTCATGGCGTTGGGCGGGACCGGCGGATCAGTCCGCTTTGCACCAGCACACCGATGAGCACCAGCACCGTGTAAATGATCGAGATCGTCTGGCTGCCGAATTGCAGGGACTCGCAGATCAACGCCGCGCCGCTCAGGGAGGAAAGGACGATCAGCGTCCAGACAAAGAGCGCGTTCATCAACACCGCGCCCAGCAACCCGCCCACCAGAAACGCCAGCCACGGAGCCAGGGGCGCGCCGCCGTTGCCCATGGCCAGAGCGAACTGGTGTTCCTGTCCGGTGGCGGCAAGGAGCGTCATCAACAGATAGCCGCCGACCAGGAAGCCCGCCGCGCCGAGGGCAATCTTGCGCAGGGCAATCGCCAGGATGGCGCTGACGAAACCGACGACCAGCGAAAAGATGATGACCGTCTCGTCCGGGGTGCCGTGCATGAAGCGGTCGGCGAACCGGAGACCGGCCACGAACCCCACCGCGCCGACGAACAGCCAGAACAGCCGCCGTCCAACCGCGAGCAGGAGCACGCCCAGGAGGATGCGAGTGGCGTCGATGGAAAGCATGGGCGGGGCCCACTTTTTCGCCCAAGAGGCCCACTTCTGCAAGCGCGCCCGGGGCTACCTTGGTTTTGCAGGGGCACCGGCCTTGCCGCCGAAATGGTCCATCGAAGAAACGTCCGACGACTGAGCCGGACGGAGCACCCGTTGTTTCAGGTCGTCGGCCCCGTAGCCCCGGTTCACATCGAACCCGAGCAGTCGCCAGCGATGGGCGTCGAGGTTCACCGGACGGTCGATGTGTTCGTAGAACTGCGTGGGAAACTCCACGCCCGCCAGCGTCTGGTGCCCGGACAGGTCCACCCGCACCTCCGCGCCCCGGGTGGATTCCAGCGCGTTCAATGTAAACTGGACGCGCAAAAGCAGATGCGTCTGCCGGTCAACGAAAAGGATCACGCGATCTTCCGCCGCCGGGCCGAAGCCCGGACGCAGCACGGCGAGCAACTCATCGCAGGCGTGGCCGTCCACCTCGCCCGCCGTGTCGAGCCGTTGCAAGGCTGCCCCACGCCGCCGGACGAATTCGGGTCCGAAGAGGAACATCGCATAGGCGTCGGTGACCAGGGCGGCGGCGGCATTGGTTTCCGGGTCCGCGCTCGGGATGGGATGGTCGTTGTAAGTGACGACGATCTGGTCCGGCGGCGTGCGCAGGACGTGTTTGTGCCCCTTGGGACCCTGATGATCCTGGCCGACGATCCAACCCTTCGCCGCCGACAGGTAACGTTCCTCGCTGCCTTCGCGGTAGCCGGTGTCGGAAAGCTTCGGCTGCAACTTCGGCCCGATGGCTGCCCAATGGCTATCGAACCGGACATTCACGTCGTGCAAACGCGCGTAGGCCGCCGTGCCGCCGTGCGCGGCCAAGCAAGCGTCCAAAAGTGCGCGGCCCTCCGACGAACGACCCGTGGCCGCAACGGCACCCGGCGGGATCGGCGGCAGACCGCTGCCACAACCAGCCAGGGTCAAGGTCCATGCCGCCAGGATCATCCAACGCCCATCAGGAAAACATTTCACGCCTCATTTAACGTTCCCGGTCGGCGTTCTGGTTGCCGACCGGCAACCAGAGCCGGGGTGGCTCCCAGCCCGTCTCATCGCACACCCACCGGCACCAGGCGATGCCGTTGTGGACGAAATGATGCTCGAATTTCGCCCAACGCACCTGCGGGCAAGCGACGATGAGCAACACCGTCAACACGGCCAGATTCGCCAGATAAATGATGACCAGCGAAAAAAACGTCCCGTGGAGCAGCAAATCCGTCTGCCGCTTGGGAATCATCCACAGCGTGAACGAAACGTGGAACCCCCACGTAAACCCGATGGCCGCGAACAACCAACGGCGGTAGAGCCACGCTGCCGGGTAATACCAACTGATTCCGGCGTAGAGCGCGATGACCGCGATGCTGTAAATCGGAAAAAAATACGGCGCCAGCGACACCAGGAAATCGCGCCGGTCGGCGATGATGTATCCCCCTTCACGACCCACCTCGAACTCGCTGACCCGCCCTCCCTGGAGCCAGACCCACAACGCGTGGGTCAACTCATGGCCGAACACGTAAACGAGCAACGGCCTTGGATACACGAAAAACGCAAAGGTCCACGCCAACGCTCCCCAGGCGAAAAAGAAAAACTCGTCCGTTGACCAGAAATGGTGGCGGACCGCAACGCCCATGAATTCCTCGCAAAACGTCTTGGTTGCGATCCAGCACACCGGCAGCAAGAGCACCCCGGCGAAGCCTTTGACGATGCGGGTCGGAACCATCAGCGGCCCCCGGGCAACCTGGACCGGGCCCCTCACCGGTCGGCGGACGGATCGGGGCGGCGGGCGATTCACGCCGGGAGTTTTGAAAGCGTGACGTGCGGAACCCGGTGGATCGTCACTCCGTCTGGAAGGTGATCTGGACCGTCCCATCATCTCGTGGGCTGACCGGGAGGGGACGTTCGCGTCATGGCGTTTTACCTGCCGTCATTCGGTGGTTTTGCCGCCCGGTAGGCAAGCAAAAAAACAGCCGGCACCCGAGGGACACCGCCAATGGCCGCCGCCCATCGGCCCGCGAAATCAGGCGCGGCCCATGTACGCGCCGTTCGCCGTGGAGATCTTGACGGCCTCGCCTTCCTTGATGAACAACGGCACCTGCACGATTTTGCCGGTTTCCAGCGTCGCCGGTTTCTGCACGTTGTTGGCGCTGTCGCCGCGCACACCCTCGGCGGACTGGACGACTTTCAGCACCACGGACGCGGGCATTTCGACCTCCACGGCCTTGCCCTCGGCGTAGAGCACCGTGACGGCCAGATTTTCGGTGAGATATTCCTTGCCGCTGCCGATGAGCGCATCGCTGAGGATCGTGTCGTCGTAGGTGCTGGGATCGATGAAGTGGTAGCCCTCGGTATCCTTGTAGGAATATTCCAGGGTTTCGCGGTGGACCTCGACCAGTTCGACTTTTTCGGTCGAGGAGAAACGCACGTCGCTGGTCTTGGTCGTCTTGATCGAGCGGATGATCGCCTGGACGAACGCGCGCAGGTTGCCGGGGGTGCGGTGGGTCACTTCGAGCACCACGTAGATTTCGCCGTTGTAACGGATGGCCTGGCCTTTGCGGAGATCGTTTGCTGCTGCCATAAGGGGAAAAGGATGAAGGGTGAAGGATGAAGGATGAGGGGGAAATGAGCTTCACAGCAATTTCAGCCGCGTCAAGTCCTGCGTGTCCACGAGGCCGATGGGCCGCCCGTCGTCATCGACCACCACGAGATCGTCGATGCGTTTGTTTTCGAGCAGGGCGAGGATTTCCACCGCGAGCCGTTCGCCGCCGATGCTGACGGGCGCGCGGGTCATGAACTCGCCGACAGCACGCTCGCCCAAGCCCGCCGGATCGTGCTGGAAATGCCGCGCGAAATCACCGTGGGTAAAAATCCCCGCCAGACGGCCCGCGTCATCGACGACCACCGCCGCCCCCGCCCGGTGCCGCGCGATCTCCCCGAGCACGTCGCTGATCGTGCGGGTCGGCGCGACGAGGGCGATTTCCCCGCGCGGACGCATGACCTGCCGCACCTTGAGCAGCAGCGCGCGCCCGAGTTGCCCTCCGGGATGGAACCGCGCGAAATCCTCCTTGTCGAAGCCCCGCGCTTCGAGCAGCACCATCGCCAGCGCGTCCCCGAGCGCGAGCATCACCGTCGTGGAACTGGTCGGCGCGAGGTTGAGCGGGCAGGCTTCCTGCGTCACGCTGACATCCAGGCAGGCGTGGCTGCTCAGCGCGAGGGTGCTGTCGGCGCGACCCGTCAGGGCGATGAGCGAAATGTCGAAGCGCAGCAACGCGGGCAGCAGGTTGAGCAATTCGTCGGTTTCCCCGCTGGCGCTCAGGGCGAGCACGGCGTCGCCGTCGGCCACCACGCCCAGGTCGCCGTGCAAGGCGTTGAGGCTGTCGAGCACGACCGCGGGCGAGCCCGTGCTGGTGAGCGTCGCGGCGATTTTCTCGCCGATGTGGCCGCTCTTGCCCACGCCGATGACCACGATCTTGCCCCGGTTTTCCAGGCTGCGCCGCAGCAGTTCCACCGCGCGGATGAACGCCGGGCCGTCCAGCCGGTCGTGCAGGCGGCGCAGTTCGTCGGCTTCCAGCGCGATGACCCGCCGGGCGCGCGCGGGGTAGTCGGCGGCGTGGAGAGGAGGTTGCACGTCAAGGACAGCCCGCCGGTGGTTACCTGGTTTCCCCCGCCTCCTCGTCGCGGAAACGGATCATCAAAGCGGCCATCTCCTGCAAAGCCGTTTCGGCGTCCGGTCCGTCCGCCTCCACGGTAAAAACGGAGCCCTGGTCGAGTTCGGCGGTCAACACTTCGAGGATGCTGGTCGCGGCGCACGTTTGCTCGCCTTTGCGCAGGATGATCGTGGTGTCTCTGAATTTGAGCGCGCACCGCACGAACTCCGACGCGGGCCGGGCGTGCAGGCCCAGCGCGTTGAGCACCTGGAGTTCGATGGTTGCTTTCATAGAAAACGCCCTACCTTAAGCCGGAACGGTCGCCGGGCAACCGTCCGCGCATTTTCGCTCTCCGGCATACGGCCCGGGTGCCGGTGCGGCACGAAACCTTCTGTGGCAGTTCACCGAAAATCCAATCACCACGCAGTCCGGCTCCGCTTGCTTTCATGAAAACATTTCCTCTGGTCCTGACCGTCGCCGCCAGTCTGTTTTGTGCCTCGGCGCTCCACGCGCAAACCACGGTCACGAAGCGCGGCACCAGCGGTCGTAAGATTACTTCCACGTACACGTCGCGCCGTTCGGCGGTTGATCGCAACCGGATCGCCAACGCGCCCATCGCCATCGGCCCGCGTACCGACGGCGTCGTGCCGCGCGCCATCCGCTCCGGCAACGCCTTGCAAATGGTCAATCCCGCCGCTCCCGCCGAATACGGCAGCGGCCAGGACGTGACTCGCCATGAAGTCGATGATCCTTACCAGCGTCCGCAGGGTCTGAAGTTGTACGCCATCGAGTTCTAAGCACCACCAATAAAGCATCTCGGGATGGTTCCCTTCGTTTCTTCGTTCATTCCTCGTCCCTCGTTCCCGAGTTGTACTTGGGAGCGAGGAAACTTATAGATACTCAGAAGAGTTGTGAACCGTCGTCGCACTGTCGCGTGTTACTGTGCGACGTTCCTCAAACCGGAGATGCAGCACATCTACCGGCAGATTTCCGCCGTCAACCGTTTCCGGGTGATGGTGTTCGCGCAGAAGCGCGAGAACGAGACGGACTTTCCTTTCGGCGAAGTAGTCGTGGTGCCAAAAAGCCCGTGGCGTTGGCTGCGTAGGATCATCCAACGGCAACTGCTGGGACGGCCACTTTTTTTGAGCAGCGTCGAGACCCGGCGATTGCGCGCGCAACTGGACGACAACCGCTGTTCGTTGCTGCACATTTTCTTCGGCAACACGGGGGTACAGCTTCTGCCGTTGCTATCCGACCAGACCCGCCGCTGGCCGACCGTCGTTTCTTTTCACGGTGCGGACGTGTTGGTGGAACTGGAAAAACCACCGTACCGCCGGGCATTTCTGGACATGATCGGCCGGGTGGACCTCGTGCTGGCGCGCTCGCAATCGTTGGTGGATGCGCTGGTGCAGGTCGGTTGCCCACCGGAGAAAATCCGGCTGAACCGAACGGGGATTCCGTTGGGAAAATTTCCTTTCCAGCCCCGCCAATGGCCAACCGACGGTAAATGGCGGTTGTTCCAGGCGTGCCGGTTGATCGAGAAAAAAGGACTGCCGACGGCTCTGCGCGCTTTTGCGTCTTTCGCCAGCACCTATCCGCAGGCAACCTTGACGATTGCGGGCGAAGGTCCGCAGCAAGGGGAATTGCAACGGCTTTGCGCGGAACTCGGTATCGTTGACAAAGTGAAATTCGCCGGGTTTCTGACCCAGGATGATTTACGCCGTCAACTCTACGAGACTCACCTTTTCCTGCACCCGAGCGAACGCGGGGCCGATGGCAACCAGGAAGGAGTCCCGAACTCGTTGCTCGAAGCGATGGCGACCGGCGCGCCCGTGTTTGCGACGAACCACGGCGGTATCCCGGAGGCCATTGAACACGGGGTGAGCGGCTGGCTCGTCGCGGAAGGTGACCACGCCGCCCTGGGGAAAGCGTTGGTCGATCTGGCGGCGGACCCCGGGCGGCTGACTTCAGTCGCCGAGCACGCGGCGAAATCCGTCTCGGAAAATTTCGCGCTCAACACGCAGGCGCGAAAACTGGAAGATTATTATCAGGAAGCGATGGAAGAGGCGTGGATCAGCGCCGATCCGGGGAAGGAATGACGGGAACAAAACGCCCCTCCGGTTGTGCCGGGAGGCTTTCGCCGCCAGATTGGCCAAGTGACCGCCGCCGACCGTCTGCCGATCTACGAACTGGAAACCAGTCTCGTCGGACAACTGCGCGCGGGCGGACGACGGATCGTGCTCCAGGCCCCGACCGGCTCGGGGAAATCGACGCAGGTGCCGCAGATGCTCCTGGACGCGGGCTTGCTCGGCGCGAACGGTCGGGCGGTCGTGCTGCAACCTCGCCGACTCCCGGCGCGGATGCTGGCGGCCCGCGTGGCCAGCGAACGCGGCCACGGGCGCGTCGGTGACGAGGTCGGCTACCGCATCCGGTTGGACAACGTCACCTCGAAACGGACGCGCATCGAGTACGTCACCGAGGGCATCCTGCTGCGCCAGATGCTCCACGATCCTGCGCTGCCGGGGGTGGCCGCGATCCTCTTCGACGAATTTCACGAGCGTCACCTCTACGGCGACATCACGCTGGCGCGCGCGCTGCAAATTCAGGAAACGACGCGGCCCGATCTGTTGCTCGTCGTCATGTCGGCCACGCTGGAAACCGGCGTGCTGGAACGATACCTCGCGCCGTGCGAAACGCTGGTCTCGCGCGGGCGGACGTTCCCCGTCAGCCTCGAATACCTCCCCCGCCCTGCCCCGTTCGACCGCGTGCCGCCGTGGGAACTCGCCGCCGAGGAATTGGAGCGGCTCGCCCGTACCCAGCCCGAGGGTGACGCCCTGATTTTCATGCCGGGCGCGTTTGAAATCAACCGCACTCTGGGTGAACTCCGCAACCGCCTTGGCCGCGAATGGCTGGCGTTGCCGCTGCACGGCGAACTGCCGCCCGCCGAACAGGATGCCGCCGTCGCCCGCTACCCCGGCCAGCGCAAGGTGGTCGTCAGCACCAACGTCGCCGAAACCTCGCTGACCATCGACGGCGTGCGCATCGTGATCGACGCCGGGCAGGCGCGCGTCGCCCGGTTCGACCCGTACCGGGGCATCAACACGCTGCTCGTCGAGAAAATCAGCCGCGCCTCGGCGGATCAGCGCGCTGGTCGGGCCGGACGCACCGCCCCGGGTCATTGCCTGCGTCTCTGGACGGAGACCGAACACACTGACCGCCCCGCGCAGGAAACGCCCGAGGTCCGGCGGCTCGATCTGGCGGAGGTCGTGCTCACGCTCAAGGCCAGCGGGGTTGGAGATGTCCACGGTTTCCGCTGGCTGGAACCGCCCGAACGCAAGAGCCTCGAACGCGCGGAAAACTTGCTCAAGGATCTGGGCGCGCTCGACCGGGCGGCGGGCACGATCACGCCCACGGGCCGACAAATGCTCGCGTTCCCGGTGCATCCGCGCTGGTCGCGGATGTTGCTGGCCGCGCGGGAGTGGGACTGCGTGCGGCCCGTGGCGTTGCTCGCGGCGTTGACGCAATCGCGCAACCTGCTCACCCGCAGCACGGGCCGGCAGATGGACCAGGACCGCGAGGATATCCTCGGCGATGAACACGACTCGGATTTCTTTCTGCTGATGCGGGCGTTTCGTTACGCGGAAAACGCGCGGTTCGATCCGGGCCGTTGCCGACGGCTGGGCATCCACGCGCTCGGCGCGCGGCAGGCGGGTGAGCTTTTCGAGCAGTTTCTCTCCATCGACGCCGGGAGCGACCGCCGACCCGCCACCGCTGACCCGCCCACCGACCGCTCGGATTTCATCCGCCGTTGCGTGCTCGTAGGTTTCTCCGACCAACTCGCCCGGCGGCTCGATGAAGGCACGCTGCGCTGCCAGCTCGTCGGCAACCGGCGCGGCGTGCTCGCGCGGGAAAGCGCGGTGCAGAAAGCGCGTCTGCTCGTGGCCGCCGAAGTGCGCGAGGTGCAGAAGGGCGGCGGGGACGAACTCGCCACCCTGCTGAGTTTAGCGACGGCGGTCGAGGAGGACTGGCTGCGGGAATTGTTCCCCGGCGATTTCGGCGAAACGCAGGACGTGTTCTACGACGACGCGGCGCGGCGGGTCATGGTCCGGCGGCAACGGCAATTCCGCGACCTCACGCTGGCCGAAACCCTCTCGGACGACCCACCTCCCGAACAGGCGGCCGCGCTGCTGGCGGAAGAGGTCATCGCCGGACGCTGCCCGCTCAAGCACTGGGACGCCTCCGTCGAACAATGGATGGCACGCGTCAACGGTCTCGCCGCGTGGATGCCGGAACTCGGCCTGCCGCCCATCGGCCCGGACGACCGGCGCACCCTGATCGAGCAGCTCTGCTACGGCGCGACCACTTACAAGGCGATCAAGGAGCGCGCCGTGTGGCCAGCGGTCAAGGCGTGGCTCTCGGCTCAGCAGCAGGAATGGGTCGAGCGGTACGCGCCGGAACGGGTCGAACTCCTCACGACGCGCGGCCCGCGCAAGGTCAAGCTCACGTACCCCGACACCGGGGACGGCGCGCCCCCCGTGCTCGCGGCGCGCATCCAGGAGTTGTACGACGTGACCGGCGGCATGACCGTGGCGGCGGGCCGGGTGCCGGTGACGATCCAGGTGCTCGCGCCGAACCACCGGCCCATCCAGGTGACGCAGGACCTGGCGAACTTCTGGCGCGAGAGTTACCCCAAGCACAAGCAGGAGTTGCAACGCAAATACCCCCGCCACGAATGGCGTTGAAACCTTTCGATGCGCTTCAGGTAATCCCTGCCTGCCAGCTTGACATTCAGGTCCCCACGCGCTAATCGGTAAGGCCAACTTTATCCCGTTTCGACCTTTCACCCCGTCCGTTTCCATGCCTACTTCAGAAGTCATTCTCACCGAAAACATCCGCGGCCTCGGTGCCGAAGCGGACATCGTCAAGGTCAAGCGCGGTTTCGCCCGGAATTTCCTCCTGCCGCAGGGCAAGGCCTACGAGGTGACCCCCGTCACGCTCAAGCGCATCAACCAGCTCAAGACCAAGCGCGCCGAGCGCGAAGGGGCTGAGCGCAACGCGGCCGAAGAACTCGCCCGCCGCATCAACAAGCTGACGCTCACCCTCACCTTGGAAACCGGCACGACCGGCAAGGCGTTCGGCTCGATTTCCACCCGCGACATCGAAGAGGCCCTCAAAAAGGAACTGCCCAACGCGGAGATCGACCGTCACGCCATCCAGCTCGAAAAGCCCATCAAGGAAACCGGGTTGCAGGAAATCCCGATCAAGCTTTATACGGACGTGACCGCGACCTTGAAGGTGCAGGTCAAGTCCAGCGCCGAGCAGGCTACCCCGACCGAGGCCCCGGCCCCGACCGCCGAGGCGGCCGACGACAAGAAGCCCTCGGTGTCCAAATACGCCAAGAAGAAGACGTAGCCTTAAAAGTCATGCCACCTGCCATTTCTCAGGCTGCGAGCACTGAGAAACCCCGGAGCAAACCTGGGTCGGCGGAGAGAAAAGTCCCGGGGGCAAACGTCGGTTTATCCCCAAGTTATTCACAGAACAGCGTACCGGATATTCACCGGACGCTGCCGCACAGTCTCGAAGCCGAGCAGGGCGTGCTCGGCTCTATGCTCATCTCGCCGACCGACGTGATCGGCGATGTCGTTGAACGCATCAACGAGCAATACTTTTACCAGCCAGCCCACGCGACGATCTACACGATTCTCGTCGAGTTCTGGAGTGCGCAGCGACCGGCGGATGTCATCACGCTGACGCAGGTTCTACGCGACCGGAAGCTGCTCGAAGAGGTCGGCGGTCCGGCGTTTATCACGCACTTATTCACCTTCACGCCGACGGCGGCGAATGCGAGCTACTACGTCGAGATCGTCCGCGAAAAGTACGTGCTACGGCAGATCATCGCCTCCTGTACGGAAGCCGCCTCGCGCGCTTACGAAGAACAGGGCGAGGTGAACGTTCTGCTGGATGAGGTCGAGCAAAAGATCCTGGCGATCAACGAGAACCGTTTCAAGGATCAGATACCCCTGATGAAGGATCAAGTCATGGAAGCCATCGAAAGCATCGAAAAGCTCTACGAACGCCGTGGCGCGATCACCGGTCTGTCATCGGGTTTCAAGAACTTCGACCAGATGACCAACGGGCTGCACCCGTCCGAAATGGTCGTCATCGCTGCCCGCCCGAGCATGGGCAAGACGGCGTTTGCGATGAACATCGCCGAGCACGTGGCCGTGAACACCAAACAGCCCGTGGCGGTCTTCAGTTTGGAAATGAGCAGCCAGCAACTCGTGCAGCGGCTGTTGTGCTCCCGGGCGCGCGTCAACCTGGGTAACGTCAGCAAAGGCATGCTGGCCGAGCGTGATTTTCCGAACCTGATGACGGCCGCAGCCAAGCTGGCGGAGAGCCAGATCTACATTGATGACACGGCCGGTTTGAGCATTCTAGAACTGCGCGCCAAGGCGCGGCGTTTCAAGCAGATGCATGACATCAAGCTGATCGTCATCGACTATTTGCAACTACTGCGTTCGACGAGCCGCCGGGCACAGGATAATCGGCAGATCGAAATCGCGGAGATCAGCAGTGGCATCAAGGCGTTGGCGAAGGAACTCGCGGTTCCGATTATCGTGCTGGCGCAGCTAAACCGGAACCCCGAGGCGCGCAAAGGTGGCCGTCCGGTCCTGAGCGACTTGCGCGAATCCGGCAGCATCGAGCAGGATGCCGATCTCGTCGGCCTCCTGATCCGTTCGGAATATTACGCCGAAGACGAGGAGCAACGGGAAGAAACGAAGGGCGAGGCGGAGCTGATCATCGCCAAGCAACGCAACGGCCCGGTCGGCGACGTGAAACTGACGTTCTTGAAGGAGTACACGCGCTTTGAAGACCGCGCCGAAGCCCAGGGCCAAAACTGACGCCCGGAACATTCCGCCCGACGAACGGCATGAACGACACGCCTTATTCGGAGGTGCGTGAGGAGACCGAGCCGACGACCGTCAATTTGCTGCTCCACCACGGCTGGATGATCCTGCGGATCTACCTCCGCAAGCGAGAGGTCCGCTACAGCCAGCCGAAGGAGTTCGAGGAATATCCGGTCTACGTGCTCGGCAACACGGAGGGCGGGTAGCGTCAGGTTCGTCCCTTTTACATCGTGCCCACGGCCGGATGGCTGTGCCGCACATCCTGCGCCGCTTTCACGTACACGGCATCCTCGGCGATGTTCGTGGCGTGGTCGCCGATGCGCTCGATGTTCCGAGCCACGAAAATCAGGTCGAGGTATGACTGCATGTTCTCGGGCTGCTTCTGCGCCAGTTCGGTCATCTGCTGGTTGACTTCGCGGTTGGCTTGGTCGAGTTGCCGGTCGCGCGGCTTGAGGGTGTGGGCCAGTTCCAGATCACCGTCGGTGAACGCACGCAGACTGTCCTTGAGCATCCCCGTCACGTCGCGCGTCATGCGTTCGAGCAGGTGGGTCTCGGCCATTTCCGCGCTGCTGTTCAACCGCCGCGCGCGCCGGGCAATCCCCGTCGCTTGGTCGGCCACCCGCTCCAGATTCGCGCTGAGCTTCATCGCCGCGATGATCGACCGCAGATCAATCGCCACCGGCTGGAAACGCATCAGCAGTTCGATGCCGTCCTTGTCCACCTGTTTTTCCAGCAGGTCGATCTCCTCGTCGTCGGCGATGACCTGATTACAAAGTTCGCTGTCACGCTCGAACAATCCCCGGAAGGCGCGCTCCATGTTGCGCTCGGTCAGGCTCGCCATCATCAGGACGTTCTCGCGCAGGAGGCTGAGCGCTTCGTCAAACGATCCGAGGATGTGCAGATGAGGAGAGTTGACCATAGGAGTACCTTCGTTGTGTGCGGTCTAAACGCTCCGCTGTCAAACCCGGATGGCCGCCAAACTTGTAACAAAAACGTTGCAAAACATTGGCGGACACCCGCCGACGCTTCCGTAACTTCAGCCCATGCAGCCCCGAATCGGCTGCGATCAACCCCATCTGTCATGAAATTAAAATCCCTCGCCATCGTTGCCCTGACCCTGACCGGCCTCGGCCTGTCTGGATCGCTTGCCCGCGCCGTCGATTTGACGGGTGCCGGAGCGACCTTCCCCGCCCCGATCTATTCCAAATGGTTCGCGGAATACAAAAAGGCTGACGCCTCGGTTTCCTTCAACTATCAGCCCATCGGCTCCGGCGGCGGACAGAAGCAGATCATCGAAGGCACGGTGGATTTCGGCGCGTCGGACGGCCCGATGAGCGACGAGAGCCTGGCCAAGGCGTCGTCGAAAATCCTGCACATCCCGACGGTCGCGGGCGCGGTGGCCATCACCTACAATCTGCCGGGCGTCACCACGCTGAAACTCGACGGCCCGACCCTCGCCGACATCTACCTGGGCAAGATCACCAAGTGGAACGACGCGGCGATCACCAAGCTCAACAGCGGCGCCAAGCTCCCCGCGACCGACATCGCCGTGGCCCATCGCGCCGACGGGAGCGGCACGAGCTTTATCTTCACCGATTACCTCGGCGCGGTCAGCCCCGAGTGGAAAACCAAGGTCGGCAAGCCGAACACCACGGTCAACTGGCCCGCGGGCATCGGCGGCAAGGGCAACGACGGCGTGGCCGGGCTGGTCAAGCAGACGGCGGGCGCCATCGGCTACGTCGAGCTGATCTACGCTTCCCAGAACAAGCTGCAAACCGCCGAACTCAAAAACGCGGACGGGGCCTTCGTCAAGCCGACCCTCGAAGGGATCACCTCCGCCACCGCCACGGCGAACATCCCCGACGATTTCCGCTTTTCCATGGTCAACGCGCCCGGCAAGGATTCCTACCCGATCTCCGGCGTGACCTGGCTGCTCGTGTACGAACAGCAGAAGGATGCCGCCAAAGGCAAGGCGCTCGTCGGCTTCCTGAAGTGGGCGCTCACCGAAGGCGAAAAGCAGGCCAAGGCGCTGGACTACGCGCCGCTGCCGGAAGCCGTGCAGAAAAAGGTGCTCGACCGCATCGCTTCGATCAAAATGTAAAGCGGTTTCGACGCGGTGGGCTTGTGCGTATCGCGGCCCACCGCGCCGTTTCGTTTCCTGCCGGTTTCTGTTTCATTCGATAGTTCGTCATGCCTTCAACCGCCACCCTCGCCCCTGCCGCCAGTCTTCCCGCCACCGCGCGGATGAAGCCGGTTTCGCAAGCCAGCGAAGCGATCTTTCGCAACCTTTGTCTGGCGATGGCTTGCGTGGTGATCGCGCTCGTCATCCTGGTCGGTTACCAGCTTTGGAAAGGCGCGGGCGGCACGTTTCAGAAGTTCGGCTTCGGCTTTCTCACGAAAAGCACCTGGGACCCCAACGAAAACACGTTCGGCGCGCTGCCCTTCATCTACGGCACGGTCGTCACCTCGTTTCTCGGGCTGCTCATCGCCACCCCGCTCGCCATCGCCACGGCGGTTTTCCTGACGGAACTCGCGCCGAACTGGATTCGCCAGCCGCTCGTTTTCCTGATCGAAATGCTGGCGGCCATCCCGAGCGTGATCCTCGGCCTGTGGGCAATTTTTATCTTGTTGCCGATTCTCAACGCGAACGTGTTCCCCTTTCTCAAGAGCACGCTCGGCTTTCTGCCCATTTTCTCGGGCGTGGCGTTCGGCGGCTACTCGGTCCTGGCGGCGTCGCTGATCATCGCGGTGATGGT
The DNA here is from genome assembly GCA_964250695.1 of uncultured Chthoniobacterales bacterium. Lineage (GTDB taxonomy): Bacteria > Verrucomicrobiota > Verrucomicrobiia > Chthoniobacterales > SZAS-18 > CAHJWO01. Next base: position 4,299 of record CAXUGY010000022.1, on the reverse strand, counting down.
GCTGCCGATCATCACCAGCGTGTCGCGCGAAATCCTGCGCTCCGTCCCCGATCTCCAGCGCGAGGCTGCTTACGGGTTGGGCGCGACCCGCTGGGAGGTGACCCGCATCGCCGTATTGTCCTACGCGAAAAAGGGGATTTTCGGTGCGATGATCCTCGGCCTCGGGCGGGCGCTCGGCGAGACGATGGCCGTCACCATGGTCATCGGCAACGCGAACAAAATCCTCCCGTCGCTCTTCGCGCCCGGCAACACGCTGGCCAGTGTCATCGCCAGCCAATTCCAGGAGGCGTCGGACGATACCTATCGCAACGCCCTCATCGCCGTGGCCCTGGTGCTGTTCGGCATCACGCTCGTCATCAACCTTTGCGCCCGGCTCCTGCTGCGGTTCGGCACGGTTGGCACCGGTGCGGTTCATTGACGCCCACCCTTTCTCCATGACTTCAAGCAGCGTCACCCTTTCCGCGCCACCGTCCAACGGCGCGGCCCCCCGTGCCGACGGTCTGCGGGTCGGGCAGGTCTCCGAATCGTTGCGCCGCTGGCGTAAATTCAAGAGCGGGTTCGTCGCCGCGCTGTGCATGGTTTGCGCCGGCATCGTGGTCACGCCGCTGGCGTTGGTGTTTGCGTACCTCGTCATCAAAGGCGCGGGTTCCATCAACTTTGCGTTTTTCACGCAACTGCCCGTGCCGCGCCCGGATGTGGGCGGCGGAGTGGTCCACGCCATCGTCGGCAGTTTCATCCTGGTCGGGATGGCCTCGCTCATTGGATTACCCACCGGGGTATTAGGCGCGCTTTACGTGACGGAATACGCCGGACCGAGGTTTGCGTCTGGCGTGCGGTTCGCGGCGGACCTGCTCAACGGCGTGCCGTCCATCGTGTGGGGCATCGTGGCGTATGCGATCCTCGTGCTGCCGAAGGGTTCGCCGTTTTCGGTGGGACACTATTCAGCCATCGCCGGGTCGCTGGCGTTGGCGTTCATCATGATCCCGCTGGTTTTGCGCACCACGGAAGAAGTGCTCCTGCTGGTGCCCAACGGCTACCGCGAAGCCGCGCTCGCGCTGGGCATCGCCAAGTGGAAAATCTGCACGCGCATCGTGCTGAGCACCGCGTCGAAAGGCATCCTCACCGGCGCGCTGCTGGCCGTCGCGCGCGCTTCCGGCGAAACCGCTCCTTTGTTGTTCACCGCGTTGGGCAACAGCGGTTGGAGCCACAGCCTCAAGGACCCGATGGCGGCCTTGCCCCTGCAAATCTTCACCTACGCCATTTCTCCCTACCCCGACGAGAATCGGCAGGCGTGGGCCGCCGCGCTCGTGCTCCTGCTCCTCGTGCTGACGCTCAACGTCGGACTGCGCTTCCTGACCCGCGACCGCGTGGCCAGCGGCAAGCCCGGCCGCAAGACCCCCGGCGCGGCGGCGGAAACGGCGGCGGCCACTGCGGTCACCGGCGGCGCGGTCACCGCGTCCGCGCAATCGTAACACGGATCACCTTGTCAACCGCCATGTCTTCCGATCATCCTCCTGCTGTCGCGGCTCCGGCTGCCTTGGCTCCCTCCGCCTCTTCCCGCTTCGTGAACTCTCCGCAAAGCTCCGCTCCTCCCCCCGTCCAACCCGGCACGCCCGCCGTCGCCGTCGACGCCCGAAACGTCAACATTTTCTACGGCGCGAAGCACGCGGTGATCGACGCCACGTTGCAGATTCCCGCGCGTTCGGTCACGGCCATCATCGGGCCGAGCGGCTGCGGCAAATCGACTTTCCTGCGTTGTCTCAACCGGATGCACGAACTCATCCCCGGCTCGCGCATGACCGGGACGATCCTGCTCAACGGAGATGATCTCTACGCCGGGAAAATCGACCCGACCGTGGTCCGACGACGGGTCGGCATGGTCTTCCAGAAATCGAATCCTTTCCCGACGATGAGCATCGGCGACAACGTGACGGTCGGCCTGCGGCTCAACGGCGTGCGTGACCGCGCGTTCCTGCGCGAGCGGATGGAAGACGCGTTGCGCAAAGCCGCGCTGTGGGACGAGGTCAAGAACGACCTCGGCAAACCCGGGATCAGTCTTTCCGGCGGTCAGCAGCAGCGGCTTTGCATCGCGCGCGCCGTCGCCGTGCAACCCGAGGTGTTGCTCATGGACGAACCGACGAGCGCGCTCGACCCGATTGCCACCGCCAAAGTGGAAGAACTGATGGCGGATCTGAAACGCAATTTCACCATCGTCATCGTGACGCACTCCATGCAGCAGGCGACGCGCGTGGCCGACCAGACCGCCTTTTTCTACCTGGGCAAATTGATCGAGTTCGCGCCGACGCGGGAGTTGTTCAACAACCCGCGCGAGAAGCAGACCGAGGCGTACATCACCGGGCGGTTCGGTTGACGGAAGACCGGGGGCAATGATCGCTTGCGCCGGACAGGCGAAAGAGGCGATGGTTGCCGCCCCATGATGCTGTTGTACTCTCCGAAGCACCCCACGCGGTGTTTGTTACTGACCCTGCTGTTGGCAATGCTGCCGTGGTTCCAAGTGAGCGCAGGCTCCCCCTGCCAACGCGGGGTGGCGACGTGGCACGATCCCGACCGGGGTGATTCACACACGGCCAGCAATCGCCCGTGGGCCGGCGGCGAACTGATCGCCGCGCACCGCACGCTTCCGCTGGGCTCGAAGATCCGCGTGGTCAACCTGGCGAACCAACGCTCCGTCGTCGTGGAAATCAGAGACCGTGGACCTTACCTGCGGGGCCGGATCATCGACGTGAGCCGTCGCGCGGCGAAGGAACTCGGCCTGTTGGAAACCGGCATCGCCAAAGTGCAACTGGAAGCCGCACCCGTGGCCGTGCCATCCCGGGGTTAGCGGGAGTCGGCCCCGGGCCAACCCACAAAGAACCTTCAGACGATCCGCGCCAGCAAATACGCGGGCAGATCGGCGATGGCGATGCGCTCCTGCTTCATGCTGTCGCGGTGGCGCAGGGTCACGGTGTCCTTGAACTCGTCGCCGCGTTCGCCCAACGTCTCGAAATCAACGGTGATCCCGAACGGCGTGCCGATCTCGTCCTGCCGCCGGTAGCGTTTGCCGATGGCGCCGGTTTCGTCGTAGAACACGTTCATGTGCGGTTTGAGCAATGCCGCGACGCTCCGGGCCTTTTCGACCAGCTCGGGCTTGTTCTTCAGCAACGGAAACACCCCGCATTTCACCGGGGCCATGCGCGGATGGAAATGCAGGACGATCCGCACCTCGCTGCCGCCCTTCTCGTCAGTAATCGTTTCCTCGTTGTAGGCCGCGCAGAGCAAGGCCAGGACGGTGCGGTCCACGCCCGCGCTCGGCTCGACGACGTGCGGGATGAACTTCTCCTTTTTCTCGTCGTCGAAGTATTCGAGCGGTTTGCCGCTGTGTTCCTGGTGCTGCTTGAGATCGTAGTCGGTGCGGTAGGCCACGCCTTCGAGTTCCTGCGTGCCGAACGGGAATTCGTACTCGATGTCATAGGTGCCCTTGGAATAATGGGCACGCTCGTCCGCCGGGACATCGAGGACCTTGAGGTTGTCGCGCGAAAGCCCGATGTCCTCGTAGAACTTGAGACGCTCCTCCAGCCAGTACGAGAGCAGCTCCATGCCCTGTTCCGGGCGGCAGAAATATTCGAGTTCCATCTGCTCGAACTCGCGCGAGCGGAACGTGAAATTGCGCGGGTTAATCTCGTTGCGGAACGCCTTGCCGATCTGCGCGATGCCGAAGGGCAATTTCTTGCGCGCCACGTCGAGCACGTTCTTGAAGTTCACGAAGATCGCCTGGGCTGTCTCGGGGCGCAGATACGCAATCGAATTTTCGTCCTCGGTCGCGCCGACGTAGGTTTTGAACATCAGGTTGAACGCGCGCGGTTCGGTCAACTGGCCACCGTTTTCCGGGTTGAAACGGCGGCTATTCTCGACGGCTTCCGTCGTCTCACCCTGGAGTTCCAGCTCCGTTTCAGAACCCGCCGTCGCCGCACCCTGAGCGTAGAACTGCCGGGCGACCTTGCGAGCACGTTCGACGTTGTCACCCTGCCTGAGCAACACCGCATAAGGCTTCGTCACCTTCCAGCCGGTCGCGGGCGACTCCGCGCCAGTGAAATGAAAAACCGTCCCGCTCTGCGGCTCGACCTGATCCGCCCGGAACCGCTTTTTCGTCAGCAGGCAATCCACCATCGGGTCGCTGAACGTCGCCTCGTGGCCGCTGGCCTGCCAGACGCGCCGGTTCATCAGGATCGACCCGTCCAGACCCACCACGTCGTCGCGCTCGCGGGTCATGCGCCGCCACCAGAAATCCTTCAGGTTGCG
>CAXUGY010000021.1:0-56908 GCA_964250695.1 uncultured Chthoniobacterales bacterium | reverse complement strand
GGCTTTGCCACACGGCAAAATAACTGCCAACACCTACTTTCCAGACACCCTCTAAGATCTTCCCTGCTCTGATGAAGGGTGCTCTAATGGTGTCCCGTCGCCTTCTCGCATGAAGTGCAGACCGTCAAGGTGCCGTCGTTGGTGATGCTCGTGACCGGCGCGGCGGTGCCGCCGAGCGTGCTCAGGAGGGCGGAGTGGTTGAGAACGTCGGTGTTCCGGTCGATCTGCGCGCCCTGGCCAGTGGGCTAGAAAGGGTCATTCATGGCCGGATGAGGGCGAAAAGTAATCCAGCCACCCGGAAGCCGAAGCGAAACACCACGAAAACGACGAACTGGAAACCCCAAGAATGAGCGTACAGGTCGCCGGCGGCTGGTTGGGCCATGAAGGTGGCAATGCGCTGGAACTCGTAGCCGACGCAGAGGACAAGCCAAAAGACGAAGATCACCAGTAGATCGCAACGCATAAAATCAGGTAGCGTGGATCGTAACCGCCTCACGGGTAATAGGCGAATGCATGCCCTAAAACAAGGCGAAGGCACTTCGTCCAACCGGACCGGCCGGAAGGCTCCGCCCGCCAGCCTCCTTTCGCTAGCGCGCGTGGTCAGGCGCTGGTGAATAGATGGATGGCAGTTCCCTCGTGCAGTTCAGAGTGCAGAAATGGGTGGCAGATCGCAAATTTACTGACCTCTACGTCCAGTGGAGGGTGAAAATAGCCGTTCGGCTCCTCTCCCCAGTGTAGAAAGGCCCTACGACTGACCAAGTAAAGACCGTGCCAGCCGTAGGGGGAGCCAGAAGGTCCTATGCCAAGCGAATAGAACCACTCGTCCTCGCCCCAGTCTATCGGGACCCAGCCCCCAAGATATTTCGTGTAGCCAAAGCGAAAATGCTCCTCCCAGAAATCGTCGGGGATCAGGTTGCGGAAGTCAGCCAAGCGTAGCGGGCGGTCAACGAAGCGAGGCAAGCAGGCGTATGCAGCAAGAATGGCTGTGAACTTTAGGGGTAAGGCAAGCTCCGGGTCGGCGAGCAGTGCGCGCATGTCTTCGGGCGTGTGGGCGGTGCGAGAACCACCGTTGTAGATGGATTCAGACCGTTGTTCGGTCGCTTTGATGATTCGTGCGGATGGCATAAGCGCCTAACCGCAAGTAGATGAATATTCGCAATAAAAGGCGAAGAAATTTTCGTCTCATCCAATCATCCTACGCCACCGCCACGTTGATCTCCGCGCTCGTCACGCTCTCGCCGAGCGGGGTTCACGGCGATGGCGCCCCACAACATTTCCCAGCCCAAGTGCTTGTATCGGCCGATTTTCGCCGGATCCCGCGAGGCCATCTCAAGAACCAAGTCAGCGAGCGCGTGAATGACTTCTCCCAGAAACAAGATTGGCTGCTCACGGAGAACCCCTGTCGCGAAGCCATTTTCCACCATCCTCTGGACGGAGCGCCTTCCGCTTAGCCAGACAGCTCAACCCCCCAATCGATGAAGCGATCTCGGGCAGACTCAACTTTCATCGCAGCCGGCTGACGAGCCGCCTCAGATTTCTCAACCGGCGGCGGCGTTATTCGCCCGGCAACACCAACGGCACGCCCTTCGTCCCAGCCGCCGGTTTGATCCCCAGCCACTTCGCCACGGTGGGGTGATATTGGTCCCATTTCACTTCGCCGAGGTCTTTCCCGCCCAAAGGCTGCGGGAAACGCCACACCAACAGCGCACCGTACATTTCCGGGTCGTCTTCGACCGGATAGCCGTGCATCCCCAGCGGTCCGCCGCCCGCCTGCGCGATGTCCATCACGGGCTGCGTCGCCTGCGAACTGTACGTGTACCCGCTCGGCAGCACCACGACGAGATCGCCCGTGCGGGTCGGGTGGGCGTAGGCCCAGGCCACCGGCAGGTCCGCCCGCCGGTAGACGTGCGCGAACGGGTAGGCGCGCAGTTTTTCGACGAAGCCCGCCAGCCGCTCCTCGCGGGCCGGGCCGTCAGCGGCTTGATCCACGAACACGTTGCCCAGGTTGCCCACGGTCGAGAGCGTGATCTCCTTCTGTCCGTGCGGCAGTCCGAGCAGTTTTTCCAGGTTGACCGCTTTGGTCACCGGCGACATGCCGTGGTCGGTGGAAAGCAGCAGGTAAAAACGGTCCGCGGGACCGGCGGTCTGCTTCCATTGGGCCAGGGCGCGCTCGAAAAACTCGCCCAGCGTGTGATCCACCGCTTGCACCGCCGCCGTGGTTTCCGGCGCGTCCGGCCCATATTTGTGTCCGGCCACGTCTGCGTCTTCCACGTAACCCATCAACAGGTGCAGCCCCGCGCCTTTGTCCCCCTGCCAGGTGTCGAGGAGATGGTCCATGCGTTGCGCGTCGGTCAGCGCGGGGTCGAATTTTTCGCCGAAATAATCCGCGTGCAACGGCCCGTGTTCCGCCTGGGAGAGCGGCCAGTCGAACACCAGCGTCCGCACGCCCTGGCGTTCGGCGGTCAGCCAGATCGGCTCGGCTTGCAGCAGGGTGGAATCGCCCGGGTAACGGTAGGTCTGGCGGGTGTCGGCATCGTAGAAGGAATTGCCGGTGATGCCGTGGTGATCGACCGTCACCCCGGTCGCCTCGGCGCAATGGCTGGGAAAGGTGATCGGCGGGAACACCGGATGGAACCTGCGGCTGTACGCGCCTTCCTTCATCAAGCGCGCGAAAAACGGCAGCGGCGCACGGTCCAGATAATCCCCGCGCATCCCGTCCATGCTGATCCAGACCACGGTGTTTTTTCCTTCGCCCGCCCGCACCGCAGGTTGGCCAGCGGTGGCGAGAACCACCGCCATGCACAGACGGACCTGGAGCAACCGGCGTAGCTTCAATCGGCGAATTTCCATAAAGACCCTTCGGTGGCACCGGTGGGGTTGTACGCCCGGTCGCCCGGGGCTAGATATTACCCGTGCTTTCCTCCTTGGCTATCTCGCTTTTGCTGGGTGTGCTCCCCCTTTCGGCGGAGGCGGCGGATTCTCCCTCGCCGCCCCCGGTCGAGTCGCCGACCGTCCCACCCGCTCCGTCCTGGCACAGCCGGGTCAACGCCGGTGCGCCGGGCGCTTTTGCCCCGGTACGTTCGTTCAACGCTAGTTACAGCCTCGTCTGGGGAGGCGTGCAGGCAGCCCACGTCGATGCGCAATGCGTTTCCTCGGCGGCGAAGAACGAAATCCGTTCGACCTTCAAGGCGACCACCACCGGGGCCGCGCGCGCTCTCTACAAACTCGACGCCACCCACGTTTCGGTCCTCAACCGATTTACGCTCCACCCGATCTATCTCGAACAAACCGAACTCAACTCCAGGAAACACACGTTTTCCCGGGTGGATTTCACCCCGGCGGAGGCCGTCCGCGTGGACCGCGACCTCAAGAAAGACGAACACGATCCCACCGCCATCGGCAAGACCCGGCACTACCGTTACCCGGAGTTGTACGATATGCAGGGCATCCTGTTTTACCTGCGTAGTTTGCCGCTGGCGTCGGGCGACGAGAAGACCCTGCCGTTCATGACTTCCGGCAGCCCGTACCTCGCCACGGTCAAGGTGCTGGGCCGCAGCCGCGTCAAGGTCAAAGCGGGCGAGTTCGCGGCCATCGAGTGCTCCCTGAAATTGGAGAAGGTCAACAAGGACGGCATGCTGGAGCCGCGCAAGGGCTTCAAGAGCGCGCTCGCCTGGATCAGCGACGACGCCAACCGGCTGCTCGTCAAAGCGGAGTCCGAAGTGTTCATCGGGTCGGTCAGCCTGGAGTTGGAACAGGTAACGTTCCCGGATGCCGCGCCGCGCTAGCCAAGACCGAGATTTTAGAAACTTACGACCGATTTGGAGACCGCGTGAACACCGAGGCGTGCGGCTCCGTCAATCCACGACCCGGCCCGGGAAAATGATGTTCGGTCCCCGGCGTGGGTCATCACCCCGGCGCGGTCCCACCGTCTGACGCCCCGGCAGCAGCCGCATCATGCCCAGCGTGCTCACGTCGAGCCGTCCCGTGCGCCGCAGCCGGTTGACCTCCTGAAAATTGGTCAACGCTTCCGTGGTGGACGGGCCGGGAGCGCCGTCCGCGCGTCCGTCGTAGAACCCGTTGCGCCCCAGCAACGCCTGCGCTCGCCGGAGCACGTCGGCCTGCACGGGCGGCGGCGCGAATTCATACGGCGTGCTGGCAAAAAGCGTGCTCAGCGTGATCGAAGGCACGATGCCCTCACGCGGGACGTTGTAAACGCCATCCGCCGACGGCGCGTCCGGTCTGGAGCGCAACTCCGGGTGCATGTTCCCCGGCGCGCGCGGCGCGGGTTCCACGTCGTCCTGCCCATCCGGGTCAGGCTGCGACCGGGGCGGCGGACGGTACGCGGGTGCGGGCGTCGGTGTGGCGTAGGCGGTTGGAGGCACACGCCGGACCGGCGTGCTCAACGGCGCGGGCGTGCTCTGGTCCTCGTTGCCGCCCCCGCTCCGGCTGCTGCCGCTGTTCGACGCCCCGGTCCGGTCGATGGAACGGCGCGTCTCGTCGTTCAACTGCCCGCTGACCGCCAGCCCGTTGCGGATCTGGTAGCGTCGCAATGCCTGGGTCGTCTCGTCGCCGGGCGAGCCGTCAATCGGGCCGTAGTAAAATCCCTGGTCGCGCAACGATTGCTGCACGTGGCGCAACGCTTCGTCCGCCCGCGCTGTTCCGACCCCCGCCGTGGCAAGCAAAAGCCCCCAAACCGCCAACCGCCCAAAACCCGTGGTGAAAACACGCATGATATCCAATGGACGCTCTGGCCGCTCCGATATTCAACCCCCGAGCGCAAACGCCGCCAGCGGCGCACGCTGCCGGGAGGCTGCCAGATATTTCACGATCCCGCCCGCGATGGATTCCGCGATTTTTTGCCGGTAGGCCGGGTCGCCCAGCCGGTGCGCCTCCGCCGGGTTGCTCACGAAACCTCCCTCCACCAGGACCGCCGGACCCAGCACCCGGTGCGTGACGTACAGGCTGCGCTCCTTGATGCCCCGGTCCGTCGCCGCCGTCCCGGCGATCAACGATCCCTGGATGCAATCCGCCAGATTCTGTCCCTCCCGGATCGCGCGGTTTTGCGCACCCGGCGCGGAGCCTTTCCCGCCGAAAAGCGAGGCCCACGCCCAGCCGGTATCCGGCGTCAGCTTGCGCTCGCAATAATAGGTCTCGATCCCGCTCGCCCGCCCGACCGTTTGGCCGTTGCCCGACGCGTCGTTGAAATGGATGCTTACGAACACCGCGCCCGGCAGCGCGTTGGCCATCCGCACCCGGTCTTCCAGCGGCACGAAGTGATCGTCCTCCCGCGTCAGCCGGACCTGGACGCCCCGCGCCCGCAGCAACTGCGCCACCCGCAGGCCCACGTCCAGATTGAGACTTTTCTCCACCACGCCCTGGGCGACCGCGCCGCTGTCCCCGCCGCCGTGGCCGGGATCGATGATGACCGCGACCGCGCCACCTTTGTCCGGCCACGTCGGACGCCACCCGGGCAGTTGCCCGCCGCTGATCAACGCCCACGCGCAACCGATGCAGAGTCCCAGCCCGAACAGCGCGAGCGACTGCCTCCCCCACCGCATGGGCGGCCCCGGTCCGTCAAACCTTCGCCGCGCGGGCATCGGCGGCTCTGGTAACTTCTCCTTTTCCGGCGCCAACTCCTCCCGCTCCGCTGCCGGAGCGTTCTCCGGCCCGGGCGGCGATTCAGCCATGGGTCTCCTGCGCGGGCCGGACTTCCGCCTCGGTTAACGCCCGGAACGCGATGTGCGATTTCGTGCGGTATTCCAGCACCGCAGCCTCGATGCTCGCCGTTTCCAGTTGTTCCCGGCGCGCCTTGCCCAAAGCTTCCGCCAACGGCAATTCGCCCGCGTCTTTTTCCTCCTGCATGGCCAGGAAGCCCACCGTCCACGCGTCCAACGCCAGCGACAACGCCTCGTCGAGCCCCCGCGCCGAACGGTAATCCCGCGCCAGGAATTGCTCCATCCGCTCCGCCGACCCCCGCGTGCCGCTGAGCACGGCGTACTCCTGCCGGGTCTTGGAAAACGGGGTGCCGTTCGTCTGGATCGCGCCGTCGTAATCGACCCGCAAAAACGTGTTCGTGCCCGGCTCCGCGCCGAGTTCCACGAACAGCATCCGCGCCAGGTACGGCGGCCCGTACACCTGCTCGAACGCCGCCTTGAGTGCCGGGCTGATGGAATAATTCGCCATCCGCCGCAGCGACACGTCCCCCGCCGAACGCGTAAACCCCTCCGTGCTGGCGAGTTCAATGGCCGTCATGCGCAGCCGCTCGATGTCGCCCGGGTGCCCGATGGCCGCCAGCGCGATGCGGTCGTACACCTCGAAAATTTTCTGCCGCTCCCGCCCGAGGGTCAGCAACAGGATGCCGCCCTCGTAGTTGCACGCGACGACGGGACTACCCGTGGCGATCTGGTTTTCGATGTACTCCCGCCGGTTGGCGATAGCTTCAACGAAACGAAAAGGTTCTTCAAACATGCGAAAGTGAATCGTCGGTTAGCGCAGGAAAAACCCGCCCGCTTTTCCGTCCTTCATGCTCGGGGTAGACATCAGTGTCAGCAAGAAAACCGCCGCGATGGCGAGCAGGGTGAATCGTTCCATCGCTTCGGCCCGTTGGGTCAACCAATCGCCACGCCCGCCGCGCCCGGCTGGTCCGGCAGGTGCCGCCCGGCGTTGAACAACGCGCGCATCGTGTCGTCGGTGATCGTCTCGATCCCCCCGGCGGTGATGATCTTGATGATCGGGAAGATCCGCCCGTTGCGGTCCACGCCGCCCGTGGCCGTGTCCGCCTCGGCGGCGGTGTCCAACGCCCGCAGCACCAGCCGCAACGCGTCTTCCCGCCCGTACTCGCGCAAGGGTTTCACGCCCCAGGTGTTTTCGTAGTAGAGCACCCCGCGCACCGCCGGTGAACCCGACCCCGTGGCGGCGTATTCGGCCACCTCGAAATTCGCGCCCATCACGTCGTAAAAATACAGCTTCCCGTCGGGGTTCGGGCCGGACGGATCGTAGGTGGCAAACAACGGCACCACCACGCCGACGCCCTGCATCACGAAACCGAAGTTGTCCCGCAACAGTTTCGACAAGGCGCGCACCTTGCCGTCCACGCTCATCTCCTGGAGCTGCGTGCGGCGGTAGAACTGGAACGAATGCCCCAGCACGCGCGCCATCTCCCAAGCCGTCGCCGGGACGCCGGCAATCGCCATGACCGTGTGTGAATCAATTTCGAGCACCTTGTCGGCGCGGTCGTAGACGACGGTGTTGCCCGCCGTGGCGCGCCGGTCGCCCGCGACGAGCACGCCTTCGGTGAACTTGAACGCCAGGATCGTCGTCGCCTGCGTTTGCACCGGCACGTTCGCTGGACCACCCCCCGTCTGGGTCAGGGAAGCGCCCGCCGCGGGGTACAATCCCTTCGTCTGGAGCAGGGACGCGAAATCCCCCTGCCCGGTTTCCGGCGCCAGCAGACCGGACGAGCGGGCCGGGTCGTTAAAAGCAGGCGTCATTTATTGCCCGGTACGCTGGCGGTAGCGTTTGGACTGGTTGGGGTCCACCTTTTTCATTCGTTTGAGCAAATCCTTCGTGTCGGGCTTGGACACGTCGGGCGCTTTGGGACCATCGCCTTCGCCTTGTTTGGGCTCCCAGGGAGCCGGACTCGTCGGTTTTTGAGTGCGCTCTGGCATAGATGCCGTCAGTGTACTTTTTTCACGTCCAAAACGCAAGGGAATCTGCTGGCAGGTCCGCCGTTCCCCGTCGCTGCCCACGCTGGCCCCGGTCCTGCCACCGGCGGCGGATTCCAGCCATAAATGAGTTGCCAAACGGGCGCGGCGGGACTTTAATTGCTCCGGTAGTCGGCCCCTCATCCCCGCCGCGCTCCGCTCCCATCATCCCCCCATGGTTGACACCACTTCACCCAATTTGTATCTGCTCAAGGCCGAGGACAGCGAAATTTTCGGCCCCGTGGATTTTAAGCAAATCACCGCTTGGGCAACCGCCGCGCAAATCTCGCCGCTCGACAAGATTTCGAGCGACCAGCAGACCTGGTTCAAGGCGCCGATGGTCCCGGAACTGGAGATGGACTGGCTCATCGAGTTGACCAGCGAGCAGCTTTACGGGCCGACCACCCTGGGTGCGATCCAGGAGTTTCTGAACTTGGGTGAGGTGCATCTCGACACGGTGCTCATCAACGCCAAGGACGGCTCCAGCACGGCGGTGCAGAACATCGAGGGCATCGTGCCCCCGGTCGAGGAACCCGAGGAGGAAGTTTCCGACGGGCCGGTCCGCACGGGCATCCGGGCCAGTTTGCAGCAGCGCATCCGCGAACTCGAACACACGCTGTTCGAGGAACGCCGCACGCTCGACGAATTGCAGGAACGCTACCACAAGCTGGAAGCGAAGTACGTGGAAATCGTCAAGCAGCGGCCCTGAGCGTTACAGCGTCTTTTCGGTTGCCCGATGGTCTGCCGCCGGGTGGAGGCCCACGGGCCGGGCCGTGGACTCCCCGGATCAGGCAAAAAATGGGACCGGCTCGGAGAGCCCTCCCTACCTGGGGGACGAAGCCGCTACGCGCCGAGGGGGCTCAATTATTCTGCAAGGGGCCGTAACACCGGGCTTCAGCCCGGTGCCGAGGTGCCCGGGACCGCCTAACCGTTTCAACGGCTTTCTCTCCAAGCGCGCCGACGGCTGCACTTCAATCAAAAGGCTCTAACCATCCTTCGGCGTCAAAACCGGCGCTTCCCGAACCGCAAAACTGTACGATGCCCAGAAGCTTTCCCAGGGGGCGTTCGACTCCGGTTTCCTCTCGGCGGGCAGGCGGAAATGCACCAGTCGCACCAGCCATTCCCCGGTTTGGTCCAGTTTGAACTCGGCCAATCCTTGCGCCGAAGTCACCGCCGTCAACGCCAGCACACCCGAATCGCCGCCGTCCCGCCGACACGCAAACACCTTCGCCCCGGCGAGCGGCTTGCCCTCGAACAACATTTTCACCGTCAGTGTTTTGTCCGGCTTCATCCGGCCCGGATCGTTCTCCAGCAAAATTTCGAGCCGCTGGCCCACCCGCCGCTTGTAAAGCGTGCTCGGGATCGACCCGGCCAAGTCACGCTCCTGGATCAATACTTTCAAGTACCGGGTGTAAACCTCCTTGCCGCCTTGCTCGGTTTGCCCGAGCCGCGCACGCAAAGCGAGGATCGCCTCCTGTCCTTCGTCGCTCAGGTAACGGTTGAACTTTTCGGCTTCCATTAAAATGGGCCGCGGCGTCCGGTCCATCACCGTCAATGATGCCCCCGGCTCGAGCCGGAGCTTTGCCACGGGCGTCTGCCCTTCCTGACCGGCCGCCAGCAGATCGCGCTTCTTCGCTTGATCCGAGAATAACTCGAACCGCGTGATCCGGTCTTTCTGCAGCGCGCGTTCCTCTTCGGTCTTGAGCGGGGTGCCCATCCGCAAGTGCAACGCCAACTCCTCTCCTTTGCCCATCGGCACGGCTTCCGGTTCCAGCCAGAAATCATGCGCGCCTGCCGTCGCTGCTCCGACCAGACACGCGCACACCACCGCCACCGCCGCCAGCCAACCGGGCGGCCTCTCCCTGCCCCTCCCTTTTTCCGGTGCGGCCTTCATCACGATCAAACCTGCTGCAAAAATTTCTGGATCGATTTCTCGTAGTCCTGAAATGGGTCGCTCATCGGGAAATGGCTCTGGTTCTCGCACGAGATCGAATCCCAGTTGATGACGTAGGACCGGTTGGTTTTCTGGAAATGAGCCACCGCCGCCCCGCGTCCCCGCGCCCGGGTGTTAGCCGGGGGGGTCCGCATCGGGTGCTCCACCCGCACGCTGTCGTTGAATTCACCGATGGCCTTCGCTGGCGTCAGCGCAAAAAATAGTCCCTTCTCAGGGTTAATATTATGGTATTCCAGGTCCAGGCTTTGCAGCCACGGGTCCTGCCAGGTCAGGTTTTCCTCCTCACGGAACGCGTCGAGCAACCATTTCTTGGAAATCCAATCGACGCCGCCGATCAACGCTTCCGGCTTGTTGCGGATGGCATCCAGCGTGAAACCCCAGCGTTCGATCAGCCAGTCGGTTTCGGCGTCGGTCCCGCCCAGGTGCTTCTGCGCGAGCTTGAGGAACGTGTATTGCACGTCGAGCGCATCGCACGTCTGCCCGTTTTCAAGACGCACCACCCAGCGTTGCGACTGGTCCCGCGAAATGTCGCGGGTGCTCTGCACGGCGTCGTGCAAAATCACGTCGTAAGGCATCAACCCCTCTTCGAGCAGCGTCAGCACGCAGGCGGTGGTTCCCACCTTGAGCGCAGTGGCAAACGGACTCATGTTGGAATCCCCGATGAGCAAATGCAGCCGGCGGTATTTGCGGTAATCCGCCAGCGGTTCATCGCGCGCGTTGATGATCGCCCGGTTGAATTGCACCCACTGGTAAATGTCGTTGACGATGTGGTCCGCGCGCTGGCTGAGTTGGAAATCGACCGCCGCCTCCGTGCGAGGCAGCTCGAAATCGAACGCCAGCGGATTCGCTTGTCCCACGCGGCCCGCCCCGGTGTAGACCTGCCGCGTGGCCAGGAACGAGAGCAGCGAGCCCAAACTCTGCGGCGTGAACTGCGCCTCGCGTTTCATGAGGTAATTCTCATGGCAGCCGAAGGTGGCCCCCGTGTGGTGGTCGATATTGTTCTTTAAAAAGGAGACTTGTTCGGTCACGCCCAACGCCTCCAGCCCGGATTGCAGCAGCGCGTCGCCTGCCAAGTCGTAGGAAACGCTGTCGCGCAGGTCGAGACACTCGGGCGAGGAATATTCCAGATGCCCCATGTCGAGATAGAGCCGACCCCCGTTCAACAGAAAACCGCCGTTGCCGGGCGGTTCTTCGTAGTCGCGGTAGTGCAGGTCGATGCTGCCGACGTTCGCCTTCTTGAACAGGTAATTTTTGACCCGGGTTGGCCAGGCGTCGCTGCCACTTTGCGCCTTGTCTTCCGAGACGAGGCACCCGTATTCCGTTTCGATGCCGACAATGCGGTTCATAGCAGATAAGGATTCGAGCATCGGCCAGAAACAGATGCCCGACAAGGCGCAAGTAGAGCCACGGAAACGGGAATCTAGGGCAGCCTGGCCAGGAAATCGTTCATTTCCCGCAGCACATCGGCTTCGTTGGACTTGAAAACGTAATGGTCGGCGTCTTGCAGGCGGACGACCCTAGCGTTTGGCACACCCGATTCGAAAGCCCTCGCCTGTTTTGCGGCCCCATCAATCTCGGTGGTCGTCGCCGCGAAGGGATCGCTTTTGGCGGCTGGGTCGGGAGCCGAATGAACGGCAAAAAAGGCTAGCACCGGACACTTGATTCCGGTGTATTTTTGTGTCCCGGATAAAATCGCTTGTGCGAATTTCGCGTCTGGGCGTGGAGCCGACGCCCGGGAGAAAGCATCATCGTTGGATCTGGCTTCCAACCGCTTCTGCGTTGCACCCAACACTCTTTTCAACTGGGGCAAATCGTTTTCCAGCAGCTCTTTAACGAGGAATTGCTATCACTTTGGCTATTTTGCAAGGATGCCAATCGGGCAAGTTTGTCTTCAAACTCGTGCGCGTCGATTGTGAGATTCCCCTGTGCCCGATCATAGAAAGCGTAGTCGTAACCCGCATCGAGGTAGATCAGGCCCGCGACTTTGTCGGGATGCCGACTACCGACGGAACTCAGTTCTTCGCCCGCGATGG
Organism: uncultured Chthoniobacterales bacterium; assembly: GCA_964250695.1. Lineage (GTDB taxonomy): Bacteria > Verrucomicrobiota > Verrucomicrobiia > Chthoniobacterales > SZAS-18 > CAHJWO01. The sequence goes on along the minus strand of CAXUGY010000021.1, from coordinate 45,218 downwards.
AATGGCCGATGAGCACAGGACGGATTATCTTAAGTTCGTCAAGCACTGCCAACACGTCGTCGCCCAAACGGTCGGCCGAATAATTCTTATCGGTTGGTTCGGGGGCGCTTGAGGCACCGTAACCACGCCGGGTGATTCCGAAAACGTGACAAGCCAGGGTCAATTTTGGAGCGAATCGATCGAAAACGTGCGCGCCATTCCCTAGTCCGGCTAGGAACACGAGGGGCCGCCCGGTGCCGCCCCAGTCGAGCACTTCCAGTTTCACGTCGTGGTCCACCGCGACGAACTGGATCTTGTGTGGCGACGAATCAAGCAACCACGCGGCTGTGCCGGTGGCAAAGTGAAGCTCGAGCGGATAAGTGGTCCCCGGGTGTCGTGCGCTGTACCAGAGTCCGGAGATCACCGTACCGTCGTCACTGAGAGTTCCCTCATAGCGATCGATGCTTTGGTCGAAAGCGAATTTGAAGACGTTGCCTTCGAGCGAGACCGACTTTAGCGGAATGGTCTCCGGCGAGTCATCGATCTCCGCGAAGACCGCACTCAGACGATGATCCACCTCTTGCGTCACTTTGATGATCATGCGCACGCCACCGCGTACCGGGAGCGTACCCTGCCACTGTCCAAAAATGTCTCGTGCCGCGAGCGAGCCGTCGAATAGCGCGCTCAGCACAATCATCCCAACAATAATCAGTCTGTTCATGACTGGATGACCCGGTGGCAATCAAATGACTCGGTAAAGAATTCGCCCGCACTGCGGGCACTGCACGATCTTCTTTCCAGCCCTCACGTCCGCGACAGTTTGGGTGGGCACCTTGAGTCGGCAGCCGCCGCAAACTTCGTGATCCAGAGGCACCACCGCCGCATCCCCCTTTTTTACGAACAACCGCTGATAAAGCTCCGCCACGTCCTCGGGAATGCCCTTTGCCAACTTGGCGTGATCCGTTTCGAGTTCTTGCAGCCGGGTGTTGGATGCGATGGCCCCCGCTTCGAGCCGCGCGATCTGCTCTCGAATCAAGGCGTCCGTCCTGGCGAACTCCTTGTCTGTGCTGGCTGCCGTCTGATTCAAGGTCTCCGCTTCTTCCATGAAAACCAGCTCGCGGTCTTCCAACGCTTGGATATCCGTCTCGAAATGTTTGATCTCGTTGTTGAACGCTTGGAATTCCTCGTTTTTGCGCGTTTGCTGCTGCTGGGTCTTGAACTTGTTGATCGCTCCCCGCTTCCCCTCGACTTCCAACTGCAACTTCCGGCGTTCGACCTCGTTCTCCCTCACCCGCTGCTTGGCGTGGTCTAGCAACGTCTTCGCCGTCGCCAGCTTATCTTCCAACGCTTTCTTTTCCCTCGGCAGCGACTTCTGCTGGTTTTGAAGGGCTTTGATCTTCTGGTCACGGTCTTGGAGGATGAGCAACGCTTCGAGGTCTTCGTGCATGTTGGGTTGATTTAAAGGGACGCCCCGCCGGGCGTCAATGCTGGGCACCAAAGATTCGCCGGTCCCAAAAAACAAGGAACCCCGACCGGCTTTCGCCAATCGGGGTTCGTATTTCTGGCAGCTTCCTACTCTCGCACAACCTAGAGATGCACTACCATTGGAGCTGCAGCGTTTCACTTCCGTGTTCGGAATGGGAACGGGTGGGGCCACTGCGCAGATACCACCAGAATTTAAACCTGCGGGGCCTACGCCTTCAGTTCTAAGCTCTGGTGGTTGTCTTTCCGAGCGCAACCGATTCTCTGATGTCTACATACAGGACTAGCACTACCACTTCTAAAACCAAGTTTTAAAGTCATATGATTGACTCCATGCCGGGGAGCGGGCGAACCCGCTCCCACGGACTGGAAAATCAATGACCAAGCCGGACGAGTATTAGTATCGGTGAGCTGAACACATTACTGTGCGTACACCCCCGGCCTATCAACGTGGTGGTCTACCACGACTCTTCAGGGAGATCTCATCTTGGGATAGGCTTGGCGCTTAGATGCTTTCAGCGCTTATCCTTTCCGAACATAGCTACCCGGCGCTGCTCCTGACGGAACAACCGGAACACCAGAGGTTCGTCAAACCCGGTCCTCTCGTACTAAGGTTTGAACCCCTCAAATCTCCTGCGCCCACAGCGGATAAGGACCGAACTGTCTCGCGACGTTCTGAACCCAGCTCGCGTACCACTTTAATCGGCGAACAGCCGAACCCTTGGGACCTTCTCCAGCCCCAGGATGTGATGAGCCGACATCGAGGTGCCAAACCGCGCCGTCGATATGAACTCTTGGGCGCGATCAGCCTGTTATCCCTAGCGTACCTTTTGTCCTTTGAGCGACGGCAATTCCACATTCAACCGCCGGATCACTTGGACCTACTTTCGTACCTGCTCGACGTGTATGTCTCACAGTTAAGCTGGCTTCTATCCATGTACTCGACACCTGATTACCAACCAGGTTGAGCCAACCTTCGTAATCCTCCGTTACTCTTTAGGAGGATACCGCCCCAGTAAAACTGACCGGCTGCCAGTGTTCCTCACCCTGATAAAGGGCTGAGGTTAGATTGTCCAATTCCAAAGGGTGGTGTTTCATTGTCGGCTCCGCCGTGTCCGAAAACACAGCATCAAAGCCTACCACTTACGCTAAGCATCGAAACCGAACAAACAGTGACAGCGTACAGTAAAGGTGCATAGGGTCTTTCCGTCCTGCTGCGGGTAGGCGGCATCTTCACCGCCACTACAACTTCGCTGAGCTCCTCGTTGAGACAGCGGTCAACTCGTTACACGATTCGTGCAGGTCGGAACTTACCCGACAAGGAATTTCGCTACCTTAGGACCGTTATAGTTACGGCCGACATTCACGGGGACTTGGGCTCGGAGCTTCGCCTTGCGGCTAACAACTTACCGTAATCTTACCGCATTGGTCACGTGTCACACCCTATACGTCGTCTTGCGACTTAGCAGAGTGCTGTGTTTTTGTTAAACAGTCGGTTGACCCAGTTCACTGCGACCTGTTTCCAGGCACCCCTTCTTCCGAAGTTACGGGGCTAGATTGCCGAGTTCCTTAACGAGGTTTCACTCACGCGCCTGAGTATACTCTACTCACCCACCTGTGTCGGTTTACGGTACGGGCGACCGGAGATACACATGTGAAATTTTCTTGGATAAAGCGTCAAAAGATCCACCTTGGCCGTGGCCTCAGCGTCCCCTTGCGGGCTTGGCATTTTCAGTCGCCTCGCTCTCTCTGCTCTATCGTCAATCACGTTCTACGCTCCAGCCGGTGCAGGAATATTTAACCTGCTGTCCATCGCTTACGCCCTTCGGCCTCAGCTTAGGTCCCGACTAACCCTGGAAGGACGAGCCTTGCCCAGGAAACCTTGGGTTTACGGCGGACCGGAATTCAACCGGTCTTAACGCTACTCATGTCTGCATTCTCTCTTGTGTGGACTCCACAGTTGGTTTCCCTCCTGCTTCAAGGCGCATACAATGCTCCCCTACCACTCCCGACCGGCGAACCGGCCGATAATCCAAAGCTTCGGTATACCGCTAATCGCCAATCATTTTCGGCGCGAGATCACTCGATGAGTCAGCTATTACGCACTGTTTAAATGATGGCTGCCTCTAAGCCAACATCCTCACTGTCTAAGTAACCTCACATCCTTTCCACTACGCGGTATTTGGGCACCTTAGCTGTTGGTCTGGCATGTTTGCCTCTCGCGCACGAAGCTTATCCCTCGCGCACTGACTCCCAGGTTCTGTTGCGTGGCATTCGGAGTTTGATTGAATTCGATACCCTGGTATGGGCTCTAGTTCATCCAGTGCTCTACCTCCACGCATAAACACCTGAGGCTAGCCCTCAAGCTATTTCGGGGAGAACCAGCTATCACGGGGTTTGATTAGTCTTTCGCTCCTACCCACAGCTCATCCGAGAATTTTTCAACATTCACCGGTTCGGTCCTTCAGACACTGTTACGTGTCCTTCAACCTGGCCATGGGTAGGTCACCTCCGCTTCGGGTCTACTGCCAGCGACTATGGACGCCCATTTCGGACTCGCTTTCGCTTCGCCTCCAGCGCAGAACGCCTTAGGCTTGCCACTGACAATAACTCGCAGACTCATTAAGCAAAAGGCACGCCATCATCCTCGCGGACTTTGACACCTTGTAAGTGCATGATTTCAGGAACTATTTCACTCCGCTCACAGCGGTTCTTTTCACCTTTCCCTCGCGGTACTTGTTCACTATCGGTCGCCAATTAGTATTTAGCCTTACGCAGTGGTCTGCGCGGATTCATGCCAAACTTCCCTTAAATGGCGTTACTCAGGAATTCCCTAGGCGTGCTTCGGTTTTCGGTTACGGGTCTTTCACCCTCTATGGAGCGGCTTTCCATCCGCTTCACCTAACGTTCACACTGCCACATCGGGCTCCTACAACCCCCAAAGCAAGCTATGGGTTTGGGCTCTTCCGCTTTCGCTCGCCGCTACTGACGGAATCGATTCTCTTTCTTTTCCTCCGGTTACTGAGATGTTTCACTTCACCGGGTATCGCGAACTCCACATTATGTATTCAGTGGAGACGTACTGGTTTTAATCAGCACAGGTTACCCCATTCGGAAATCTGCGGGTCAAAGTGTATTTGCCACTATCCGCAGCTTATCGCAGCTTATCACGTCCTTCATCGCCTACTAGCACCAAGGCATTCACCATGCACTCTTTGTAGCTTGATCAATCTGCTGTGCATTGCCGACCGAAGTCGGCCTTGCACAAATTTGATAACTGAAACTCGTTACGCTCACCCCACCAGAGGCCATACAACAGCCTCCAAATGGTCGAGCACTCAATTTCAGACTCAACTCTAAAAGTTGTACTTACTACCCTGTATGTAGATATCAAAGAACCGGTCCGTCGATCGAATCGACAACCGAACCGCAGACCTTCTCAACTTTTAGGGTCGAGTCAGCCCGCGTAAAAACGGGAGTTCACTTCTCGCATCAATCTTTTGCCTGTCAAGCCCCGTGGGCCTGATAGGACTCGAACCTATGACCCTGCGCTTATCAAGCGCATGCTCTAACCAACTGAGCTACAGGCCCGGTAGGGTCTCGAGGTCGGGTTTCCTTGACTCCATGGTGGAGGCAAGGGGGTTCGAACCCCTGACATCCAGCTTGCAAAGCTGGCGCTCTACCAACTGAGCTATGCCCCCTATTGAAAGGGTATCGGGTTCGGGCACCTTGCCCGACGTGATGCGGAGAAGCAAAAACTGAATTGTACGTTACTCGTCTAAATCTCTTTAACTAGCCCCCGTTTCTTTCGATTCAGAGGTCTTGGTATGGCATGACCCGAGCGAACCCGGATTTTAGCCATCGACCTATCTAGCAGCGGATGGTCCCGTGAGAGACCATCAATCGTGCTTGATTGCTCCTTAGAAAGGAGGTGATCCAGCCGCAGGTTCCCCTACGGCTACCTTGTTACGACTTCATCCCAGTTACTGCTCATAGCGTAGACAGCTGCCTCCTTGCGGTTAGCGCGCTGGCTTCGGCTACAAACAACTTCCATGATGTGACGGGCGGTGTGTACAAGGCCCGGGAACGTATTCACGGCGCCGTAGCTGATGCGCCATTACTAGCGATTCCGGCTTCATGGAGGCGAGTTGCAGCCTCCAATCCGAACTGGGCCTGGTTTTAGTGATTCCCTCCACCTCGCGGTTTCGGATCCTTCTGTACCAGGCATTGTAGTACGTGTGCAGCCCTGGCCGTAAGGGCCATGCTGACTTGACGTCATCCCCACCTTCCTCCCCGTTTCACAGGGCAGTCTGAACAGAGTGCACCATTTCTGGTTAGCAACAGTTCACAGGGGTTGCGCTCGTTGCGGGACTTAACCCAACATCTCACGACACGAGCTGACGACAGCCATGCAGCACCTGTGCAAATTGCGTATTGCTACGCTCGCTGGCTTTCACCAACTTAGAGATGCATGTCAAGGCCAGGTAAGGTTCTTCGCGTTGCATCGAATTAAGCCACATACTCCACCGCTTGTGCGGGCCCCCGTCAATTTCTTTGAGTTTTAATCTTGCGATCGTACTCCCCAGGCGGCACGTTTAACGCGTTAGCTACGGCTCGAAAGGGGTCGAATCCTCTCAAACCAAACGTGCACCGTTTACTGCCAGGACTACCGGGGTATCTAATCCCGTTTGCTCCCCTGGCCTTCGTGCATCAGCGTCAGGAACTGTCCAGTGAGCCGCCTTCGCCGCTGGTCTTCCTCACGATATCTACGCATTTCACTGCTACACCGTGAATTCCACTCACCTCTCCAGTCCTCTAGCCAAGCAGTATCGAATGCAGTTCTGAGGTTGAGCCCCAGGATTTCACATCCGACTTACCCGACCGCCTACGCACCCTTTACGCCCAATGAATCCGAACAACGCTTGAGACCTCTGTATTACCGCGGCTGCTGGCACAGAGTTAGCCGTCTCTTCCTCTTCTGATACTATCAAGCAATCCGTAGTTACTGGACGGCACTTGTTCTCAAATGACAGGAGTTTACAATCCGAAGACCTTCATCCTCCACGCGGCGTCGCTCCTTCAGGGTTTCCCCCATTGAGAAAAATTCTCGACTGCTGCCACCCGTAGGTGTCTGGACCGTGTCTCAGTTCCAGTGTGGCTGGTCGTCCTCTGAGACCAGCTACCCGTCAATGCCTTGGTGAGCCGTTACCTCACCAACTAGCTGATAGGCCGCGGGCTTATCAAGAAGCGCCAGGTTGCCCCGGCTTTGACGTTGGGAAGATGTCATCCCTGGTCACATGCGGTATTAATTCGCCTTTCGGCGAGCTATCCCCCACTTCTCGGCAGATTCCCCACGTGTTACGCACCCTTGCGCCACTGAGCCGTATTGCTACGACTCCGTTCGACTTGCATGTCTTATCCACGCCGCCAGCGTTCGTTCTGAGCCAGAATCAAACTCTCCGTGAAAAGTTTGCGCACCCACCGCTAAGGTGGGATGCAAAAATTCTGACCGATTCCTAATATGCCGGTCACTCGCTAAAGTGGCCGGACTTTCGGTTCGATCATACAATCTATCATGTAATCAAAGAAACCGACGAATAACGCACAATTCAATCTTTGCCTTCTCCCACTCTGATTTCTTCATTCGCAGACTCACACTGCCACTTGGCGTCGAGTCATCAGAGCCAAACTTTCAAAGGAACATGATCGAGTCGTCCGAAGCGCCGGGTGTCCGCTCAGGACCACCTCATCCACCTCCGTGACTATCGAAACCCGGAAGAACCGGGCCGCTCTTACGAGCGAGGATCAATCTTACCGCACTCACTTTCGTGGTCAACAGGAAAGTTTTAACTTTCTTTGCCGACCGAGTCGAGCGATTTCGCTTCAACTCTCACCAGTCAAACTTCGACCGGATCATTTCCGCTTTTTCAGCGGGCTCCTATCTTCTCTCAACCTGTCACCATCGTCAACTGGAAAGTTTCAACTTTCTTTGTTTTCGACTCCCACCGTTTGACCGGCGAGTGGCTCAGATCGAGCGGGCCCACATCTTACGTTTCAACCAGCGGTCGTCAACAGACTTTTTTAAGTTTTCTGCGGCGTCCTTCGATCCGAGGATCGTCGGTTGGGGTCATCCTTCTTGCGAGGGGCAACCCGTTTTCAGCGGGCTCACACATTACCGAGTGACCGGGAAGCGTCAACAGACTTTTTGAAGTTTTCTGTGTCGCGTGCCCTTCTCCGCAGAGTCGGGTTTTCCGTGCCTTCCTTTCGGAAGGGGCTCTCGGTTCGAGCGGACCGCACCGTAGATTTGAGTCCAAAGAACGTCAACCGGAAATCTTACTTTCTGGTGATTCGCGCCACCCGGCTTTGCGGGTCAGGTGGCGCGTTGGGACAATTAGATTAAGCGAGGTCCCGGATTGGTCAACGCGATTTGTGACGCTTTCGTCATTTAGTCTTTAAGCTTCTCGGGCGTAGGCAGATCCTTGTGCTCCTGAAGCCATTCCGTGTGGAAACTGCCCGGTTTATCGGTGCGCTCGTAGGTGTGCGCGCCGAAATAATCGCGTTGCGCCTGGAGCAGGTTGGCGGGCAGCCGTTCCTGCCGGTAACTGTCGAAATAGGCCAGCGATGCGCTGAACGCCGGGACCGCCACGCCGTAAGCCGTAGCAGTGGAGACCGCGTGCCGCCAGTTGGGTTGGTTTTTCGTCAGCGCGTCCGTGAAGTACGAGTCGAGCATCAGGTTGCCGAGTCCCGGATTGCGGTCGTAGGCCTCTTTGATCCGGTTGAGGAAACGAGCGCGGATGATGCAGCCCCCGCGCCAGATCGTGGCGATGTCGCCAAAGCTCAGGTTCCAATGGTACTGCTTACCAGCGGCCCCGAGCAGATCCATGCCCTGCGCGTAAGAAACGATCTTCGAGGCATAGAGCGCGTCACGCACGGCGTCGATGAGTCCTTGTTTATCTCCTGCAAACGGCTTGTCGGGCGGACCTTGCAAAAGCTTCGATGCCGCCACGCGCTGATCCTTCATTGAGGAAGTGACGCGCGCCTCCACGGCAGCGTTGATCGTGGATACCACGACACCCAGGTCCAGCGCGCTGATGATGGTCCACTTCCCGGTGCCCTTCTGCCCGGCCTTGTCGAGAATCTTGTCCACGAGATAACCGCCGCCTCCCTCCTGGTCGTCCTGGTGGGTGAAGATGTGGCTGGTGATCTCGATGAGGAAACTGTCGAGGTCGCCGGTGTTCCACTGGTCGAAAATCTGGTGGAGTTCCTCGGGTCCGCAGCCGAGCACCCGGGTCAGGATAGCGTAAGCCTCGCAGATGAGCTGCATGTCGCCGTATTCGATGCCGTTGTGGACCATCTTCACATAATGGCCCGCGCCGTCCGGTCCCATGTAGCGGCAGCACGCCTCGCCGTCGACCTGCGCGGCGATCTTCGTGAACACCGGCGCGATGATGTCCCAGGCGTCTTTCGGCCCGCCGGGCATGATGGACGGACCTTTGAGCGCGCCTTCCTCGCCGCCCGAAACGCCGGTACCCAGGAAATGAATGTTCTTCGCGGCCAGGTCCTTGCAACGGCGCTGGGTATCGGTGAACAGTGAGTTGCCGCCATCAATGATGAGGTCGCCGGGTTCGAGCAGCGGCACGAGTTGGTCGATCACGGCGTCCACCGGCGACCCGGCCTTGACCATGATCATCGCTTTGCGAGGCCGTTGGAGCGCGCCGACGAATTCCTCCATCGTCTTCGCGGCAACGATCTTCTTGCCGGCAGCCCGGCCCTCGGCAAATTTTTCCGTGACGGCGGTGGTGCGGTTGAACACGGCCACGGAAAAGCCCTTGCTTTCCATGTTCAAAACGAGGTTTTCGCCCATGACGGCGAGGCCGATCAATCCGATATCGCAGGTGCCGGTCGCAGTTGCCATAATCAATAGAGAAGGTACGTGTCTTGCGTTGTGAGCCTCACCGTAGCAGTCTCCCGGTGAAAACAAAAAACGTTTTATGACTGCCCTCCACCGGGAAATCCTCCTGACGTTCGACCCTCTCCTGCCACCCGCGCCGCAGTTCTCCGGGGCCGCGGGCGGCGTGGTGGATTTCTACGGCGTGGTGCGCGGGCTGGAAGGGCCGGACGCCATCACCGGGATCGACTACGAAGCGCACCAGGAAATGGCACGGCATCAACTCGCCAAGATCGTCGAAGAGACCGCCGCGCGCTTCCCGGTGCTCAGCGTGATCCTGTACCACCGGATCGGCTTCGTGCCAGTTGCCGAGGCGTCTCTGTTCCTGCGCGTCAGCGCGGGGCACCGGGGACCGGCGTTCGAGGCAGCGGAAGCCTTGGTCGTCCTGCTCAAACAACGAGTTCCCATCTGGAAACATCCGGTGCTCCGGGACGGCCGCCTACCCGTCAGCTCATGAACCTGCCCAATCGGCTCACCGTCAGTAGGCTGGTTCTCACCATGGTGTTCGTCGCGGTGGTCAGCATCAGGTTCCCGTTTCATCATACCCTGGCCCTGGGGCTGTTCGTGCTGGCGGCGGTGACGGACTACGTGGACGGCGAGATCGCCCGGCGTTACTCGTTAATCACCGATTTCGGCAAGCTGATGGACCCGCTCGTCGATAAAATCATGACCACGGCGGCGTTCGTCTGCCTCGTACCGCTGGGCGCGATCCCGGCCTGGGTCGCCATCGTGGTGATCACGCGCGAATTTCTCATCACGGGCCTGCGGCTTTTGGCGGTCTCCAAAGGGCAGGTGCTGGCGGCTGACCCGATTGGCAAACACAAAACCTCCTGGCAAATTGCCACCGTGATCTTCTTCCTGGTGCTACTGTCCTTTCAGGAATTCATCCCGCTCTCTTCAACTGGCAACACGGAGCGCCATTGGCTGCAACTCTGGATCTACGGTGGATGGACGGTCAGTGGAATCGCGGTCGTCCTCACGATTTACTCCGGGGTCGATTATCTCTGGAGACACCGCACCATGCTCGCCACGGACTGAAACCACTCGGCGAGCGTCCTGCCCCGGCTACGTTCCGGGATTCAGGAGTTAGAACATGCTCTGCGGAACCTGAATGTTGTCACCCGGATAAACTTTCACGTCCTCACCGGGATGACTACGAATCCGCGCGCAGTTGATGATCATCACCTTGTCACCGCGATTGAGATGCACATGCTTTTGGTCAGCGAAAATGGTAAAATCACCCGCCGCACCGATGGCCTGCATGATGGTCATGTCAGGAGTGTAGGGGACGCGAGCCTTGTTGTTGACCTCGCCGCCAAACGTGATGAGGCGCGTCGCTGCCACGATGGAAACACTCACCGTCGGATGAGTAAAGATGCCGCGATCAATGTAGGCGCGCTCAATGGCAGATTGAATCTCGCTCGCCGTTTTCCCTTCCACCTGGACCTTGCCGATGTAGGAAAGGTTCAGGCAGCCTTCGCCATCAATCGTGTAGTTGCTGCTGATGAGCGACACATCGTCTCCCGGGACACCGCCGAGACGTAGATCGAACTGGTCGCCTTTGCGTAACGGGGCGTCGGCGCGGGCCGAAACAATGAACAGGCTGAAAGCCGCTGCGAGAGCGAAGCTGCGGGGTAGTTTCATCGGTAGTAGAACCTTTCGTTGGGGGTGGGTTAGTACTCGGAAGAAGATTCGGACGCACCATTGCGCACCGGGACGGAGCCGCCACCGGAAGGCGGACGCTTCCCGTTGGAGCCGCCTGCCGTGGCGACCTCCTTCGGGGCGCGCACCGCGTAGTATTCGTAATAGCTCGTGTAGTAAGCGTAGTTCGGGTCGTGGCGCAGATCGACGTTGTTGAGCACGACGCCGAGCACCGTTCCACCCACGTTCTGAATCGCCTGTTTGACCCGCAGCAACATGGCACGCGGGAAACGGCGATGCTGGACGATGATGATCGACTGATCGACCTCGCTCGCCAGGACCGCGCCGTCGCTCACGCCTAAGATCGGCGGCGAGTCAAAGAAGATAATGTCGTACCGCGTCTTCAACTCGGCGATCATGTCCGACATGCGTTGCGAGTTGAGAATACCCACCGCGTCGGCCGGCAAGATACCGCTGGGCATCAGAGAGAGATTCTCCACCTGCGTAGGCAGAATGACCTCGTCCAACGCGATGTTCGTCGTGAGGTAATTCGTCAGACCAATATTGTTGTTGATCTCGAAAAGCTTGTGCTGCGTGGGGCGGCGTAGATCGGCGTCCACAATCAACACGGAATAACCACCCTGTGCGCAGGTAAACGCCAGATTGCACAGCGTGGTCGATTTCCCCTCGCCCGGACCACCGCTGACCATGGAAATAGTGTTCGCGTCGGCGCTCTTACGGTTGAATTCGATGTTGGTGCGCAGGATGCGGTAGGCCTCGGCGTCGGGCACGTCGGTCGGCTGCTTGTGGAGCAGTTTGATGTTCTTGGGCACGATAGCCAGCACCGGCACGCCGAGCATGGTTTCCACGTCGTCCATCGTTTTGACGCTCGTGTCCAAATACTCGATAAAGAATGCCAGTCCCACGCCGACGATCAGGCCGATCAACGTGCCGACCGCCATGTTCAGCGTCACGCGCGGACTACTCGGCCCGGTGGGCAGTTCCGCCCGGTTGATGATCGACACCGGCTGGATCGGCATTTTGATGTTGACCGTGCGTTTGTCGTACTCGATCTGGGTCTGTTCGAGGAGCATCTTATCCTTGATGTACTCGTCGTTGACCCGGTCGTAATCCATCGTGTCAACGCGGTTCTTGCGCTGCTGGTCGCGCAACCCTTCCAGTTGTTTGGTCACGCTCGCCAGCGTGCTGCGGGAAATTTCCAACTGGATGCTCAACGAATGCTGGATGCTCTTGATTTGCTCTTCAAGTTGTCTCGTGTACACGTCGCGCGTCGCCCGCAGCGACACGATCCGGGGATGCTTCGGTCCGAGGCCGGAGTTGAGCAATTGCGCCTCCCCGGAAACCGCTTCCTGATACTTCGGGAGAATGGTTTGCACCGTGGGATCATTGAGTTGCAGCGTGGACAAGGCCCGCATCAGTTCCTCGCCCTTCAACTTCTCGACCTGATTGAGCTGACTGGTGAGACCCGCGATCTTGGTCGTGTAATCATTGACCTGCCCCTGAGCAGTTCCGATTTCGCCCTCGTAGGGATCGACCTGGTGGCCTTTTTCGTCCACGGTGCTGAAGCGGATGTTGGGGTGCGAACGCCGGATGTCCGCCAGTTTGTCCCCGAGTTCCTTCACCTTCTGCTTGTAAGCCTGGATCGTCTCGTCGGTCGCCTTCAGGCCGGGATCGGCAAACTCGTGCTGATCCGCCTTGACGGCTTCCGTGTAATAGGTCACCACCGAGTTGACCAGGGTCAACGCCTCGGTCGGGCTGGTGCTCGTGACATCCAACTCCAAGAGGTCCGTTCCGCGCACCTGCTTGAGATCGAGCATGCTCGCCAATTTGTAGTAAGCGATCTCGCGCGGCAGCGGGGAGCCTTCCGACGCCCACTTGTGAACGAGGTCCTGCTCGTCGATCACCTGGTAGAGCACCTTGCTGCTCTTGATGATCTCCGTTTGCGTGGTCACAAAGCGCGGGTCGGAGGTCGGCACGCTGTCCGTGGCGTCGCGTCCCAGCGGCTTGTAATAATCCGCCGGCATGCGCAACTGCATGGTCAGGTGCGCCTTGTACTTTTTCGCCTGGAGATAGGTCGCGCCCGCCGCCGTGAGCACCACCAGCAGGAAAGCCAGCAACACGATGCCGAACCGGACGCGGATCACCCGCCAGTAATCGAGGACGTGCAATTTCGTCTCGCCGGGACTGGCGGACTGACGAGCATCGGATTTTTGCATGGACAAGAACTTACCCCCAGATTGAGATTCTGCAACGGACGATTACGAAGCGTTCCGGAGCCTGCCGCGCCCCGGAATTTCGACCGAAACGCGGCTAAAAGGAGAGACGCACCCCGGCGAAATAGCGGTTGCGGTCGTAGGAGCGCGCCTCCACGTCCGAATCCTCGGTGGTGTGGGTGTAACCGATTTCCGCCGACAGGTGCCGGTTGATCGCGTAGCGCGCACCGACCGAGACATCGTAGGTGTTCTCGTTGAAGGCGCCCGCGTTTTTGGTGGTCGGCGTGTTGTAGAAGGAATGCGTGTAGTAAAGGCCGAGATAGGCGCTGATGCGCGCGGTGATGCTCTGCGTGTAATCCAGGCCGAGCCGGAGCGTGTCGGTGGAGGTGTTGTCCGTGGCGAGGTTGCCTTCCTCGATGCCGTACCGGCCCGAGAACGCGATGCTCGAATTTCGGGAAAGGCTGTAGGTAACGTTGCCTTCGGCGTAGGGCGACGTTTCGTCCCCGACCGTGTCGAAATACTCGCGGAATTCCACGCCCACGCGGATCGAGGCTTTCAACCGCTGGTTGGCGCTGTAGTCAAAACCTGTCAGCACAAAATGCGTCTGGGAATCATTGTTCACCCCGAAATAACCGATGTAGCCGTAGCGATAGTTCAACGCGAGGCTGAAGTTGGGCAGCAGCAGGTACTGCCCTTCGAGGCTGACGTAGTTTTCGATGCGGTCCTGCACTTTGGAGTAGGGATCATCGGCGTAGGCGAACGCGATGATGGTGTCGCTGAACACCGTCGAAATCCGCGGCGTGAACTGGTAGGTCAACGCGCCGCGGTTGGTGGTGTAGAAATAATCGCCGTTGAGGTTCGCGGTGGTGCCCGCCGCGCGTCCGGCCCCGCCGAACTGGCCGTTGAAGTTGGTCAGGTTCGACGCGCCGTAATCCCCCTGCGATTCATAAGCGTTGTAGGTGCTCAACTCCAAAAAAGCCCGGGGGGTGAGCTTATAGGTCAACCGGAGACTGAGTCCGCCGTTGACGTCATACGAGCGCCCCGGCCGGTCGAAATAATAACTGACGCCGATGTCGGCGCCGGCGGTGAGCGACAGGCGAGGCGTCGCGGCGGTGTAACCGACGCCAAGGCTGAAATTGAAAAACGCGCTGTCCGAAGTGTCCACGTCCCTGGAGACAATCGTGCGTTTGCCGGTGACCGGGTTGGTGACAGACGTGGCAAAGTTATCCGGCTGGCCGAGCGTGTTGTCGTCGTAACCGAAGCGGGTGTCAAAATTTAGGCTGAATCGCTGCCGCCCGAATCCGCTTTCGCTGACGTTGCTGTCTTTGCCCAGCGTGACCGGGCTGTCGTAGGTGCCCGCCCGCGAGGGAGTGAGCGCACAGGGGACCTGACCCAGCAGCAGCAGGGAAAGCGAGAGCCAGGAGAGGGAAGTTTTTTTCATGATGGATGGCAGGGGGTTTGCGCGGACGCCAACGCAGGGAGCAGACTGCGTGCTCGGACTTTCCACGCCGAAGTTTCGGGGGTCCGTCGGATAGGCTGGCGAATGGCTTGGGTACAGTGGTCGGGAGATTACCGGAAGGAGCTGGCGATGGGCAACAACATTTTCGAGGAAAATCCCCCGGGGGCCGTTCGCGCCCGACGTGGCCTCGCTCATTCGTTCGATCCCCGGCCCGCCGCCCCTCGGAGCCGGTCAATCTCGCGCAGGCCGTTATCGGCTGCCGCGTAGGGAGATAGCGCGTGGCCGCGCCGGTACGCGGCTTCCGCCGCCGGCAGGTCGCCACGGTTCAGCAGGTAAAATCCTTCCAGCGTCAGGACGTAGCCGGAGTTGGGGTCCCAGGCCAACGCCTGCCGGAAAGTCGCCTCCGCCGCGTCGAAGTTGCGCAGCCACGTGTACGTTTCCCCGAGCCGGACCAGCAGGTAGCTGTCCTGCGGGGACAGATGGACCGCCGCCTGGTAAGCATCGGCGGCGGCTTGCCGGAAGGAGCGGGCGAAAGGCGTGTCCGGGCCGTTTCCCGCGAGGCTCAGGCGCGCATCGCCGAGGTAGCCGTACAGCAGCGGGTCCCGTTGCTCGTACTCCAGTCCCTGCCGGGCGAAGTTCAACGCCGCGGCGCTGCGGTTGTCGCGCAGGGCCACGCGCGCCTGTTCGGCGTAGTAGGCTCCGGGCAGATGGGGCATCGCCACCGCCAGGACCCAGAGGCCCAGCGCGGGCAATGCCAGCCGGGGCAGCCATTCGGGCCAGCGCAACCGCGCCGCCGACTGGACGATCCGGCCGACAGACGGCAGGGTGCGTCCGGGGTTGGCCAGCACGCCGAAAACGAATGCCATCAACAGCGCGTTGGCGGGGATGTGCAGATTGAAATCCACCACCGAGTGGACCAGCAGGCAGGCGACCGCCGCCAGCGCGCCGATGTTCCACGCCGCCGCGTTGCTGCCCCTGCCCCCGTCGGAACCCAGCGAAAGGTCTCGAAAAGCCCGCCAGCCCCAACGCAGATGCACGCCGAGAAACACCAGGAAACCCACCGCGCCGACCACGCCGTATTCCGCCAGCAGTTCCAGATAATCGTTGTGCGGGCGGACGGGGTCGTTCTGCACGGACGGGTCACGGTACCGGCGTCCGTAGTACAAATAAGTGCCCGACCCGGTGCCGAAAGCCGGGGCCTCGTGGAATTGCCGGATTGCCGCCGGCCACATCCGCAGCCGGATGTCCTTCTTGTCGAGCAGGATGTGGGCACGCGCCTGCAAGGCGGGGCTGTACGTCAGCGCCGCGCCGATGCCCCCGGCCAGCATCCCCAGCGCGATCCCCACCGCCAGCAACCCGCGCAGGAATCCGGTGCCCGACGTGCCCGCGCGCCACAGCCCCAGCACCGTCAACACGCCCAGGCCCGCGCCGAAGCTCAGCGCGCCGCCCCGGCTGCCGGTCGCCAGCAACCCCGCCACGCCGCAGAGCGCGCCGTAGCCGAAAAGTAATTTGACCCAGGCGCGGCAGCGGCTCCACATCACCATGGCGAGGCTCAAACACACGACCACTTCCAGGTAGCCCGCGAGATGGTCCGGGCAGATGTACAACCCGCTCGCCCGGCCCGTGTACTGCGCCGAGCGGATAAAACCGAAGAGCATGTAGTTGCCCCCCTCCGTGAACTGCCGCGCCCCGACGCCCAGGTTCACCCCGCCGATCACCAGCAGCCATCCCAGCACCCAGACCCGGCGGCGGGGATCGGTCAAATAACAGGCGGTCAGCAGGTAAACGATCAGCGCACCGGCGATGGCAAATTCATCCGGCCACGCCAGGTAGACCACCGGCGACGCCAGAGCGCGCGCCATCAGGTATCCGAAGAACAGCGCCGAACCGAGCAGGCACCGCCGGTCGGGCAGCGGTTTGGGCCGCCGCAGCTCCACCAGGGTCACCAGCGCCGCCACCGCCAGGACCCCGTAGGCCGGCAGGCTGAAAAGCAGACGCGTGCCGCCGATGAGCAGTTCGATCACCGCCAGGGCGAGGCAGAGGAGGACGGCGTAAACGACGTTCAAAGCGCGGAGAAAAGACAAAACGGCCCTTGCGATGAGGTCAGCATCGCAAGGGCCGCTGTAAAAAATTCAGACGGAGACGCCTAGCCGTTCAGCACACTGGTCACGAAATCCGGCGGGAGCGCGATGGCACCGCTGGGCGGGCTGCCGGTAAAACCCGGGCTGCCGGGGAATCCGGGGCCGAAGCCCACGCCAAAACCGGCGTATTCATCGTTCGGAGTGTTAAAGCCATCCGGGGCGTTCTCACCCAGGCTGGATGGGCTCGGCGGAGGAGTCGTGAGCAGCGCGTTGAGAGCGTCTGCGCACTCGGGATGCAGGGAAAGGGCTACCTCGACGGTGTCACTGCTCCGCTGGGGGGCAGCACTCACGGCGGCGCTCACGATCTTGGTCAAGCTCCGGCAAGACAACGTCCCCTGGCCCTTTTTAGGGGTCTTCGCCAGGACGGCAACTTCGGTCAAACCTACGGCAGCTTCCGGGTGCGCGGTGACGGCAAGGCTGAGCGCTGTGGCAGTTTCCGCGACGCTGGCGGTGGACAAGGTGACGCCTACCGGCAGCTGCGACTTGAGCACTTGCACGGTAGCGGCGTTTGACAAAGCCCACGCGGAGTGGGTACCGGGCAGCGCGACCGCCATGACGGCGGCGAAAGCCCACGGAGCAAATTGGATTTTTCGCATCAGGATGTTGGTGAAACCGATCAGGTCGAGGCGGGGTAACAGGGTGAGAGCGGGTAGCGGGAATCGAACCCGCCTAGCCAGCTTGGAAGGCTGGAGCTTTACCGATAAGCTATACCCGCATCTTTGCTCATCTTTGCCAGCAATCGAGACGAAAGCCAAGCTTTTTTTGCAGGTTTGCAAAAGCCATTCTCCAAACGGGGGTTGCCGTCTCCCGGGATTCGTTGGCTTTCGCGCCGGTCGTCGCTTACGGTGGCCGGGAAGCATCTGCACGATGAAAACACTGGTTCTTGCCTGGTCGGCCGGGCTCCTCGGCCTCAAGCGTGCCGAGCGCAAGGAGGTGACCGGCGCGCTCAGCCAGGGGCCGATGGAGCCGCTTTTGCAAAGCGACGGCATCGACCTGGCTACCCTAAATGGCGGTGCCGGTGCTGATACCGCCCGCCGCCGCTGCCGGGCCAACGGCTGCACCCTCCCGGTAAACGGATGAGCATGCTGACCCTGGTGCTCGCTTCCGCTTCGCCCCGGCGGCGGGATTTGCTCACGGCGCACGGCTACGAATTCGTCGCGGCCCCGGCCCCGATCGAGGAATCGGCGGCGGGTTGGCTGTCGGCGCGTGAATTGGTGCTGCTCAACGCCGGACTCAAAAGCGCGGCGCGGCGCGGCTGGCGCACGGGAGCGGTCGTGCTGGGCGTCGATACCCTCGTTAGCCTTGATGGCCAGACGCTCGGCAAGCCGCGCGACCTCGCGGAAGCCGCCGACATGCTGGCGCGCCTCGCCGGGCGGACGCACCAGGTTTACACCGGGGTGTCCCTGAACCACGCAGACGGTGGCCGCATCGTCTCCTTCGTGGAGGTAACGCGGGTGACGTTCTTGCCCTTGACCGCCCCCGAGATCGCCGCGTACCACCGCCTCATCGACCCGCTGGACAAGGCAGGCGCTTACGCCGCGCAGGAGCATGGCGAACACGTGATCGCCTCGCTGGACGGTTCGTGGTCCAACGTGATGGGCCTGCCGATGGAACGGCTGACCGACGTGCTGGCGCGCGAATTTTCAATTTTCCCGCGCCCGCCGGAACCGCTGATCAGCGCCGGTCCGTGAAACCCAGGGCTTCCAAGGTCGGCTCGTCGATTTTGCCGGTTTCCTTCAGGCCTTGTTTGCGTTGGAAACGGCTCAGGGCACTGCGGCTCTCCGGCCCGAACTGGCCGTCCACGCTGCCTTTGTAATAGCCGCGTTTGGAAAGCTGCCGCTGCACCGCTTCGGGCAGTGAACCGCCGCCCGCTCCGTTGTTGTCAGCATTGTCCGCGATGCGGCCGTTGTAAGCGCCGTCACCATAAGGATAACCGCCGCCGTAGCCGTAACCAAACCCGTCACCATAGAAGCCCCCGTAATACGGGTACCCGAAGCCAAACGGATAAAAATATGGAATCCCGCCCAGATAGTAATAGTGGCCCCGGTAACCACCGTGATGATTCCTGTTGCCGTGATCATATCCACCACCGTGGTTGTATCCCCGGTAGGACGAGGGCCGGGCGGCAGCGAAAGCACCGCCGTGACCGACGAAAGCGCCACGGCCGGCGGCCCCGCGCGCGCCTTGCGCCTGAAGACCGGTCGCGGATACGACCAGCACACCACACAGAACGAGCAGAGTTTTTAACATGGGTTGACCTTTGAACTTGGGTTGGAAGAGAAAACTTTTCCGGCTTGGGCGATGAGGGATTCGAACCCCCGACCAACTCGGTGTAAACGAGCCGCTCTACCGCTGAGCTAACCGCCCTAAATCACTGATCGCAAAGAGATATACGAGAAATGCACAACGAGTTAAAAACCCATTGTAGCCCTTCGTAGTCACCCGCAGGCTATAGGTACGGTGAAGAACACAACCGCTCCGGGTGGCCGGGGAACATTTGCGAAGGTGCCCGACGTGCATCGTCTCTATCGCCTCTCCACGAACGGTGTTTACTATGCCCTGACCAAGCAAAAAGACAAGTAAATCCGCAGGAGCCTTGAAACTACCGACAAGGCTACAGCCAGACGTAAGCTTGCAGATTTCCCGAGAGATTTGGGCAAGGTGGATTCGTCGCAGGAACGACTGACGTTGAAAGAACTTTGCTCCAGATTTTACGCGTTCTTTACAATTTTCCGCCCGCCTTCTGACCGTTGCTTAACAAACCAATGGTCTGTTCATAGAAGCCCGCGGGTCATGGGGATGCGCGGCTCACCTCGAGGGAATCAAAGTCATGAGTCAAAACACCACCGTTTGCCGCTACCTCCAGCCGTTGTTCCAGGTCGCTCGTGGTTTGTTGCCACGCAGCACGGACACCGCGGCAGACCATCGTTCTGCTCGTGTGGCCATGGAGCCGTACATGGATGTCTTACCCACGCGGCGGCCATTCCCACGCGGCGCACGTGCTCGCCGATTTCAGAGTGTCATGCAGATGGCAATCGACGCGTAGGGCGGAGTCAGACGGTCGCTCGAGGTATTTCTTGGTGAGCCAGAGCCCACCCGCTGTCGGTTTCCAGACGTTTCGGGCGGACTTTTCCAAGTCCTTATGGGAAAACGTCGGCCCGTTTTCGAACGGGGACGATGGCGTCTTCAGTCATGGCGCTGAGTCCGGACGTTTCGGACGCCCATTCATGAGTCCTTACACCCGCGCCTTTTCTCTGGGGTAAGCCCCTTCTTTCAGGATGCTCTGGCCACCAATGATGGAAAACATCCGGCCGGAGCGTCCACAAGCAGTGAACGTGATTCGATGCCGACAGAGACACGAACGACGGCCAGATAAAAAATGGTCGATAAGCGACGATGGAAGTCGGCGTCCAATCCCGGTCGCTCAGCCCACTGGTTTGCCCTCCGCCTTCCCCATCTGATCCTGCGCATTTGCAGCGGGGCAAATTCGCTCGAGACGCACACGCGGAGAATTTGCTGGCCAGATGAATGGTACAAATTCCTCATTTTTCCGGTTTGGGCTCGCTAGCTGCTAGGTTGCAATGAGCCCGGTCATTCTGTCAACGGTCGGGTTACCGGCGACCGAATCAACGAGCTTTCCGACCGTCATGATCTTCGTGATTCCATGGAAATTGGTCTTCGGACCGTCACGTACCATCGTCAACCCTCCGTTTGCCCATTATCTGCGCGGCCCAGCCGTGTAGTTGGTCCCATGAAAAATCTCCTCGCTGTATTGGTGTTTATCATCTCCGTCCCTCTGCACGCCCAACAAGTCGTCGTTGACACCATGGCCGCCATGCGGGCCTTGCCTCCCCCGGCGACCAAGGGCTACGAAGTCCAACTGCGTGGGTACTATCGACTCGGAGACAACGCGACGCAGACCTATCGCTGGGACGGTGGTTCGTCTGCCTCGCCCGACGGTGGCGCGGTGGTCGCACCATCCCCGGCTCCGAGCACTGGCCGTTGGTTACTGGTTTGGGACGGAGTCACCGCGAACGTCCGGTCCTGG
Source organism: uncultured Chthoniobacterales bacterium (assembly GCA_964250695.1). GTDB lineage: Bacteria > Verrucomicrobiota > Verrucomicrobiia > Chthoniobacterales > SZAS-18 > CAHJWO01. The sequence goes on along the minus strand of CAXUGY010000021.1, from coordinate 24,286 downwards.
GGGGCCATCGCCGTACCGAGTGTCTACACCGCGACGGCGGCGGACGATAGCCTGGCAGCAGTCAACAATGCCATCAAGGCGTTGGCCATCTACGTTCCAAATGACCAGACCCAATCTCCCGGCGCCGGCGGATCGGGACACACACGCATCGGCCAACTCTACTTCCCGACAGGCCAATACGTCGTCAGCGGCGAAATTCTCGTGTCTGCTTACATGCGCGTATTTGGTGACGGCTCGCCGTACTCGGTCGTCGGATTTCTACCCAATATTGCCAAGAGTGCTTCGAACCCTCTGTGGGTCATTCGCTATCTTTACAACAACCAATCCAACCTATGTCCCAATGAGAACTTTTATACAGGGGTCTGGGGAATCAGCGTGGTTGGCTCGACCAGCGGGAACGCAGGGAGTTGCGGTATTTACTACGTCGGGAGCAACGGCGGTTACATGCTCGATTGTACGGCGGAAGGGACGCTGCAACCGTTCAAAGTCGACGCCAAAGGCGTGTATTTAGACCGGTTGGCTACCGGTGGGGGGTGTCGTGGCCCCGGCTTGGAGTTGACGGGTACCGGAGGAGCGGAGATCACGACTGGCTACCTCGACATTGAACACGTAAATTCCGGTAGCACGACCCTCTTCGATCCGGTTTCGAAACTGCCCTACCCGGCAGTCTGGATCCACGATCTGAACGGGTTTTCAGTGGGCGGAATCGCCACTGAATCCTCGCCGTTGAGTGTGTGGATGCACAATTGTTTCGGCGGGATCATTCAAAATCTCCACGCCAATCCCAATCCCGGGGCCAATCCTCCTGACGGTTCCGCTCTCGTTCGGATTGATGGGCAAGGTGACGATCTTGCCGTTGCATCGATGTCGCAGAGCCCGACCGCCATTCTGACCGGTATCGTCGATAATAGTATTCCGATTGACGGTGCTGGCATTCCCCGCGCGGTACTTTACAACCCGGCATTTGGTCGGGGTTCCTACTACCAAAAGGTGAATGCCTATTCTGCGATCTTTACAAAGATGACGGCCAGCAACGTGACAGCGACCACATTTTACGGATCGGGCGCGGGCTTGACCGATATTCCGGCGAGCCAGATCACGGGCATCACCGCAGCCAGTTTCCAATCCCAGCCAACGATCAAGAAAAGTGCAAATTACACTTTGCAGGATTCCGACCGCGGCACGAGACAGGTTTACAATTCGGCGACGCCCATGCAACTGACCCTTGGCGCGCCTTCAGGCACGGCGTTCGTCAACGGGTGGTATTTTCTCGCCAGCAATACGGGAATTGTACCCATGACGCTGCAAGCTCCTCAGGGTTGCACGATTGACGGTCAAACAAGTATCTCTTTGCCTCCCCGGACCCAAGCGGTCATCACTTCCGATGGGACAAATTACTTCAGTAGCCTCGCAGCTTCCGGTGGCGAACGGCTCGTTGACTTTTATGAACTCGACCAGGACGCACCCAGTGTTTCCTTCACTGTCCCACCGGGGTTCCATCATTTACATTTGTTGAGCGATTGCAAAGGTAGCTCTTCGCAGAGCGTGCTCGTCGCCCAAGTAAACGGCGATGCGGTCGTCAGTCACTACGTCCGCAATTACATATACACGATGAGTGGCACTGTTTACTCAGGCCAAGAGACCTCGAACCCGGGGCTATGCGTCGGCTTGCTGAACGATCCATCCGCACCATTCTCAGCTCAAAATGACACGGCGATCTCGCTTGGTTCAACAACGCCAAATGCATCCAAGGCGGTCAGCGCCGTGACTGCTAGTTCCGCTTACATAGGTCAACCGGTCCTGATCAACAACGCAGCGCAATGGATGGCCCCCACACGCATAGGCAGTCTCAGCAGCGCCGCTAGCTCGTCGAGTCTACCTATCAAGATCGGAGCGCGAACCGGCATGGTCGTTACTTCCCTCACCTTGTTGTCCGTCACAGGTAATATCGCGGCAGGGAGCACGTTCTATTTGTACGGCTACTGAGCGAAGATCGGTCGGCGGGAACACCGTCTTGGGGCACCCATCGATGTCGATGGTTCCATCGGGATGGTAGACGAACACGTCACTACGCCAACTCCCTCTGGCCACCGTCAAGCTGGCCATGATCCGCCGCTGCCTACGTCTCCTTGATGATCCGTCAGACAGAACCTAACCGTTGTCGATCAGGTGCAGTTCCAACTTCGTGACATCGCCGACCACATAATCGCCGTTGCTGCTAGGATTGAGGTTAATTTCCAGTGAACGGCTGCCTTTCCGGGTCCCGTCGTCAACGGCCTTGAGCTTGAGTTTGACGCGGGCACTCCCGGCGGGAATGGCAATGGTTGCATCACCCGATTGTCCATTGGAGGTGATGTAATCCGTCCCGACCTCGGCTTGGCCTCCCAACGAGTATCCGACGCGCATTTCGCGCGACAGATCCGTGCCCGCGCCGCCGTAGGTCATGCCGTCGAAGTTGCCGTCGCCAGCCTGGATGAGCGGGGCCTGAGGGGCGCTGGCAGTCAGCGCACGAAACGCTGGCTGGCCGCTCGCCGGTGGCGCGTTAGCCGTGGCATCCGTGCCACCAGCCCGAAGCGATCCTGGTGAGGCTGCCATGGAGGCGGAACCCGAACGCACGGATGAGAACCGATCTTGCCCCGCCGCACTTTTGCCTAACGTCTGCCCGGTCGGCTCGCGGTTGACGCCCGCCGCACCTCCCCCGGTTGGCGGCGGCGGGAGCCCGGCTGCTGCCACGACCGACGATGCCCGCGAGTGCCGACACCTTGTGGCGCCTGCCGCTGCCCGCCGTTCCCACTCCCGCCGCGTTTGGCGTGGCTGACCGGGCGTATCAGGCCACCTTCGCCGAGCGCGCGCGGCACGCCAGCAGGAAGGCACCCGCCCCGGCAAGGCCTAGCAGGCAGAACGACGAGGGCTCGGGCACCGCGTTGATGATCAGGGACTGCGGACCGTCGGTGTAATCGTAGAACGAGTAACCAGCGGTGGTCGGGCTGTTCAACTCATACGACGTATCGGTCGCGGGCAGACCCACGCCACCGGTTGAGGTGAATTTGTAATAGTCGGGGTTCGCGGTGTCGTAGTTGGCGTAGTTCCAGTTGACGACCGTCGAGCCGCTCGGGGAACTCAGGACCAGCCAGTAGCGGGTGCCCGCAGTCAAGACGACCGGAGCGACCGTGCTCGCGGTGGTCAAACCCGATTGAAACAGCACGTTCGAAGTCGGGTATTGGTAGTGCGACAGGGTAAAAATCGCCCCTGGCACCGCCAGGCCCGGTCCGGCGTGAACCGTGCCGTCGGCGGCCGTCACCGTGCTATTGAAGTACAAGCCAAACGTCTCGCCTGCCGTGTAGCCATCGACCAGGTTACCGGGCGTTCCGGCAATCTGCGGGAACACGACGTTGTTCAGAGTCAGCAGCGAACCGCCGGTGATGAACGATTCGCCCACGGAGGTTCCCGTCGACAAACCGTAGATCGGATTGACGCTCAAATTGTCGTAGGCGGCTTGGCCTCGCGCGGTGGCGCAAGCAGCTACGACGAACAAGGAAAGAACAAAGTTTTTGATCAACATATCGTGAATAAATTATGTGGCACGTAATCTGCGCGGAAGCGAGGGTTTGACGACAGATGCTCTTTTACGATTTTTTCCCGACAAAGGAAAGAATTATTATCCAAAGCCTCGTACTTTTTAACGTCTACACCGTTGCAGCAACCACGGCAAAAACTGTCTTTACCCTCGCAAAATAGGGTAATTCGTTCAATCGCATCAACTTAAATCATCATGTTCCAGTGAAGGTGATGGTGGGCTCGTTTGGCGGGCGCGGTTGTTAAAAATACACCACTACGCCCACTTGGAACCCATGTAATTACAGGGTCGGACTGCGATTTCTCCTGTATGCCTCTGGCAGCACCTGAGGATGCGCGAGCAAACATCTCGGTAGACAGGGGGTCAGGGTGGTCGGCGACCTCCGGGCGCCATGCATGCTACTCGCCCCCTGGCGGCCCCGGAAAGCGAGGGAGCGGCGGCGGCGGCAGTGGGTTCTCATAGCGCCCGGAGGTCGCCATCCACCCCGGAACCTTCTCCGCTCAGGATGACAGAGCTTGGCAAGGACTACGCGGCCGATCCAATCTGGATACGCTCTAGCGATGATCGAAAAGAACACCGCTTCGGAATGGGGCGGGCCAAAAAAGAAGCAGCCCCGATAGAACCTGGAGTTCCGTCGGGGCTGGATCGCTGCGAATCAGTTTAGATCAAGCAACCTTGGCCGAACGAGCGCGAAGAGCCAGCAGGAACGCAGCGGCACCCGCCAACGTCAGCAGCACGACCGAGGACGGTTCGGGCACCGCGGTGGCGTCCAGCACGAACTGCTGCGGGCCGGAGGCGAGGCTGAAGAAAGTCGTCGTGCCGCCGCTCGTCTTGTAAGACGTATTGGTGGTCGGGAGCGTCACGCCGAGCGCCGAGTTATAAGCACTGGATGAAGTGTAATCCCAATAGACCGTGGACACATCCGTGAGGACCAACCAATAACGAGTGAGAGGCGTGAGCACCATGGCGGCACTGGGGATCGCGGTCGTTTGACCGAAACCGGCCGCGCCGGACGCAAGGGCCGTGTTGTTGTCCAACGTAAACGTGATCGGCGACGCCACGAGAGGACTGTTGGTCGCCGGATTGTTCGTGTAAAGGCTGAACGTCTCGGTACCGGAGAAACTGTTCACCTTCGGAGAAGACGCGTCGGGAGTCGCCTGGTAGATCTGCGGGAACACCACGTCGTCAACCGACACGGCAGTGCTACCGGTGACGAACGATACGCCAACGCTGCTGCCGGCAGTGTAACCGGTCAGACTAGCTGAACTGACGTTATCAATGACCCGGGTCGCCTGAGCAGTCGCACAGGTAGCAAGGGCAAAAAGAGTGAATATGAAAGTTTTGGTGATCATTTGGAGGATGGTTCAAGATGGCGCGTTACCTGCTTGACAGAGAAGGTTCGTCTGACGTAGGGCCTTTTTAAATGATTTGCCCGTGAAGTAAAGATAAATCTTACCAAGCAGTGAATCTCAACAGGGTCCTTCGATCTAAAAAGGAGAAATTTCTCTGTGTTGCGTCGGCTGTTTATCGTAATAAGTCATTGAAGGAAAACCACTTGTGTAAAAATGCATTTCTTTGGACGGTTCACCTCGGAGCAGAGCGGCGTGGTAAAATAATCATTTTGGCTACTCTATAGATTAACTCCTGAGCGGACCACGGGGCGCTGGAACGATTCGAAAAAGTTCCTTTGCCACGTCGTCTGGCATGATTTTTTCACTCTCAGCCTCAAAATTGAGAAGAATCCGATGCCGCAGCACCGGGGCGGCGAGGGCGCGCAGGTCTTCCAGCGTCACGGCGAAGCGGCCCGCCAGCAAAGCGCGCGCTTTCGACGCGAGGAGCAGCGATTGGCCCGCCCGGGGACCCGCCCCCCAGCGCACCCATTTCTCTATATAAGGCAGCGACTTGTCCCGCGTGGCGCGGACCAACCGCGCGACGTAACGCAGCAAATCATCGCTCACGGCCACCTCCCGGGCGAGCGCCTGGAGCTGGCGCACGTCTTCGGCGCTCATGACGGGCGTGACCGGGGCGGACGCCTTGCCGGTGGTCTGCGCGAGCATGGCATACTCGTCGGCTTCCGTGGGGTAACCGATCCGCAGATAGAGGAGGAAGCGGTCGAGTTGGGCTTCGGGCAGCGGGTAGGTGCCGGCCTGCTCGATGGGGTTTTGCGTGGCGAGGACGAAAAACGGACGTTCCAGATCGTAGGTCTGGCCGCCGTAGGTGACGCTGCTTTCCTGCATGGCTTCGAGCAGCGCGCTCTGGGTCTTGGGCGGGGTGCGGTTGATCTCGTCGGCCAGGACGATCTGCCCGAAGAGCGGCCCTTTGTTGAACCGGAAGAAACGCTTGCCGGTGGCGTGGTCCTCTTCCAGGACCTCGGTGCCGATGATGTCGCCGGGCATCAGGTCGGGCGTGAACTGGATGCGGTGAAAGACGAGGTCCACGGCCTGCGCCAGCGTGCGGATGAGCAGGGTTTTGCCGAGGCCGGGCAGCCCTTCGAGCAGGCAATGCCCGCCCGCCAGAAAGGCGGTGAGCAGTTCCTCCACGACGGTTTGCTGGCCGATGATCGCCTTGCCGATCTCCTGGCGCAGCCGCGGGATTTTTTCGAGCAAGGCGTGGACCTGGGCTTCGGTCAGATGGGCGGTCGGCGTGTTCGTCATGTTGGCAGTTCCCCGGGTTCCCTTTCGTGTCCGCACGGGCGGAGCGTCAAGCCGTCATGGCGTGGACGATGATATTGACGCCGAACCGGGTGTTGTCCTCGGCGAGAAAACGTTTGTTGCGGAAATCGTAGTCCCACTCGCAGCCGTAGTCCTTGTTGCTGTAGAGGACGGCGAGGCGACCGTCGATTTCGATGCCGCGCAGGTAGTCGTGCACGAGGTCGTCGCCCCAGCCGTTGAGTTCGAAGCTGGTGGTCGGAGGACCTTTGTCGAAGGGGAAGAAGGCGTGGTAAACCGGATGGTCGTTGGGGATTTTCCCGAGGGCGTCCGGGCCGAAAATCGCGGCCATCTGCGCCTCGAACGATTTGGCGAACAGGCCGTCGATGTCGTGGTTGCAGTCGTCGGCGAAGACGAAGCCACCGTGGCGGACGTAGGCGTCGAAGTTGGCGCGCTCGCGGTCGGTGAACTGCACGAGTTTGTGGCCGCTCAGGTAGACGAACGGCGCGTCGAGCACTTCCTTGCTGCCGAGCGGAACGACGGCCTCGCGCGGATCGACGCGGATCGTGGTGTAGGCCACCAGGGAGTCGAGCAGGTTGGAGGGCATCCGCTGGTCCACCACGTCCCAGTCGCCGGATTCGTATTGCAGCCGGTGGAAAGTAAAATCGGCGAGGCTCATCATTCCTCGCCGCCGAGCCGGTTCATCCAATAGCCAGGTTCACGACTTCGAGGCGTGACGGCAACGATATAGAGTTCGCCCAGGATGGGCTGCCGGGCATCATAAAATAATACGGCTTCGCGCAATTCGCGTCGCGCCGATCCATGAAAACGCGATGGCTTCACGCGCTTTTTCGACGCAACTCTTCACGCAATTCTGCAAAAACTTCTTCGGCGGGGAACGTCTCGACGCCGTCGTCAATTTCCTGAATGCGCCGCTCGATCTCCGCCGCCCATGCTTCGCTGATCGGAGCTTCCCCGTCGGCGTCCATGCTTTCCAGCAACCGGTCAACGAGTTGTTCACGCTCCTCGACGGGAAGGGCCAGAGCCAAAGCATCCGCGGTGACCTGCGCAAACGAATGAACCATGCCGGATGGTATGGAAATGTTCCCTAAGAGTCAAGCGATCCGGTGACCGGCAGCGGGTCGATGCGTAGACCGTCTTGCGTGATCATGCGGTTGTAGTGGCGCACGGCATTTTCGAGACTGAGCGGCGGGGTTTGCTCGTACATCTGCAAACGGTGGCAGGGCTTGCGCAGGCGGCCCACGTCGGCCCAGGCGTCGCACAGGCTGCCGATGTCCAGCGCGATGCCGCCGCGTTGCTTGATCCAGTGGCAGTAGATCTTGCCCGGCGCGCCCGCTCCGACGAGGAACACCGCGCCGGGAAAAGGCACGGCGAGGGTGTCGCGGAGTTCGTGGAAGCGCGTTGGAAAATGCTCGCCCGGCATCGGGCCGGGGTGCCGCGCCTCGCCGGGGATGAGGTATTGTTCGACGTGGCCGATGCGGAAAACGCGCGTCACCTCCGGCGCGAGGTGGCGGCACGTCACCAACCCGCAGAAGGGCAATCGGTCGAGCAGCGCGCGGTAGAAGAGGCCGATTTGCAGGTAGCGGTGGATGGCGGCGTCGGTGAGCAACGGCGCGTGCGGGAGCAGGTCGAAACGGTCGAGCGCGTCGAAAACCGGGCGGTACTCCGGTTGTCCGGCCTGCGAGGCGCGAGGCAGGCCGACGATGTCCGCCGCACGGGTGGCGGCGCGCAGTTCCAAGGAGAGCGCGGCGAGGTCAGCGGGATGGAAATTTGTATGCCCGAACCAGATTTGCAGGGAAACGTCGAGTTCCGCTTTATCGACGATCTCCGGGAACCCGAGCAGGCGGCCCTCGCCGTCGCCGAGGCGAACCATCGAAAGCGGCGTGCGCTCCGCGATGTGCCGCCGCAACACCGGCAGGACACCGAGCACGGTCGCGTGCCGACTCACACCGCGTCCGAAAGGCTGGAGAACGTGAAATCGCGCACGACCATCGGTGGCACCAGGCAGCCGTTGGCGCGCACGGGTTTGCCCAACGCTTCGATGTTGTTGAGCATGATGACCGGGCTCTCGTTGAACCGGAAATTCTTGATCGCGTATTTGATCTCGCCGTCCTCGACGTAAAACGTGCCGTCGCGCGTCAGGCCGGTGTAGAGGATCGTCTGCGGATCGACCTCGCGGATGTACCACATCCGGGTCACCAGCACCCCGCGCTTCACCCCTTTGATGAGTTCTTCGAGGCTGGCGGTGCCGCCGTCCATGATGACGCCCGGCGCGCCTTCAAAACCACCGACGTTGCGCGAGCCGCGAAACCCGTTGCCGATGCCGGGGACCGCTTGGTCGTCGGCCACCCCTTTGTTTTGCGCCCAGTAGCGGGAGTAGGCGAGGTTGGCCACCACGCCATCCTTGATCCAGTCCACGCGCCGGCGCGGGCGGTTGTCGGGCGCCCAGGGGGTGCCGGGGATCTCCGCGTTCAGCGGGTCGGAGTACAGATGCACGCGTTCGTCCACGAGTTTCTCGCCGAGGCGGGTGCCGCCACCGGCTTTGGTCAGAAAAGAGCGGCCCTCATCGGCCAGGCGCGCGTCCATCTGGCTGACCATGTGGCTGATGAGGTCCACGCTGGCCGCCGGTTCCAGGATGACCGTGTATTTGCCCGGCTCGATGGAGCGGGTTTCCGCCGAACCGAGCGCCTTCTGGATCGCCACCCGCGAGACCGCGCCGGTGTCGAGCTTGTCGGCATCGTTGAAATCCGCCACGCCGTAGCCCGAGCCCTTGCCGTCCGGCGTGCGGACGGTCACGGAAAAATCGCAGCCCGTGTCGCGCTGGTAGCCGGTCAGCCCCCTGGTGTTGGCGACGGCGGTGAAGCTGGCGTCGTGCTCCAGGTACCCGGCGGCGGCGAGCCGGTGTTCCTTGCACAGGTCGATGCTCGTGGCCGACGCCCGGGCGCGCCAGTCGGGGCCGATGCCCGCCGTGGACTCGAAAAACGCCGCCGGCTGCGGGTACTTCTGCGCGCCGAGAAACGGGACGTACTCCGGGTTTTCGGGCGCGATGCGGGCGAGTTCCTCGGCGCGGCGCACGACTTTTTCGAGCGAGGCATCGTCAAATTCGTTGATGGTCGCCACGCCCGTTTTCTTGCCGAAGCTGGCCTGGACGACCAGGCTCTGTTCGTCCGCGCCGCCGCTGGTGGAGACGGCGTTGCGGGCAAAGCGCAGGTTGCCCTTGCGCGAGCCGGTGAGCGTCGCTTCGGCTTCGTCGGCCTTGGAAAAGCCGAGCACTTTTTTGAGGATGGCCTGGGCGTCGGATTCGCTGAGCATAGGAAGAAAAGTTAAAAGTCAGAAGGCGGAAGGCGGAGGGCGGAGCGGCGGGTCAGATTTTGCGTGCGGTGTTGAGCACCTTGACCTTGTTGAACCGGGCGGTGGAAGCACCGTGCGAAACGGCGCTGACCTGCTCCGGCTGGCCCTTGCCGTCGAAGAACGAACCGCCGAGCGCGTAGTCGCTCTCGCCGCAGACCGCCACGCACGAGTTCCAGAACTCCTGCGTGTTCGACTGGTAGGCCACGTCGCGCAGCATCCCGACGATGGCGCCGTCCTTGATCTCGTAGAAGAGCTGGCCGCCGAACTGGAAGTTGTAGCGTTGCTGGTCGATGGAAAACGAGCCGTCGCCCACGATGTAGATGCCGCGCTCGACCCCCTTGATCATCTCGGCGGTGGTCAGTTTCGGGTCGGGCCCGGGCCGGAGCGAGACGTTGGGCATCCGCTGGAACTGCACGTCGTTCCAGTTGTCCGAATACGAGCAGCCGTCGCTGGATTTCTGGCCGACGATGTGCGCCTGGTCGCGCGTCTTCTGGTAGTTGACCAGGACGCCGTCCTTGATGAGGTCCCACTGGCCGCAGGGCACGCCCTCGTCGTCGTAGCCGACCGCGCCGAGGCTGCCGGGCTGCGTCTTGTCGGCGACGATGTGGACCTGCGGGCTGCCGTACTTGAAAGTCTTGGATTCCCACTTGTCGAGCGTGGCGAAGCTGGTGCCCGCGAAGTTGGCCTCGTAGCCGAGCACGCGATCCAGTTCCGTGGCGTGGCCGACGCTCTCGTGGATGGTCAGCCACAGGTGGCTCGGGTCGAGCACGAGGTCGTACTGCCCGGCTTCGACGCTCTTCGCGGCGAGCTTTTCACGCACCTGTTTGGCGGCGTCCGTGGCGTCGGCGATCATGTCGTAGCTCGACGTGTAGCGCGTGGCGACCCCGGGGAGTTTGCCCTCGGGTTTGGCGTCGAGGTACTCATAGCCGCGTCCGCAGGGAGTGCTGAGCGCACGCCGCTGCTGGAACTTGCCGGTCTTGGGGTCGATGGCGGTGACGCCGAACACCGGCCAGATGCGATGCACGTCCTGGTCGATGTAGCTGCCGTCGGTGCTGGCGAAATATTTCTGCTCGTTGACCTGGAACAGGTTGGAGTTGACGAAACTCGCGCCGTTCTTCATGGCCGCCGCGTTGACGGTGAGCAGCAAGTCGGTCTTTTCCTTGATGGGCACCTCGAAGGCGTTCTTCTCGAGCGGCGTGCGCCAGTTCACCTCGCCGACGCCCTTTTGCGGGGCGAGTTCGACGGGGGTTTCCTGCAATTTGGCGTCGGCTTTGGCGATGGCGACGGCTTCCTCCGCCGCACGGGCGATGGACTCGGGCGTCAGGTTGTCGGTGGCGAAGAAGCCCCATGCGCCGTCGGCGATGACGCGCACCCCCGCGCCGTAGCTCTCGGTGTTGACGATGTTTTCAACCCGGTCCTCGCGGGTGACGACGTATTGGTTGAGGTAGCGGCCGATGCGCACGTCGGCGTAGGTGGCACCTTTTTTGGTGGCGGCGTTGAGGGCGGCGTCGGCGAGTTTCTTCCTGTCGGCAGCGGGCAGGGGAGCGGTTTCGCCGAAGGCGGCAACGGGGCGGCCCCAGACGGGGAGCAGCAGCGAGCCGGTGGCGAGACCAGTGGTGCGAAGGAAAGAGCGTCGATTCATGATGGAGATTCCCTGGGGTCCGGCGCGGCGCAAGGTGGAGGCCGGGCGTGTAGCGGAATCTAGGAAGGCTCGGCGGCGCTGTCCAATAGAAAGGTTTTGTCGGGCCGATGGGCAGAAAACCCTTCTCTTTTGCGGGTGGGGCTGATAAAACTCGGGTCAGGTTCACTTTCACCCCAGACTCGGACGAGCTGTTCTTCCCCCCTTATGGAACATCACTCTCTCAACATGCAGTTGCCGCGCGGCTGGTATCAGGTCGCGGGCGTCGCTCCCCACACGTTTCGGCGGCATTGTTTGTCCAGCAAATCGGGCAGCTTGCAGTTGTCGCTGCTGGAGCCGGCATCCTCGTCCATCGACGGGGAGCAGTGCCTGGATTTGCTCAAGGAAACGCTCGTGCGGCAGGATATCCACGTCGGCCAGCCGCTCAAGACCGGGCACGAGGCGTGCGCGGCGGGGGTCATGGCCTACGCCGTTTACAAGCACATCGGCGGGCAGCGCGAATACTGGCTGCTGCCGCACGAGGAAGCCAGCGTGTTCGCGTGTTGGGAAATGGGGGCGATGGCCACCGCCGGGATGGAACGCCACGACATCCACGAAATGCTCAAGGCGCTGCACTTCGAGAGCACGGCGGACGAGGAAGAGGTCGTCGCGCCGGAAATGACCGGCGAGCCGGGAGGCGTCTTCGAAATCGCGGACGTCGAGGCCGAGGTGGAAGCGCAACCGGAAGGCTGACCGCTGGTTACTTCGGAGTTTGCGACACGACCCACGCGCCGACGAACAACGCCACGCCCAGGAGCAGCATCAGGAGGCGCAAGACCGGCTGGAAAGCGCGGTGGCGCAGGCACCAGATGCCGTTGGCAAACGACACCACCCCGAAGAGGATCACCGTGCCGAACAGCCAGAACATGCGGACGGTAATTTCGTGGCTGCCGGTCCAGTGCGGGAGGCTGCCGGGCTCGGTCGGCGCGTTGACCACGCCGACCATGAAATGGGTGATCCAGCCCATGAACACGCTCAGGAACAGACCGAGGACGATGAGCAGCCAGCCCAGGACCTTGAAGTTGGGCGGGCGGCGGCCGGGGATCAGGGGCGGAGGGGTGTTCATCGCAGGGCAGGCGGTGGCAGGTTCAGTCGCGGTAGACATCTTTGCGGTGCCTGACCCGTTGCACTTCGATCACGTGGGTGTCGCTGGACACCTCATAAATTACGCGATAGTCGCCGACACGCAGCCGGTACGTCCGTTCTGACCCGGCCAGTTTCTGGGAGCCGTGCGGGAACGGTTCGTCGGCGAGTTGGGCTACGGCGGCAATGATGCGGGCTACTTCGTGCCGAGGCAATCCGCGGATGTCTTTCCGGGTAGAACTGCGCCACCGGATGTTAAAGAGTGCCATCGCTCTTCAGATCCGCCAGAAATTCTTCGTGAGAAAGGATGGGCTCGTCCCGGCGTTCGGCGATGACAGCGAGGTCATCGAGATCCTCCAGCAGCTTTTCGTAGTCGCTGATCGGCAGAACCACCGCCGTGCGGTCGCCATGCGCGTCGGTGAGATATTGCAAGGCCAAGCTCATGACCGGCAAAATACGCGCTCCGTGAAAGATGTCGAGAAGGTACGAAGACCCGACGCCCCTCGTGGACATCGGAGGAGTTGATCTAAAACCAAGCCTGGGTTTACCCCTCCACCCATTCGGCGTGGAAATGCGCACACTCTTCCTTGATCCGCGTGACGATCTCGTCCCGGCGGTCGGCTGCCCACTCGGGGAACACCTCGCGCCAGCGGTCCGGGCCGGGGAGGTAAAAAGTGAACGGCTTGCCGCGCGCAACGGGCGGATCGATGTAAATTTTGAAGGATTCGCCGCGCTCGCTGTATGTCAGGGCGCGCCAACCGATCACCACGCGATATTCCTCCTCGTCTTCGTCGAACATCGCGTGGCCCCTTCCCTCTTGCTCAATCCGTCACCGCCCCGACCGAGGCCGGTTGGACGACGCGCGCGTATTTCGCCAGCACGCCCCGGGTGTAGCGCGGCGGCGGCTGCGTCCAGGCGGCGAGGCGTGCGGCAATTTCGTCGGCGGGCAGTTCGAGGTCGATCCGGCGCGCCTGGGCGTCGATGGTGATCGTGTCGCCGTCCTGCACGATGGCCAGCGGCCCGCCCTCGTAGGCTTCCGGCGTGATGTGGCCCACCACGAAGCCGTGGCTGCCGCCGGAAAAACGACCGTCCGTGATGAGCGCGACTTCCTTGCCCAGGCCGCGCCCCATGATGGCCGAGGTCGGCGACAACATCTCGCGCATCCCGGGTCCGCCGCGCGGCCCCTCGCGCCGGATGACGATCACGTCGCCCGCCACAATCGTGCCGTCGAGAATGCGCTGAAGCGCCGGTTCCTCGCCCTCGAAGACGCGCGCCGTGCCGGTAAATTTCATCCCTTCCTTGCCGGTGATCTTGGCGACCGCGCCCGCCGGGGCGAGGTTGCCGTACAGGATGACCAGATGGCCATCGGGCTTGATCGGGTCGTCGAACGACCGGATGACCGTCTGGCCGGGCAGGTACGGTTTCACGTCGGCCAGATTTTCGGCCAGGGTCTGGCCGGTGACGGTCAGGCAGCCGCCATGCAGCAACCCCCGGTCGAGCAGCATTTTCATGAGCGGCAGCAGCCCGCCGATGGCGACGAGTTCGGCCATGACGTGCTTGCCGCTGGGCTTGAGGTCGGCCAGCACGGGGCACTGCGAGCCGACGGCGGTGAAATCGTCGAGTTGGAGCGGCACGTCCGCCGCGTGGGCCATGGCGAGCAGGTGCAGCACAGCGTTGGTCGAACCGCCGAGCGCGGTCACGACCGTGATGGCGTTTTCAAACGCCCGGCGGGTCATGATGTCGCGGGGTTTGATGCCGCGCGCGATCAGGTGGAGCACGGCGGCCCCGGCGGCGCGGCAGTCGTGTTTTTTGTCCTCGGAAACGGCGTTCTGCGCGGAGGAATTGGGCAGGCTCATGCCGAGGGCTTCGATGGCGCTGGCCATGGTGTTGGCGGTGTACATGCCGCCGCAGCTGCCGGGGCCGGGGATGGCGCAGGCTTCGATCTCGCCGAGCTGGTGGTCGGTGATGGTCCCGGCGGCGTGCTGGCCCACGGCCTCGAAGACGCTGACGATGTCGAGGTCCTTCCCGCGCAGGCAGCCGGGCAGGATCGTGCCGCCGTAGACGAACACGGCGGGGCGGTTGAGCCGGGCCAGGGCGATCAGGCAGCCGGGCATGTTCTTGTCGCAGCCGCCGATGGCCACCAGACCGTCGAACCCCTCGCAGGCCGCGACGGTTTCCACCGAATCCGCGATGACCTCGCGCGAGACGAGCGAATATTTCATGCCCTCGGTGCCCATCGAGATGCCGTCGGAAATGGTGATGGTATTGAAGATGAGCGCCTTGCCCCCGGCGGCGTCGGCCCCGGCGGCGGCCTCGCGGGCCAGGCCGTCGATGTGCAGGTTGCAGGGCGTGACCTGGCTCCAGGTAGAGGCGATGCCGATCTGCGACTTGGCGAAATCCTCCTTTCTGAAGCCGACGGCGTGGAGCATGGCGCGGCTGGCGGCGCGCGCGGGGCCGTCGAGCATGGCGGCGGAATGAGCGCGGGGAGCAGGAATGGGATCGGGATGGGTCATGGGAAACGCAACGGCGGGGGAAACAAATATACGAAGAGCGCGCCCGGATGAAAAGGCAATAAGGTGGATGGCGGCCTCCGGGCGCCATTCGGTAGGATGCGTTTTCCCCAATGGCGCCCGGAGGCCGCCATCCACCCAAACAAAAAGCCCCGGAGGATAGCCTCCGGGGCAGTGCGTTGAAACGGACGTGCGTCGAGATGGATCCAGTGCTCAGGCCGTCGCGCGGCGTTGGCGGCGGACCACCAGGCCCAACGCGCCGAGGCCCAGCACCGAGGCCGCCACCGTCGAGGGCTCGGGCACGGCGGTAAACACGATGTTATCGACCGCCACGTAGTCGTTGTAGCTCCCCGGGAGGACGATCACGGTCTGGGTGCCGGTAGGCAGCCCGACCGCAGTCAGCGTGCCGTTCACGGTGGTGGCAAGCGAACTGGCGACGGTGACGGCAACGCCCGTGGCCGGGTTCACCGCAAAAATGCTGGGTTGCGTGCTGCTGTTCCCGCCGAAATCCATGCTCAACGTGGTGATCGCCAGCGAGAAAGTCATCGTGAAGACCGGATTGGCGGTTTCAGCAGCCCAGCCGGGGGAAGTGTGCAGGATCAACCCGCTCAACGGGGCCCCGACGCTGGCACTCGTCGACAAAGCGCCGATGGACATGTCGGTGTTCGGGGCGAACGCTCCCGCTCTGAAGGTGGGTGCGATCACGCCGGGCGTGGAGCCGCCGCCGGGGGCGAAGGTCACGCCGAGACCGGC
Organism: uncultured Chthoniobacterales bacterium; assembly: GCA_964250695.1. Lineage (GTDB taxonomy): Bacteria > Verrucomicrobiota > Verrucomicrobiia > Chthoniobacterales > SZAS-18 > CAHJWO01. The sequence goes on along the minus strand of CAXUGY010000021.1, from coordinate 8,665 downwards.
GTACTGGTTAGAGAGCACGCTGCCCGCCGTCACGAGTCCGTCGTCGAACGTGATGGTCGTGGCATGGGCCGCCGTGGCTGTCGCGACAGCCAGGGCTGCCACGGTCAGGAATTTACGGATGGAATGGGATGAATTGATTTGCAACATATGCTATGACTGAGTGTTTTGCGATGATCTGCTTTTAAGAACGGTTCTTAAAAGAACGGTTCTGAAAACCAAGCCCCCGGGATAAGGAGTTCCGGCAACGGGGTCAAGCATAAAAATGGCAAAATTTGACTTCTTTGGTGTTCCCCGATTTCCTTTCCCACGGGTCTGGGTGTGCTCCGTCCTCCGTTGAGATGGTGCCCGGCCCGGACCACGCCCCGCTCGCCACTCGCGCCGCGCCGTGCTAAGCTCTCCGTCAGCGTGAATATCTGGCTGAAAACCGGGCTGGTCCTCGCGGGCGTCTGGGCGCTCGCCGCCGGAGCGATCCATTGGCTGCATGCCTCTCAGCCGACCGCGGCTTCCATCACCGACTACCTCGCGCACACCCGTCTCGACGCCCGGTCAGCCCGGGACCGCGCCAAAACGATCCGGCGCGTCGAGGACCAGCTCAACGACGTGACCTTCGACGAACGCCAGCGTCTCCAGCGCAGCGGCGTGACGCGCCAATTTTTCCGTGCCCTGACGCCCGCCGAACAGGCCGCGTTTCTCGCCGCCACCCTGCCCGCCGACTTCCGGCAGATGATGGAAGCCTTCAACCAGATGGAGCCCGCCAAGCGCAAGACATTCGTGGAGCACGCCCTGGAAGAAATGAAAAAGCACGCAGGCGAAGGGCCGCCGCCGGGCACGGACGACGGGATGAGCCGGCGCGTCATCGACCAGGGACTGAAATCTTTCTACACGGACGCCAGCAGCGACACGAAGCTCGACCTCGCGCCGCTCATCGAGCAAATGCAGCGCAATCTGCAAGGCGTCGGCGGCTCACGCGAATGAACGGGCGGCCCTCCGAAACGGCGGCAGGATTCACGCTGCTCGAACTGCTGGTGTGCCTGGGCATCGTCGCGGTGTTGACCGGGGTGGGCGTGCCGGCATACCAGCGCACCGTGCAGTCCGCGCGCGCCGCCGCCTGCGTGTCGAACCTGCGGCAACTCGGCGCGGCGCTCAACCTCTACCTCGGCGAGCACAACATGGTCATGCCCACCCTGAAAGCGGGCCGCGCCACGCTCGACGAAGACCTGCCGGTCATCGACAACTCGCTCGATGCCTACGCGGCCAATCCCCGCGTGTTCGCCTGCCCCGCCGACGCCGCCGGACTGGCCGCCAAATCGGGCACGAGCTACTACTGGAACGTCGCCCTCAACGGCCAAGCCGTTGCCACCCTCAACTTCCTCCACCTCGACGGCGGACCCGCGCTCATCCCGATTCTCAGCGACAAGCAGGCTTTCCATCCCTACACCGCAACGAAGGTCAACCTCCTCTACGCCGACGGCCACGCGGACAAGGATTTCAACTTCGTGACCAGCACGCCCACCCCCGCGCCGTGAGCCGTTTCCCCTCCCTCCGTCCACCTTCTTTTCTTCTCTTCCTTTGCGGCTTTGCGGCTTTGCGTGAGACCTTCTTCCTCCCCCCGCGATGATCCGCCTCGACCGCCTTTCCAAATCGTTCCGGGGCAAGCCCGCGCTCGAACCGCTTTCGCTGGAAATCGGCCAGGGCGAGGTGTTCGGTCTGCTCGGCCACAACGGCGCGGGCAAGAGCACGGCCTTCGGCTTGCTGCTGGGGCACCTCCACCCGAGCGGCGGCGAGGCGTTCGTGCGCGGCGTGTCCGTGCAGCGCAACCGTTCGCGCGCCCTGCAACGGGTCGGCGCGATCTTCGAGACCCCGGCGTTTTACGATTACCTGAGCGGCTGGCGCAATTTGCAGATCATCACCGCGTTCTCTGGCCGCGTGTCACGCGCGGAGATGGAGGAGGCGGTCCAATTCGTCGGGCTGGAAAAACGCATGGACGACCCCGTGCGCGTCTACAGCCACGGGATGCGCCAACGGCTCGCGCTGGCCCAGGCGCTGCTGCCCGCGCCGGACCTGATCCTGCTTGACGAACCCGCCGAAGGGCTGGACCCCGTGGGCATCCGCGAGATGCGCGCACTCATCCTGCGGCTCAACCGCGAGCGCGGGCTGACGGTGGTGCTTTCCTCGCACCTGCTCGGCGAGGTGGAGCAAACCTGCGGACGCGTGGCCATCCTCAACCGGGGCCGGATGGTTTTCCAGGGCCACTGGGACGAACTGGCCGACCAACGGGCGCGCTTTCACCTGGAAGTGGACGACTGGGTGAAGGCGGGCGCGGTCGTCGCGGCGCACGAGGGGGAGATCATCGACGCCGCCGGACGCCCGACCGTGGCGTTGCCGCCGGGCCGCGACGTGGCCGATCTCATCTCTGGGTTAGTTAACGCGGGCGTCCGGGTCCGGGCGGTGGAACCCGTCCGCCAGAGCCTGGAGGAAATCTACCTGCGCACGATGGCCGATTTTTCTGCCACGCCTGCGAACTAATTCCCATGCTCTTTTTCCTGCAATTCCGGCACGAGCTGACGAAGCTTTTCGCGCGGCCCCGCACGTCCATCGGCTTCGGGGTGTTTCTGGTCGTGGAAACGCTGGTGGTCATCGGCGCGAGCCGACCCGGTCCGCGCGAGATGTTCCGCCGCGCCATCGAAGGCAACGGCTACGGATTCGAGTCGTATTTCTCGGGCCTGACGCTGGGCTTGCAGATGGTGATGTGGACGGTGTTCCTGCTCGGCGGGCTGTACCTGGCGCTCGTTTCGGGGGACGTGATGTCCAAGGAGGTCGAAGAAGGCACGATGCGGATGATCCTCTGCCGGCCCGCGTCGCGCTGGCGCATCGGCCTCCTGAAATACCTGGCGTGCGTGGTTTACACTTTCGTGCTGGCGATCTTCATCGGGCTGTCGGCGCTGGCGGTCGGGACGCTCTACCGGGGCGTGGGTGGGCTGTTTGCCGTGGCCCCGTTCGAACACGTTTTTGCGTTGTACCCGTTCGGGCCGGGGACCGCGCGTTACCTGGGCGCGCTGCCCGTGCTGGCGGCGGGGTTGCTGAGTTTTTCGAGCGTGGGGTTCATGTTTTCGTGCCTGAAGATGAAGCCCGCCGCGGCGACGATTGTCACCCTGACGCTGTTTTTCTTCGACTTTATTTTCCATAACATCCCGTACTTCGAGAGTTACAAGCCGTACTTCCTGACGACGCACATGTCGGCGTGGTTGCAGGTGTTCGTGCCGCACCTTCCGTGGCGGCAGATCGGCGCGGACCTGGCGTACCTCGGGGCGTTGGATTTGACCTTCGCCGTGCTCGGGCTCGTGGCGTTCAGCCAGCGCGATTTCAAGGGCTGAAGTTGGCCGTGTAGCGGGGCAGATGTTCAGGGAGGTGCCTGGACGCGCCGGGTCTTTTTTGGTTTGCCGGTGGCTGGCACGACCTTTTTCGCCGGGGTGGGTTTGACCGGTTTGGCGGCAGGCTTCGGACCGGCCGCTGCCATCGCTGGCTGGCATTGCGGACACCAGCAAGTGGTCCGGCCGCCCACGGTTGCCCGGTCGAGCGCCGTGTGGCAACGCGGACAGGTGCCGCCTGCCTCCCAGCGGTGCGTGAAAAGCCAGTCGGGCGGATAAGTCCAGTCGTCGCTGATGATGCGCACGGCGGTGCGGCTGACCCAGCGGACCCGTTCCCAGACCTGACGGGTCTGCGCCTCGTCGAGCGCCCCGGCAGGCGTGGACGGGTGGACCCCGGCGCGCCAGAGGATTTCGTCCGCCATCCAGTTCCCGACTCCCGGGAAATGTTCCTGCATGAGCAGCGCCGCCTTGACGGGCGTGCGGCGTCGGCGTTGGAGAAACCTGGACGTGCCCTCGTAAGTAAACTCCTTGGAAAGCACGCTGGGCGCGAGGGAGTTCCACCAGGCAGGCGGCTCGGTACCCTGGTGCAGGCGGACGCGGCCAAAGTGGCGTTTGTCCTCAAAAACGAGTGCGCGGCCAGCTTGGCGCAGGATGAGATGGTCGTGTTTGCGCGGGGTTTCTTCGGGACCGTCTTCGAGGCGAAGTTCGCCGCTCATGCCCAAGTGGACGCCCAGCCAGAGGTCGCCCGAGAAGTGAAAAAGCATCTGTTTGCCGCGGGCTTGGGAATCGAGCAAACGCTCGCCGGGCAAGAGTTGAAGGAGATCGGCGGGATCGGTGTCGCGGAAAACCCGGATTTCCGGGCGGGCGATGAGCACCTCCGAGATGGTTTGGCCAAGGCCAGGGTCCCACTGGCGACGGCTATGTTCGACTTCGGCAAGTTCGGGCATGGAGAGAGGCGAAAGTGACCGCGAAAGGGCAGAATTGAAAAAGTAGAACGATTTCGTTGCGCTCGCCAGCGGAGGCGATTAATTTTCACAGTTTTCCGTATTCCGCCAGGGTAGCTCAGCGGTAGAGCAGGGGACTCATAAGCCCTTGGTCGGGAGTTCGATTCTCCCCTCTGGCAAACATCTCAAAATCAGTATCTTACACAACGGATGCCGGGCAAGTAAGAACAGAAGTAAGAACGCGTTCGAAGGGGTGTGGCAATGTTTGACATTGTCCACATGGAATGACCAGCGGTGCTGCCTTCACCTGTGTTCTTCCAGCGCCCTCTGAATCGCGCCAAGACAACACGCCGTCATCCTGATGAACCCGGCGGTCAGTTGATACGGCGCATTCTCGGGAGCTGAACGATTCGGGATTGCTTTTATGAAAACAATCCTATTGCCAGACGGAACCCCGGTGCCAGTGCTCGGACAGGGTACCTGGAAAATGGGTGAAGACGAACGCCCGGCCAAAGACGAGGTCGCGGCCCTGCGCCTGGGCATCGACTTGGGCATGAGGCTCGTCGACACCGCAGAAATGTACGGCGATGGCCGGGCCGAAGAAGTGGTCGGTCAGGCCATCGCAGGCCAGCGCGAGCGCGTATTCTTGGTGACCAAGGTGTATCCGCACAATGCCAGCCGCAAAGGGCTCCCGGCTGCATGTGAACGCAGCCTGCGCCGGCTGGGCACGGATGTGATCGATCTCTATCTCTTGCACTGGCGCGGCAGCGTGCCCTTGGCAGAAACGGTCGGAGCCTTCGAAAGCCTGCGAGATGCGGGCAAGATCCGAGCTTGGGGTGTCTCCAACTTCGACGTGGACGACCTGGAAGAACTCGGCGAAAGCGCCGGTGCATGCGCGACGGACCAAATTCTTTACAACCCAGAACACCGTGGCCCAGAATTTGATCTGCTGCCTTGGTGCCAAGAGCAACGGCTGCCGATCATGGCGTACTCGCCCGTGGGCCAAGGCGGCGATTTGCTGCGGCATTGGGTCATCATGGACATCGCCCGCCAACACAACGCCACCCCGGCGCAAGTTTCTCTGGCATGGGTGTTACGGCAGGAAGGCGTGCTGGCCATCCCGAAGGCGAGTGACGAGACCCATGTGCGTGCGAATGCTGCCGCGCTAGACCTGACGCTGGACGGTGCGGATATGAGGGCAATTGACGCAGCGTTCCCTCGGCCTACGACGAAGTGTCCTTTAGCATTACTCTGAAGTTCATCCCGGCCCACTTGGAAAATCTTCGCATCGGTATCCCGATTCGCCAAGTGCTGATTGTGGCGAAGGACGACGTTGTTGACTCCAGCTCTTAAAAGGGTCACAACAAACGGGTATGGCAAAACGTCGCGCCGGTACACCGCCAGTCCAAGCCGACTGGGAGGAGATCCTGCCGACCAAGGTCTTCATCAGCTACACGCAGGAGTCCACCAGTCACAACAAACGGGTGCTTTCCTTGGCCAATAATCTGAGGGATCTCGGGTTTGATTGCGACCTCGACCAGTACCACTTCAACGAAAACTGGCCGGCCTGGATGGAGCGTTCCATCGAACAGGCAAAGCATGTGCTTGTCGTTTGTACGCCCGTGTACCGCCGGCGGTGGGACAACCAGGAACGACCGGGTGTCGGGCTGGGCGCGCAGTGGGAAAGTCTTCTGACCCGCCAGCACCTGTACACATCGCCCAACAAAAACGACAAGTTCATCCCAGTCGTCTTCAAACGGGAACACGCTTCCACAATCCCAACCGCGCTTGCAGGTTGGACTCGCATCGATCTGTGGCGCAAGACAGGCCTCCGGAGTTTGCGGTGCCGCCTGTTGGACATTCCTCCGGCGATCAAACCGCCTCTGGCCACCTCGTTGGCCCCGATCCAGGTCGCGGACGGATTTTTCACCGGCCAACAATCCCTGCCGACCAACCGGCCCATCGCTCGCCCGGTCGAGGCTTTCGATCATTCGACCTACGGCTTGGTCAACCAATCGGAGGTGCTGTTTCCCAATTTGTTTGCTATTTCCTACCCTCAGGTCATCAGAAACGCCAAGATCACGCTGAAGCGGGGCATCAAACTCGGCGACCGTTTACAGCGTATTTGGGAGGAACTCGGCAACGCGGGCAAGCTCCCAACCGATTTCTGGATCGAAGCGGGCATCGTATACCGATTTAAGCCCTTCAACGAACCTGTGTGGCAGACCGCGATCAGGAGACAGATGCTTCAGCCTCTGCTGGACAAGCCGTCAACGGATTGGGCTGGTTCTTCACACCTGGAAGACAAGAAACATTTCATCAAGCTGCTCAACCGTTCGCTTGACGGACTCTGTGCCGATCTCGGCACGGCGCACGATCTTGTCTGGTCGAATGAGATGAAGTGTCACCTGTTCGTCCCAAGGCGTGGGGTCCGTGAAGGATCAATCAAAGTCAAAGCAATCAGCCAAGTGGCCGAGCGCACCGTCTTCAACGCGATTCCGGACAAAAACACGTCAAAGCCCGACGCCATCCAGCACTGGAAGCACTAGGCTTTCCGCCACTACTTCGTGTGCTATGGCACCCAATGGTACTTGAACCTGATTCCATTCTGGGCCTTCACAGCGGACGGCAAGGGTTCCCCGAGCCGCTGGCAGAAAACCTCCAGCGCAAACATGCGCCGACCGGAAAAGAACCGGGCCGTGTTGGGACACATCATGTTTTGGGCATCCATTCTGTGCCAGGAACCCGACTTTTTCCGCGTCGTGGAGTCGCTTCAGATCCACCGCCCGGCAGAGTTGATGGCTGACCCTGCCATCGACGACAAGGCGTGGATCAAGATTGCCAAGGCGGACGACAAGGCAGCTTTGAGTGGCGACCTCGCCTTGGAACTATGATTCGCCTAGACCAAGTCATTCCCGAACCCACGCTGGAATTCGGCCAGCATGGACTCTCGGACGACATCCGAGAGGGAATCTTGGTCCATGGTCCCGTTGACATCGGCACATCGAAGGCCACCACGACGGTCAAACTGGGGCTCGTGGGAAGCCCGAAAAACATCCGTGCCTTCACCGCTTGGATGAAAGAATGCGAAGCCGGAATCGAAAGCGACGATCCTGCCAATCACAACTTCAGCCCGAACTTTCCCGGCCTTTCTCCCACCATCGGGTTCGGATGCTCGTTTCTGACGGACACGGTTTGGACCACCGAAGTGGCGGACAGCGAGATCGAAAACCTCATGCAGAAAGCGGGAGCAGTCCAATGGCTGGCTGACTTTTACCATGCCCGCATCCGCGACCTCTACGAACTGACCTCGACGAAGCCAGACGTGGTCCTGTGCTTGCCCTCTGAGGCGGTGCAGAAAAGGGTCAAGCCACGGTTCGACCGCGAGGAGGAGGGTGACGACGAGCAGGATGGGACTGACGAGCCGGATTTTCACGACTACTTGAAAGGGTTGTGCCTCCAGACCAAATCCGTCTTCCAGATGATCTGGCCTCGTACCTACGGCAGTTCGGACAAGGGAATACAGGATGCGGCCACCCGGGCCTGGAACCTGTTCGGCGCGCTTTTCTACAAAGCGGGTGGATCGCCGTGGAAGCTCCGGCACCGTCCCGGCTCGGTAAACACCTGCTACGTCGGCATCTCGTTTGCGGTCCGGCAGGGCGGAGGGTTCATGCATTCCAGCCTCACCCAAGTGTTCAACGACAAGGGCGAGGGAACAATTTTGCGCGGCGGGGTCGCTTACAAATCTCCGGAGGACATGGAGGTTCACCTGCCAAAGCCGACAGCGGAAAAGCTCCTCTCCGATGCCATTGAGAGTTACAAATCTGCAAACACTGGCCGGCTGCCGGACCGGATCGTCATCCACAAGTCGTCTGGCTACGACGACGGCGAGAAGGCCGGCTTCAACGCGGCCGGTGACAAACACGGCGTCAAGTTCCGTGATCTGCTGGCGTTGACGCGCTCCAACGTGCGGTTCTTCCGGAAGGGAGCCTACCCGCCTCTCCGCGGGACCCACATCATTTTGGACGAGGAGAACTCCATTCTGTACACGCGTGGCAGCGTGCCCTTCTACCGGAAGTACCCCGGACCCTACGTGCCCCGCAGCCTGCACATCCGATATTTCCAAACTGACCGTAGCCAGTTGGAATTGGCCATCGAGATCCTTGCCCTGACAAAACTCAACTGGAACAAAACGCAGTTCGACTCGTTTTATCCCATCACGCTGGGAGGATCAAAGCGCATCGGGGAAATCTACCGCTGGTGTCCCGACCCGCCGGACGATCCGATCACGTACGCATTTTTGGTAGTGGCTACCTGACTGTTGCTTTTTGCTGAATGGCGAGGTTGTAGGTG
>CAXUGY010000020.1:0-58878 GCA_964250695.1 uncultured Chthoniobacterales bacterium | reverse complement strand
ATAAAGCAACGGTCTTCTAAACCGTAGACTACCGGTTCGAGCCCGGTTGGGAGTATGGCAAATTTGCTAGGTAGATGCTCACGCAGAGCAGTTTACAACGCAATCATCTTTCTCTCGTGTTCCACACTGTTCCACCTGCAAACGTACCAAGCCGGGGCCTCACCGCGCAACTATTCGAGACTCGGTTGGTAGTGTGCGACTCTGTGCGGTATGTTCTGCCCCATGGCGAAAACTCCGCGTAAGAAAAGGATGGCGAAAGCTCGTCTCCGCGAGAAGCCTTATGTGAGCGCAAAGCTCGCCGGGCAAAACACTGAGCAGGCGTCCGGGAACATCACTCGGCGTTACACGCACACATTGTAGAAACCTTCGGGCGTGCTTGCCAGCCACGCAGCGACCTCACTTGGACAACGGACGTTCCCGGTCATGCAACAGCTTGGTACTCCGCCGTTGACGCTGGGGTGGCTTTGGCTGAGAGAAGCCGTTTTCTCACGCAGTATGATAATGCGCCATTGGCGGAGCGACCGCTTCTTGCTGGCATGGCACAATTAAACAGCGGTCTTGGCGACACCAAGAAGATCACCGGCGAGATAATCGAATTACAAAGCCGTCGAACATCTCACCAATGGGCAGCCGGAGCTCGGGCATCATCAAAGCCGCTGGTTCTCGTACACGCAACGGTCGCTGGAGGCATTGGGAAACGATTACCGCGAGAAAAGCGGCGTCCTCTGCGACCCGCTCTGGCTGGACCTCGACCACATGGACGAGTACCGGGTGTTCACCTGGAACCGCACGCGTTTGCCCGACGCGCCGTCGATGTTAGTTCGTCTGCGCGAGCAAGGTTTCCGGGTCATTACGATCATCGACCCGGGAGTAAAATACGAGCCGGGGTATCCCATCTTCGACGAAGCGATCACCGAAAAATTACTCTGCCAAACACCGGGCGGGGCGGTGTCCCTCGGACAGGCGTGGCCTGGACGGACGGCCTTCCCCGATTTCTCGCTGGAGGAAACCCGCCGCTGGTAGGGGTGCCTCAATGCTGCGCACGTTCAGAGCGGACTACATGGTCGGCAGCGGCACGCGCGTTTCCACAACGAGTACGCCCTCCTCATTGCCATGGGCACCGTAGAGGGCTTGCTTGCCGCGCTGCCCGACCAGCGCACGTTCGTGCTCACGCGTGCCGGTTCGCCGGGCATCCAGCGTTACGCCGCCCACTGGCTCGGAGACAACTGCTCGCGTTGGGAACACCTCTGGATGAGCATCCCCATGGCGATGGGTTTCGGCGTCAGCGGCCAGCCGTTTGTCGGCGCGGATGTGGGTGGATTCATGGAGGACACGAACCCGGAGTTGCTGGCGCGCTGGGATCAGGACGGTGCGCTAACCCCTTTTTGTCGCAATCATAATGGCACCGACCAGCACGACCAGTATCCGTGGTCTTACGGCGACGCGACGCGCCCGCTCTGCCGGGATGCCGTCGGGTTGCGTTATCGCTTGCTGCCATACATTTACACGTGCTTTCTCAAAGCGGCCGAGACAGGCGCGCCCGTGCAGCGTCCGCTGATTTTCGACTACCAGGACGACGAGGCGACGCGTTTCATCGACGATCAATATCTTTTCGGGCGCGACCTGCTCGTCGCCCCGATTTACCGCGCGGGCCAGACCTCGCGCCGGGTTTATCTGCTCTCCGGCACCTGGCACTCGTGGCACCAGGCGCACCCGGGGCAGATCCTCACCGGCCCCCGGTGGATCGACGCCCCGGCGCCGCCCGAATCCATCCCGCTGTATGCGCGCGGCGGCGCGGTCGTGCCCTTTTGGGCTGATCCTCCCATGTCTACCATGGGTTACCGTCCCGAAACCGTCACGCTGCATGTTTTCCTGCCGGATGAAGATGGACGGACACGCTCGCTTCTCCACGAGGACGACGGCGCGACCTTCGCCTACCGCCACGGCGCGTTTCTGCGCACCACGTTCGATTTGGAACGCACCGGCGAAGCATGGACGCCGACCGCCACGACCACGGGTCATGGCTACCCGGAGTTTGCGCGCCGGGAATTCGTCGTCGTGCTGCACGGCTTCCCCGGCCACGAGGTCACGGTAGGCGGCATCCCCTATCCCCTGGCAGAGAATCGGTTTACGTTCCCGAACACCGGCACCGGGTTTTCGTTGCGCGCACGGCTCGGAACGCCGCGTTGACAACCCCTTCGCCGGACCACAGGATGACGCGGTGATCTTCCCGGTCCGCTTTGTTTCGTGCGCATCCTCGCCCTCCAGCTCAAACGCATCGGCGACCTCGTGCTCACCACTCCGGCGCTCCACGCGCTGAAGTCCGCGGGGGCGCACGTCACGCTGGTGACGATGGACGGCACCGCTGCACTCTCGCCGATGTTGGCAGGCACGGTAGATGCGACGTTAGTTTACCGTTCGAGCGGAGGGAACATCACCCTATGGAAACAACTCTGGCGCGACGGATTCGACGCGTGCGTGGATTTCACCGGCCGCGACCGTTCCGCGCTGATGACGCTCGCCTCGCGGGCGGGAACGCGCACCATCGCCCGCCCTTCCCTGCGCAAGGGCCGCTGGCGGCGGCTCTGCTATAACGCCGTGGCGGACGCTCCGGTGCGCTCCCGTCACACGGTTGACCATTATCTGGATCACCTCGCGCCGTTGCGTCCGCTCCTGCCCCTTGCGCTGCCGGATGACCCGTCCGCCGGTCCCATCCTGCGGCTCCCGCCCGGGGCCATCACGCATGCCGCGCAAATCCTCGCCGTCCATGGGATCGGCGCGGACGAGGAATTTTTCGTCGTGCATCCGGGCAGCGCGCGCCGGGAAAAATATTGGCTCCCCGCACGTTGGGCCGAGGTCATCGCGTTTTGTCAGGGAACGCTCCACCGCCGTTGCGTCCTCACCGGCGGGAGCGGCGACCCGACGGAAAATGAGTACCTCGCCCGGCTCCGCTCCGCGCTACGCGAACACGGCCAATCCTGCGTTGATCTCGCCGGGCAGCTCGACCTCGCCACCCTCACCGCCGTCCTCGCGCGCGCCGCCTGGTTTCTCGGCGTGGATTCCGGCCCGATGCACCTCGCCGCCGCTTGGCGCCGCCCGCAGATCGTCCTCTTCGGCCCGACCAATCCCTTCCACTGGCGGCCGCGCCATCCCGGCTGTCTCGTCCTCCAGGCCGGGCACGGCGACGCCCCGGTGCGCGAATTCGCCGAGCGCAGCCCCGGCGGCCCGCTCGACCTGATCTCGACGCGTGCGGTAATCGACTGTATATCCACGGCGTCCACATGCTGACCGAATCTCCGCTGTCCAACCTGCCGCCCCCTTCTGCTCCCCTGGCGGACGCCGGGTCGCCGCTCGCTTCCGATCCGCGCAACCCTTCGCTGGCTGCCGCCGCCGTCGATGCCGCCGGCCCCATGATCGGCCAGCCCAACGGCGACACCTGGCGCGACACCTTCGCCTTTTTCCGCAAGCTCAGCGCCTACCTCAAGCCGTACAAAACGCGCTTCATCGTGGGCGAACTCGCGGGCGTCGCCTTCGCCTTTTTCAACGCGAGCATCCCGCTGCTGATGAACGCGGTGTTCAACCACGTCGGCACCGCCGCCCAGCACCCGGCGAAACACCTGCCCTCGGGCAAAACCGCCTCGCTTTTCGGCCAGGGAGTGGGCGGGATTTTCAACCACCTTGCCGAGACGCATTTCGGCATCCTCCTCATCTGTTCGGTCGTCCCGGGCATCATGATCCTGCGTGGCCTGTGCGACTATTGTAACAACTACTTGGTCGCCTGGATCAGCCTGAAAGTGCTGGGCGACATGCGGCGGCAGATTTTCGCGCACATCAACTCGCAGTCCCTCCAATTCTTCCTGGGCAACCGCTCCGGCAACCTCATCAGCCGCGTCTCCAACGACACCCGCGTCGCGCAGACCGCCCTTGGCTTCATCGGCACCGATCTCATCAAGCAACCCATCACCGTGCTGGGCTGCACCTACGCGCTTTTGCTGATCGACTGGAAATTCACGCTGGTTTCGCTGGTCCTCTTTCCGTTGTGCATCGTGCCCGTGTCGATCTACGGCAAGCGCATCCGCAAGAGCGGCAAAAAGGAGGAAGAGCAGGCCGGGTTGATGACGGTCATTCTCCAGGAAACGTTCGCGGGCATCCGCGTCATCAAATCCTTTGCGCGCGAGGATTATCAGGTCGCGCAGTTCGACGAGGCGAACATCAACCAGTTCGAGACCAGCATCCGCGTGCGCAAGGCCACGGAAATCGTCAGCCCCATGGTGGAAGTCGTCGCGGCGCTGGGGGTCGGGCTGGCGCTCCTCTACGTGCATTACGCCGGGATGCAGTTGACCACGTTTTTCAGCTTGGCCGCCGGGATGTTCCTGCTCTACGCGCCGGTCAAACAGCTCAGCCGGATGCACATGCAGATTCAGAAATGCCGCGCGGCGACGGCGAACATCTTCGCCCTGCTCGAACTCAAACCCACCGTGCAGGACGCCCCCGACGCCAGGGCGCTCACCCGCCCGGCGGGAGAGATCGAGTTCGATCAGGTGTACTTCCAGTACGAAGGCGCGCAGGCCATGGCGCTCAACAATTTCCACCTGCGCATCAAGCCGGGCAAAACCGTCGCGTTGGTCGGCGAAAGCGGCGCGGGCAAAAGCACGGTGCTCTCGCTCCTCCAGCGTTTTTATGACCCGCTGAACGGCTCGATCCGCATCGACGGCCAGGATGTCCGCGACGTGACCCAGCGTTCTCTGCGCGAGCAGATCGGCGTCGTCACGCAGGACACCTTCCTCTTCAACGACACCATCTACGAGAACATTCGCTACGGTCGTCTCGACGCGACGGAAGCGGAAATCATCGCCGCCGCCAAGCAGGCTTACATCCACGACTTCATCCTGACCCTGCCGGGGGGTTATCAGACCACCACCGGCGACAAGGGCTGCCGGTTGTCCGGCGGGCAGCAGCAGCGGCTGGCCATCGCCCGCGCGCTGCTCAAGAACGCGCCGATCCTGCTCCTCGACGAGGCCACCAGCGCGCTCGACAGCGAGAGCGAGCGCATGATCCAGACCTCGCTCGAAACGCTCGCCAAAGGCAAGACGGTGATCGCCATCGCGCACCGGCTCTCCACCATCCTGAAAGCCGACCAGATCATCGTGATGGACGCGGGCCAGATCGTCGAGAAAGGCAGGCACGCTTATCTCTACGAGCAGGGCGGGCGCTATCGCCGCCTCTACGATTTGCAGTTCGACCACGAAGCCCACCTGCAAGAGATGCAGACCGCCGCCCAACCCTTATCCGTGCCTGTCGTGACCAGGTAGGGATGGCTCTCCGAGCCAGTCCCTGATAAACCCATGCAAGGGACAGGCTCGGAGAGCCATCAGGACCCAACCTCACGCGCCGATCTTCTTGCCGATCAACTCGTCCACCTTGACGATGTCCGCCACGAACAACCGAATCCCGTCCGAAGTTTTCTCGGTCGCCATCTGGTCCTGATTGAGCAGGAACCGGAAATTCTTCTCGTCGGTTGGCACGCGTTCCATGTCGCTGGCCTTCGCCTTTTCGGGGTCGAGCTTGCGTTCCATCGGCGCTTCGGACTCCGCCAGTTCCTTGAGCAGCTTCGGGCTGATGGTCAGCAGATCGCACCCGGCGAGTTCGGCGATCTGACCCGTATTACGGAAACTCGCCCCCATTACCTCCGTCGGATAACCATACTTCTTGTAGTAGTTGTAAATCCGCGTCGTGGACAACACCCCCGGGTCTTCCGCGCCGGTGTATTCCCGGTTGTCGTGCTTCTTGAACCAATCGTAGATGCGTCCGACGAAGGGCGAAATGAGCTGCGCTTTCGCTTCGGCGCACGCCGCCGCCTGCACCGTCGAAAACAGCAGCGTCAGGTTGCAATGGATGCCCTCCTTTTGCAGCGCTTCCGCCGCGCGAATCCCTTCCCACGTCGAGGCGATTTTGATCAGCACGCGTTCGCGGGGCGTGCCGTGTTCCTCGTAGAGCTTGATCAGGGTCCGCCCTTTTTCGACCAGTCCTTCCACGTCGAACGACAACCGGGCGTCGGTCTCGGTGGACACCCGGCCCGGCACGATCTTCAAAATCTCCGTCCCGAAAAGAATCAGCAACCGGTCGGTGATCTTGTCGGTCAGCTTGGCTCCGGCCAGCGGCGAATGGCGGTTTTCATCGACCGCCTGATCCAGCAGGTGCGAGTATTTGTCTTCCTTGACGGCCGCATAGATCAGGCTCGGATTGGTCGTGGCATCCTGGGGTTTGAACGCCTGGATCGTGCCGAAGTCGCCCGTGTCGGCGACCACCTTGGAATACTGCTTCAGTTGGTCGAGCTGGCTGGTCATACCGGGACCATGCCACGGCTGCGCTGGCCCTGCCAACGCAGATTTTTCTAGCCGTGCTTGCGGTTGAACCGGGCAATCTCACGGTCCGTTTCCCGGCGGGTGGCCCGCTCTTTCAAGTCCTGGCGTTTGTCGTGCGCGACCTTGCCCTTGCCCACGCCGATTTCGATCTTCACCTTGCCGTTCTTCCAGTACATCCGCAGGGCGACCAGCGCGTGGCCCTTGACCGCTGCCAGCCCGTACAGTTTGTCGATTTCCTGCTTGTGCAGCAGCAGCTTGCGCTCCCGTTTGGGAGCGTGCTGGCCGTAGCTGGCGCGTTCGTAGGGCTGGATGTCGGCGTTGATGAGAAACGCCTCGCCGTTATCCACCCGCGCGAACGCGTCGTTGAGATTGGCGTGGCCCGCGCGGATGCTCTTGATCTCGGTGCCGCGCAACGCAACCCCCGCCTCGAAGCGGTCCAGGATGTGGTATTCCCGGAGCACCTTGCGGTTGTTGATGATGTCCTCGGACATAGGTCCCGCCCGGCGGCGGTCGTCAGCCTTTTTTGTCGTCGGCGGTCGCCGGGTCCATGTCGCGGAAGGTGAGCTTGCCGTCGATCAACTCCTGGAGCGCGATGTCGCTGAAGACCATGCGTGGCATCACCGCCACGAGCGGACGGTGGCCCTGGCTGAGCTGGCGCACCCGCTTGGAAACGATGTTGATCAGCTTCTGCTGGTCGGGGATGAGCTTGGAGGCTTCTTCGAGGAGTTGGCTTTGCATAGACGGCGGGTGCGCGTGACCAGCCACCGCCGGTGTTTCTACGGCCTCGGGGGGCGGTAAAACCACGAAGAGGGGCTTGGAAGAAGGCTCGGACACAGGACAGATGGACAGTCGAACGCGGGAGGCAAGACAATGAGGATGAAACGCCGTTTGTCAAGGATGATTGCGCGCAAAATGATCGAGCGTCCCTAAAGGTAGGGATGGCTCTCCGAGCCAGTCCCTGACGGTCTGTGGTCGGGTGGACGCACATCGGTCGGGCCACCGGCTCCCCGAACCCAGCAAAAAAGGGACTGGCTCGGAGAGCCATCCCTACCTTTGGGGCGAAGCCGCCGCGCGGCCCGGATCACCGCCGCTTCACCAGCGTGATCCTCTTCAGCCGTGCGTCGTCCGGCGGGCTGAACGTCGTCACCTGCGGATCGTCCTTGAACGCGTGATGGACCAGCCGCCGGTCATACGAATTCATCGGCTCCAACTGCACCGGCTGCCCGGTGATCCGCACCTGCTCGGCCAAGTGGCGAATCTCCCGCAGAAACCCGTCCTGCTGCATGGAACGATGATGCTCCACGTCCACCACCACGCGCGGCGCGTGCCGGTCCTTGGACTGGAGCATCCGGTTGATCAAAAACTGCAAATCGTCCAGCGTTTCCCCCTCGGGACCGATCAACCGCTCGGCCTCGCCGGTGTACACCTGCAAGGTGATCGTGCCGTCCGCCGCCACTTCTTCCTGGATATCGAAGGCGTAGCCCAGGTGGCCCAGCGTCGTGTCGAGAAGTTCCTGGGGGGTCGGGTTCATGTCTTCACCTTCTTGGGGAATCCGCCTTTCCCGCCGCCGAAGTTCGGGTTCTTGCCCTTCCCGCCGCCGGCCGGCGTCACGGGCTTGAGCACGGCCACGTCGCCCGCGCCCAACGTGGGCGGGTTCTGGCTGCGGGTGAGGTAGAGTTGCAGGATCGTCAGCAAACCCTGCATCGTGTAATAAAGCGCCAGCGCGGCGGCGAAGCTGTAACAGAAAAACCCGAACAGCAGCGGCATGAACATCATCGTCTTCTGCTGCTGCGCGTCGCCGGTCTTGGGGGTGAGCGACATCTGCCAGAACTGCGTGCCGATCATCAGCAGCGGCAGCACGTTGATGGGCAGCCCGGCCAGGTGCGCCACCGTGTCGGGCTGCGACAGGTCGCGCACCCACAGGAAGCTGGCGTTGCGCAGTTCCGCCGCCGGGTAGAGCATGTACAGGAAGCCGAAGAAGATCGGCATCTGGATCAACATCGGCCAGCAGCCGCTGACCGGGCTGACGCCCTGCTCCTTGTAGAGCTTGAAGGTCTCGGTGTTGAGCCGGGCCGGGTCGTCCTTGTACTTCTCGCGCAGAGCGGTCTGGAGCGGCGCGAGCGCGCTCATGCGCCGCATGGATTTGTTGGCCTTGTGCTGAAGCGGGAAGAGGACGCCCTTGACCACGATGGTCAACAGGATGATGGCCAGCGCGTAGTTGCCGAACCACTTGCTGAAGAGGTTGAGCATCGCCAGCAGCGTGATGCTCACGACCTTGAACTTGCCGTAGTCCATCACCTCTTGCTCGTTGTGGCCGAGGCGTTCCAGGCGGCTGTAGAATTTCGGTCCGGCGTAAATCTGGAAGTTGCGCGTGACGGTCTCGCCCGGCTTGAGGTCGAGCGCGGGCAGACCGAGCGCCACATCGACGCCGTGGAGCGGCGCCTCACCCGCCGTGGTCTCTTCCGGGGTGAGCGGCAGGTCGATCCGGCGCGCCCAGACGCTGCTGGCGAGCGGTTCCTGGTCGGGGCCGGGCTGGTCGAGCGGCGTGACGACCGTCGTGTAAAACTGGTTCTTCACCGCGACCCAGGCCACCTTGGTCAACGGGGTGGAGATGACGTTGCGTGCCGGGTGGGTCTCCACGCCGACGAGCGGGATGTGTCCGGCTTCGAAGGATGTGACATGGTCGGTGTGGTACGCGCCGCCGGTCATCCAGTCGAAGGCGGTGTACGACGGCAAATCGCGCCGGTGGATGGGCGCGGCGCTGCCTGCATAAATGTAGTAGCCGCCGTTCTTGTAGGGCTGCGCGCCGGTGTTGGTCAGCGACACCTT
Source organism: uncultured Chthoniobacterales bacterium (assembly GCA_964250695.1). Classification (GTDB taxonomy): domain Bacteria; phylum Verrucomicrobiota; class Verrucomicrobiia; order Chthoniobacterales; family SZAS-18; genus CAHJWO01. The sequence continues at coordinate 49,684 of CAXUGY010000020.1, read as the reverse complement.
CAAACGAATCGCCGGGATTTGCTTCGGGTCGCCCTGCCAGTCGAGCGTGTATTCCTTGACGATCTTGAGGCCGTTCGGTTCGGTCCGCTCCGCCAGGACGGTGTGATTCCCTTCTTTGGTCAGCTTGTAGGGCAGATTGGCGTTCTCGCCCGGCTGCTCGCTGAGCGCGCCGATGGGGATGTTTCCCATGTGGCCGAGCTGGATGTTGACCCCGTTTTCCGCGATGTGCTGCTTGCCTTGGGGAACCGCCGCCGAGATGCCGCCGCCCAGGTTGGTAAAATTCAGCACGATCTGATCGGACTTGACGGTCTCGATCTGTTCGGGCGCGGTTTCGGCGGTCGGCGCGGCCACTTCCTTGCGGTCGGCGACGACTTCCGGCTTCCCGGACGTGACGAGCGGCGCGTTCGTCGCCACCGCCGGAGTCGCGCCGGGGGCGGGCGAGGCCGACGCCTGGACGACGGCAGCAACGGGCCGCGCCGGGTACTTCGAGGTGACGTAGGTCTGCCACGCGAACAGACCGACGATGCAGAGGGTGATGGCGATCCAGGCTTGTTTATCCATGAGGCAACCGGGCAAAATTCACCCGGCGAACGCACACCCTTAACGTGAAAACGCCCGTTTGCCAACCCCTGGCCGTTCGTCCGTGACAACCGCCCGCCCGCCTGCTCAGATGGACCCCATGCGCAACCCCATCCGTTCCCGCTGGCTGGCGGTGATTTCCGCCCTGGCCGCCCTCGCCCCCGCCGCCGCGCAGCCCCCGGCTCCCGCGCCCTCGACCACTGGCAAAACCGAAACCATCGTGTTCATCCGCCACGGCGAGAAACCCGCCCACGACGGCGGCCAGCTCACCTGCCAGGGCCTCAACCGCGCGCTCGCCCTCCCGGCGGTGCTCGACGCCAAGTTCGGCCGGCCCGACTTCATCTTTGCGCCGCTCACCACCAAGAAGAAAAGCAAGGAGGGCACTTTTTCCTACGTGCGTCCCCTGATGACCATCGAGCCGACGGCCATCCGCGCCGGGCTGCCCGTGGAAACGCGCATCGCCTACGACGACCTCGGCAGCTTGCAGGGCGAGCTTTGCGAAAAACAGTACCAGCAGGCGACGATCTTCGTGGCCTGGGAGCACAAGCAACTCGACGAGGTCGTGCGCCGGATGGTCAGCGCGTTCGGCGGGGACGAAAAAGACGTGCCGGACTGGCCCGCGGATGATTTCGACAGCATCTTCGTCGTGCGCCTGCACGGCGATCCGCAGGGAAAAAAGAGCATCACCTTCGAGCACGACCACGAAGGGCTCGACGGCCTGAGCACGGATTACCCGGCGGTAAAGGGCAAGTGATGCTCCGCCAACCCCTATCCGGTTGTAGCGGCCAACGCTACAAACCAGGAAAAGCGTTGAACGTTCCCACCCCCCTGCCGGTCGAACGTCCCGACTCGACCCGCGCACCGCATCGCCCGTTGGACCCGGCCACCGGGTTGCGCTATCAGTGTGCCCATTGACGACCCCATGCCGACCCTCGTGACGCGCCCCACCCGCCGACCGCCCAACCGGCAGCGCGCCCTGTTCATTTTCCTCGCCATCCTCGGCGCGCTGCTGGTCCACGCGCTGTTGTTTCTGGCGGTGATCTGGGTCGTGCCGCATTGGCCGCGCGGGCGCATCCGGGCCAGGTCGCATCCCATCGAGTTGACGATGCTGCCGCCCACCGCCGCCACGCCCGAGCCGTCCGGCCCGGCGGACGTTGGCAAGCCCACCCCGCCGCCCTACATCCGCACGACCGACGACCAGGCCGCCGACAAACCACCGGACGACCCGGCCTTCATTTCCAGCCAGGACACCAACGCCGCCAGCCTGCTCGCCGCCAACGGCAACAAGCCGCTCCCCACCCAGGAGGGCAAGGACATTCCCACCTTCGACTTCGAGCCGCGTCCGTACCGCCTGGGCGACAAGGCCGCCGACGCCGCCACCTCCGCGCCGTCCGCCGAGGCCGCCCCGCAGGCCGCCGTCAGCACCCCGCCGCCCACGCCGCCGCCCGTCAACAAGAAGCCGCCCCTCCCCGGCAAGAGCCGTCCGACTCATAAGCCCGCCGCGCAAGCGACGCCCGCCACCGGCGACCTCGCCGCCCTTCCGCCCGACACCACCCCGTCGCCCGAGCCGCCGATCCCGACGCCCTCCGAAACGCCCACGACCGACGAGAACAACCCCCCGCCGCCCGTCCGGCGTGCGGGCCGCCAGCCGCCGCTCGCGCCGACCAACCCCTCCGACGTGGCCAGCACCGGCGCGCCCAAACCCCCCGGCTACCAGCCGCAGAGCATCCCATCGAAGATGACCGGCAACATCAACAACCGGGGCAAATCGGCGGTGTCGGCCCTCGGCACCCCGCTGGGCCGGTACGAGAAACTCGTCAGCGACGCCATCGGGATGCGCTGGTACATGTACACCGAACAGCGCGCGGACGTGATCAGCACCGGCACGGTGAAAATCCAATTCTACGTCACCCGCGACGGCAAGATCACCGACGTGCGCTTTACCGGCGGCAAGACCAACGGCGCGCTGGCCGACGTGTCGCTCCAGGCCGTCACCGAGGCGGAACTCGAACCGATCCCGACCGACGTGGCCGCCACGCTCGACGCCGGGCGGTTGGAGATCGAGTACAGTTTTTCCTTCTATTAAAGATGCCGTTCGTTGCCTTTGCGCCGTGGGACAAGCTCGTGGAATTTTTCGAGGCGGGTGGGCCGTTCATGGCTCCGCTGGCAGGGTGCGCGCTGGCGGCGGTGGTGGTGTCGATCCGGCGCACGCGGGCGTTGCGGCGCGAGCGGGTGCTGCCGCGTTTCGTGCGCAACGCCATCGAAAAACTGCCCGCCGGGACGGACACCGGGCACATCTGGCAACTGGTCGAGACCAATCCCGCCGCGCTGGCGCGCATCGCCCGGGCCGGGCTGCTGCACCTGGAGTTGCCGCGCAAGGACAACACCGGCCTGGTGCAGACCGCCGCCCGCCGCGAGATCATGCGGCTCGAAGGCGGCCTGGGCGTACTGGAATTGATCGTGGGCATCGCCCCGTTGCTCGGACTGCTGGGCGCGATTTCGGGGTTGGTGGGCGTGTTCTCCAACCTGGGCGACGCCGCCACGGGCTCCGACACGGCCGGCGTCGCGCTGGGCATCGCCGAGGCGCTCAACACGACGATTTTCGGCCTCGCCATCGCCATCCCGACGCTGGTGGTCTACACGTACCTCGCGCGCCGGGTGCAGGCGATGGCCGTGGAGATGGAATCGCTGCTGGCCAGCCTGCTTTCCAAGTGCTACGTCCCGCGCGAATGAGGAATAACGGCTGACTAGGCAGAGAGGCTGCTCTGGGGGTCCGGCGCCTTCATCCGCCCGCTTGGATCGTCTGAATTACCTCACGGGCTGCTCGCTCAAACTCCAGGCCCAAACCCGGCTCTCTGCGCTCGTAACGCGTCCAGGTAAAGCCCGTTCCGTCACGGGTGAATCTCGCGCACCGTGGCGGTTTCCGCCGTCGTGACGCGTTGCAATTCGGGTAGAAACGTCTCCGGCCACTTCTCCCCCGGCTTCAACTGGAACCGGTCCCGGGCGACGTTCGAGACGCTCTCACAAAAACTCGGGTCCGCGTCGAAAACGCGCGGCGCACCGCCGAACCGGAAATTGAACCAGTCGATCAGGTTGAACGGAAACGCGTACGAATCGTGCAGTTTTCCCAGCGGATCGGGAGCCAGCGCCGCCCCGGCCGCCAACCCGGCTTCCCGGAACGCCAACCCGCACGCCTTCGCCTTGTCCACCATCCAGAGAAACGACGCGTCGGCCAACCCGCTCGCCGCATAACCGCCGCCCACGTCGCAATGCACCCCCGGAAACCACACCTGTTCGAGCACCTGGTTTTCCATGCCCGGCTGCTTTTGCCACAGGCTCGCCGGGAACGTGCCGCGCTGCTCGTGGATCGAAACGGCGTGATAGGCGTGCTTGATGATCGTGCTCAGGCTCGTGTCGTGGAACTGGAAATCCCGGTCCACGAAACGCGCGAACCAACCGAACAACCGCAAACTCGGCAGCGGCACGCCCAGCGACCCGACCGTGTCCCATACCCCGACGAACTCGATGTCGGGCGTCCACGCGTACTTGCCCTTGAACTCCGTCGCCGCCGCCGAATTCGGATGGGTGGCGTCGGAACGGCCCCGGTACAGGGCAAACGCCTCGTCCAGCCGGTCGAGGTGCTCGCGCCGCAGCAACCCGCTGTTGCGAATGAAACCCGCGAGGCTGCGCGCCGTGTAAGCTCCCCGGCTAAACCCGAAGAAGAACAGGAGGTCGCCCGACTCGTAGTGCTCCACCAGAAAGCGGTACGCTTCGAGGATGTTGTTCGACAACCCGTAGCCGAACGCGCCGCCGCGCACCTTTTCCCCCAGCCGCGTGCCGACGCCGGTGACGTAGCAGACCAGTTGGTCCACCTGCTCGACGAAGGAGTTTTGCAGCACGCGGTGGAGCTTGGCCACGTTGGTCTGGCTGCCGGTGCCGTCCTCGTTGTTCCAGGTGCCGTCCGCGCAGACGATCAGTTTTTTGCCCATGGGAAATGCGGGGAAATGCGGTGTCCGTTCCCGTTGTAGAGAAGAACGCCCGGGAGAAGCAAGCGTTTCGGCGGAAATTCGTTACGCCGCGTCCCGGACCCGGTGGCTCGCCTCCCCGCCGAACTCTCCGGTCCTTTCGTTCCGGCCAGGGCGTAAAAAGACTAGCCAAGGCGAACCAGATGGGCTTTTAGTACAGCGACTCCACCACTTATGCTTCCCCCTCGTTGCACCCTGGCCCTCTCGCTGCTGCTCTCGGTTCCCGGTCTCGCGTCAGCCGCCGACCCGGTCTCCCCGCCTGCTTCCACCTCGCCGGAAGTTTTCGTCAAGGCGGCGGATGCGCCGGTGGACGTGACCCGAGAAAAGGCGCTCTACACCGTCGGCTACGCGCACCTCGACACCCAGTGGCGCTGGACCTACCCGCAGGTCATCCGCGAATACCTCGCCAATACCCTGCACGATAATTTCCGGCTGCTCGATAAGTACCCCAACTACGTTTTCAATTTCAGCGGCTCGCGGCGTTACGAGATGATGCACGAGTATTACCCCGCCGAATACGAAAAAATGAAGGGCTACATCGCCGCCGGACGCTGGTTCCCCTGCGGCTCGTCGGTGGACGAGAACGACGCCAACGTGCCCGGGCTTGAAGCGTGCGTGCGGCAGGTGCTCTACGGCAACCATTATTTCCAGCGGGAGTTCGGCGTGGTCAGCCACGAGTTCATGCTGCCGGACTGCTTCGGGTTCCCGGCGTCGCTGCCGTCGATCCTGGCCCACTGCGGGATCAAGGGATTTTCCACCCAGAAACTGACGTGGGGCTCGGCGGCGGGCATCCCCTTCAAGGTGGGCCGCTGGATCGGCCCGGACGGCAAGCAGGTCGTCGCCGCGCTGGACCCCGGCTCCTACAACGGCGGGATCACCGGAGACCTCAGCCAGAACGCGGGCTGGCTGACGCGCATCAACCACACCGGCGAGCTTTCCGGCGCCTTCGTGGATTTCCACTACTACGGGACCGGTGACAAGGGTGGCTCGCCCAGGGAGGACTCCGTCCGCGGGCTGGAGCGCGGCGTCGCCGGCAAGGGGCCGGTGCGCGTGGTGTCCGCCACGGCTCAACGCATGTTCGATGACATCAAACCCGAGCAGGCCGCCAAAATGCCGGAATACAAGGGCGAGTTGCTGCTCACCGAGCACTCCGCCGGGTCGGTCACCTCGCAGGGGTACATGAAACGTTGGAACCGCAAAAACGAACTGCTGGCCGACGGGGCCGAGCGGGCGTCGGTCGCGGCGATGTTGCTGGGCGGCGCGCCGTATCCCGACAAGAAACTCTACACCGCGTGGGACCTGTTGCTCGGCTCCCAGATGCACGACATGCTGCCCGGCACCAGCGTGCCCAAGGCTTACGAATACTGCTGGAACGATGAACTCCTCGCGGCGAACCAGTTTGCGGCGGTCGAAACGGATGCCGTCGGCGCGGTGGCCTCCGGTCTGGATACGCAGGCGCAGGGGGTGCCTCTGGTCGTTTATAATGCTCTTGCGCACGAACGCGACGACGTGGTCGAAGCGACGGTGACTTTCCCCGGCGAAGCCCCCGAGGGCGTCAACGTCTTCGGCTCCGATGGCCAGCAGGTTCCGGCGCAATTGGACCATCGCGCTGGCCACCAGGCCCGGGTGCTTTTCCTCGCTCACCTGCCTTCCGTCGGGTTCGCCAGCTTTGACGTGCAGCCCGCCGGCACCGCCGTCGGCTCCGCCCCGAATCTGCGTGTCTCGCCCGCCTCGTTGGAGAACGAGCGTTACCGGGTCACCCTCAACGACGGCGGCGACGTGTCGTCGGTCTTCGATAAGCTCAACCGGCAGGAACTGCTGGCCGCGCCCGCGCGGTTGGAATTTCATTACGAAAAACCCCAGCAGTTTCCCGCCTGGAACATGGATTGGGCCGACCGCCAGCTCCCGGCGCGGGCCTACGTCGAAGGCCCGGCCAAGGTGCGCGTCGTGGAAAACGGCCCGGTGCGCGTGGCGCTGGAAGTCGAGCGCGAGTCGCAGGGGTCGCGCTTCGTGCAGACGATCCGTCTGTCCGCCGGGGCGGCGGGCGACCGCGTGGAGTTTGCCACGGCCATCGACTGGCAGACGCGCGAGTCGAGCCTGAAGGCGTCCTTCCCGTTCAAGCACGCCAGCCCGCTGGCCAGTTATGACGACAAACTCGGCGTGCCGATGCGCGGCAACAATGACCCCAAGAAATATGAGGTGCCGCTGCACCAGTGGTTTGATCTGACGAACCAGGAAGCGAATTACGGGGTGGCGGTCCTCAACGATTGCAAGTTCGGCTCCGACAAGCCGGACGACCAGACCATGCGCCTGACCCTGCTCTACACACCGGCCACGCGCGGGGCCTATGTGGATCAGGCCACCCAGGACTTCGGCCATCACGAGATGGTCTACGCCCTGGCCGGGCACGCGGGCGACTGGCGGGCGGGCGGAGTGCCGTTGCAGGCAGCGCGTCTCAACCAACCGTTGGCCGTGTTCCAGACCCCGGCCCACGAGGGCAAGCTCGGGCGCATTTTCTCCCTGTTGCAACTCGACTCCGATCAGGTCGCCGTCGTGGCGGTCAAGAAGGCCGAGGACAGCGACGAGATCATCGTGCGCCTGAAGGAAACCACCGGTCGCACGGCGAACAACGTCCACTTGACCGGGGCCACCCCGATCACCGCCGCCCGCGAGGTCAACGGCCAGGAACAACCCGTTGGTTCCGCCGCGCTGCAAGCGGGCGCGCTGCAAACGGAAATGGGGCCGTTCGCCCTGCGCGCATTCGCCCTGAAGCTCGCCCCGGCACCCGAGACGCTGACCCCGTCGAAGTCGCAGCCGGTCGATCTCGCCTACGATCTCGACGCCGCCAGCACCCGGGCGAACCGCGCCGACGGCGGTTTCGATCACGCGGGCCGCACCTACCCCGCCGAACAATTGCCCGCGCAGTTGACGGGCGAAGGCGTCGATTTCCGGCTCGGCCCCACGGCGGACGGACAAAAGAACGCGGTGGCCTGCCACGGGCAGACCGTCGCCTTGCCGGTCGGCGATTTTGACCACGTCTACTTGCTGGCCGCCGCGGACGGCGACACGCACGGCACGTTCAAGGTCGGCGACCGCACAGTGGAGCAGCAGGTCCAGGACTGGTCCGGTTACGTCGGTCAATGGGACAACCGGCTCTGGAAAGAACCCATCCCGGAAAACGTGGCCAACTGCACCGGCCTCGTGCCCGGCTACACGAAGCGGGACATGGTGGCGTGGTACGCCTCCCACCGGCACCACCCGCAGGACGGCGACGAGTTCTACGTGTATTGCTACCTGTTCAAATACGGTTTCGAGTTGCCGCCGGGAACCCGTGCGATCACCCTGCCGGATAACCCGCGCATCCGCGTCTTTGCCGTGAGCGTGGCCCGGGACAACCACGCGGCCACCCGCCCGGCGCGCCCGTTGTACGACACGTTGGAGCACCGTGCCTCTGGCGACGCCCCGCGCTTCACGGCGGAGGGCAAACGGTTTGACGACGTGACTGCCGTGGCTTTGGAACACCCGCTCTACTGGGCGGCGGACGGGATGCACTACACGCTGGACGGCTCCGAGCCGACGGCGCAATCGCCGGTCTACCACGCCGCGCTCCGTCTGGGCACGCCGACGACGGTGCGCGCCCGGATGGTCTGGCCCGATGGGAACGTCGGCCCGGTGGGGACGGCGCGGTTCGAGGTCAACGACACGACCCCGCCGAAAGTAACGTCGGTCACGAGCCTGGCGACCGTGCCGCAAGTGCGCGTGACGTTCTCCGAACCCGTGCGCAAGGAAACCGCCGAGAACACCGAGAACTACCAACTCACGCCGCCCGCCAGCGTGGTCTCCGCACGGCTGGCGGAGGACGGCGCCAGCGTGGACCTCGCCCTCGCGCAACCGCTGCCTGCGGACGGCAGCCATCGCCTCACGGTGAGCGGGGTGCGGGATCGCGCACCGGCGGCGAACGCGCTGCCGTCCACGAGCCTGGAGGTCTCGGTGCTCCGGGCGTTGTATTCGCTGGACACCATGGTGTGCGACGGCCTCAGTTCCCGGGAGGAGAAGATCGACGGCTTGCCGGTCGGCCACGCGGAACCCTGGACGGTGAATCTGTGGGTGCACACGGACAAACAACCGGACAATCGCACCCTCATCGCCGGGTTCGGAGCGGCCCGGGACGATACGGGCCGGGGCCGCTACCTGAGCAAATTCGCCAATGGGGTCCACTTCTGGTCCTCGGACTGCGACGTGGAATCCTCGACCCCGCTGGCGCTCGACGCTTGGCAGATGCTGACCGCCACTTACGACGGCAAGATACTGACCCTCTACAAAGACGCGCAAAAGATCGGCGAGGAGGAGATCACCTTGAGCGACGATGACCCGGTCGTGGAGATCGCGCCGCTGGACCCGTGGGATCATGAACGCCGGTTCGTGGGAGAAATCCGCCGGTTCGCCGTGTGGAAATCCGCGCTGCCCGAGGCGGCGGTGCAGCAACTGCACGGGTCGCATCCGTGACGCGGCGAACCACCACGCGCCGCGCGGCGTTGCTCGCGGCGTGGTGGGGCTGGGGCTGGCTCGCCATCACGACGGGTCAGGCTCATCCGGTCACGCTGACCTTGGCGGAGGTGACGGTCGAACAGGATGGCCGGTTCCGAGTGGTCATCCAGTTCGACACGCTCGCGTTTGCGCTGAACGACACGTCAGCGCGGATCGGCAACGCCCCGATGGAGGCGTTGCTCGCGGGTCCGCGCGACATGCTGGCCGCCCGGCTCGCCGACGCCAGGGGACGTTTCCTGCACGGGTTCCAAGTGACGACGGACCACGGCGCGGGCAGCGTGGACGCCAGCGAATTTCCGGGCGCGGACCAGGTGCTCGCTTGGTCGGCGACGACCAGGCCGGTGTTGCCGGTGGTGCTGCCGGTGCAATTGAGCGGGCGGTTGCCGCCGGGCGCGGGCACGGTGGCATTCCGGTTTCCGCGCGTGCTTGAACAGGTCATTTTGACGGTGGAACGTCCGGGCGAGGAGCCGCTGACGGAACCCGTCGAAGCAGGCACGACTTCCACCACTCTCCCGCTGCAAATCGCCGGGCCGTTGTCGCAGACGACGCCGGGTGCGCCCCCCGCCATGCCCCCCGCCGGGCGACCGGGAGTTTTGGTGCAGATTGGCCGTTACGTCCACCTGGGTTTCCGGCACATCCTGCCGGGCGGTTTGGACCACATTTTGTTCGTGCTGGGGCTTTTCCTCTTCAGCACGCGTCCGCGTCCGTTGCTGTGGCAGATCACGGCGTTCACCGTGGCGCATACCTTCACGCTGGGTTTATCGCTTTACGGGCTGGTGCGGCTGCCGCCGGCGGTGATCGAACCGCTCGTCACGTTGTCCATCGTCTGCGTGGCCGTGGAAAACATCCGCGCGACCGAGGTTCACGCCAGCAGGCTCCTGTTGGTTTTCCTCTTCGGTCTGCTGCACGGGCTGGGATTCGCCACGGCGTTGCTCGACCTGGGACTGGCGCGACGAGATTTCCTGACCGCGCTGGTCGGTTTCAATGGCGGGGTGGAGTTGGGTCAACTCACGGTGATCGGCATCGCCGCTCCGACGATCCTCCTGCTGCGACCGTGGAAATATTATCGCCCGCTGGTGATTTACCCGCTTTCCGGCGGCATCGCGCTGGTCGCGGCGTTCTGGACCGTGCAGCGTTTAGTTTCCTAGCTTGTCACGCCAAACAATCCCGGTTGCTGAGGTCTGGCCGCCGTGTAATGTAAGTACATACTTACATGGCGGCGACTTTCAGACCGGGAGTATTGGATACCCACCGACGCTTGCTCGACGCGGCGGCGCGCGTGTTTGCACAGAGCGGGCTCGAAGGAGCGACCACCCGCGAGATCGCCCGGGAGGCCGGGGTCAACGAGGTGACGCTTTTCCGGCACTTCCAATCCAAGGAGAACCTCCTGACGGCGGTGCTCCAGCGCACGTTCGCCGCCCAGGAAGAAACGTGGCAGGCCAGCCGGGCAGAGGGTAACCCGGCGGAACGCGCGGCGGAACCGGAAGATTTTCGCGCCGGGCTGCGGCACTACGCCAGGGGGTACGTCGAACGGTTGCAGAGCAACATCCTGCTGCTGCGCACGCTGATCGGAGAGATCCATCGGCACGTCGAACACGAGAAACAGGTGGTCCGGGGCATTTTCGGACCGCTCAAGGCGGAACTGGTGGCGATGATCCGGGCGGCGCGCGCGCGGGGAGTCGTGCGCGCGGACGTTGACCCGGTCATCGCGGCGGATTTGCTGGGCGGGATGATTTTCACGGAGGTGTTGCGGCGGACCTCGCCGTTCACACCGGAGTATTCGACGGACGCTTACCTGGAAGGCGCGCTCGACGTGTTCGCACGCGGGATCGAGCAAACGAGCGCGGGAGGAGCGGCGCCGCAGCCATGAGCGCCGGACCGTCTTCGCTTTACGGCTCGGACCCCCGGCTGCTCGGGCCGCTGGCCGCGCGGTTGTTGCAGCGCGGGATGTTGAAGTGGATCATCACGCTGGCGGCGTCGCTGGGGGCCATCCTGGAGGTGATCGACACGAGCATCACCAACGTCGCGCTGCCGGACATCCGCGGCAACCTGGGCGCGACGCTCTCCGAAGCGGGCTGGGTTTCCACGGCTTACGCCTGCGCGAACGTCGTGATCATTCCGCTCTCGGCGTGGCTGGGGGACCGCTTCGGGCGGAAGAATTATTTCGTGTTCTCGCTGGTGGGTTTCACGGCGTCGAGCGTGCTGTGCGGATTGTCGCCCAACCTCGGGTTTCTCATCGCGGCGCGCGTGTTGCAGGGCATCGCGGGCGGCGGGCTGCTGGCCAAGGCGCAGTCGGTGGTGTTCGAGTCGTTTGCCCCGGCGGAACGCGGGGCGGCGCAGGCGATTTTCGGGCTGGGCGTCATCGCGGGACCCGCGTTGGGGCCAGTGCTCGGCGGCTGGCTGACCGACCAGATGGGCTGGCGGTGGATTTTCTTCATCAACGTGCCCTTCGGCGTGCTGGCGGTGCTGGCGTGCGTCACGTTTTTCCCGGCGGACGAACCGGAGAAGCTCGACCGCACGGGCCGGGTGGACTGGACGGGCATCGCGCTGCTCGCCGTGGGGCTGGCGTCGTTCCAAACCATGCTCGAAGAAGGGCAGCAGGACGACTGGTTCGGCTCGCGGTTCATCACCACCATGGCCGTGCTGGCGGTGGCGGGCATCGGGACGTTCATCTGGTGGGAGCTGACCGTGGACAAACCCGCCGTCGATCTGCGCGTGCTGCGGCACCGCTCGATGATCGGCGGCAGTCTGTATTCCGCGATCCTGGGCATGGGGATTTACGGCATCATGTTCGCCATCCCGGTGTTCGTGCAGGACTACCTGCATTACACGGCGACGCAGAGCGGCGTGTTGCAGGTGCCGGGCGCGCTGGCGTCGGCGGTGACGATGATCCTGTACGGCAAGTTCCTGGCGCGGTTCGATCCGCGCGTGATGATCGGCATCGGCGCGATGATGACCACGGCGACCGGCGCGCTGCTCATGGGGCTGAACCCGGACACCGGCGTGCAGACGATCTTCTGGCCGCTGATGCTGCGCGCGGTCGGCTCGGTGATGATGTTCATGCCGCTGAGCTTGGCCGCGCTGGGACCGCTGCCCAAGAACGAGATCGCGGCGGGGTCGGGCATGTACAGCCTGACGCGGCAGATGGGCAGTTCCATCGGCATCGCGCTCATCACGATGATGGTCACGCGGCGCATGGCGGAACACCGCGCCGTGCTGGTGAGCCACGTTTCGGCGTACCGGCAGCCGGTGCTCGACCGGATTCACCTGCTGACTGCCGGGTTCGGCGGAAACACCGACCCGGCGGCGGCTCAGCATCGCGCGCTCGGCGTGATCGACCAGATCGTCAACGGACAGTCGGCGTTGATCGCCTACTCGGACATCTTTTTTTACGTGGCGGCGGCGTTCGTGCTGTCGTTGCCGCTGTTGTTGCTGCTGGGCGGCAGCGCGGGGAAAAAGGCGCAGGAGGCGGCGGCGGCGGCGCACTAAGCAGAAAGTAAAAAGTCAGAAGGCAGAATGCAGAAGTCAGAACAGAGCGAAAAAGACACTTCCTCTCACCCCGCAACATCTTCCGACTTGCTTAGGCGGGAAGCGGTGAATGGGTGGATGGGACACGGGACCGACGGGAAAGTGGAGATTTTAACGCAGAGAACGCGGAGGAAAGGCAGGAGGAACGCAGAGAAGGCGGAGGCGAAAGACATTTTATGGCAAACGAAGATGAAAAAACGGCGGCGGTGGCAGAGATGCCAAGCGTGGACCGCCCCTTGCAGGACGACGCAAAACCGGCGGCGGCCAAGAAGAAACGCGGGCCGGTGTTTTGGCTGGTGGTGGCCGTGCTCGGCGCGGGGGCGTTGTGGTGGACGGCTGGATTCGTTCACCACGCGCTGACGTTCGAGGAAACCGACGACGCCTACGTCAACGGGCACGTTCACCAGGTCGCGCCGCGCGTGGCGGGGGCGGTGACGGAGGTGCTCGTAGACGAGAACCGCGACGTGAAGGCCGGACAGGCGCTGGCACGCATCGACCCGCTGGAGTACGAAATCGCGTTGCACCGTACCCAGGCCATGCTCGCGCAGGCGAAGGCCGAGGCAGGCCGCTCGCGGGCGGCGGTGACCCAGGCTAACGCGCAGGTCGCGCAGATGCAGGCACAGGTGGAACAGGCCACCGCGCAGGTGAGCCGCGCGGGGTCGCAACTCGACACCGCAAACACGGATTTCAACCGCAACAACAAGCTGTACAACAGCGACCAGCGCGCCATCGCCAAGAGCGAGGTCGATACCACGAAGGGTGGCTTCGACGCGGCGCAGGCGGCGCTCAACGCGGCGAAGGCTAATCTGGACGGCGTGAAAGCCAACGTCGTCGCCGCGCAGGCGCAGGTCGAAAGCGCGCAGGCCGCGCTGGCGGCGTCCCAGGCCACCGTGGCCGCCAGCGAGGCAGCGGTGCGCGACTCCGAGCGGGAACTGGGTTATGCGACGATCACCGCGCCCGTGGACGGACGCGTGGGGAACAAAAACGTCGAACTGGGTAACCGCGTGCAGGTCGGCCAGGCGCTCTATGCGCTGGTGCAGCCGGACCTGTGGGTGGTCGCCAATTTCAAGGAAACCCAACTAACCCGCATGAAGGCAGGGCAGCCCGTGGACGTGACGATTGACGCCGTGGGCGGGAAGACCTTTGCGGGGAAGGTGGACAGCATTTCGCCCGCGACGGGAGCGCAGTTCGCCCTGCTGCCGCCGGACAACGCCACGGGCAATTTTACCAAGGTCGTGCAACGGGTGCCGGTGAAGATCGTGTTCGCTGCCGGGAGCGTGCGCGGGTACGAGGACCGGCTGCGTCCGGGGCTGTCGGCGGTGGTCAACGTGCGCGTGCGATGATGAAGACGGAAAATCCTCACGCCAAGCCGCCAAGCCGCCAAAGAAGAAAACGAGCGGCAGCGGATGACCGGGCAGCGGGAGTCGCCCGAGCAAGGGTGTTCCCGAGTAGGCACCTGGGAACGAGGGAGTTGCTTGGATGGTTGCTGTTGACGGGCCTCGCCACGTCCGTGTCCGCGCAAAGACCGGTCCCGCCACCGGTGGAAGCGCCGGCGGCGTTCAAAAACTCACCGAACGCCCGGCCTGGAAAAATGCCGGACGGGCCGTGGTGGAGCATTTTTCACGACCCGGCCCTCGACGGGCTGGAGCGCGCGGCCAACGGCGCGAACCAGGATTTGCGGCAGGCCGTGCTGCGCATCGAAGAAGCGCGTCAGCAGACCCGCAACGCGACGGCCAGTTATTACCCAACCGTGGAAGCCAACCTGAGTTGGGAACGGGTGCGAACGACGAATTCCAACCCCGTCGGGCGCGCGCAGATCATCGGCAACGCCGGGGAATTCGGCGCGCTGCTCGGACAGGGCAACGGCGGCAACGGGCAGATTCCGGCGTTCGCCAGCCGGGGCTTGTCGGCCACGTTCAACGATTTCAAGACGCCGCTGACGGTTGCTTATGAACTCGACGTTTTCGGGCGGGTGCGGCACGCGGTCGCCAGCGCGCGCGCCAGCGGACAGGCGGCGGAAGCGGACCGGCGCGCCGTCGAACTGGGTCTGAGCGCCGAGGTGGCCACGGCGTATTACACCCTGCGCGCGCTCGATTCGCAGGTGGCCGTGCTGCGGCGTGGGTTGGGGCTGCGGAGGGATTCGGTACGGCTGAGCCAGGAGCGGCTCAACGCCGGGGTGGCCGGGCCGCTGGACCTCGCGCGGGCCAGGGTGGAACAGGACAACACGGAGGCGTCGCTCGAAGAAGCGTTGCGCCAACGCGCCGAAACCGAGAACAACCTGGCGGCGTTGTGCGGGGAACCGGCGAGCACGTTTCACCTGCCGGTGCGGCTGCTGGACGAAACGCGGCCGCCCGTGGTGCCGCCGGGCGTGCCGATGCAACTGCTGGCGCGGCGGCCCGATTTGATCGAAGCCGAGCGGCGGCTGGCGGCGGCGAACGAGGACATCGGCGTGGCGAAGGCCAATTTTTTGCCGACGTTCAGCATCCGGGGCAACGCGGGGCAGGAAGCGGCGTTTGCCAGCGAGTTTTTTGACGCGGACAGCCGGGCGTTGTCGGTGATCGGCGCGGTGCGGGTGCCGATCTTCGAGGGCGGGCGCAACGTGGCGCAGTTGGCGGCGGCGCGTGCCCGGCGCGAGGGCGCGCTGGCGGCGTATCGCGGGGCGGCGGTCACGGCGTACAAGGAAGTGGAGACTGCGCTGTCGGATCTGCGGCGGCGCGCGGCGCAGGCGGACGCGCGGCACCGGGCCAACGCCGACGCCGCGCAGGTGTTCCAGCTTTCGCAGGAGCGGTACCTGGCCGGGGCGGTCAATTATTTCGACGTGGTCGATGCGCAACGCACGATGCTCGGCGCGGAACTCAACGGCGTGCAGACGCTGCAAGCGCGGTTTGCGGCGACGATTGCGCTGGTGCGCGCAGTCGGCGGCGGGTGGGCGGCGGACAACGGCGGAGGGAAGTAGAGGGTGTCTGGAAAGTGGGTTTTGGTGGCAGTTTAGAGGATGAAAGTCTTTGTTTACGCGCCCGATCCGAGCGGCCGCGAGTGGCAGAAGGTGGCGCGGCTGCTGCCGTCGGCAAAGCACGGCGGCCGACCGCGCCAGCCCGCGCGCCGCCTGAGTGGCGACGCGATCTTTGACCTGGTGCGCGCGGGCGGCGACTGGCACCTGCGGCCGACCATCAGGGATTGGCTCGGAGAGGCATCCCTACCTGGGGGGACAAAGCCGCTACGCGGCGAGGGCGCTCAATCATTTTGCAAAGGGCTGTAACGTGGCTCTGTCATCCTGAGCGGAGTGTTTTCGGAGCCGATAGCCGAGTCTGCGAGACCGCCGTAGGCAAACCTTCCGGCCGCCGGTAGGCACCGTCCCGAGCTTTGTTCATTTTTCCCGGACGCCCGGCTCCGTCAAATCCATGAACGCTTGGTTGAGCTGCTTGATGTCCTCCTGGAACGCGACGACCTGTCCGCCGCTGGCGAGCGCCGTTTGCAGGAGGGTGTTCACCGGCAGGCGCGTCTTGTCGAAATGCAGCCGGTAGCGCGGCGCGGCGTTTTGCCCCGCGAACGGGTCCTCGGACCGGTCGAGCGTTTCCAGCCCGTCGAGCGCGCGCAACGCCGTCTCGGTGGGCAAATGCTCGGCGGCGAGCGTGAGCAGATAGACCGCCTGGTTGCCGCTGGCCTGCGAGACCAACCCGGCCATGGTCCCTGTGTAGCGCACCTGCCCCCGGTCGAGGATGGTGACGCTGTCGCAAAGGGTGGCCAGTTCGCTCAGGATGTGCGAGGAAATGAACACCGTCTTGCCCAGCCGCCGCAGCTCCTGGAGGATTTCCATGAGTTCGATGCGCGCCCGGGGGTCCAGCCCGCTGGCGGGTTCGTCGAGCAGCAGCAGGTCGGGATCGTGGACCAGCACCCGCGCGAGGCTGACCCGCTGTTGCATCCCGCGCGAAAGCCCCTGGATGAGATCGTCCTTGCGCCCGGTCATGTCGGTGAGCGCCAGCACGTCGGCAATCGGCCGGTCGCGCGCCGCCGCCGTCAGGCCGTACGCCGCGCCGAAAAAATCCAGGTACTCGAAAACGGTCATGCCCCGGTAGGTGCTGAAATGGTCGGGCATGAAGCCGATGCGCCGCCGCACCGCTTTGTAATCGCCGACGGCGTCGTGGCCGAACACCATAGCCTGCCCACGTTGGGGTTGGAGCAGCGTGGCCAGGACCTTCAGGGTCGTGGTTTTGCCCGCGCCGTTGGGGCCGACGAACCCGTGGATCGACTGCCGCTGGACGGAAAAAGTTACGTCCCGCACGGCGGTGTGCCGGCGGTAGCTGTGGGTGAGATGCTTGATCTCGATGGCGGGAGCGGTGGGGTCCATGGAAGGGTCAGAGTGCCTGGGGCTTGAAGACGGTGCGCCGGTACAGGACCAGGCTCGGTTCGACCGGGTTGCCGACCCCGCTCAGGCGGAAGGTTTCCGGCGAATCGTTGAGGAAAAGAAAGAGTTCGGCCTGATCGTCGGGCGTCGGGGGCCGGGAAACGGAATGGGGAAAATGCGCGTTGCCGCCGAGGCTGCTGGCGATGAGGACGCGTCGGCAACTCGCAAAGACCGCCGCCGGGTTCGGCGGCTTGTTCGCGTAAGAGTACACGTTCACGATTTGCAGCCGGTCTTTCCCCAGGAAATCTTCTTCCTTCGTTCCCGGCCCCGAGCATTCCAGCGCGTGGTTGACGTGTTGCAATTCGTGGAACATCCCGTGAAACCGCACCCAGGCCGAATGAAACCGCGCCCCGGGAAAATCCGTCGGCAGCGCGAGGCGGAAATTTTCAAGATCCTCGCCGTTGGCGGTGAGCGTCCAACGGGTCGGGGTCACGGCGGTGTCGTCGCCGGTCATGACTCCCCGGTGGGTCACGGCGCAGGACGAGAACAGCGGCAGGTCCACCTGGAAGCCGCCGCCGCGTCCGCTGGCCGCGATGCCCGCCGCGCTCTTCTCCGTGGTGCCGCTGCTGTAGAGGTTATACTCGGCAGGGTGGGTCAGCGTGTAGACCCCGCCGCTGGTCACGAAGACGTTGGACCATTGCGTTACGTCGTAGCGGTTGCCGTCGAGCGCACGGGCGTAGGCGATGGTCAGCACCTGGCTTCGCTCGCTGGCGCCGCGCCGCCCGAAGTAGGCGAAGACGAACGCGAAGACCGCCACGCCGCCGGTCAGCACGAGCAGTGAAAGCCGGTAATCCCGCTGCCGCCGCGCCCAGAAATAGTGCCCGGGGCCGACCGCCAGCAGGTAGAGCGCGGTGAGGGCGTAGAGGAGCCGCCAGCGGACACGGGGGCGGGTCAGACGGTTCAAACTCTGAAAGAAATTGCCGTCCATGTCGTAGACCGAAATCTCCGCCCCGGCTTTTTCGAGCTTGGGCGCGGGCGGATCGGCGGCGAGCAGGGTGTTCTCGCGGAGCAGCTCGCCGGGCGAACCGTGGTGATGGATCACCCGGCCGCTGCCGACGCGCAGGGTGTCGAGCGGCGAATTGAGCAGCGCGAGTTCCTCGGTGAAGATGGGTTCGCGCCCGGTGGCGTCGGGCAGCAGGTGCAGCGTGCCGCCGCGCCGCAGCCAGTCGAGGAACGCCGCGCGCCGGGCCGCTTCCCAGCGGGGCACGTGGTCGAGCACGGCGGTGTCCAGGCCGTCGGCGGCGGCGACCGTGGGCGGGAACAGGTCGTCCGGGAAATGTTTCAGGCGCGCGTTTTCGGACGACGAGGAAACCGCGCCCGGATCGTCGAACCACACGCGCGCGGGTGCGGCCAGCGTGGGCGGGTCCAGGTCGAGACTGCTGTCGGGGCCGTTGCCCCAGACGAGGGTCCATCCGCTGGCGTTCGGGCTGTAGTCGTTGTGGAAATACGGGTAGAATTGCACCCACCGCGAGGTCCCCGGCGCGAGGTAGCACGGCGCGGCGAAAACGCCCCCGGAGCGCGGCCCCATGGAAACGCCCGGCCTCAGCCGGAGCTGGCCGTCGAAGGGGACCGGCGACCGGTTGACCACGAGCACGGAGAGCGGGTTGAACGTGCCGGGGACGATCTGGCCGTCGAACCCCCACAAGGTCTGCCGCACCTCCAGCGCGTGGGCCGTCGGCGGCGCGGCGATCCAGAGCCAGGCGGCGGCGAGGCAGGCGCTGCGGAGGATGATTTGCCAGTTCATGAGGATCGCCCTGTCTTGTATGCGTTCGGTGCGCCGGTGGCAATCTCAGACCGAAGAAACCTCACGCAAAGCCGCCAAGCCGCAAAGGAAGAAAAAGAAGGAAGGTTCAGACGGAGCGTGCTGGTGCCCGACGCTGATAAAACCACCATTCAAAGAGCAGCAGTCCGAACGCCGCCAACGCCAGCGGAAACCACACGGGCCGGTCGCTGCGCAGCGCGGAGGTCTGGGCCGCGACGCTCAGTTGTTCGCTGAAGCGGATGGTGTCCACGCCGTCCAGGCTCGTCTCGGCCACCGAGAGCAGCCCGACGCCCACCCGTGCCCGTTCCGTGCCGCCGTCCAGCACGCGGTATTCACCGGCCACGGGCGCGTCCACCCCGGAAAGCACGCCGCGCTCGTCGCTGCTCGCCCGGGCGCGGACCCCGGCGGGACCAACGATTTCGTAGACGCGCCCCGGTGGCACCCCCAGCGGCGCGAGCGCGCCGGTGTGCGCGGCGGCGGCGGCGGCCAGACCGGCGTCCTGCATCGCGGACTGCACCAGGTTGGCGATGAACACCGGGAAGCCGACCCGGTACGGCAGCGTGGAGCGGTCCGGGTGGAAAAGCCAATGCACGGTTTGAGAGGCGCCGTCGCGTTTCGTCAGCAACAAGGGGCCGCGCGTGCCCTGGATGAGCACGTCGTAACCGGCGTTGGCGAAATCGCCGTCCGTGACGTTGGGGCGCGCCGTGGGTTGCTCGGCCAGCACGAGGTCCGCCAGTTCGACGTGTTGGAGCAGGGACGCGTCGCGTCGCCAGTCCACGACGCCGGACGGAGCCGTTTGGACGGTGAGGAATTTCTCCAGGCCGCCGGGTAAAAAGCCGACGGTGCAAACCGAACGCGTGCCGGGTGGGGTGGCGTCGGGTTGGTCCACGATGGCCAGATCGTAGACGGCGGGCGGGGTCGATTTGTCGGCGGGATCGTCGGGCGGATAGAGGCGGATGCCGTCGAGCGCGCGCAGGGCGTGCCGCCACGCGCCGAGGGCAGGCGCGGCGTACACGGCGAGCGGGCGGATCGCGGGCAGGGTCAGGAACACGGTGTTGTCGGCGGCGAGCGAATCGAAGCCGTCGGGCACGAGGCGCACGCGCAGGTCCATTGACTGGTTGCCGTTCACGGCGAAGCTCAGCCGGGCCGATGGTTTAACGCCGGTCGGGTTGGCGGCGATGTGCTCGGTGGCGAGAACGATGCCGTCGTGGGTGAGTTCGATTTGCGTGCCGTCGCTGGCGTTGGCGGAACCGGCGACTTCGACGAAGATTTCCCAGCGGTTTCCGGCGGCGGGGCGGCGGGCGTTGCACGCGACGAGGCCGAGGTTCGCGCCGCCGGGGGGTAGCCGCTGATAGTTCAATTTAAAGGAGAGATCGAAGTTGGCCTGGGCAGGAAAATTGCCGTCGGAGAAGACGAGGGTTTCGCCGAACGGCGTGGTGCGGTTGAGCGCCTGGGCGAGCCGGAGCGCGTCCTCGACCGAACCGGGCACGTCTTCGACCCGGACCGCGTCGAGCGCGGCGCGGAGGGCGCGGATGTCGTCGGTGAAGCCGGTCAATTTGTGCGCGGTCCGGGCGAAGGAAACCAGGCAGATTTCCTGGTCGGGCAGCAGGTGTTCGATCCACTCGCGGACGCGGCGTTTTGCTTCGTCGAGACGGGACGTGCCGCCGGGTTTGTCGAGTGCGCCCATGCTGGCGGAACAATCGATGAGAATCGGCAGGCGGTGGGCACGGGTGGGGCCGCGATGCCAGACGGGCTGCGTCGCCGCGAGCGCGAGCAGGGCGAGGAGCAGGAGTTGCAGCAGCAGCAGGAGGTTGCGCTTGAAGCGTTGGAAAGGGGAGTTGACGCGGGCATCGTTGAGCACTTGTTGCCACAGGGTCAGCGAGGAAACCTCCTGGCGAGGACGGCGCAGCTTCAGGAAGAAAAACGCCGCCAGCGGAAGCAGCAGGGCGAAGAGCCAGGCGGCGGCGGGAGCGGCGAAGGTGAACATGGCAGGCTGCGGGTGGCGTCAGACGATCCACCCCCGGCGGCGGAGTTGATCGAAAAGCAATGTGTCGAGCGGATCGGCGCTGCTGGTGGACAGGAAACGCCCGTTGCGCTGCTGACAAAGGAAGGCCACCTGCCGCTCGTGCGCGACGCGGTATTCCTGATACAGCGCGAGCAGATCGGCGGAGGCGGTCAGGTCGAGCGTGCCGACCGTTTCGCTGTCCACGAGCCGCAGGTCGCCGTTGAGTTCCGGCTCGATCTCATGGGGGCCGAGGATTTGCAGCGCCATGATCTCCAACCCGGCGTTGTGCAGCAAATTCAACGGACGCTGCAAATCGCCCGGCGTGAGGAAATCGGAAAGCACGATGGCTACCCCGCGCCCGGTGTGGCGGCGGAGGACCTCCTCGATGCCCGTTTCCAACGGGGCGTCGCCGCCGGGTTCGATGCGTTCGAGAAACGTCAGCAATTTGTTGACGCCGGCGCGCCCGGTGCTGGGCGGGAGGCGTTCGGCGGCGGGTTGGCTGCCGCCGCGCATCGTGCCGATGCTCAACCGCTCGCCGTTGCGCAACGCGAGGATGCCGAACGCGGCGGCGAGTTGCCGGGCGCGCTCCAGCTTCCCCTCGAAACGCATCGAGTTGGACGCATCGACGAGGATCAGCGCGTGCAATTCCTCCTCGTGGTGAAACACCTTCAGATAAGGACGGTGCAGGCGGGAGAAAATGTTCCAATCCACGAAGCGCGTGTCGTCGCCCTCGGTGTAATCGCGGTAATCGCAGAACTCCGTGGACGTGCCCCCCTTGCGGGCAAGGTGTTCACCGCGCCCCTGGTTGGTGAGACGCCGGTTTGCGCCGATGCGCAGGCGGCCCAGCCGTTCCAACTGCGAATTGGTCAGCAGCGAGGTGATCTGCCGGGCCTCGGGAGCGTTGCTCATACAGCGGGACCCTCCTCGGAAATCTGCGCGGTGAGTTCGGCGATCAAATCCGCGACGCGGACGTTTTCGGCCTGCCCGTCGTAGTTGAGCAGGACCCGGTGGCCGAGCACTTCCGGCGCGAAGAAACGCACGTCGCCAAACGAAACGTGCGCCCGTTTTTCGACCAGCGCGCGCACCCGGGCAGCGCGGATGAGCGCCTGCGTGGCGCGGGGGCTCGCCCCGTAGCGGACGTAACGCCGGACGCGCTCGCCCGCCACGTCGGACGCCGGATGGGTCGCCAGCACCAGCCGCACGGCGTAGTCGCGCATCGGGTCGGCCACCACCACTTTGTTCAGGACCTGACGCAACGCCATGATGCGCTCGCCGTCGAGCACGGCGTCGAGCGCGGCGGCGTCGGCGAGGGTCGTGCGGCGGACGATCTCGTTAAGCTCGGCGCGGTCGGGAAACGGGACGTTCACCTTGAACATGAAGCGGTCCAACTGCGCTTCCGGCAGCGGGTAAGTGCCCTCCTGTTCGAGCGGGTTCTGCGTGGCCAGGACAAAAAAGGGTTGCTTGAGCGTGTGCGTTATGCCCCCGGCGGTGACGCTGCCTTCCTGCATCGTTTCGAGCAGCGCGGATTGCGTTTTGGGCGTGGCGCGGTTGATCTCGTCGGCGAGCAGGAGCTGCGTGAAGACCGGCCCGCGCCGGAACTCGAAGCGGTACGCGCCACCGCTGTCGGCGGTCATGATGTTCGTGCCCACGATGTCGGCGGGCATCAGGTCGGGGGTGAACTGGATGCGCTTGAAATCGAGGGTGAGCGTCCGCGCAAGGGTCTTCACCAGTTCGGTCTTACCCAACCCTGGCACCCCTTCGAGCAGCACGTTGCCCCCGGCGATGATCGCGGCGAGGACCGTTTCCACCACGCGGGTCTGGCCGACGATGGAACGGCCGATTTCCGCGCGCAGACGTTCGTAATCGGCGGCGAACGCGGCGGCCTCCGTTTGCAAGGAGGCATCGGGCGGGGTGTTGGGGTCGGTGGTCATGGCTTGGAAGTCGGGTGAAAATAGCGCGGTGGAATCGTTTGTCTCGTGCAGTTGCGACTGCTGCGACGCCTGCGAACTAAATTTTCGCTTTTTCGTTCATGAAGCGGGTTTTTGAATCAGGCGTCTGGTTTGTCCTTTTGCTGCCGACTTTTGCGGGCGAGGAGGCTTTCGGTCGTGGATTGCGGAGGCGGATTCGTGGGAGAGGGGGGCGGTGGCGGAATGGTCGTCGGAAGAGGTGGCGGTTGCCGCGGAGGCAGCGGTCTAACGGTCGGGTCGGCTGGTCGGATGCGCCGGGCTTGCTTGCGTTGCAGGAGCGACCCCATCGTTTCGCCCGCCGCCGCGGGTGGCGCGGCCCCTTCCCGGCGGCGGCGCAGCCAGTCGCGCCACGCCCCGGCGTCCCACTGCACGCGGCGCACGGCCACGTCCAGCGGCACCAGGCAAGCCGCCGCCAGCAGGAACCAATCAATGACCGAACGCGAGCTTTCGCGCGACTCCCGCTCGGGCAGGAAAAGCTGGCGGCCCGTCTCGCTGCCGGTCAACACGCGCCCGGCGGTGCGCGCGGCGATCTCGTCGAGCAACCGCCGGTCGCTGCGGAACCGCAGGTATTCCGGCGAGTACGCCACCGCGAAACTCCCCACCGCCTGTTCGCTGCGTCCGCCACCCTCCCCGGCGGCGAACACCTGGTAACGCCCCTTCCCCCAGAGCGGAAAAGCCGCCTGGTAACGCCGCGCGCCGATCTGACGCAACGGCACCGTGTCCACCCTGCCGCCCGGGCCGCTGACGCGCGCCTGCAAATCGAGAAACGTCTCGGCCCGGGCAAAATCCTCCACCGACACCACGCCCAGGTTCCCCTCGGCCTCGGCGCGCAGCCGCAGGTCCGTCTGGTTTTCCACCCGCGAAACCTCCGTGATGAGCTGTTTGACGAACGCGTCGAACTTTTCCCAGCCAACCCAATTCGCGGCCCAGTTCGGCGAGAAATCGGAGGTCCACGCGGCGGTCGTGCCCAGCCCGAAACGCCACGTCGCCAAGACCGGGTCGGTTTCCTCGGTCGCCGGGGTTTTGAGGATCGTGGCGGCGCGGTCCTTGGGCGTCGTGAGCACAAACCCGCGCAAGGGTGGCAGGGCGTCGATGCCCTTGAGGATGGCGCTCGGGAACACGACCTGCGGGTTGAACGTCTGGTTCTGGATCATGCTGCGTTTCAGCGTCTTGGCCTCTTTGATGAAGATGGCCGGCAGCCTGGCGGGATCGTCGGGGAAATAATAGCGGCCCCCGGTCTGGTCGGCCACGGCGTGCATGAGCGAGATGTCCGTGCCACCGTGCGGATTGACGATGACGATGCTCATCGTGACCTTTTTGTCGATGAACGCCTGCACCAACGCGGGCGGCGGCGGGGAGGGGTCGCCGTCGCTGATGATGATGACGTGCCTGGTCGCGGCGTCGCTGGCGCCGAGCGCGTCGAGCGACATCTGCATGGCGGGCGCGAAACTCGGCATGTCGCCCGGGTCGGCCTGGTTGATGAGCGGCAGAAGTTGCTGGAATTCACCCGCCAGCCGCAAGCCGAAAACCCAGTGCATCCCGCTGCCCTCGTAGTCCAGCAGGCCCACCTCGTCCTGTGCGCCAAGCACCTTGATCGCTTCCTTGGCGATGCGCTTGGCCCAGGTGTTGCCGTCGGCGAATTCGCAGGTGTGCAGCACGATGGCCAGCGCGGCCTTGGGCATCACTTTCTTGTTGGTGATGTCCATGTCCACGGGCAGCGCCTCTTCCACGGGCGTGCGGTGGTAGCCGCCGGGGCCGTAGGAATTCGCGCCGCCGACCATCAGGAATCCGACGCCCTGGTTGTACGCGGCGTCGCGCACGGCCTGGAGTTGGGTCGGGTCGAACGCGTCGGCGGGCACGTTGTCGAAAATGACACAATCATAGGGCAGCAGCGCGGCGGCGGCGCGCGGGAAATCGAGCGCGGATCGTTCCTCCACGACGCGCTGGCCCCGGCGCAGCGCATCGGCGAGCGGCTGCACGTCCTGTGGGCTGCCCTGCGGATCGGTGACGATCAGGGTGCGCCCCTCGCCGCGCAGGAAAATGTCTCCCAGCGCGACGTTGTTTTCGCTGCGCCCGTCGCTTCCCGGCGCGGGGTCGATGACGGCGGCGTACTCGTAATAACCCGGCGCGCGCAGGTACAGCGGCAGCGCGAAACGGTTCTTGCCGGGTTCAAACTGCACGTCTTTCTCGAAGATCGTCTTGCCGTTTTCGCGCAGGCTCAGCTTGCCCGACCCTTTTTTGAGCGAGTCGAGGATGACCGACGCGTCGTAGGTCTCGCCCTGCTTGACCACTTTGGGCAGGTCGAGACGTTCGAGCCAGACCTCGTTCTGAAAATCGAACTGGATCGGCAGCACGTCCACGGCGACCCCGCGCGCCCTGAGCTGATCCAGGAGTGGGCCGGTCGCGCTGCCGTCGGTCTGGTCGCCGTCGCTGATGAGCACGACGCGGCCCGGGTTGCCGTCGGGCAGCATGGCGGCGGCCAGCGAGAGACCCTTCTCGATGTTCGTGGCGTCGTGCGCCACCTGCGAGCGCAGGGCTTCGAGCGGGAAATTGGTGCGCGGCGGCAACTCGACGGCGGCCTCGCGTCCGAAGACGACCAACCCGGCTTCATCTTTCTCGGGTTTTTGGGAAGCGGTGTCGGTGATGAACCGGAGGGCCTGGTCGGAAACGTGCGCGCCCATGGAATCGGAGAGGTCGAGCGCATAAACGACCGAGAGTTGGTCGCTGCGGCGGACAGCCCGGGGTTGGGCCAGCAGGAGGACGAGTGTTCCGAGCAGCAGCAGCCGGATGATCAGGGCGGCGAGAGCATGTCCGCGCCCCAGTCCGCCCCGGGTGCCCGCGACGTGCAGCCAGCACACCCAGGGCGCGGCCAGCAGCAACCAAAACGCCGCCGGATTGGAGAACGCCAGGAAACCGCGCGTGGTGACGATAACCACGCCCGCCGCGAAAAACGTCAGAAAACCGCCCGGCGGCCAGGCGTCGCGCCACGTCAGCCGTCGGCGCGGCGGCGGAAACAGGCTGAGGAGGAAAGGGGGCGGCGACAAGACGGATCGACGTTACAGGCTGCCAGCGAGGGTAGGAAGATCAAAAGGCAAGGTGACGGAATGATGCCCGGCGGCGACGGAGCCAACATCACAACTGCACGAAAACCATGCGCCGGTTTCCCGTGTCGCAGATGTAAACCCGCCGCCGTCCGTCCACGGCCAGTCCCCACGGCCCGGCGAATTGTCCATCCCCCGCGCCCGCGCTGCCGAACGCGCCGAGCAGCCGCCCCGCCGCGTCCACCCGCTTGAGTTGACCCGAACCGTATTCGATGACGTACAGCGTGCCGTCCTCCGCCGCGGTTACTCCGTAAGGCAAATCAAACCGCAACGGCATCCCCGCCGCGCCGAACACGCCCTCGTACCGGCCGTCGTCCGAGTAAACGAGCAAACGATTGTTCACGGCATCCGCCGCGTAAACCTTGCCGTCGCGCCACGCGAGTCCCGATGGCCGCTGGAACTCGCCCGGCCCGGTCCCGAACCGCCCGAAGGACAGCAGAAATTTCCCCTCCCGGCTGAACTTCTGCACGCGGTCGTTGCCGCCGTACTCGCACACGTACAAGTTCTCGGCGGCGTCTTTGGCGATGCCTACCGGGTAGATGAACTCGCCCGGGCCGCGCCCGAGCTTCCCGACGGTCGAAAGCACCTTGCCGTGCTCGTCGAAATACACCAGTTGGTGGTAATGCGTGTCGCACACCACGATGCGCCCGTCGTCGAGCACGACCACCCCCTCGGGCTTGCCCACGGAAGTATCCGGCATGGCCCACCGCCGCAGCAGGCGGCATCCATCGTCGTAGACCATGACGCGTCCGTTGCGGTCCAGCACGACGCACTCGCCCCGCCGTCCGAAGGTCACGCTACGCGGCGCGGGCAGCGTGTTGCCTTCGGGCGGAAGCTGCCACTGGTGGGTTTCGCGCGCCACGAGCGCCGGGGCGGCAGAACGGTCGCACCCGGCCAGCGTCAGCGCGGCCAGTAGCAGGAGAAAGCGCGGGTTCACGTCAGGAAGGAAATGGTCACGGGGTCACCGGCCCGCAACCGGTCCGACGCCGGGCGGTGGTAAAAGCGGCGGCGTTGCCCGGTCGGTTCGTGCCGCAAGTCCGCCTCCGCCACCGAACCGCGAAACCGGGCGGCCAACACGGTGATCGTCCCTCTGGCCGCAGGCGCGACCTGAATCTGCTCGGGCCGCCAGCAGCGCGCCGCCGGTTCTTCCCGGTCGAGCCACACGCGCGCCTCCTCGGGTGCGAACCAGTTGGCCGGACCGAGGAATCCGGCGAGTTCGGCGGACGGCGGGCGGCGGTACAGGTCATCCACGCTGCCGTCGTAAAGCAGACGGCCCGCCTTGAGGCAGAGGGCGCGCCCGGCCTCGCCCAGGACGGTCTCGGGCGAATGCGTGGAGAAAACCAGGGAAGCGTCGTTGGCGGCCAGATGGCGGCGGATGGCCTGCCAGCACCGGTCCGCGCGGCTGGGATCCACGTGGACCAATGGTTCGTCCATGACCAGCACGGCGGCGTCCGTCCACAGGGCGCGGGCGACGGCCAGGCGCGACTGCTCGCCTTCGGAGAGTTCGTCCGGGCGGCTGGCGAGTTTGTGGGTGAGATCAAAATCACGCAGCAGATCGTCGGGCGGCGGCGAGCCGGGCCGGACGGTGAGGAAATGTTCGCGCACGGTGAGGTGGGGCCACAAACCGCCGTTCTGGGGCGCCCAGGAGACGCGCCCGGCGGGATGGGTCAGGGCGCCGCCGTCCGGCTTTTCAAAGCCGACGAGCAGGTTGAGCAGCGAGGTCTTGCCCGCGCCGGAGTACCCGATGACCGCCGTGCAACCGGCGTGCAGTTGCACGGTCAGCGGATGCAGCCGGGGCGTTTGCCGGCCCCGCAGCGAAACCTGATCCATATTCCAGAGGACGGAAGACATGGGAAATGCAGAAGTCAAAATGCAGAATGCAAAAGTCAGCAGGCGGAATTCAATCGCGGCGAGAAAGGACCATGTTTTTCATCCTTCTCCTTTTGCATTCTGCATTTTGACTTTTGCATTTCTGCCCAGCAACGCCTCCCACCCAAATGCCGCCACGCACGCCCCCGCCGCCGGGACCGCCACGGCGGCGCAGAGCATGGCCGAGAGCGCGGGCGTGCGGCCATAGTGCATCAGGTTGAAGACCCGCACGGCGACGGTCGTCATGCCCGGCGGGGCGAGCAAGGCGGCGGCGGTGAGATCGAAGTACGCCCAGCAGAACAGGAGGAACCCGGCCCAGTAGGTTTTGCGTCCGTCGAGTTGCCAGCGCAGGCGGCGGTGGCCGAGCATCCCGGCCAGGTGCAGGGCCGCGCCGGGGCGGGTCCGGAGCCGCAGGAACCGCAGCAGCAGCGCGGACGGCAGCAACAGCAGGGTCAGCGCGGCGAGCAGGGGCAGGGGAGTCTGGTAAACGGCGTGCGCGCCGGGCAGTTGAAAGAACGCCAGCAACCAGAGCGAAAGCAGCAGCGCGCCGAGTAATCCGGGCAACGCGCCCGCCAGACCTAGCCATGGATGATTCACCCCTTCTCCGGCCACGATCCACCCCGCGACCGCCGCGCAAACGGCCGCCAATGCCGTGAAAACGATGTCGTGTCCCAGCCCCACGTTGCCGACCAGCGCGCCCGCCCCCACCCAGGCTTCCGGCAGCAGACGTGCCAGCGGCCACCCGGCGGTCAGCGCGGCGGCGACCGCGAGGTACCCCCAACCCCACGACGACCCGGCACGCCCCGGCGGCGGCGGGCGATGGTCCGGCGAGACGCCCAACCACCGATCCCGGCCCAGCGCCGCCACCAGCGCGCCGGTTGCCGCCACCGCGCCGCCCAACGGCCAGCCTGCCAGCCGCAACGAGTCGCCCAACGCCAGCCCACCGGCCTGCGCGTCGAACAGCGCGGCGGTCCACGTTTGGACGTTCCACATGGTCGCCAGATCGAACTCGCCGTACACCAGCAGGAATCCCAGCGCCGCCGCCACCCGGGGACCGCGCCCCGCGCCGCGCCACCGGAACCCCAGCCGTGTTCTCCAGCCGGACGGCGCGAGCAACCGGTGGCAATGCAGCGCGGCGGCGGTGAGCGGCGGCGGCGACAGGGTCAGGGCCAGCACGGCCGCCGGAGTCACGCGCAGCAGCAGCGCCAGATCGTAAAGGATCTCTTTCCAGCCGGGCTGCCGGACCAGCGCCAGCGCCAAGGGCAGGTAAACATAACCCACCAGCAGCGACGGCACCAACCACGGCACGAGCAACAACGCCCACGCCGCGCGCCGCGCCGGGCGGCTTTGCAACGACGCGAGGTGGTCCCGCAACGGCACGGCCAGCGCCAACGCACCCGCCGCGAGCGCCCCCGCACGGGCGGCGGCCGGCAGCGTCAGGAAGCCGGGAGTCTGCACGACGTTCTTGATAGCGGACGGAAGCCGCGCCGTCCAGCGAGCAGCCCTACGGCTCGCTCTTGAGCCATGACAGACAATCCGCCGCCGCCGGACCCAGGTCGGCGAGCGAAACATGGCTGGCCGACAACCGGCGCAGTTCCCGCACCTCCGGCGGCACGCGCTCCTCCGCCAACGGCCCGAGCGGAATTTGCCGCGATTTGCCCCGCGCCAATTCCTCCTCCACTTCCGCCGACAACAGGTAATCCTCCAGGCGTTGCGCGTCGGCCACCCGCGCCGTGCCGCGCACGATGCTCACGGTGTTTGGAATCAGAATCGTCTCGCCCGTCTCCAGCCGGTAAGGCAGCATGGCCACGGGATTGCCGCCGTCCTTGGCCTCGAAGAAATCGTCGCTGTCGGTGAAACCCAGGTCGCAGGCCCCCTGGGCCACGAGGTCTTTGACCGCGGCGTTGCCCTGGCCTTCGATGATCCCGCGCCGTCGGCAATCGCGGTGCCAGGCGACGAGCCGTTCGCGCCCCCAGTGTCGCCACAGCACGGCATACTGGGTTAAGGTGGTGCCGTACAACGGCTTGGCGATGGAAACCCGTTGAAGGGTCGGAGCGGCGAGGGCCTGCGCGACGGCAAAATCATGCATCACCTGCGAACTAATCGTGTGGCCGATGTACACCCGCAGCCGGGCCGCGAACCCCGCCCACCGTCCGGCCGGGTCCTTGAATTCGGCGGGGATGCGCGCGTAACCAGTGCCTTGGTACGGCAGCAGCAACCCGGCGTCGCCCAGCCGCAGCGTGCCGAGCACCTCGTTGTTCCAGAACACGTCGCAGCCCGGGTGGTCGCGTTCGCGGAAGATCAGTTCGACCAGCCCGAGCGATTTCGTGGCTTCCGTGTCGAAGCGGATCGAGAGCCGAACTCCCGTGCGCCGCTCGAACTCGCGCAGGATCGTCTCCGAGTAGATGGAGTCGTGCGCGCAGTACACGACCAGCGGCGCGCGCCCACCCCGCCGCAGCCATTGGTAGCCCGTCAGCGCCGCCGCCAACAGCGTCAGCGGCACGACGACCCGCACAAACCCGCGAAAGCCACTCATCACTTCCCGGGTCCCGGCACGGGGACAGGCGCCACCGTGTCGAAATACTTCTGGATCGCCTCGTGATAACCGGGCGGCACCTGTTCCTGGATGATCGCCTCGCTCACCCGTTGCGCGTTGTTTTGCAGCGCGCCCGGGTCGTCGCGGCGCACCTCGCCCGGTTCGGAAACCTCGCTGGTCTGCCACTGCGCCAGCAGCTTGCCGCCGGTGAAGCTCGTGGGGGATTTTTCGGGATGGAAGTCGGTCTGTGCCGACCCGTTCTGCGGGACGTGCCCGCCCGCCGCCAGCCCACGCTTTGGCCCGGCTCCCTTGCCGATGCCGTTGTGCTCCTCGCCGAGCATCTTGGCGTAGGCCGCCGCGTAATCGCCCATGCTTTTACATTGACCCGACGCCTTGCCGTCGAGCGCGCCCCTGGCGTTGAGCTGCCTGGCCATCTGGTCGGCCTGTAACGCGGCGTCGAGCGACTCGAGATTCTTGAGCGATTGCCCCAGTGCCCCGAGTTCCTGCTCGCCCAGGGCCAGGGAGTCGGCGGCGGCTTGCATGGCCTCGGCGGATAGCGGCGGATTGTTACCTTGCGCCATCTGGTCCGCCGCGCGCGCCATGGCGGCGTTGAGCGAGGGCGATTGCAACGCCTTGGAAGCCGTCTCCGCCAGCGCGCCGAGCTTTTGCTGGAGCTGCGCCTGTTGCGCGCGCTTCCGGGCGGAATCGGGCTGGGCGGCGAGGTCTTTGATTTGCTTTTGCAGGTCGCTCAATTCCTTGCGCAACCCGGCGGTGTCGCCGTGGCGCAGGGCATCTTTCCACTTCCGGGTTTCCTGCGCGTCGCCCTGGCCGAACGCCTGCTCGACGTGCGCGGACTCCAGCACGCTCCGCAATTGCGCGTCGCTGGCCTGCCGCCACAGTTCGCCCAGTTCCTTCTGGCTCTCGGCCAGACGCCCCTGGTTTTCGGCCTGCTGCTGCGGCTCGGCCTTTTGGAAAGTTTGTTCGAGGTTGGCGATGGCCTGTGCGATGCGTTTCGTGTCGTCGGGATGCTGCTGGATGGCGGTGGCGCGCTCGGCGGTGGCGCGGCGGGTTTCCTCCAGATGTTCGCGCTGCTTGGCCGTTTGGCGGCGTTGGCGTCCGAAATCGAACGGGTCGAGCTTCGGCAGGCACCACGCGGCGAGCGCAACCAGGACCACCCCGGCGGCGATTCGTCCGGCGGCGGGTTGCCAACGGAACGGCAGCACGTCGGCGGCGCGCACGGTGGCGGCAAGGGTCTGCGCCTGGTCGAGCACGAGCGACCGGTATTCGCCGGGACTGCGGTCGAGCAGGGCAGCGGTCAGGAACAGATCGTGCCCGTCGGTGCGGCGGTCGATCAGACGCGCCGGAGCCAGCAGGGCAGGGGGTCTGGAAAACCCCCAGACCGCCGCGCCGAGCACCCAAGCGCCAGCCACCACGGCAACGATCACCGGCGGCCCGGGCCATTCCGGCCAGAGCGAGCAAAGCCTCGCCCCTGCCAGCCAGAGCAACGCGACCGTCGCCAAGGCAACGAAGCTGCCCGAGGCGCCAACCCCGGCAGCCGCGAAACGCTGGCGGCGTTCCACCTCGCGCGTGAGCCGGGCACGATGATCGGTTTCCACGTCTTCTGTTGTATCCCGGAGAAACGTTTGCCGCAAGGAAAGACGCTCCGCTCCGCCACCGGGACTTCACGCCGCTGGCATCTCGATTTCCGGCATCGCCAGCCCGGCCAGCGCATCGCCGGCGGGTTTGGAATGGAGCAGCCGCAGGGAGTGCAGCGTCTCGGGTTCCTTGTAATGCCGTTTCAGACCGCTCTCCAGCAGCGCCGCCGCCGGGACGTGGGCGATAAACTCCGCGAACGTCTTTTCCGTGCCCTCGCGCTGGATTTTCTGGCCGGTCTTCGACCCCCAGAATTCGTCCTCGATGTGCGCCAGCGCGCGCGCCGCCTCGTCGGGCCCGAGGTCTTCGCGCCGCGCCAGCACCCAGACCAGTTCCGCGTCCTGCGGCAGCGTCACCGGGAACGGCACGAACGGGGCCTTGGGCGCGCCGTCGCCGTCGTCCGCGCCGCCCGCCGGGGCCACGCGGATCTCGCTGCTGACGATCCGGTCCGGCAGCGTGATCTCCACCGCCAGCGCGCCGCCGCCCGCCGCGTCCTCGTCCTCCGGGGCGGTGACCTCGACCTTGGCGTCGCTGCCGAACGTGGCGGCGAGCTGGTCCTGCAACTCCGCGACCGTCTCGGGCTTGCGGTCGGGCACGCTGGCGTTTTCGGAGTATTTCATGAACGACGCCACGTGGTTGTGGAGCCGGATTTCCTTGGAAACTTCTTCCTGGATCGTGGCGCGCAGCTTCAGGTCGCCGATCAGTTTGGCCAGGGTTTTGTCGAGAAAAGTGAGAAACTGGGCTTCGGTCAGGGGTTTGGATTTCATCGGGTCGGCAAGGGAAAATTCGGCAGGGCGGTTCTGTCCGCGTTGCCAGCGCAAACTGCAACGTTTTTGTTTCGCCGCCGGCGTCGTTTCAGGTAGAAATGCCTCTCCGGGGCGCTCCCTGACTTTTCCGGCCTCGGAGACGCATCAGGACCCGGGCAACGCCTGCAAACTGCGGTCCATGATTTCCAGCAGCCGGTCGATTTCCGCCGCGGTCACGCCCAGGGTCGGGCGCAGCCGGATGCTGTGGGTCCCGGCTCCGAGCAACAGCAGGTTTTCCTGCTGCAAGGCGTGGGATTGAAACGCCCGCTTGTCCTCGGGCCGCCGGAAGCTGAACCCCTGGTACAAACCCATGCCGCGCACGTTGTAAATCGTCTTCTGGTGTCTGGCCGCCAGCGTGTCCAGCCCGGCGCACAGCCGCGCGGCCTTGGCGGGCACGGCTTCGATGAGCGACTCCTCGCGGACCACCCGCATCTCTTGCCCGAAGCGGACCATGTCCGTGAGCGAGCCGCCCCACGTCGAGTCCAGCACGCCGATGTCATCCATCGGCTTGAGCATGTAGATCGCGCCGTTGCCGAGCTTCTTGGCCACGGCCACGGCGGTCGGCGGATGCGGCAGGTCGTACTGGTCGATGGCGAAGAACGTGCCCGTCTGGCCCCCGGCGGTCTGCACCTCGTCGAACCCGAGGCTCACGCCGTACTGGTGCGCCAGCGTGCTCAGCCGCCGGAAGAACTCCGGCTCGGCGACCCGGTGCCCGCCCGCGCCCTGGATCGGCTCGACCACGATGCCCGCGACCTCCTGCCCGTAGCGGGCCAGCGTTTCCTCGACGACCTCCAGGCTGCGTTCGGTGCGGGCGCGGTTCTCGGCGGCGGGCCGGGACGTGTCGATGGCGGGAAATGCCACCTGCACGTTGCCGGGAGCGAAGCCGTGGAAATCCTTCGTGGCGATGGGATCGTGGCTCAGTTCGGTGACGTTGAGCGTGTAGATCGTGCGTCCGTGGAACGCCTGGTCGAAATAAATGATCCGGTGCGTGCCCGATTCGCGGCCCGCCAGCAGGCCGCGCTGGTTCTTGAGCACGATGAAATATTTGAGCATGTTTTCCACCGCCTCGGCCCCGGAATTGAGCGCGTAAACCTCGAGTTGTTCGTTGCGCATGCACACCGGCGCGAGCGCGTACAGCAATTCGTAGTATTCCAGGCACTCCGGGGTGAGGAAATCCGGGTTGGCGAGTTTGTTGTTGGCGGCGAGGACCAAACGGCGGGTGTACTCCGGTTCGGACAGGCGGGGGTGGTTGTGCCCGATGAGCTTGCTGGCGTAATACCCGGCCCAGTCGAAGAGCCGCTGGCCATCGACGGTGGCCAGGAACATGCCGTGCGAGTTTTCCAGATCGACGACGAAAGGCCACGGCTCGGTCAGGACGAGTTTTTTGAGGCGGGCCAGCATTTCGGCGCTGCGCGGGCCGGGGTACGCCGGGGGGGAAGCCGTGGAAGGGACGGGGGCTTGGCTCATGTCTATCCGTTCGCGCGCATTCGTCGAATCCGCAAATCTTCCCGGCGGGTGGATGGATTTACTCGAGGGAGCGGAAACATTCCGACGAATTTCTGCTTTGGGACTTGCTGCCGATGAAAAACTTGCTACGGTCGCGTTTACGTCCCAAAACTTCCTCCCTCCTATGAAGATTTCCTCGTTTCCATCGGCTCTTTGCTTTCTTGGAGCGGCCTCCTGGATTTTG
The DNA here is from genome assembly GCA_964250695.1 of uncultured Chthoniobacterales bacterium. Taxonomy (GTDB): domain Bacteria; phylum Verrucomicrobiota; class Verrucomicrobiia; order Chthoniobacterales; family SZAS-18; genus CAHJWO01. The sequence goes on along the minus strand of CAXUGY010000020.1, from coordinate 15,210 downwards.
CTGCCCGCTTTCGACGCTGCTGGTCAGGTGACGGTCGCCACGAACCCGGTCGGTTATCTGCAAACACCGTGTCTGAGCAACTCGGACACCCTGGTGGCGCCGCCGTTCACCCGGCCGGCCGTGTTCACGGGGGCGGTGTCCTCGATTTCCGGCGGTACGATCACGTTCGGCAATTCGAGCCTGACCGCAGACGCCTACGATGCTCCCACCACCACGCCGCCCACCAAGGACACGTATTACCTGAGCATCGGTCCGGCCACGGCGACGCTGACGGGCACGCTCGCGGTGACGCAGGGTTCGACGGCTGTCACGGGCACGGGGACGACGTTCGGCACGGATGTGAAGGTGGGTGATCGGGTGACGATCAACGACGGTTACAACCTGTTGACCTACACGGTGGCGGCCATCGGTTCGACGACCAGTCTGACGCTGGACCGGGCGTTTTCGGACTCTGCGGCGACCGGGTCCACTTCCTCGGTGGTGGCCAGCAAGACGAGCGCGATCAAAACGACGACGGTCAAGCCAACGGCCATGAAAGGCCCGATCACATCGGCTACCGGGACGCTGAGCGGTCTGACGGCGACGTTCGACCATAGCCCCTACGAAGGTCGCTTTTATCAGGTGGCGTCCAACAGTGCCAATTCCGTGACAGTCAATCTTAACGGTGATACTTTGTCCTCCGTCATGGCAGGGACGCAGGTTTCAATTGTCCCCTACTGGACGCTCAACACCATTTTCCCGGCAGCGAACGCAAATACGTCCTTCACTCCGACGACCTCGCTCTTCACCCTCAAAACTCAGATCCTGATTCCTGATTATGCTAGCAGCGGCACGAATTTGTCTGCTGCCGGAGTATACATTTATTACAACGACGGCGCTTCCAATGTCGGATGGCGTGCAGTCGGCGATTTGAACACGGACCATGGGTATGATCCTTTGATCCCGGACGGCTATGTCACGGTTCGCACACCTGCCAGTGTACCCGCTTTGCCAGTGACTTTCTCAGGTTCGGTGCCCACGACCAAACTGGTGACTGCGCTCACCACGAGGACGGCTGGTGCCCAGGATAACGCAGTGGCACTGAACCGACCAGCGGACCAAACATTGGGTTCGCTGGGTCTTAACCCAACAGACGGATCGTTTGTGGCCACGACCTCGCTTTTTAGTTTGAAAGACGAGATCTTCGTCTATGACAACACTAGGACTGGTTTTAATAAATCTTCCTCTGGCGTTTACATTTATTACAACGATGGAGCTTCTAACGTCGGCTGGCGAGCGGTCGGCGACTTGACTACGGATCACAGCTCTGACGTAATCGCTGCAAGCAGCGCATTGACGATTCGGAAAGCAGCGACCACGGCTGGACAAACCGCCATTTGGAGTAATTCCCCCAACTACTAAAAAAATAAAATGCTCAAACGATTCTGTACATTATGTGGATTAGTGCTGCTTGTGTTGCCGTCGATGGCGATGGCACAATCATTCTCAGTCATTCTAACGGCGGGATATATCAGTCAGAATGCGACGACGGCGTTGAATAGCACTGCTACTCCGAACGGGGCACTACTGTTATTGATCGCGGCAGGAGGCAACAACGGTCAATCGTTTACTGCCCAGCCTGCTGCCGGGCAGTATGTGGCGGGTGGTGATGTGGTTCTCGGAGCATCGAGCTTTAATGCAAATGTCGCTACGAAAGGCAACGGGATCGGTAAAGCGACCCAAAATTCCTTTCTCAGTTTGACTTTGCCTGCGACGACAAGTTCAACCGCTTACATCGAATTGCGTTGGTACCCGGGCATTACGTTGGCCCAATATAATGCGGGCATGACCCCTGTAGCTAATTCGATCTTTGGTGCCTACAATCCGCTTATTACAAATTCTTCTGGTAATACGACGTTGAATCCTGATGGTGGCGATCTATGGTCATTGCCGACCAATGGCACTATTAACCTGAATTTTTTGACTACGGATACTGGGGCCCCTGGTGCCAAACAAGTCGTAACCGAGGGCTTCGCTAATTTTACCGTGCCGGTACCCGAGCCTTCGACTGGCACGTTAGGTGGTCTGGGACTGGTTATTGTGATGAGTGCGGCGCGGTTCTGGCGTCGGTCCAAGGCTGTTTAATCAAAAGCCATAGTCTTTCTGGGCAATAGGGGTTGGAATGAGTAAGAAATGCCTGCGCCCTTTTCACTTGGAGTAACTGGCATAGCGCGGAATCGCTGGCGCGCCAGCGGAAGTCTGGTATTCTTGCGGTCCCATGCTTCGACGACTGCCTTCTTCACTGGCTGCCCGTTACACGGTGGCGGCGGTGGCGGTTGGGGCGGCTTGGGCAGCCAAGGCCGGGATCGATCCGTTCTTGGGCACCGATGACCGTCCGACCTTTCTATGGTTCATTGCGGCGGCACTCTTTAGCGGATGGTACGGAGGCTTCGGGCCGGGGATTTTTGCCACGATCCTTTCCACGATCATCGCCGACGTGGTAATGTTCAAACCGCATTACCACCCGGAAATCCGGAACGCCGGGCAATACACGCAGATCATCGTGTTCGGTGTGATCAGCCTGCTGACCAGCACGATCTACGAGCGCAACCAGCGCAGCCGCCGCCGCATCGGCGAGGCCTTGGCCTCGGGGCGGCAACTCCCGGACGCCACCTTCGAGGTGCCACTGGAGGAACGCGCGCAACTCACCCGCATGGAAGGCGAGATCGGGCGCGTGGTGGCCCATGCCGCGACTCTCCACGACGTATTGCAAGGCTGCGTCGAAGCCCTCGTGGCGCACGCGGGCGCGGCGTTTGCCCGGGTCTGGACCTACGACGCCGGGTCGGCAGTGCTGATCCTGAAGGCGAGCGCCGGAATCTACACGCACCTCGACGGACCGCATGGGCGTGTGCCGCTGGGGAAATTCAAGATCGGCCTCATTGCCTCGGAGCGGCGGCCACACCTGACCAACCAAGTCATCGGCGACCTCCAGGTGGGTGACCAGGAATGGGCCAAGCGCGAGCGGATGACGGCGTTCGCAGGCTATCCGCTGCTCGTGGGCGGAGAATTGTACGGCGTGCTCGGGATGTTCTCGCGTGAACGGCTGACGGATTCGACCCTGGCGACTCTGGCGCTGGTGTCCAACTCGATTGCCGTGGCGATCCAGCAACGGGAGGCGGCCGCGGAACGGGAGCGGCTGCTGGTGGCGGCGCAGGAAGCCCGGGAGGTCGCCGAGCGTTCTTCGCGGGCCAAGGACGAATTTATCGCGGTGGTGTCCCACGAGTTGCGCACGCCGCTGACGGCCATTCTGGGCTGGGCCCGGATGCTTGACGGCGAGTTGAGCAAGGAAGAAACGTTGGAGGCCGTCGAAGTGATCCAGCGCAACGCCCTGGCACAGAGTCAGTTGATCGAAGATTTGCTGGACATCTCGCGCGTCATCTCGGGCAAGCTGCGGCTCGACCTGCGCACCGTCGATTTGCCGGCGGTGGTGCAGGAAGCGGTGCGCACCGTGCAGCCGACGGCGGAATCAAAGGGCATCCGGGTCGAAAGCGTGCTGGACCCGAGGGCGGGACCGGTGTCGGGCGACCCGGACCGGCTGCGGCAGATCGTGTGGAACCTGCTTTCCAACGCCGTGAAATTCACGCAGAAGAAAGGCAAGGTGCAGGTGCGTCTGCTCCGGGTGAATTCGCAAGTGGAACTGACCGTGAGCGACACCGGCGTGGGCATCTCGCCAGAATTTTTGCCGCACGTGTTCGAGCGGTTCACCCAGGCGGACAGTTCGAGCACCCGGCAGCATTCGGGCCTGGGCCTGGGGCTGGGAATCGCCCGGCACCTCGTGGAACTGCACGGCGGAGAGATTTCGGCGCACAGCGATGGGACGGGCAAGGGCGCGACGTTCCTGGTGTCGCTGCCGATCATGATCGTCCATGCCGGTGCGAGCAAGCCCGAAGGAGCGCACCCGACCGCGCCGAGCGCGGCGGCGGGCGAGGGACCCGGCAACGGGGTGGGGTCGTTCCGATGTCCGCCGGAGTTGGCGGGGATCCGGGTGGTGGCGGTGGATGACGACGCCGACGCGCGCAAGCTCCTGGAAACCGTGCTGACACGCTGCCACGCGCAGGTGACGATGGCGAAAACGGCGGCGGAAGCACTGGAAGCCGTGCGCCGGGAGCGGCCCGACGTGTTGTTGAGCGATGTCGAGATGGCGGGCGAGGACGGGTACGGACTGATCGCCAAAGTGCGCGCGTTGCCCCCGGAGGAAGGCGGCAACACCCCGGCGGCGGCGTTGACGGCCTATGCGCGCGTCGAAGACCGGACGCGGGCCTTGCGGGCGGGTTTTCAGTTGCACGTGCCCAAGCCGGTGGAGCCGTCGGAGTTGCTCGCGGTGGTGGTGAATCTGGCCAAGCGGGGAAAGGTGTGAGGTGATCTCCAAACCCGGTAGGGATGGCTCTCCGAGCCGGTCCTTTGCTTGCCTGAAGCTTACGGGCACGAGCCGAGCTGCCTCCGAGCGCGGGAGAAGTCAGGGACTGGCTCGGAAGCCATCCCTACCTTTTGGACGAAAGCGTCTGCGCGCGGCGGGCCAGTTCGATGAACCCGGCGCGGTACCCGGTGGCGTCAACGCCCTTGCTTTCCTGGGCGAGTTCGATGGCCGCGCCAAGGGTGGCGTTGCCCTTGTAGGGCGAATCCCGCAGGACCAGTCCGACCGTAGCCACGGCGGCGGCAAACTTGAAATCCGGCGAGGCGTTGATCGCATCGGCGGCGGCGCCGTGATCCACGAACGCGGCTTCGTAGGAGCGTTCGCTCGTGTCGCTGTCGGGCCCTTTGTGGCGGATCTTCACGGTGAATAATTCCTGTGACGATGCTTCCGGCCGACCCCGTGAATCGTCGATCAGCGGGGTGGGAGCGCGTTGGTACTTGAGCGCATCCACCGCCGGAGCGGCGCCGGCGTCGGACTGCCCCGCCGGAACCACCTCGTAGAGCGCGGTGACGCTGTGGCCCGCGCCGATCTCCCCGGCGTCCACGCGGTCGTCGTTGAAATCCTCCTTGCGCAGCAACCGCTTTTCGTACCCGATCAGCCGGTAGGACCGGACCGCCGCCGGGTTGAATTCCACCTGGATTTTCACGTCCTTGGCGATGGTGACCAGCGTGCCGCTCAACTGCTCCACGAGCACCTTTCTGCCTTCGGCGATGCGGTCGAGATAGGCGTAATTGCCGTTGCCGTGGTCGGCGAGCTTTTGCATCGTGGAATCCTTGAGGTTGTCGGTCCCGACGCCCAGCGCGGTCAAGAAGACTCCTCCCTTGGCTTTTTCTTCGATGAGGCGCACCAGTTCGCCCTGGCTGGTGGTGCCCACGTTGAAGTCACCGTCGGTGGCGAGGATGACCCGGTTCGTGCCGCCCTTGATGAAATTCTCCTGCGCCACCTTGTAGGCCAGCCGGATGCCGGACGCGCCGTTGGTCGAGCCGCCCGCCTCCAGACGGTCCAAGGCCTGGAGGATCGTGTCCTTGTGCGCGCCGTTGGTGGATGGCAGGACCAGGCCGCTGTTCCCGGCGTACACCACGATGGCAACGCGGTCGTTGTCGGTCAGGCGTTCGACGAGCAGGCGAAGCGATTCCTTGACGAGCGGCAAACGTTCCGGCGGTTCCATGGAGCCGCTCACGTCGAGCAGGAAGACGAGGTTCGACGGCGGACGTTTGTCCGGCGCCAGTTCGCGGCCCTTGAGGGCGACGCGGACCAGCCGGTGGTCGGGGTTCCACGGGCAGGCCGCGCCTTCGAGGTGGATGGCGAAGGGGCGTTCGTCGCCGGGCGCGGGCGGAGCGTAGTCGTAGGGGAAGTAGTTGAGCATTTCCTCGATGCGGACGGCCCCGGCGGGCGGCAGGCTGCCCCCTTCGATGAACCGGCGCACGATGGAGTAGCTGGCGGTGTCCACGTCCACGGAGAACGTGGAGAGCGGGTTCTCCTTTGCCGTGAGGAAGGGCGTTTCGGTGACGTGGTCGTAGGCGGCGGTGCTCAAGGCGTGACCAGAGCGGGCTGCTTGATCGTCCAGTGTGCTGATCGAGGGTAACGCCGCCTGTGCTGGGGCATCTGCGGTGGCCGCGTCCCGGGACACGGTCACCTCGGCTTTCGCGGCCAATTGGCTGCGGCCAGTTGGCAAGCCCTGCGGCGCGGAGCTGGCGATCACGCCGCCGACCACACCGAACTGCGGATGATCGCCACGTTTCGCGTTGGCCGGGGGCGCTTGTTTACCGAGAGCGGCGTAAGCCGCGGCCGAGGCAACCGGCTTGGCCATCACGCGAGTGGGAACTACCGGGGCCGCGCCCACCTCTTCGCTGGTCGGGATGTTCGAGCCGGTAATCGTCACGCGGTCGGCTTCGGCGGTTTCCGGCGGCGCGCCGGACATTTTCGACGCATCGGCCAACAGCAAACTCCCCGCCGTCACGGAAGTCGCGTAGGAATATGCATCCGCGGAGCCAGTCGGGGCCAGCAGCGCCGGAGCCGGGATAGGATTCGCGCCGGGCAGAGGTGCAGCCGGTGAGACCGGTGGCGGTAATGCCTTGGTGTCCTGAGCGATCCGTCCACCGACGGCATCCATCTGAGAACGGGCAGCAGTCGCCGAGGCAGGAGACGCTTCGTCGTTCGTCACCGTCTGCCTGCCGGTGGCCGGACGGGCGAATGCGTGATCGGTGCGGCGCGAGCCTCTGGTTTGCACCGAGTTGAAAACCGGCCGCATAGTTTCCGCCAGCACCCCGGCCACGAGCAGCACGGCCGCGACGGCGAGCACCGGGCGCAGCCAAGCCCGGCGGTGGTCCGGCAGGCGGATGACTTTGGCTGGCATGGGGACGGCGGCGGCGAGGCGGTCCTGTTCGTACTCGGCGGTCAGCGCGGCGGTGAGGGCGCGGATGTCGGCGAGTTCGGCGCGGGCCTCAGGCGAGGCGGCGAGGAGGGCTTCGACGTGGGCGCGGTCGGCGGCGGGGAGTTCGCCCAGCGCGTAGGCGGTCAGGCGCGGATCATCGGGATCGAAATGGGAATCGTCGGGAGTGCTCATCGGTTGGCAGTCGTGAAAAAGGGTTAGAGGGCGGAAACCGGCTTGGCCGCGCCGGTGGCGAAAGGGACGTATTGCTCGGCGAGCGCGGCGTGCTGGCGCAGGGCCTTGATGCCCCGATGAATGAGGAAGCCGACGTTGCTGACACTCAACTGGGTGATGTCGCTGATTTCCTGGTAGCTGAGGCCGTTCTGGAATTTGAGCTGGATGACCTCCTGCTGGCGCGGGGGGAGTTTTTCGAGGATGCGCAGCAGGAACCCGGCGGCCTCCTTGCGGGCGAGGAGTTCGGCGGGGCCGGGCTCGGAAGCCGGTTCGCTTTCGGCGGTGTCTTTGTCCAGGTAGGTCATGCGTTGCTCCTTTCGGCAAATGTCGAGCGCGCGGTGTCGGCAAACGGTGAAGAGCCACCTGGCCGGGGCGTCGTTTCCCAGCGCGCCGGGGGCGAGTTTGTTCAGGCGGAGGAAAGTGTCCTGCACGGCGTCGCGGGCGCGTTCGCGGCAGCCGGTGATGCGCGCGGCGTACTGCGTGAGGGGCAGTTCGTAGCGGCGCAGGGTGTCGCGCATCCAGGCGTCGTGATCGGGTGGGTGGTCGGCGGTCATGGTCCGAGGGAACAAGAGACTCTCTCCGGGAAAGACGCGCGGGCGGCGCAATCCTTAGAGATTTCTTTGAACCGGATTTGTCCGCAGATTCCGCAGATTTCCGCAGATTGGGAGAAAGGCGACGGGAACAGCCCCATCGCCGTCTTTAATCTGCGGAAATCTGCGAAATCTGCGGACGGTTCCGGCTCGCACCAGGCCGACGCGACAAACGGCTCACCTGCCAGAACAACCCGGTGAAGATGAGGAGGTTCAGCCCGCAGAGCAGCATCACGTAGCCGCCGGTTTCCCAGAACGGCTGCGTCACGTCGGGCCGCGACCAACCCAGGAAAAAAATCAGCGCGCCCATCCCGCCGACGAGCACCGCAAGCAAGCTGCCCAGCGCGAGCAGCACGCGGATGTTGCGGCGGGTTTTGCTCAGGGTCGGGACGGGGATCATGCGGAACACTGGACGGGCCGGATGGCCGGGCAGGCAATTTCGGCGGCACCCCGCGCCGGAACAAGAGGAAAATGGCCGCTTTTCGCTGAAAATCCCGTGGCAGGGTGCCCGCGAGCATGCTACGGAAACAGGATGGCCACCGGCGACAGCTTCCGCACCGTCTCCGGGGAAACGCTGGGCGTCCGGCAGGCGTTCGCCTACCTGGGGCGGGCGGCCTTGCTGCGTTGCCCGGTGTGCGGCACGCGGCCCATTTTCCTGCCTGTGCGCCGCCTCCGCAGTTTCGACGACTGGTTCAGCCCGCTCGACGGTTGCCCGCGTTGCGGCTACGCCTACGAACGCGAGCCGGGTTACTTTTTGCTCGCCATCTTCGGATTCAATTTCGGGTTCGCCGTCTTCGTGGGGATCGCCGTGTTCGTCTACCTGGCCACGTTCCACGACATGAACGACATCACCACCTGGCAACTCATCGCCAGCACGGTCCTGCCCATTCCGTTGGTCAACCTGCTCGTCGCGCGCCACGCCAAGGCGCTCTTCATCGCGCTGGACCATTTCGTCGATCCGCACGTCCACCATTTCGACGACGGCAGCGACGGCGACGATGATGATGGCACCCGCCTCGTGCCCACGCCTCCGGCGGGCGGCAGCGGCGGCGTGGACGACCCCGGCGGTGGAGTCCCCTGGAAAGCGGACGACGAAACCGAAGCCCCTGCGCATACGGGAGCCGTCCTGGTCAAGTAACCACCCGCGCCCGGAGGCAACCGGTTTGCCCCTGGCGACCGTTCCAACTGGTTGACCTTATGAAACATCTGCCTTTCGTTGCCCTCGCCGCCGCCCTGCTCACCCTCGCCGTTGCCAGCGGCTGCCAATCCACGGCGGACGCCAACACCAGGAAAATCTCCGGGGGTGCCGTCACGCGTTTCCATCAGCTCGACACGAACAGCGACGGCAAGGTGAACTTCGCCGAGTTCGACGCCGGTTTCGCGGACACCATCTTTTCCCAGTATAACCGCAACGCGGACGGCTCTGTCACCCTCGCGGAGTGGGACGCCATCGAACGCGCCAACGAGAACAAGACCCGGAGTTCATTCCGGTTGCTGGACCGTAACCACGACGGGAAATTGACCCGCGACGAACTCACCCACGGCAAACGGCGCAACGTCGTCGTGCGGCGCATCTTCGAGCGCATCGACGCCAACCACGACGGTGTTCTCACCGAGGCGGAAGCCCGTACCTTCGGCATCGCGCGGGCGGCGGACCGTGACCCGGCCAATCACCCGTAGCAGACCCCGGCGAAGGGGGGAGGGATTCCCCCGTAAAATCCGGCGGTGAGAAGCGACGCCGGTCTCTATAAAAATTGTTGGCGATGAAACGACTGTTCTTTGCACCTGCTAGTTTTGCCGTGTTGCTCGCCGCTGCTGGCGGAGGCTGCACCCTGGCGCAGCCGCTCTCACCGCCGACGCTTTTTCAGCAGATGGACATCAACCGCGACGGCAAAGTCTCGCGGGCCGAGTTCAGCGCGGGGTTTGCCGACGCCATGCTCACGGTGAACAACCTGGGCAGGGACGGTTCGCTGAGTCCGGCGCAATGGAACGAGGTCGAGCGCGCCGGACGGGCCAGCACTTTTGCGCGCATCGATGTCGATCACGACGGCAAGCTGACCCGCAACGAACTGAGCACCGGCAAAGACCGCGACGCGGCGGTCAGCGCGATTTTCAACCGCATCGACAAAGACCGCGACGGCTTTATCTCCGCGGAGGAAGGCCGTCCTTCCGGTTTGGATCGCACCCCGCAGGAGCGCGCGCAGGGAACCGGGTTGTAACAGGCGGGGGGCCAGTTGGCAGGACGGCCGCGCAAACCATGGGCAAAAACCTGCCTCAGAAAATCTGCGCGCAGTGTGGACGGCCCTTCGACTGGCGCAAGAAATGGGAGCGTTGCTGGGACGAAGTGCGTTTTTGCTCCGAGCGTTGCAAGGGAGAGGCGAAACGCCAGAAGCGGCAGGGTGTCACCAATCCGTAATGGAAGGTCAGGTCCAGTACAGGATGCGCGCCTGGGGCAGCCGGGCGGCGATCTCGTGCTCGAAGAATCCGCGCAACTCGCCCATCGTGTCGCGCGGATAAACGTACTTTACGCCGCCGTATTTGTTGAATTTGCGGGCGCGTCCGGCCTCGTCGAGGTCGAGCGTCGTGTTCGGGTACCAGCCCTGGAGGATTTCTTTGCTGCCGGGAGTGAAACGGTGCGTGATGAGTTCGACCGTCACGTCTGACACCCCGGCGAGCGCGTCGGCGGCTTGGGCGAGCAGCGTGCCGTATTCATTTTCCCAATCGTCGATGGGCATGATCGGCGCGATCACCAACCCGACGGGGTAACCGCCTTCAACCGCCAACCGCCGCAGCCCCGCCAGCCGGGCGGCCACCGGGGCGGTGCCGCCTTCGAGCTTCCGCGAGACCGAGGCGGCGTTGATGCTCGCGCGGCAGCGGGTGCGCCCGCCATGCGGCAGAGCGAGGAGGGGTTCCACGGCGGCGAACTTGCTCACCCAGCGCAGGTGGACGCCCTCGGCGGCGGGGCGCGCGCCGAACCAGCGGATACATTCCGCCAAGCTGCCCGTGAGATGCTCGATGCCCAGCGGATCGGTGTAACACGACACCTCGAAACTCGTTTCCGGCCGCTCCGGTCGAACGAAGCGCGCCAGGTTGTCCAGGATCGCGGGCAGATTGGCGAACACGCGCACCACCGGCGGGCCGCTCAGGCTCCCGGCGAGGTAACAATACTGGCAATGCGCCGGGCAGCCTTCGGCCAAATGGAACTGCCAGTCCGCCGACGGGGGGATCGGTTGTAGTTTGAACGCCCCCGGCGGAGCCGTCACGACGGCCAGCGTGGATTTGCCCAGACGGTACGTTTCGCGCTCGTCGCTGCCGCGCAGACCCAGCAGGCGGTTGGCAGGTAGTTCCTCGATGGGCAGGCCGAGGGATTCGACCCGTTCGCGGATGCGCCGTCCGTGGGTTTCGGCCAACGCTGCCGGGGTGAAAACGACCCGGCGGGGCATCCACAGGCGGGCCGGTTCCCGGGCGTCCACGGCTGGCGTCGCACCTTGTGACTCGGTCAATTCTTGCAGAAGCGCAGCCATGTAAAATATACGAATCGCGGGGCGGGTTCGGACTCAAAATCGGCCCGTTTTGCGCGGCGTATTTTCGGCGAGTGAACCGTCGATAAGCCTCCGGTTTCGTGCTAGGTTCCCGCACCAATTTTATGTCGAATTCCTCCTCCGCCGAAGTGCGTAACGTTCACCTGCTCGGGTCGCGGCCCGGCAACGTCAAAAACCTGCTCGGCTTCCGCAAAGGTTTCCATAAAATTCCCGCGTTGCTGCCCGATCATTCCTTCGAGCGGCAGTTCCCGGCCATGAGCGAGCCGGACCTCGACCGGCTGGCCCGCGAACTGTTCGAGAAACTGCGTGCCGCCCGGGGGTACAAGCGCAAGGAACTCAGTTTCAGCATCGGCGCGCCCGACGCCACGCTGACCACCATCGACTTCACGCTTGACGTGCGCTACGAACTCGATCCTGCCGATCCCGGCGATTGTTTTCTGGTCCACGATCTGCACACGATCCGCGACATCGCGGTGTTCGCCGACGGCAGCCTCAACGAGGTGTTCGCCGGGATTTTCAACCGGGTGTCGCTGAAGTTCGGCGAATCCATCCAGATGGAGGATTTGATCGACGAATTGGAAGAAGCTCCCGGCGGCGCGGCGGATTTGCAATACCCGCCGGATTGCAGCGAATGCACGGTGCGTCTCCCGGGGTTTGCGGGCACGGTGCGGGTGACGGCGCGGGAGTTCGAGGTGGTCAGCCCGGCAGGGGCGTCGCCGGCGGAGTTGGTGAAGACGTTCGTGGAAGCAAGCGAGATGTTGGCGGCGAACTCGACGCTGGAAAAGCTGATCCCGCGCCGGAAGTAACGCCCCATATTTGCAAAACCTCTGTCATCCTGAGCGGAGGCTGTCAGCCGCAGTCGAAGGACCTTCCGGCTGGTGGCAGCCAAGCACGCCATTCACGGGCGACCTTTGTCTTGCTATCCAAGGTGCCTACCGGCGGTCGGAAGAAGCCTTTCCGCTCTGGTTTGAGCTGCCTGAAAAGCCCTGATAATTTCTGCATAGGCTAATTTTGCGGCACTTACGCAAGGTTTTGTTTCCACCCCGAGTTTGATATGGGTTTGACTTTCCACCCCAGTTGTCCGGTCGGTTTGAGAGGACACTTTGAAAGCCCGTCCTCGCCGGAAATTTTCAAACCGGCATAAATCGGCTGTTGGCTCGCGGCGTTGGCCCAGCTAGGATGAGCGCGCAGGCACAACCGCCTGCTTTCAAGCGCGAGGACGCAATCGAATATGAATTGACGGCGCCAGCTACCACACACATCAAGCCAGCCCTGCACTGGCCCGGCGGCAAAAGCCGCCTTCTGAAATACCTCCTCCCCCACATCCTGCCCCACACCTGCTACTGCGAGCCGTCCGGCGGTGGCCTGGCTGTGTTCCTGGCAAAACCCCGCTCGCATCACGAGATCATCAACGACGCGAACGGCGACCTGGTGAACTTCTACAGGTGCGTGCGGTTTCACCGCGACCCGCTGCTCACCGAGTTGGAGTTCGTCCTTACCTCCCGAGAGGAATTCAAGGATTTCAACAGCTAGGTGGGCCTTACCGATATCCAGCGAGCCGCTCGCTGGTACTACCGAAACCGCCTCTGCTTCGGTGGGGCAAACCTCACCTCGTTTGCGGTCGGGGCGACGCAAGCCATCGGCTCTGCTGCAGCCAGGATGGAAGCCATCCGCGCTCTCGAAGCCCGGCTGGACAGGGTGACCATCGAGCACCTCGACTGGAAACGCTGCCTCGACCTTTACGACAGGACAGGCACGTTTTTCTTCCTCGACCCGCCTTACACCGACTGCAAGGCTGGCATGTATGGCACCTGGACAACCGACGAGGTGACCGACCTGCGTGACCGATTGGCGCGGCTCAAAGGCAGATGGTTGCTCACCCTCAACGACTCGCCCGCGATCCGCGCAATCTTCGCCCATTGCCAAGTGGGAAGCGTAAGTCGGCCGAAGGGCATCAACAACAAGCCGGGCACGAAAGGTGAAAAAGTTTATCACGAGTTGATCATTCGGCCGAGTGACTCTGAGCCGGCGATGGCCGCGTGACCAAGCTCTTCCGCCAGTCGCCTGCGAAGTCAAAGGAGGGGGCCGAAACAGGCTCGGAAAACCAAAAGTCGGTGAACGCCGCGACGTTGGGAGCGAGAAACCAGTGGGCCTGCCCGTTGGCATCCATTGCCCACCACTGTGCGTTTTTCGGAGCCTGTTTCCAGTCGATCCTCATGAACGCTATCTCTAACAGATACCTCTCCACGACCGCGGGTGAAAGCAAAAAGTGTAGCCCCCCAGCGGATCACCATCACAAAAGCTGCCCAACTTCTGGGGGTTGGGCGCGTGCATTTATCGAGGGTGATCCACGGACGACGGATCAGCCACTCTCTGTTGCGGCGTTATCGGGCACTTCTCCAAGAACTAACTGCACGATGACAAAACCAAAAATCGTTACGTCACCACAGCCAGAGATCAGCGCAGGCATCCGAAGACCGCAGAGGAAGTGCCGTGGTGCTGTCCTTTCGGTGGTAAATCTGCCAGCCATCAGTGCCCACATCCGCAAAGCCCAAGCTGATTTGGTCGCCGAGAACGAACGGATGCTCAAGGCGGTCAGCCGCTGGAATGAGACGCGTAAATACAGCACCGTTGAGATCGGATGGAATTTGCTCCGCGCGGTGGCGTTACACAGGTCCGACGCCAGCACCCGCTTCAAGTCACTTTCCACACGGGATGGAAATCTTTCCACCCCAGAGCCGCAGACACTTACAAAAGGCGAAACAGAGAATATAGGCTTCTACGCCTGGCTGGCCAAAGAACACGCCGACATTGAGCCGAGGACCGCGCGTAACTGGATGAACGCGGCGCGCAACGCCGGCCTGACGGCCGACAGCACGCCGGAGCAGGTCGCCGCGATTCGGCGGCAAAAGAAGCTGGCCGGGATTGCCCTCTCGAAGCTCTACAGGTCGCCGGACGGCAGCGATGACGAGGTGCCGATGAGCGAGCGGTTTCAGCAGCAACGCATCCTCGCTGAACTCAAGTTCCTGGCGGGACGCAGCGGGCTGGTCGCGCAGCTGCACGAGTACATCATCGAGCAGGGCACGTTCGCCCACCTCAACCCGGAACAGATCGACCAGGTCTACTTCAAACTGGATGAGGCCACGAAAAAGGTCGCCACGTTCCGCCGCGACAACCGGAGGGAAGCCGCCTAATGAGCGCCACGCTCGCTGCCTACCCCTCGACCGACACGAACATTGTCAGCGTGCCGGCTGCCGCTTTCTCGGTCGCCTTGGGCGGTCTGGACGGCACGCTGCTCCAGACGCTCACCCCCACGCAGGACCCGGCTTACGGTCGCCTGCCGGGCAAAGCGAAAGACAAGTTCGCGGTAGAGCTGGGCGCGATGGTCATGCTCGACCAGGCGCGCAACAAAACGGCCGCTGCGGAAATGCTGGCCACCCATCTGCAAGCCCAGGTGGGCCGCGGCTTCAGCCAGAACCGGCTGCTCAACGATTACTACGCCTGGATCGGGGCAAGCCGCGACTGGCGGCTGCTCGTGGATGCCGCCCTCGCGCCGGAGTTTCGCAACCCCAAGCGCACGTCGGGCCTGGTCGCGCCCAAGATCGGCGACGGCTGCCAGGTGCCGAATGAAACGGCCGAGTGGTGGGTGCAGAAGGCCGAGGAATATCAGCGCAACAGCGCGGCCGGTTGGCGCGAGGTGAAGCGCCTGTGGCGCGAAAGCTGGCAGGACCGCAACATCCGCATTCCCGGCCACGGGAACGCCCGCGCCTTCTGGTCGCGCGTGCAGCCGGCCTTGCTCTCGCAGCCGACCTGCCCACCCGATCTTCCTCGCGGATGGTCGCGCACCACGTTCTACGACAAGATGCCTCCCGAGTGGGAGACGGCCTTCAAACGGGTCGGCAGCCAATACGCCGCTGGCATGCTGCCCGGCATCCCCGGCACGCGCAAGGGTGCCCGTTACTTGGACAGGAGTTACGCACCGTGAGGGTTGAGCAGGGGTAGGTTTCGGACGATTTTGTC
>CAXUGY010000019.1:0-58903 GCA_964250695.1 uncultured Chthoniobacterales bacterium | reverse complement strand
TCTACCGCGAAAGCCGCCCGGCGGATTTCCGCCGCGTGTTCGAGGTGGACGGCTCCATCGACGCCGCCCACATCCGCGCCGGTCTCGACCAGGGCTTGCTCACCCTGACCTTGCCCAAGGCCGAGGCGGCCAAGGCTCGTAAGATCGACATCAGCGGCCTGAACTAACCGGCTGTTTTCCAACCGTCTGCCAGCCTGCGGATCGCCCGTCGATCCGCAGGTTTTTTTTGCGAAAAATGCTCGCCAACCGCCCGAAGCCTGCTATTTTACTACAAATACTACACGACCCCTGATTATGGCCAAAGCACCCACCGACGAAAAAGCCCCCGACCTGCTGCGGGTCGCCCCGAAAAACAAGGAACTGGAGTTGGCGCTCCAGGCCATCACCAAGGACTACGGCGAGGGGGCCATCATGAAGCTGGGCGACCGCAAGGTGATGGACGTGGAAGTCATCCCGACGGGCAACATCCTCATCGACCGCGCGCTGGGCGTCGGCGGCGTGCCGCGCGGGCGCATCGTGGAAATCTTCGGCCCGGAAAGCTCGGGCAAGACGACGGTCGCGCTGACCCTGGTCGCGCAGGCGCAGAAACGCGGCGGCATCGCGGCGTTCATCGACGTGGAGCACGCGCTCGACCCGATCTACGCCCGCAAGCTCGGCGTCAACCCGGATGAGTTGCTCATCAGCCAACCGTCCTCCGGCGAGGAAGCTCTCCGTATCTGCGAAACGCTGGTCCGCTCGAACGCGTTGGACATCATCATCATCGACTCGGTCGCCGCGCTCGTGACCAAGCAGGAACTCGAAGGTGAGATCGGCGATTCGACGGTCGGCGCGCAGGCCCGGCTCATGAGCGCGGCGTTGCGCAAGTTGACCTCGCTCATTTCCAAGGCCAAGACGACGGTGCTCTTCACCAACCAGTTGCGCGAAAAGATCGGCGTCATGTTCGGCAACCCCGAAACGACCCCCGGCGGCAAGGCGCTCAAGTTCTACGCCAGCGTGCGCCTGGACATCCGGCGCATCGGCGCGATCAAGCTGCCGGACGGCTCGGTGACGGGCAACCGCACCAAGCTCAAGGTAGTCAAGAACAAGGTCGCGCCGCCCTTCACGGAGGCCGAGTTCGACATCATGTACAACGAGGGCATCTCGACGACCGGCTCGCTGCTCGATCTCGCGCTGGAGAAGAACATCATCGAAAAGCGCGGCTCGTGGCTTTCCTACAAGGGCAGCCAGTTGGCGCAAGGGCGCGACGCCGCGAAGGAACTCCTCAAGCGCGACCCGGCGATCTACGCCGAGATCGAAGCCGCCGTGCTGGAAAGCATGAACACCGTCAACGGCAAGGACGGCAAAGACGGCAAGTAGGCCGGGGCTGACCGTCATAAACGCGGCGCTTCCTCTTCCCGGGGGGCGCCGCTTTTCCGTGGGACGAGCGTTACTTTTTCTCGTTCCAGATTTTGAGGGTATCCGGCGAGCCCTGGCTGCGCACGCCGTTGTCCGTGAGGATTTCGTCCGTCGCCGCGACCATTTCCGCGCGGGGAAACACCAACGTCTCGCCGCCCCGGCCGTAGAACTCGATGGTGACGAACTCGTCCTGGCAATCGCGCAGCACCGTCACCAGATGGGCGAGATTCTTGATCGTGGTGCCGTTGATCGTCTTGACCACATCCGCGAACGGGCTGTCGTAACCCTTGGACAGCTTGTGCGGGAAGAACGGCGAGGAGACCACCACCAGCCGCTCGCCCGGGAAGGACCGTTTATCGCCCAGGCGCGACACCAGGGGGTTGCCGCGGTACACCAGCGTCCCCGACCGGCTGGCGTTCGCCCCCGACAGACCCCCGAGGAAAACGGCGCTCGAATCCGTGAAGGACAACGGCCCGTACACGAAATACGAGGGGTAGCCCGTCTCACCCGGCGGGATCAACAACGGCTGGGTGGCGGCCACCGGCACCTGGACGGCCATTTCCTTGCCCGTCCGCACCAGGGTCAGCGGCACCTTGCCGTCGCGCGCGATCTTCTGGACCAGGTAGCGGAAGTTCACGCGCAGGTCGCCCAACCGCACCTTGCCCTGGTCGTCGATGGGCGTGTCGCCGATCTTCGTGACCACGTCCCACTCCTTGAGCGGATAGTCGGCGGCAGGGTCGTCGGGCTGATGGATGACGATCCCCTCGACCGACTTGTCGAGCTTGAGAAAGGAGCGGAGCGCCGGGTTCTCCAGCGTCTGGTAATAGTCGAACAGGGCGGGTTTGCCGTCATACTTGCCGTCGGCGATGTCCGCGAGGAAGAGTTCGATTTCCTCGCCCGGGATGATGTAGCCGATGTTTTCCGCGCCGCCGGTCAGGTGGCTGAAGGCGAGGCCGATCATCCGGTTGCCCACGACGGCGGGGCCGCCGGAGTTGCCGGGGTTGATGGCGGCGTCGATCTGGATGCGCAGTCCCTGGACGGGGGCGTTGTACGGCACGAACTCGATGCGCGAAACGATGCCCTTGGTGATCGACAGGCTGGTGCCGCCCTCCGGGTAGCCGTAGACCATGACGGCGTCCTTGATGTCGGGCAGGTTCTTGGCGAGGGCCAGCGGGGCGTGCGCGTTGAAGAAGCTGTCGTCGTCCACCTTGAGCACGGCGAGGTCGATGCCGGGCGCGATGGCTTCCACGGTGGCGCTGATCTTGTCGCCGGCCTGGTTGGCTTGGACCTGGATCTGGCTCGCGTAGAGGACGACGTGCGCGTTGGTGATGATGCGGTGACCGCTGATGACGGCGCCGCTGCCGGTGAAATCTTGCGGCGCCTGCTTGGACCACGGTTTGTAGGGATCGGGGTAACGGACGGTGGAGAAGATTTTGACGACGCTGTTTTCGACGGCGGCGTCCGGCTTGGGTGCGGGCGTGGCGGCGGGAGAGGCTTCCGGCGCAACCGGCGCGGCCGGGGCGGGTTCCTGGGCACGGGTCAGGCCGGTGGCAGCGAGCAGCAGGACGGCGGCGAGGGCGGTGGGTCGGGTGGGCAAGGGTCGCATGGGGTTCGATGGCAAAAGGTCAGGTTTCGCTGGTGGCTGGGCTGGCGACAGGCAGCGGTTGGGGCTTGGCAAAGGGAATGGCGGCGGGCGCGGGGAGGGTCGGAGCAGGTTCGCTGCCGGTCCAGGCCCAGGCGAATTCGTAGAGCCACGCCGCCGCCGCCGCCTCACACAGCACGGTGTAGAGCAGCAGGTTGAAACTGTAACGCTCGAGGTCGAAGGAATGAACCACCGCGACCGTCAGGGTGTTGCCGAACAGGACGGCGCCGATCAGCAGCAGCCCCGCGCCGGGCGTCCACAAAAGGCGGCGGCGGGCAGGCGGCAGGAAACCGGCGGCCAGCATCCCGGCCAGGAACAAACCGAGCAGCGGCAGGAAACCCCAGGCCGCGGCGTTGTTCAAACGAATCATCGACGAAGACAGGCGGAAAACCACGTCGGACGCGCTCAGTCGGTTGGCCGCGTCGAGGTAGGCGGCCGCCGGGGCGTAGGCGAGCATCTGCCGGTGGTAGTCGGGGTAGCTGAAAGCGTCGCCGGTCTTGTTGTAATAGCGTTCGACCTTGAGTTTCCGGGCCAGCCAGAAGGCCGGGCAAGGCGCGGCGTAAAAAACGCGGAGTTGGCGGCCGACGTTGGCGAGCATCGCGCCGGGGTGGTGCGTCCAGGCGCGCTGGTAATAGTAGAAGGAGAACGCGACGATCTGCCGCCGGAGGTTGTTGTCGAAAAGCCAGCGGCAAAAGGAATCCCCGCTGTAGAGGAGATGATCGGGGTTGATGCCGAGCGTGGGGTACGGTTTCTGCGCGGGTTCGGCGGCGACGCGGACCTCGTGGTCGAGGCGGTCGGCGACGTGGGCGAGCCAGTCGGCGTCGAAGGGGGTTTCGGCGTGGTCGCGCACGTCGGCCAGGAGCTGGTCGCGGATGACCGTGGCGTGGACGGTGAGCAGCGTTTCCGGCAGGAAGAGCCTGGTGTTCGGGTCGGCCTTGTTGAACGCGCGCTCGGGCAAAACGAACAGGACCAACGCCGCGAGGCCCGCCACGACCGCCGCACCGAGCAACCGCCGCCGGGGCTGCCGGTTCCCGCGCCACGGGAAGGCGACCGCCCACGCGACCGGCAGCGCGGCGACTCCCACGGCCAGGCCGTAGCTGGGCTTGATCTGGTAGGCCAAGGCGGCGGCGAAGAGGCTCGCGCCCGCGAAAACCGCCGCCCGGTCAGGCCGGCGCACGTCGCCCCACCACGCCCGCACGAACTCCAGCCACAGGCAAAGCTGACCCGCCGCCACGAACGGGAACACCCCTTCCGGGCGGATCTGCATTTCAAAATGGATGACGCTGGCCGAGCGCCCGTAGCACGCGACCATCCCCAGCCCCAGCGCGGCGTCGGCCCAGGCCGGGAGCCGCGACGCGCGGAACCACGCGCGCCACTGTCGCCAGGCGGTCCAGAGCAGCACGCCCGTGGCGAGACCGAGCGTGTGCTGGACCAGCGTGATCGTGCGGAAATCCGCCGTCGCGCGCAGCAGCAGATAGAGGAAACCCGGGTAGACGAAATTGCGCCCGTCGGTGTGCTCGAACGCACCGCCGTTCAGCTTGGCAAGCGCGGGGTGCAGGTAGCCCCAGGTGTCCGGGTCGGCGATGGGCCAGTGGGGCCAGACGCCCCGCGCCTCCCCGGCCGACCGGAGGATCATGAGGAGAGACCCCGTGGTCAGCCAGAAGAAAACCCGCCGCTGGTGGGGCGTCAGCGCGGAAACAGGCGCGGTGAGCGCGGACGGGAGCCTCATCGCTGGCGAACATGCCGGGCGTTCCCTGGCCGCACAAGGGAAAAGGGAACCGCGCCGGAGAGTCGTCTTTCCCGGGGCGGATTTCCGCTTTTCACGTTGACTCCCCCCGGCCCTGCAATAAATTAGCTTCTCTTATAGTCTGCCCTTGCTGTTCCGGTCGGCGATTTTCCCTCGCATTTTGTCCCCCGCGAAAGGTTCTCCGCGTCGCCGTGCCGGCTCCAGAGAATGAATACCCTCGCCGCCTTCGCCAACTCCTCTATCGGGCGCAAGTGGATCGTCGCCGTCACGGGTCTGTCGCTCGTGGGCTTCGTCATCGTCCACATGCTCGGCAACCTGCAAATCCTGTGGCCCGGGGGCGGCGGACGCGAGCATCTCAATTCCTACGCGGAACATCTGCACGACCTCGGCCCCTTGCTCTGGCTGGCGCGGATCATCCTGGTCGTGTTTTTCGTCGCGCACGTTTATTTCACGTACAAACTGGCCCAGGCGAACCGCGCCGCCCGGCCCCAGCGGTACGCGCATCCCCGACGGATCGTGGCCTCGATCCCCGTGCTCACCATGCTGCTGAGCGGGGTGCTTTTGTTGTCGTTCATCGTTTTCCACCTCACGCATTTCACCTGGAAACTGGTCAAACCCGAGTACCAGACGTTTTACGACGCCGCCGGACGGCCCGACGTTTACCACATGGTCGTGACGGGTTTCAGCGAATGGCCGATCTCGATTTTTTACATCGTTTCGATGGCGGTGCTGTGCCTGCACATTTCGCACGGGTTTTCGAGCGTCTTTCAGACGTTCGGGGTTCGTAACAGACTGGTGGCCCCGCTCCTCGACAAAGGCAGCTACGTGCTCGGCTTCGCGTTGTTCCTGGGCAACAGCCTGATTCCGCTGGCCGTGTTGTTCCACTTCATCCATCTCTAATTCCCCTTCCCGACCAAGCGATGGCTAAAAAATCCAAACCGGGGTCAAAGACCGTGGCGGTGTCCGTGACCCCGCCAGCAGTCCCCGACGCCGCTCCGCAGGGAGAAATCCCGGCCACGGAAGCCGCTCCGCAGCCGCCCGCCGCCACGCCTGCCGCCGAAGCCGCGCCGGAAATCACTACCCCTCCGGCCGCCGAGCCCCAGCCGGACCCGGTCCCCGCGCCTGTTCCCGCGCCGATGGCGGCAGTCCCGGCACCCAGGCCATCCACGAACGGCAACGAGTCGGATGCTCCGAAAATCATCCTCGACGGCAAGGTGCCGCCCGGGCCGCTGGAATCGAAGTGGGACCGGTTCAAGATGGACGGCAAACTCATCGCGCCGAACAACAAGCGGAAGTACGACATCCTCATCGTCGGCACCGGGCTGGCGGGTGCGTCCGCCGCCGCGACGCTGGCCGAGCAGGGTTACAACGTGAAGGCGTTCTGTTTCCACGACAGCCCCCGGCGCGCGCACTCCATCGCGGCGCAGGGCGGCATCAACGCCGCCAAGAACTACCAGAACGACGGCGACAGCGTCGAACGGCTGTTTTACGACACGATCAAGGGTGGCGATTTCCGTTCCCGCGAGGCGAACGTTTACCGTCTGGCGCAGGTTTCGACGCAGATCATCGATCAATGCGTGGCGCAGGGCGTGCCGTTTGCGCGGGAATACGGCGGACTGCTGGCGAACCGTTCGTTCGGCGGCGCGCAGGTCAGCCGGACTTTCTACGCGCGCGGCCAGACCGGGCAGCAGCTCCTGCTCGGCGCGTACCAGGCGTTGGAGCGGCAGATCGCGCTCGGCACCGTCAAGATGTACCCGAAGACCGAGATGCTCGACCTCGTGGTCATCGACGGCCATGCGAAGGGGATCGTCGTGCGCGACCTCGTCACGGGCGAGGTGAGCAGCCACGCGGGCGACACCGTCGTCCTGGCGACCGGCGGGTACGGCAACGCCTACTACCTCTCGACGAACGCCAAAGGGTGCAACGTCACGGCGACGTACCGCGCACACAAAAAGGGCGCGTTCTTTGCGAATCCTTGCTACACGCAGATTCACCCGACGTGCATCCCGGTGGAGGGGGATTTCCAATCGAAGCTCACGCTGATGAGCGAGAGCCTGCGCAACGACGGGCGCGTCTGGGTGTCCAAGAAAAAGGGGGACAAGCGCGCACCGAAGGAGATCCCGGAAAGCGAGCGGGACTATTACCTGGAACGCAAGTACCCTGCTTACGGCAACCTCGCTCCGCGCGACATCAGCAGCCGCTCCGCCAAGGAGGTCTGCGACGACGGGCGTGGGGTCGGCGAGAGCGGGTTGGGTGTTTACCTCGATTTCGAGGACAGCATCAAGCGGCTCGGGATGAGCACGATCAAGGAGCGTTACGGCAACCTGTTCGACATTTACCGCACGATCACCGGCGAGGATGCCTACACCCGCCCGATGCGGATTTTCCCGGCGGTCCATTACACCATGGGCGGCCTGTGGGTGGATTATTGCCTGATGAGCAACCTGCCGGGATTGCACGTCTTGGGCGAGGCGAATTTTTCCGACCACGGGGCGAACCGGCTCGGCGCCAGCGCGTTGATGCAGGGCTTGGCGGACGGGTATTTCGTGCTGCCGTACACGATCCCGACGTATCTGGCCACGCTCAAGGGCCAGAAGTACGACACGACGCACCGGGCGTTCGTGCGGGCGGAGGCGGCCACGCGGGACAAGCTCGACCGGATGTTGGCGATCAAGGGCAAGCGGAGCGTGACGAGCTTCCACCGCGAACTAGGCCTGTTGATATGGGACAAATGCGGCATGGCGCGCAACGAAGCCGGGTTAAAAGAGGCGTTGGAGAAGATTCCCAAGCTGCGGGAAGAATTCTGGCGCAACGCCAACGTGCCGGGTGGCGGTGATAGCCTCAACCAGTCGCTCGAGCTGGCCGGACGCGTGGCGGATTTCCTGGAATTCGGCGAGTTGATGTGCCGCGACGCGCTCAACCGCACGGAGTCCTGCGGCGGGCATTTCCGCGAGGAAAGCCAGACCGACGAAGGCGAGGCGTTGCGCGACGACGCGAATTTTGCCTACGTCGGAGCCTGGGAGTACAAGGGAGAGAACCAGCCGCCCGCACTGCACAAGGAAGCGTTGGAGTTCACCAAGGTCCACCTCGCGCAACGCTCTTACAAATGATCGGCCGGAATTTTAACGCAGAGGACGCAGAGAGGGAGAGGAGAAGAATGAAAGAATCCATCTCCCTCTTTTTCTTCTCTGCGTCCTTCCTGTCTTTTCTCTGCGTCCTCCGCGTTAAATCCCCCGCTCCACCCGTTTGACCGCTACCCATTCCCCATGAATTTCCACCTGAAGATCTGGCGTCAGCGTGACGCGAAAAGCCCCGGCGCCATCCAGGATTACGAAGCCAGGGATATTCCCGCGAGCGCGTCGTTTCTGGAGATGCTCGACCTCGTCAACGAAGACGTGACCGCGCGCGGCGAGGAACCCATCGCGCACGATTCGGACTGCCGCGAGGGCATCTGCGGCACATGCTCGCTGACGATCAACGGCGTGCCGCACGGCAACTTCAAGGAAGGCATCGCCACCTGTCAATTGCACATGCGCAAGTTCCAGGACGGCGAGACGATCTACGTGGAGCCGTTCCGCGCCAAGGCGTTCCCCATCGTGCGCGATTTGATCGTGGATCGCTCGGCGTTCGACCGCGTCATCCAGGCGGGCGGTTACGTGAGCGTGCGCACGGGCAGCGCGCCCGACGCCAACGCGTTGCCGGTGCCCAAGTTCAACGCCGACCTGGCGATGGACGCCGCCGCGTGCATCGGTTGCGGAGCCTGCGTGGCCGCGTGTCCGAACGCCAGCGCGATGTTGTTCGCGGGCGCGAAGATGTCGCAGCTTTCGTTGCTGCCGCAGGGCCAGGCCGAGCGCGGGGCGCGTTCCCTGGCCATGGTGCGCCAGATGGACGCGGAAGGTTTCGGCAACTGCTCGAACGTGTACAATTGCTCGGCGGTTTGCCCGAAGGAAATCAGCGCGTCGTTCATCGCCCGGATGAACCGTGATTATGCGCTCGCCGCGCTACAGGAAAGCGTGAGCAACAACCCGGTGCGCGGCGGGGATTGAGCGCGGGCTTCCTTCTTGATCCGACGCTTGTCCGGCTCCTTGGCAACGCTCTCGAAGGGCTCGCCATCGAGCCGTGCGCGCATCTCCTCTCTGGCACCCGGAGGTCGCCAGCCACCATCGCTCAATGCACTTGGCCACCGCTGTAAATCGCGGACAGCAAATCGGCGTAGGCACCTTCGATCAAATCCTCGTCCCGCACTTCCAACGCCGCCATGAGTTCCCGGGCGATGCGGTGACCCTCTTCGGGGGCTTGGCCGTCGGCGAGGACGACTTCCAGTTCCAGGAAGGAGCCGAGTCCGGCGACCTCGTCCAGGTGGATGCGCGTCTGGCCCACGAGATAGAGCAGGCGCGTTTTCGTGACAACCGTACCCATGCCGTAGGCGTCGGCGAGGACGGCGCGCAGGGCCGCCGGATCGTTGGTGCGGGAAAGGAGGTAATGGGATTGCTTCGTCCCGGCGAGGTCGGCGCGGTGGTAGGAAATGAGTTCGCCGTCCGTCGGGGAAAGCCGGCGCAGCTTGAGACGGCCCCGCGCGCCGGGGAAAAAGGTGTCCTCTTGTTGCAAAATGGTCGGCGGCGTTCCGGCGAGACGCGCGGCGAGTTCGCGTTGGCGCGCCGGGTCGGCGACGCGGGCCTTGATTTCGACGTTGGATGGCATGATGGAACGGGAGGATCAGCAACCTATGCACGCCAATTCGCCGCGCAAACGCCCCGTGACGCCGCCCGTCTGCCCCGTGTGCGGCGAGGACGTGCCCCGCAAAGCCCTGGCCTGCCCCGAATGCGGGGCGGACCACCTTTCCGGCTGGCGGGAAGACGCTGCCGTTTACGACGGGACCGGATTGCCGGACGAAGGCGATTTCGATTACGACGAATACGTGGCGCGGGAGTTCGGCGGCGTGTCGCCCAAGCCGCCCGGCCTGAAGCCGTTGTGGTGGGTCACGGCGCTGGTGCTGCTGGCCGCTTTCGGGTGGGTCGTCGCGCGGCAGGTGTTCTTTTTTTGAGTTTTGCCGGGGGAGCGGACAGGGAAGGCGCGATGGCCTCGACGCGGGCGAGCACGGCGCGCGGGTCGAGTTTGCCCTTGAACCAGACGAGTTGATCCGCGAACTCGTCGAGCTTGATTCCGGCGGCGTCCAGGTTGAGCCGTTCGCTGACCGCCAGCACGATGTCGCGCCGCCCCGAACGGCGCACCAGGGCGAACTTCTTGCGCAGGTAATCGGGCCGCCAGTAGCCGACGATTTCCACGAGCACGTTGCGGCCATCGGGATGCACGACGCGGAAATCCGGGATGATCGCGCTGCCGGGCACGGGGACCAGGTCCACCTCGCGCTCCAGCCGCCAGGGGGTGTCCAACGTTTCCCAGCGCAGGGCAAACGCTTCTTCGAGGATGGAATCGAACTCCCTGGGCGGCGCGTAATGGCTGACCAAGCCGCAGGCGGCGTCGAGGCCGAAGGTGTCGGCGGCGGGCGGGTCTTCGCGGAGGCGGTTGGAAGCAGCGGCGTCTTCGGGGAACAGGCGCGGTTTGAGGCTGGCGCGCAGGCTCCATTTCGTGACGTGCAGGAGCGCGGGCAGCAGCTTGGCCATGGCGAGGCCGTAGCGCGTGCTCGGCGCGAAGAGGCTCGCCGGGCCGTCCACCCGCAGGGTAAAGCCGTGGTCGGCGTCGCCTTCGATGAGCGTCATCAGGCCGAAGAGTTTGACGTAGCGGAAGAGTTGTTTGTAACGCGCGGGTTCGTTGCGGTGCGCGGTGATGAGGAGATCGTGCGCGCGGTAGAAGACGCCCTGCGCCTGGGCGAGGTTGAAGCGGTGGATCAGCGCGTCGGGCGTGGGCGGGTCGAAGGCGGTCAGGACCTGGCGCGGAGGCAGGTCGGCGAAGAGACCGGCGGCGACTTCCGGCGCGGTGACGAGTCCGCCTCGTTCGAGGGCGAGGGTGTCGGCGGCGAGTTGCAGCAAGGCGGCGCGGCGGGCGCGGGTGGGCGCGGCGGACGCCCCGAGCGCGAAGACGCGGCGGCGCAGTTCGGGCGGGGCGAGCGGGGCGACGGTCTCGAACGTGGAGAAATCGTTTTGCAGCAGGTGGGCGAGGCCGCGCTTGACCTTGAAGGCGGTGTCCTCGCCTTCGAAGGCGGCGAGGGTTTCGTCGAGCGCGGCGCGGCGTTGGCCGACGGCTGCGGTGAAGAGCGCGCTGAGTTCGGCGGCGAGGGCGCGGGTATCGGCGTCGAGCGCGAGGCGGTGGGGGACGAGCGCGCCGTGGCGTCGGCGGGAGAGGAGCAGATCGGACGGCAGCATATGGCAGCGGCGCAGTTTCGCGCAAGGTTCACCGGGTCGCAAAGGGCCGCGGGGTGAGCCTGCCTTTTTTCTCTGTTCCCGTTCGCCCTGCCTCGCGTGATCGGAAATCGCATTAGAGCTTCCCAGCGCGGTAAACCCATCCCTAGAATCTCCACTCCACCCCATGGAGCGGACCAAGGAGCACGTTCAATTTCTGGATCACCTGCGCGGCCTGGCGATTCTCGGGGTTTTTGCGTACCACTCGCTCGGGGCCGCTTACGGAATCAACCAGCTCCCGTGGGGACCCTGGTTCCGCAGCCTGGCGGTGCCGCCTTCTTTTTTTGTGTTCCTACCGGTGGCGTTTGGCTGGGCGGGGGTCGCTGTGTTTTTCGTGGTGAGCGGGTTTTGTATCCATTTGAGCCACCTGCGAAGTTCCGCCGGGGATTGGCGTGGTTTTTACGTCCGCCGGTTTTTCCGCATCTACCCGCCTTATTTTCTCGCGGTCCTTTTCTTCGGGGTGGTTTTCCCGGCGACGCGGCTGCCGATCCTGGCCGGGCACGGGCGCGGACAGATGGCCAGCCACCTGCTGCTGTTCAACAACCTGACGGCGGAAGCCGACCTCGGGGTGAACCCATCTTTCTGGAGCATCGCGGTGGAGGCGCAGCTTTACCTGATCTATCCCCTGCTGCTGGGGTTGGTCCGCCGGATCGGGTGGCGTTGGGCCTTGGGTGCGCTCGGGACGCTGGAAGTTTCCATGCGCGGTTATGCGGGCGTGGCCGGGGCCTGGGGGCATGCCGTGCCGCGTTGGTTCGACGGGTCGCCGTTCTTCTACTGGGGCAGTTGGGCCACGGGGGCCGCGCTGGCGGATGCCTTCGCCGGGCGACGGCCTTTGCCGTTCGTTTCGTGGTCGGCGAGCGTCTTTTTCGCGCTGGCCATCGGCACGTTTTTCGTCCGGCCGCTGGCTCCGTTTTCGTTCGGTTGTTTTGCCGTGTGGACCGCCATTCTGATCGCCCGGTGGCTGGAGTGTCCGCAGGCGGTTTCTTTCCGGGGTCCGGCGGGCGCGCACCTCCGCGCCCTGGGGGTTTGCAGTTACAGCCTTTACCTGTTTCACCAGCCGTTGCTCGGCGAGTTGACGCACGGGACGCGGAAGTTGGGGGCGTTCCTGCAAAGGCCGCCGCTGCTGTGGCTCGTTTGCCTGGGTGGTTATCCCCTCTTCTTCGGTCTGTCGTGGTGGTGCTACCGGCAGTGCGAGGTCCGCAGCATCGCCGTGGGCAAACTGTTTTTGCGAGCGACCCCCCGGCGCGCCGATTGACTACGACCGGCGGCGGCGCGAGGTGCCTTCCTCGCTCGTGTGCTCGGCGATGATCTCGTAGAGGATGGCGCGCTTCCCCTCCATGGGGCGGAGGACGCGCCCGAGCCGCTGGATGTATTCGCGCGGCGCGCCGGTGCCCGAGAGCACGATGGCCACGCTGGCTTCCGGCACGTCCACGCCCTCGTTGAGCACGCGCGAACTGACGATCACCGGGTACGCACCCGAGCGGAAAAGGGCCAGCGTTTCGTGGCGTTCCTTGACGGGCGTCACGTGGGTGATGGCGGGGACGAGGAATTCGTCGGCCACGCGGTACACAGTCGCCGTGTCGTCGGTGAAAATCAGCGTGCGTCGGCCTGGGTGACGGGTGAGCAGGTCGTCGAGCACGCGGAATTTTTCCTCCGTGCCGAACGCGAGCATCTTCGCCTCGCGGTGGGCCAGCATGGCGGCGCGTCCGGCGGGGCTGCCCGCGCTGGCACGCACGAACCGCCGCCAACCCTCCAGTGAGCCGAGGTAGATGCGCCGTTCCGACAGGAAGGCATTGCGCCGGGCGACGCATTCCTCGTAGCGGGCGCGTTCGGCGGCGGCAAGCGCGACGCGGATTTTGACCTCGTCGAAGGGAGCCAGCGCGCCGCCCGCGAGTTCTGCGGGCGAACGGGCGTAGACGGTCGGGCCGACGAGGGCCGCCAGGTCGCGGTCGCGGCCGTCGGCGCGCCCGGGGGTGGCGGTCAGGCCGAGCCGGTACGGCGCGATGGAATATTCCGCGATGACGCGCGTGTAACCGGCGGGCAGGTGGTGGACCTCGTCGAACACGAGCAGCGCGAAACGGTTGCCCAACCGCTCGGCTTCGGCGGCGGCGGAAACGTAGGTGGCCACGAGCAGCGTGGCGTCGAGATCGCGCGAACCGCCGCCCAGCAGCCCGACCTCCGTGCCCGGGAACGCCGCGCGCAACCCGGCGTACCACTGGTGCAACAGGTCGAGCGTGGGCACGACGACCAACGCCGAGCGCGGGGTGGCGTCCAGCGCGAGGTGCGCGACCAGCGTTTTGCCCGCCCCGGTGGGCAGGACCACGACGCCGCGCCGACCGGCGGCTTTCCACGCGGCGAGGGCTTCCGCCTGGTGCGGGTGCGGCGCGTGGCGACCGGCAAATTTCAACGGCAGATCGGTGAACGCGCGGGCCTGGTCCTCGACGACCGTGCCCTCGGCGGCGAGGGCTTCGATCAACGCGCGGTAGCGGTCGGCGGGGAGGCGGAAGCGTTCGACGCGGTCGTCCCATTCGGCGTGCTCCACCCAGGCCCTTCCGCGCGGCGGCGGGTGGAGCAGCAGCGTGCCGCGATCATAGGAAAGCACGGGACTTCGGGGCACGGGGAGAAAATCAAAGGGCAGAAGGCAAAACGCCAAATTCAGCGCAAGCAAGATAACCCGGGCGGCGGGTCTGCGTCGGTGAATTTCAAGCTTTCGTCGGCCCGCTGACTTTTGCATTCTGCCTTCTGCCTTTTGATTTTCCCATGCGCCTGCCCACTCTTTTTCTCTCCTGTCTGCTGCTGGTCGCCGTCTGCAATGTCGCGCTGGCGGCACGTCGCCAGTTCCAGCTCCGCCTGCTGCCGCCCGCGCTGGCCGCAACCCATCCGGCGGACGCCTTCGCCGCCCGGCTCGACGCCGTGTCCGACCCCGCCGAACTGCGCCGCCTCGCCCTCGCGCGGCACCGGGCCTTGCTCGACGCCGACCACACCGCGCAGACCCTGCTCGGGACGGTCGGCACGCTCAGCCGCTCCGAACTCATCCAGAGCGGGGTGGTTTTTCTGTGTGCGCTCGGCGTTTATTTTTTCGACCACCGGCCGCGCCGCTAAAAAATACCGGTGGGCCGCAGGCGCGCACCCCCGGCCCGCAAACGATTAAGCTTGCAACGCTTCCGTCGAGAGTTTTACTGTCACGGCATTGTCACACCAATAAAGTTGTCTCTTCCGATGACGTCGATCAGGGTTTACCACGGTAAATCGTCGCCATGTCTGGACTTTCCACCTTCACCGCTTTTTTCAGTTTGCGCCGTCGGGCTGCCTTCACTCTGGTGGAGATGCTCGTGGTGATGGGCATCATCGTGATCTTGTTGGCGGCGACGCTCCCGGCGCTGCGCGGACTCAGCCAGTCGGAAAGCCGCCGTGGCGCGGTCGGCAACATGATGGGCGTGCTCGACCACGCGCGGATGATGGCCATCAGCGACGGGCTGCCGACCTACGTCGTTTTCGCCGGGAAAACGCCCACCGATCCGCAGATCAACGCCGAGTGCTGGGGCCGCTCCTACGCCATCTATCAGGACAGCGACAACGCGGCGGCGGCGCCCGTGCAGAAGACGCCCTGGATGAACCTGCCCAAGGGTGTGTCTTTCAAGGTGAACGACGACATCGCGCCTTCGATCCTCACCTGTTACAAGCGCATGGCCGCCCAGACGACGGACCCGGAATTCCACCTGACCAAAGCGGTCGGCGACGGTAACGCGAAACTGCCCTACTGGAAGTTCGACAACATCGGCAACGTCACCGTGCCGGCTTCGATCCAGACCCCGCAGCGGTCGGAGGACTATCTCAAGCTGTTGATCTTCCCCGGGTTCATCGACGCCAACGGCAACGAAGTCGCCGCCCAGAACCTCAGCGGCGGGACCGACCAGCAGAAAATGCAGTTGGAAGAAATTGACGTGAACCCGGCCACCGGGCGCGCCAAGTACATCATCGACCCGGCCAACAACCTGACCAGTAACCAGTCGACGCCCTCATCGACGACCTCACCCTCGCCATGAAGACGCTGCTCCTGCATAGACTGTTTCTGACCGCCCCGCCCTCGCCTCGCCGATGCCGACGCCGAAGCGCGTTCTCACTGGTGGAGGTGACGCTGGCGTTGGGGATCGTGACGTTCGGGCTGGTGGGTGTCGTGGGCGTGCTGCCCACCGCGCTGGCCAGCGGACGGCAGAGTTTTGACCAGAACCGCGCCGCCGCCATCGCCAACACGCTGTTCACCAGTTTCCGCAGCCAGCCGTTCAGCAAGGTGTGTTACGTGGACGAGCAACTCGGGCCCGACGGCACGACGCCTTCGGGCAGCGGCCCCGCGACCATTGATTTCAACGCGCCGCCGGTGGTAGGCTCGCCTGGCTCACCGGTCTTCTACGCCAAATTCCTCAGCCTGGCCACGGACGCGGGCGACCCGGCAGACAGCTTCGGCGCGCAACGCCGGTTATCGTTCTCGGCCAACCCGCCGTCCGGCGGCGCGGATTACCACGTCGCGCTCAACTTCTACGACGCCAATACCTACGTCAGCCCGAATATTCCCGCCAGCAACCAGCCTGAAGGCATGATTGCCACCGGGCAAGCCTGCCGGGTGGAGGTGGTCATCTACGCCCTGAACCGGCCCGCCAACCAGTACCGTTTCGTGAGCACCGTAGCCAACCGCTCCAACTGACCCCACCGCCAGCTTCCATCCCAAATGTGGGGCGGCTCAGACGTCGCCCTTTTCCTTTTCCCTTTGTTCACGCCATCCGCCGATCCAGCCTCCGCTGCCCGCCGCCCCGCCCCGGAGCCGTCTGCCGTCGGGGGCGAGTGGCGTGCTCGCGCGTTCACGCTCATCGAACTGCTCGTGGCGATGACCGTGACGCTGATTCTCGTCGTGGCGCTGATGCAGATTTTCAACGCGGCGGCGAACACCTGGCAACACGGCGAGGCGCAGGTCGATGCCTACCGCGAGGCGCGGGGCGCGTTGCAATTCATGGCCCGCGACCTGAGCGCCACCCTGCAAGCCTCCTACGCCCAGACCAACGGCGCCCCGGGTTCGACGCCCGCCCCCCCGGCGATGCCGACCCTCGCGTTGCAACACGCGTCCGCCAGTTACGACGCCGCCGGTGGTCCGGTCAACGAGGAGGTGTATTGCCTGACGAACATCCCCAACAGCGGGGCGAGTTCGCTGTGCGCCGTCGGGTATTATTGCCAGTGGATGCCCGACATCCGGCCGAAGATCAACAACTGTCCGCAAGCTTACGCGCTCATGCGCCAGTGCAGCGACAGCAACGGCACGTTCCTGCGCATCAAGGCCGCCGCCGGGGCCGGGCCGCTGACCTTCGACCAACTGTTCTCGCAGACGGTGACTCCCGTGCCCAGCGTGACGCAGCTCGCCGCTTACATCTGGGACCTGCGCTTCCGCATCGACACCGACCTCAACGAACGGACCTTTCCCGACGGCAACGCGGCGACCGCGCCGATGGATCACTCTACGCCCGCTCCAGGGTATCCTTACCGCGGAGACGCCGCCAAGCCCTACCCGCCGCGCCTGCCCGCCTACGTGGAAATCCGTTTCAAGGCGTTGAGCGACATCGCCGGACGCCGCCTCGAAGGGACCGGCATCGGCGTGGATCGGTCCACCTGGAACGACACCGGGCCGGGTTTCACTCCGTCGGGTCCTTATCGCTCGATCATCCAGCCCAACGCCCAGCAATTTGTCCTGCGCGTGCCGCTCATCAACGCCACTCCGTGATTCCCAAGCTTTGAACGCCACTGCCACCCCCTCAGTTTTCGCCGCCCTGCGCCCCGCCCCGTCGCGCCGCCGCCGTGCGTTCGCGTTGATCATCACGCTGCTCATCCTGAGTCTGCTGATCATCGTGGCGGTCAGCTATCTTTCCAGCATGGTCAGCGAGCGGCAGACCTCCGACGCCTACGCGTCGAAAACCCGTGCGGAACAGGTCGCCCAGGCGGGCGTGGACAGCGCCATGGCCATCCTGACGCAATCCTTCCGCGATTACCCGGATTCCGCGACCGTCTGGGACGTGAATCAGAGCACGAACGACAACGCGTCGCCCAACAACGAAGGCACCAGTCTTTACGTCCGGGCGGTGCCCGACGCAAACAACCCTTTGTTGAGCGCCACGCCTGCACCCGGGTCCACCCCGGGGCCTGCGAACGACGTGAACGGCAGCAATCCGAACAACCCCGCGTGCAAAATCTTCAAGCTGCCGTTGGTCTCCGGCGTGCCGGGCGGACGGGCGCAACTGGCATATCCAGCGAGCGCCATCCTACCGACGATGAACGCGTCGCTGTCCGATCCCACGAAGCAAAACTTCACCGACCTGAATGTCCGCCGCTACGCGGGCGATACGCAGGGGGTCATCGGTTCACCTCCGGCGTCGCTCGCCGGTGGCGCGACTCCTTCGGCATCGCCCACTCCTTCGCCCACGCCGAAACCCGCCCGCGCGCTCTGGGTCAACCTGAAATCCCAGGCGAAAGATGCCACCGGTCAGACCGTGAAAGACACCGGTGGCAATCCGGCTTTACAGACGACCGGCCGCTACGCTTTCTGGATCGAGGACGAAAGTTTCCGGGCCAACAACAGTTTTCTCGGAGGCAACACCACCCGCCCTGACAACACGGCCCAGCCGACGCCCGACCCGTCCCCGACGCCAGCCTATCCGACGACGGTACGCGCCTTGCGACCGGGCGATCTGACCCTGGTCGGTCCCCTGACGAAAGCGGGCGACAGTGACCCGGGCGGCCATGCCCAGGCCGTTGCCACCGCGCGTTTGAGCTATCCCGGCAATTTCTTCCCCGATGCGCTGGGATTCACCCACGGTCTGAGCAGCGACCCTGCCGGACTCGCCACCGCGAACACGATCCGTTATCTCACCACAAATCAGTCCGGCGCGCTCAACTTCACGCGCCACGGAACCCGGCGGCTCAACCTCAACGGCTTGGGCATCCAGCCCGATAACGACCGCACGAAATGGAGCAACCCGCAGCCGATGGCGGTCACCCAGAGCGCGGTGGACCAGATCGTTCAGACCCTCAAGTTTCACCTCCCGGA
The DNA here is from genome assembly GCA_964250695.1 of uncultured Chthoniobacterales bacterium. Taxonomy (GTDB): domain Bacteria; phylum Verrucomicrobiota; class Verrucomicrobiia; order Chthoniobacterales; family SZAS-18; genus CAHJWO01. Next base: position 40,673 of record CAXUGY010000019.1, on the reverse strand, counting down.
TTTCGGGCAGCGTTTTTACCGCACGAGCGCGGCGACCGACAGCGCCACGCTCAACGCCAAGCAGGTCGCCGCCACCGGGAGCATCACCGACCCGGCGACGATCTATCTCTACAAGGTGGCGGCCAACCTCTGCGATTACATCGATACCGACAGCCAGCCAACGATGATCCTCGGGCCACAACCGGACGGTACGACCGGTGGTCAGGTGGACAACAAGCCCATTCTAGGACCGTTGGATGATGAGTTATCGAACAATAAGTACTGGGCGCAAGGCAAGGAAGCCTCTCCACTCATCCAGGAGGTGGCCGTGCGCTACCGGCCCGTCGTCGGGACGAATACCGGTCCGAGCGGCACCGGAATGTCCCCGCGCGATTTTTATATGCTAGTGGATTACTACGTCGAAGTCTGGAACATGACGAACCGTGATGTTTACGCGGTTCAACAACCGGGCGCGCTAAGCAAAGCCCCGCATCTCAATGGTGCCAGCCTCTACATCAGCGACCAGCAACCCTGGATCGGTGGCACGACGAATTTCGGGACAAACCCTGCCACGGTGTCTCCCGGTGATGTGTTTGTAGCCGTTCCAGGCAAAACCGTGGGCGAAACCCTTCCCAACGGCAAAGCACCGAAAGATTGGAAGGTCAATCTCTCCAGCAGCGCGGTGTTCGTTTATGATTCCAACAACAAAGTGAAGCAGGACGGTCAAGGCGGCAGGCCATTAGGTGTGGTCTTCCGGGCGGGGTCGGCGACGATCATCACGTCCGATCCAGACTGCAATAAAAATGGAGACACTAGTTTTTTTCACACGGGCAATCCTTACATGTTCATTAGTCCGTATAAAAACGCGAGTACTTCAGAATCATCGGCTTACGGCACCCCGGGCACGGCAGCGGGATACGCCAGATCAACCACGCTGGCAAATGCAAGCAACGTGTTCATTTGCCCACTCGACTCCGGCCAACGCGAGTACTATGGCAACATCCAACATGCGGACAGCTCCAAGGATGTCCAAGGCGCCATGATGTTCGGCGGTCTGTTCAGCTACCCGAGATCTCCTTACTCCGGCACCGAGGTCAGCCTTGCCAATGGTTATGGCCTTCTGGACATCGTTCGCGGGGCAATCACCAAGGTGCAGCCACCGTCAGGGGAGAGCCAGATCTTCGCAAACACCTATAGATATGTCGCACCGAACAACCCTTCTCCCAGTTATTACAACGATTTCAGCTTCGGAGGTGCGTTGGTCGGCAACGTCGCCGACACTCTGGATACACCGGCCAAGAGCGGCCTCAACGCATCACCGACGGTGTCGGAATTGGGTGATCCGCGCACCAACAACGAGCAGCTTGCCATCGACATCAATTCTTCCTCGTCCAACGCGCCGGATGGTACCCACTTCGTGCCGGGAAAACGCACGCTCGGCACTCCCAACGGGCCGACCGTCAAGCCGGATCAGACGATAGCCACTACCGGATCAACCGGCTGGAGTGACTATTTTGCGATGCCCGCCGTTGCGTCCGCTTATCCTTATTACCCCAACACCGATGCCACGAACGCCCCGATGGTCATCGGCGATGGGCCGCTGACCTCCATCGGCCAGCTTGGCGACGTTTACGATCCGGCGCGGTTGGTCGGCAGTCACCCCGGCGCAACTCCCCAGGGCAGCCGGGGGGGTGGACGCACCTTCAAGATCGGGCAGCACGACGACCGCTACACGTTCGATCCCACCGGCAATCCTGCGGGTAGAGACACGTCCAACTACGCTTCCGCCAGCACCGGTTGGGCCTCGTGGCGGCTGGCGGATGTGTTCAGCATCGACGACAGCCAAACTACCCCCGGACGGATCAATATCAACGGCGTGCAGCGCGACAAAGGCGCGGCGCTGCTGGCTGCCTTGTACGGCTGGACCTTCCAGCCCACGACCAGTTCCGGCCAGACAACCGACCCGACCATCCACGGCGACGGCCACGGGACGGCGGGCCTCGCCAATCAGCCTCTGGACTCTTCGAGCGCGACCGCCGGAGCAGCCCAACTCCTCAACGCGATCCAGTACCGCCTCAGCACGGCTCCGGCGGCTGGCGGCATGGCCATCCCCGGCGGACCGTTCTTTGAGCGGGGAGAATTCAGCGAACTCGTGGCGGTTCCCAGTTACCCCACCGCGCCGACTGTTGCCGTCCCGCTCTTCGGCACCAACGATGCCAGCACCAACACCACCCTTGTCAGCGGCGTGGACCTGAACAAGACCTTCGATCACAGCCGGGAAGAAATGTTCCGGCGGCTCTCCGAACTCATCTGTACGCGAGGCGACACGTTCACCGTTTACACCATCGGACAATCCATTTTCCAGGCCCCGATCATCAACCCTGCCAACCCGCCGCCTTTGAAGGTGACCGCCACCCACCGGATGCGCGTCACTTTCCGGCTGGTGCCCAAGGGCGCGGGCGGCACAAATTTCGCACCCGCTTTTAACAGCAAGAACCCGATTTCGCCTCAGGTAGCCGCACGGTTTGCCAAACCCGATCACTACAATGCTCAAGTTCTCGAAGTCCAAACATTCTAGGCCGTCCTATCCTGTCTGGACCGTCGTCCTGTTCGCCATTCTGACGGGGTTCTTGGACGGGGCTTACGCCCAGACCCCATCCCCGCCGCCGAAAACGCCGCACGCCTACGTTCGCTTTTGGAATATGTTGCCCGACACACCGGCAAACAATCTGACGTTGCTCGCCGGTGAGAAGAACGCGCTCGCCATCATGCCGCCGGGGAATTTTTTTGCGGAGTACATGCCCGTCCCGGTCGGCAACTATAATCTGATGGTGCGGCGCATGAGCGAGGCATCCGGCGCGCTCCAGACGTTTCCGGCCACCATGGCCGACCGGACGTACATCACCCTGTTGGCCACCGAAAAGAACGGCCAGCCCACGGTACAAATGTTCAACGATACGCCGGACCCGAAGGTGGTGGAAGCTTACGCGCGGTTCACGATGCGGCAGTTCGTCCCCGGGGCACGCGTCAAGGTCAGCGTGGTTGGCGGGCCGTCGAGCCCGGTGATCAATTACGGAGAAACGGCCGTGCTCGAAAATGTCCCCCCCAACAAGCAGACGAACATCAATCTCCAGGCGGCCATGCCCACCACGCCGCCAACCACCCGGAACTGGACGTTGACGGGAGATTTCTCGGCGGCGCGTCATGCGACCCTGTTGCTCGTCGCGGATTCCTACGGGCGGTTTCGCCCGCTGCTGGCTTACGACGGTCAACTGGGCGCCACGCCCGACCCGACCCCGGCCGCGAGCCCGTAAACCCGGCGGCGGTTCGATTCCCTGGCGTTCCCGTGCTATTTTACGGCATGCCCATCCTCGATCTCCCGCCATCGACGCAAGAGCATCCCCTCCCCGCCGTGTTGTCGCTCATCGGCAACACCCCGCTGGTCGAGATCACCCGGCTGGACACGGGACCCTGCCAGCTTTTCGTCAAACTGGAAAACCAGAACCCCACCGGCTCGATCAAGGACCGCGTGGCCCTGGCGATGATCGAAGCCGCCGAAAAGGACGGACGATTGCGTCCCGGCGGCACGGTCGTCGAGGCCACGGCAGGCAATACCGGCCTGGGTCTGGCGCTGGTCGCCGCCGCCAAGGGCTATCCCGTGCTGCTGGTCATTCCCGACAAGATGTCGCAGGAAAAAATCAGCCACGTCCGCGCGCTCGGCGCGACGGTGCGGCTCACCCGCTCGGATGTCGGGCGCGGCCACCCGGAATATTACCAGGACCTCGCCGCCCGCCTCGCCGCCGAAATCCCCGGCGGTTTTTACGTCAACCAGTTTGCCAATCCCGCCAACCCGCTCGGCCATGAAACCACCACCGGCCCGGAAATCTGGGAGCAGACCGGCCACGACGTGGACGCCGTCGTTTGCGGCGTCGGCAGCAGCGGCACGCTCACGGGCCTGAGCCGTTTCTTCGCGCGCGTGCAGCCGGACCTGGAAATGGTCCTCGCCGATCCGACCGGCTCCATCCTCACGCCCTACCTGCAAAACGGCGTGCTCGGGCCGGTCGGCAGTTGGGCCGTGGAAGGCATCGGCGAGGATTTCATCCCCGACATCGCCGACCTTTCGCGGGTGCGCGCGGCGTATTCGATTCCCGACGAGGAGAGTTTCGCCGTCGCGCGCGAACTGCTGCGCAAGGAGGGCATCCTGGGCGGATCGTCCACCGGCACGCTGGTCGCCGCCGCGTTGCGCTACTGCCGCGCGCAGACCCGTCCCAAACGCGTCGTCACGTTCATCTGCGACAGCGGCAACAAGTACCTGTCAAAAATGTACAACGACTTCTGGATGGCCGAACAGGGGTTCATCCAGCGCGCGCCGATGGGCGACCTGCGCGACCTGATCCTGCACCGCCACGAAGCGGGCGAGGTCATCGCCATCGGCCCCGACGACATGCTCGGCACGGCGTTCAAGCGCATGCGCGGGGCGGACGTCTCGCAACTCCCCGTCGTGGACCCGGGCGGCGCGGTCGTGGGCATCCTGGATGAATCCGACATCCTGGTCAAAGTCCACGCCGATACCGACCATTTCCGCGCCAGCGTGCGCTCGGCTATGACCGACCGGCTCGAAACCCTGCCGCCCACCGCCGGGATCGACGCGCTCCTGGCCGTGTTCGACCGGGGCCGGGTCGCCATCGTCATGGATGGTGACCGCTTCCTGGGCCTCATCACCCGTTCCGACCTGCTTTCCTACCTCCGCCTGCAATTCTCATGAGCCACGCTTCTTCCGACCGTCCGCACGCCCTCGCCACGCGCGTCATCCACGCCGGGCAGGTCCCCGACCCATCAACGGGCGCCATCATGACGCCCATCTACCAGACGAGCACCTACGTGCAGCAGAGCCCGGGCGTTCACCAGGGTTTTGATTACGCCCGCTCGGTCAACCCGACGCGCTCGGCCTTCGAGCGTTGCGTGGCCGACCTGGAAAGCGGCACGCGCGGGTTCGCGTTTTCGTCGGGCCTCGCGGCGATGGGCACCGTGCTCGAAGCGCTCGACAGCGGCGCGCACGTCGTCGCCAGCGACGATCTCTACGGCGGCACGTTCCGCCTGTTCGAGCGTGTGCGGCGGCGCTCCGCCAACCTGTCGTTCACCTTCGTTGACCTGACGAACCCGAAAAACCTGCTGAGCGCGCTCCGGCCGGAAACGAAGATGGTCTGGGTGGAAACGCCGACCAACCCCCTCTTGAAGCTGGCCGACCTGGAAGTGATCGCGCGGTTGGCCCACGAACACGGCGCGCTGGCCGTGGCGGACAACACGTTCGCCAGCCCGATGATCCAGCGTCCGCTCGAACTCGGCTGCGACGTGGTCATCCATTCGGCGACCAAGTATCTGAACGGCCACTCGGACATGGTCGGTGGTGTGGCGGTCGTCGATGACGCGAAAAACCGGGACCTCGGCGACCGGATCGCGTTCATCCAGAACGCGGTGGGTTCCGTGCTCGGGCCGATGGATAGTTTTCTCGCCTTGCGGGGTTTGAAGACGCTGGCCATCCGCATGGACCGCACCTGCGCCAACGCGTTGGAACTCGCCCGCTGGCTCGAGGCGCAGCCGCAGGTCGCCCGCGTGCATTACCCGGGTTTGGCGACTCATCCGCAGCACGAGCTGGCCCACCGGCAGATGCGCGGGGGATTCGGCGGGATGATCACGCTCACGCTCGCCACCGATCTCGCCGGGGCGCGCCGTTTCCTGGAAAACACGCGTCTCTTCGCGTTGGCGGAAAGCCTCGGCGGCGTGGAAAGCCTGATCGAGCATCCGGCGTTGATGACGCACGGCTCGATCCCACCGGAGCAACGGGCGGCGTTGGGAATCAGCGACGCGCTGGTACGGTTGTCGGTGGGGGTCGAAGACGTGAACGACCTGCGCGAGGATTTGCGCGGCGCGTTGGAGAAAATTTGATCCGCTAAGCCAGTGGAAGAAGGTTCCGGGGTGGATGGCGACCTCCTGGCGCTATGGGTCCAATCGGCACCGCCGCCGCCCCCTCTCGCTGAGGCGGCGGGGCGGCGAGTGGCGCCCATGGTGCCCGGAGGTCACCATCCACCCGTGCCCCTGCACCTCGAGATACTTTCTCATGGATACTTAGACGCCCGCCATTTGTCGCGGATCGCACAAGCAAGCTCCTGTCATCCTGAGCAAAGTGTAACGGAGTCGAAGGACCTTCCGGCTGGCGGCAGCCAAACGTTGAACTCAAGTTCGGCGTTCCTTTTGCAATCAGCGATGCCTACCGGAGGTCGGAAGGTCCTTCGACTCCGTTACACTTTGCTCAGGATGACAGAAGTTTTGAGACGGCGGGAATCCGCTGCCCCGTATCATCGGTGCTTCCTCCCAAAACGCCTTGAGGCGACCCGCAGCCATGACAGCCGTGGGTCGCCTCCCCTTGATCGCTTTGCCCGTGAACCGGGCGGTGATTCTGCTACGAAGGCAGCGTCGTCGCCATGTGGCCGGTGGTCATGGTCGATGCCATCGCCGTGGCGCCGCCGTGGCCGGCTTCGGCGTGGCCGTAGCCGCCGCTGGTAACCTCGTGATACCCCTCTTCGCCGTGCTCGGAAATATCCAGCCCGGCTTCCTCCACGTCTTCCGAAGGCCGCAGACCGACCGTCGCTTTGAGCACCATGGCCAGCACCGTCGTCACCACGACCGCCAGGACCAGCGTCAGGCCGATGGCTTCCAACTGCGCGATCCAGAGCTTGTGGCCCAAGATAAGGTCCGCCATGCCGTTGGTGGTGGCATAGTTGGCGGGCGAAGCCTTGGCGATGTTGGCGTTCACGTCCGGCGTGGCCAGGATGCCCGTCAACAGCGCGCCCAGCGTGCCGCCGACCGCATGGACGCCGAAAGTATCCAGCGCGTCGTCATATCCGAGCCAGCCCTTGACCTTGACCACGAAGAAGAACGGCACCACCGCCGCGCACACGCCGACGATGATCGCCCCGGTCGGGTTGATGTAACCGCAGCACGGCGTCACGACGACCAGCCCCGCCACCGCGCCCGAGCAATACCCGAGGATGCTCGGCTTGCCGCGCAGGAAATACTCCAGCGTGGGCCACACGAACGCCGCGACCGCCGTGGCGAGCGTCGTGGTCATGAACGCATTCGCCGCGACCACGTCCGAAGCCACCGCGCTGCCCGCGTTGAACCCGTACCAGCCCACCCACAGCATCCCCGTGCCGACCAAGCATAGCACCATCGAATGCGGAGCCATGGGCGTCTTGCCGAAGCCGATGCGCTTGCCCAGGATCAGGCACAGGATCAGCGCGCTCCAGCCCGAGGACATGTGGACCACGGTGCCGCCCGCGAAGTCGAGCGCGGTGATCCCGGCGGTCGCGTTGAACGTGCCGTTCATGAAGCCCGTCGGGCCCCACACCATGTGCGCCAGCGGGAAGTAAACCAGGAACATCCACACCGAGATGAAACCCATGATCGCCGTGAACTTCATGCGCTCGGCAATCGCGCCGACGATCAGCGCCGGGGTGATGATGGCAAACATCAACTGGTACATGGCGAACACGTTGTGCGACACCCAGTAACACAAATTAGTATTGGGCACGCTGGTCACGCCCTTGAGGAAGAAAAATTCGCTCCCGCCGAGGAATTTACCCAGCGTGCTGGGATGCGCCGGGTCCGGGGTGAAGCTCGTGCCGAAGACCAGGCTGTACCCGACCGCCCACCACAGGATCGTCACCAACCCGGCGCAGCCGAAACACTGCGCGCAGACGCTCAGCACGTTCTTGCGCCGCACGAGGCCGCCGTAGAAAAGCGCGAGGCCGGGCAGGGTCATGAAAAGCACCAGCGCGGTGCTGGTCATCATCCAGGCGTTGTGACCCGGCCCTGGCACGCCCACGGTCGGGGTGGTCAGTCCGGCGGGCACCGTGCCGTCCGCGCCCTTGAGAGCCGCCGTGGGGTCGGAATTATTGATGTAGGCTTCCAGCGCGGCGATACGCTGGGTGTCCGTCGGCGTGGGCGCGGCCGCCACTGCCGGGGCCGCGGCGGCTGGAGCGGGCGCGTCTTGCGCTTGCAGCGAACCGGCCGACGCGAGGCCAACGGCGAGAATCGCCAGCGAAAGGGTCAGAAAGGGTCTGGTCATCTTGTAAAATACGATGCGGCTAAGGGTGGGGTCGATCTGCGCTGGCGGCCAATGGGCCGATACAGCCGTCCGGGTGGTGACGCCCGAAGCGATCAGACGGCTCAGCAAACTGCGTGCCCATCCATAAGAAACACGCCCACATCGTTTTCTGTCGCGGATTCCCTTACATTTTGCCAAGGGACTCTCTACCGGCCTGTACAGAATTTCTAGAACACTGCGGTCATTTTTACACTTTGAGCAAATCGCTACATTGGCTGGATCATTCGTGATGTGCGATTTTTCGACCGACCGGCGGCCGCCAGCCACCGCGCGCGCCCCACGATGAACCTGTTGGATAAAGCGGCCCGAACTTTGCGCCACCAGTCGCATGCCGCGCTGCTCGCCGAGGCGGCGGCGATGGTCATGGTCATCGGCTTTATCGACTACGTCACCGGCTACGAGGTTCCGATTTATCCCTTCTACGCTTTGCCGATCCTGCTGATGGTCTGGTTCGGCGGTTGGCGCGCGACGGCGGTGATTTCCGTGTTCAGCGGCCTGGCGTGGTGGTGGGCGGACGCCGCCGCCGGTCACCGCTATTCCAGCGAGTGGCTGCGTTACTGGGACGGCACGGTGCGGCTCATGTTCTTCTGTCTCGTTGCTTTCGCGGGCACGACGTTCAAGCAGCACCGCGACGCCATGCGTGCCCGGGTGGAACTGCTCGAACGCTCCCAGCGGCTGGAGCACGAGATCATTTCCATCAGCGAGCGCGAACGCCAGAGCATCGGGCGCGACCTGCACGACGGCATGTGCCAGTACCTCGCCGCCATCGGCTTCACCGCCGACCTGCTCAAGCAGGACCTCGCCCGCGAAGCCCACACCCGCGCCGACACCGCCGGAGAAATCGCCCGTCTCGTCCAGGACGCCCTGCGCCGGGTGCGGGAGGTGGCGCGCGGCCTCTCGCCGGTCGAGCGCGACGAGGGCGGGCTGGAACTCGCGCTCGACGAACTCGCCCTGAGCACCTCGCACCTGACCGGCATCGCCTGCACGTTCCTGTGCCCGGAGCCGGTCGGCGTGCCCGACAGCATCCTCGCCGTCCACCTCTTCCGCATCGCGCAGGAGGCCATCGGCAACGCCACCCGCCACGGCCGCGCCAGGACGGTCATCATCGCCCTGGAAGCGGGCGGCGGGGAGTTATCCCTGCGCGTCAGCGACGACGGCGTGGGCTTCGCCGCCGCCGCCGGCAAAACCGGCGGCATGGGCCTCAACACGATGCGTTACCGCGCGCGCGTCATCGGCGGCGCGCTGGAGATTTATCCTAACACCCCTTCGGGAACGGTGGTATCCTGCACGCTCAGCGAGCCTCCCGCCGCTCCTCTTGCCTCTTCTTCCGTATGATTGCCACCGCCGCCAAGGAACGCGTCCTCGTCGTGGACGATCACCCGCTTTTCCGCGACCGTCTCGCGCAGATCATCAATTACGAACTGGACATGGAGGTTTGCGGCGAGGCCGAGGACGTGAAACAGGCGCTCGAAATCTTGCAGCACGCGCAACCCGATCTGGTCATCGTGGACATCAGCCTGCCCGGCACCGGCGGGCTGGAACTCATCAAGCAGAGCCGCGCGCTCCCGGTCAGGACGCCGATCCTCGTGCTCTCGATGCACGACGAGACGCTCTACGCCGAGCGCGCCTTCCGCGCCGGGGCCAACGGCTACATCACCAAGCGCCAGCCCGCCGGCGAAATCGTGACGGCCATCCGCCGCGTGCTCGCGGGCGAGGTCTACCTTTCGGCGGAAATGACGACGGGCGCCCTGAGCACCCTGCCGCACGGCAGCCTCAAGAACGTCCCGCGCCCCATCGACCGCCTGACGGACCGTGAATTGGAAGTCCTGGAATTCATCGGCCGGGGCCGCACCACCCGCGAGATTGCCACGACGCTCGACCTGGGCGTGGCGACGATTGACACCTACCGGGCGCGCATCAAGGAGAAGATGAATTTCCGCAACGCCGTCGAGTTGCAGCATTTCGCGGTGCGCTGGCACAAGGAGCGGGAATGAGCGTCCTCTGGCTGGAGTGGGCGCGGCGCATGCAGGCCATCGCCCAGAACGGTCTGACCTTCGCTAAGGACCCGTTCGACCAGGAACGTTACGCCCAACTGCGCCAACTCGCCGCCGAGGTGATTGCCGCCGGTTCCACCCTGCCGGTCGAACGGGCGGTCGAACTTTTCACCGCCGAGACCGGCTATGCCACGCCGAAGGTGGACGTGCGCGGGGTGGTTTTCCGCGACGGCGCCCTCCTGCTGGCGCAGGAAAAATCCGATGGCCGCTGGTCGCTGCCCGGCGGCTGGGCGGATGTCAGTTTCTCTCCCGCCGAGAACGTCACCCGCGAAATCTTCGAGGAAACCGGCTTCCAGGCCCGGGCGGTGAAACTGCTCGCGTTTTACGACCGGGAAAAGCATCCGCATGATCCGCCCTACGTCCAGCACGTTTACAAGGTCTTCGTGCGTTGCGAGATCGTCGGAGGCGAGGCCGCCACGTCCCACGAAACGGACGCCGTCGGCTTTTTCGGCGAGGCCGCGATCCCCGAGCTATCACTCGCGCGGGTGACGCCCACGCAAATCGCCCGCTGTTTCGAGCATCTGCGCCAGCCCGGCCTGCCGACGGATTTCGACTAGGCGAGCGGAAGAAGGTTCCGGGGTGGATGGCGACCTCCGGGCGCCATGGGTCTTGCTCGCAGCGAAGCGGCCTGACTTCTCCCTTCGGCCGGGGTTGCCCTCCCGCCCCGGTGTGAAACACCGCTGCCGCACGAACGTCCACACAGGCACGGATCGTGCTAAAGTCTTGCTCCCGGCCTCCTTGAATCGCATTCCCGGTCCATCCCGCGCATCACACCTCCTCGATGAGAGTCGGCATCCTCAGTGAATTTTGCCTGGCGGGCAGCCACGGCAGCGGGGCGCAAATGCTGCGGACCATCGACCACGCCCCCCTCCTGGATTATTTCCACGTCTACTGGTCCACCCGGCCTTTCGGCCTCAGCGAGCCGGGACGCCGGTCGCATCTCTTCGAGGACCCGCTTTTCTGGCGTCCATTGCGGCTCAACCGCGCCATGGCGAAACTCCACGCCGCCGTCGGCCTCCGGGGCTGGCACGAAGACGCGCTCAACGTCCCCCTCTTTAGACGCCTCATCCCCGTTTCACCACCCGGTTGCGATGTCGTCCACGCCTTCGCCACGAGCGAATCATCCGCCCGCCGCTGCCTCTCGCTGATCGACCACCTGCACCGGCCCTTCGTCGTTCACATCATGGACGTGCAGCACGAAAACGGCCTCGACCCCGCGACGATGCCCGGTTTCGCCGCACTGCTCCGCCGTGCCTCGTCGGTGTTGGTCATCAACGAGGCCATCGAGGCGGAAGTGCGCCGCTTCCCCGTGCGCGCGGTGGAGGTCGTGCCGTTCGGCCAGACCGTAGACGAGTTGCCGCCCCGCCCCCCCTCCTCCGATCACGACGCCCGGCGCGTGTTCATCACCGGGGCCATCCATCATCACGGCCTGGACCTGCTGACGGAAGCTTGGCCGCGCGTCGCCGAAAAATTCCCGCGCGCCGAACTCGCCTACACCGGCACGCAGTTCGACGCGTTTCCCGCCGCCCTGCGCCCCCACGTCAAAAACTTCGGGTTCGTCGGGGGGTCGCGCTACCTGGAAATCCTCCGTTCCAGCCACGTCGGCTACGTGCCCGGCCCCGTCGAACTGGGTTGTTACGGACGGTTCTCGATCCCCTCGCGCATCGCCGATTTCTACATGGCGGGCCTGCCGGTGGTGGCGTGCGTCGCGCCGGGCAGCGCCGCCGAACGGTTCCTGCGCCCGACGCTCGGCGAGCGGTTCGTCCAGATTCCGCGCGACGCCGGCGAACTGGTCGCCCAACTCGCCTCGTGGCTCGCCGACGAACCCCTCCGCGCCGCCGCCGGACTCCGCGCCCGCCGTTACGCCGAGTCCCACCTTTCCAGCGCGCACGTCGCGCAACGCGTGGTCGCGCACCTGCACGCGGCGGCCGCCGTCCCGGAGAAAACCGTCCCGGCCTTTGCCCGATGAAAATCACGTTCGTCGTCCACAACTACCCGCCCTTCACCGGCGGGATCGAAACGCACGCCGAGCAGATGGCGCACGCCCTGTCCGCGCGCGGGCACGAGGTCACGGTCGCGGCGCTCAACTTCGGGCGTTTCCACGTGCGGGGCCGTTTCGCGGCGCTCGAACAAAGCCTGCTCGCCGCCCGCAACGGCGAGGACCGGCAGGACGGCCCGGTGCGGATCATCTCGCTGGGGCCGCGCTGGCCGGAACGCCTCAAAATGCTGCCGCTGCTCGCGCGCTGCACACCGGTCTTGCCGCGCTGGTTTCACGCCGGGTTCGACCGCCTGACGCACCCGTTCCACCGCTGGGCGTTCACCCCGGCATTGCAGCGTGCCATCCGGGGCGCGGACGTGGTCCACTCGCTCGCCACGTTCGATCTCGGCTGGACCGCCGGGGCCGTTGCGGACCGGCTCGGCGTGCCGGTGGTCTGCACGCCCTTCACACACCCCGGCCAGTGGGGCGACGGACCCAACGACGTGGCGTTTTACCGACGTTGCGACGCCGTGATCGGCCTGCTCGGCAGCGACCGCGACCACCTGGCCCGGCTCGGGGTCGCGCCGGAAAAACTCCACACCATCGGCGTTTCCCCCTCCGGCCCGCCGCCCGCCGACCCGGCGGGCTTCCGGCGGCGGATGGGCTGCGAAAACGGCGAGCCTCTCATTCTCTACGTCGGGCGGATGTCCTCCTACAAAGGCGCGGCGGCGATGCTGGCCTCTGCCCCCTTGATTTGGGGGCGTTTTCCGGCGGCGCGTTTCGCGTTCATCGGCCCGGGCGGCGGCAGCGACACGGCGATTTTCGACGGGGCCGACGGGCGCATCCGGTATCTCGGCAAGGTGGACGAACAGGTCAAGTCCGACGCGTTGGCGGCGTGCGACGTGTTCTGCCTGCCGTCGATCAGCGAGATTCTGCCCACGGTCTACCTGGAAGCCTGGAGCCTGGGCAAACCCGTGGTCGGCGGCACGGCCCACGGCCTGCGCGAACTGGTGGAGGGCAACCGCGCCGGGATCACCGCCGAGCAAACCGGCGGGGCCGTGGCGGACGCCGTCAACTGCCTGCTGGGCAACCCCACCCTGGCACGCGAACTCGGCGAAAACGGCCGCCGTCTCGTGGAGGAAAACTATGCCGTCACTGCCGTCGCCGCCGCGCTCGAACGGTTGTACGAGGAAACCATCCACCCTCAGCAGGAGAGCACCCCTCCAACCGAGACCGGATTTTGTCCGCAGATCACGCAGATTTCCGCGGATTAAGAAGAGGAGAGAATGGCTTTTCCCTCCCTTCCCCAATCTGCGGAAATCTGCGTCATCTGCGGGCCATTCTCTGCGGCCCGGCGGCAACCTGACACCTTATGCGCATCCTGATCACCGGCAGCCGGGGCTTCCTCGGCTCGACCTTCGCGGCGTTCGCCACCGCGCAGGGCCACGACGTGCTCGGGTTGGGCCGCTCCGCGCAACCCCCGCCAGGGTGGCCCGGGCAGTACGCCTGGACCGACGTGGCGCACGCCGACCTGTCCCCGCTGGTCAACGGGTTCCGGCCCGACCTCGTGTTCCACGGGGCGGGTTCGGCGTCGGTCGGCGGGTCGTTCCAGTCGCCGCTCGACGACCTGCGCGCGAGCGTCTACACGTTCGCCAACACGCTGGAGGGTATCCGCCGTTCCGACCACCGCCCGGTGGTGCTCTTTCCGTCGAGCGCGGCGGTGTACGGCCATCCGAGCCGCTTGCCCGTGCGTGAGGACGACCCGACCCGGCCGATTTCGCCCTACGGTTTCCACAAGCTCGCCGCCGAGCAACTGGGCCGGGAGTACGCCGCTTGTTACGGGCTGCGGGTGGTGCTGGGACGCATCTTTTCGGTCATCGGCCCGCGCCAGCGGCGTCTGCTGTTGTGGGAACTTTTCGAGCAGTTCACTGGCGCTGACCCGGGCGTGACCATGGAAGGCACCGGCGACGAGACGCGCGATTTTCTCTACGCGGAGGACGTGGTCGGGATTTTCCTGCGGCTGGGCGCGGCGTTTTCGCCCCGGACAGACGGACAATGTATCGCGGTCAACATCGCTTCCGGGGTGGAAACGTCCGTGCGCGGGTTGGTCGAGTTGACGGCGCGGCTGCTGGGGTCCGCCAAGCCGGTGCGCTACCAGACGCACGGGCGCTTGGGCGATCCGTCGCGCTGGGTGGCGGACACGTCGGCCCTGCGCGCGCGCGGCGGCGATTTCGCCTGCCGGTCCCTGGAAGCCGCCGTGAGCATCAGCCTGAAACGCTGGCAGGCGGGACGGTAAACCCTCTCCGTTCTTGCCGGTGCCAGCGGCATCTTCCCAAGGGAGGAATGGCTCTCCGAGCCAGTCCCTTGCTCTCCTCCGCCTTCTGCCACTGGAACGCCCGCTTTTTCCCGAACCGCGCACCTTTGTACGGAGTGAAACAACCAACGAGCTAGAGAAACAGGTCCGGCAGCAATCGGTCAGACCGGGCCGGGTCGCAGGCGTAAACGCTGAAATCCGTCACGCCCCGCTCCCGCAGGAAATCTTCGTCCAACAGACACTGGCCGGTCAGTTCACCCGGCGGCGTGCGCAGGATCTCCGTCACCGCGTCCGCCATGATCTCGGGCCGCCGCGCCCGCGCAAAGAGCGCCGCCCCGCCCGGCACCGCGAACTCGATGGCCGCCGTCGCGATCAACGTGCGCGGCCACAGGCAATTCACCGCCACCCCCGCCGCGCGGAACTCCTCGGCCATGCCGAGCGAGAGAAGCGTCATGCCGAATTTGCTCAGCGTATAGGGCGCGTGCTTGCGCAACCAATCGCCCTGGAAATTCAGCGGCGGACACAGGCTCAAAACGTGCGCGTGCGCCGACCGTTTCAGGTGCGGCAGCGCGGCCCGGCTGCACACGTAAACCGCGCGCGAGTTGACGCTCTGCATCAGATCGAAACGCTTCGGGTCGGTGTGCTCCACGTCGGTCAGCGCAATCGCTCCGGCGTTGTTGACCAGCGCGTCCAGCCCACCGAACCGCTCGACGGCGGCGGCCATCGCCCGGTCCACGGCGAGGTCGTCGCGCACGTCCAGCTTCAACGCCAGCGCCTTCCCACCGACCGCTTCCACGGCCGCCGCCGTCTCGTGGATCGTGCCGGGCAGCTTGGGGTGCGGCGCATCGCTCTTGGCGGCGATGACCACGTTGGCCCCGCCCCGCCCCAGGCTCTCCGCGATGGCCCGCCCGATGCCCCGGCTCGCGCCGGTGATAAAAATGGTCCGGCCGGAAAAATCGGGGGCGGTCATGGCCGCGCGGCGGTTTCGGCCAGAGGCAACCCGGGCGTGGCCGGGTGCGGCTGGCGGCGGTGGATATGCACGAGGATGTCGCAGGCCGCGCAGACGTGACCTTCCTCGTCGCGCAGTTCGACCGGATACCGCCGTTCCACTTTGCCGTCGCGCGTCAGGTCCGCCCGCGCCGCGGCCACTTCCTCCGGCTCCAGTTTGAAGCAGGCGGTCAGCGCGGTGCGGGCCTGCCGCCGGAAGCGGATGTGCGCCTCCTTGGTCCACGCGACGTGGTCCGCCGGTCCGAGCACGTGGGCGAGCATTACGGCGTGGATCGGATCGACGGCGGAGTAAATGCTGCCGCCGTAAATGGTGCCGTTGAGGTTGCGCGTGCGTCGGTTGAGCGGCAGCCGCAAGCGCACCTCGCGCAGGGTCGCGTCGATGTAAGTGATGCGCGCCCCGCTGCCCCGGTACGGCGGGAACCAGTTGAACCTCCAGCGCAGCAGGCGGGTGTGGAACGACTCGGGCATAAATCAAAGGAAAAATGGTCCGCAGCATGACGCAGATTTTCGCCGCTGGAAGAGGGCTGACGGGATGACTCCTTCCTTTTCTTAATCTGCGGAAATCTGCGTCATCTGCGGACCCTTCTGCTTCGTCACGCTGGCCTCCACGAACGCGCGGAACAACTCCCGCCCGTCCTGGTGGAACAACCGGATGCGTCCGGTATGCACGAGCAGCAGCAGCCCGACCCCGTGCGCCACGATGGCCGTCAACTCGCGCACGGCCTCGGCCTGTGACCGGCCCAAACCCATCAGAGGGTCGAGCACGCCTGTCAGCGTCATCCAGAATTGGGCGTTGAGCCGCTCGTCAAGCGCGTGCGTCAATCCGTGCGGCCCCAACCCGCGAAACAGATAAAACCCCAGGCTCAACTCGTCGGGCCGCGTGGCGTAGTAATCGTAGAACGCCAGCGCCCGCGTTTGCAATTGTTCGGCGGGCGTCCGGGCGTCCCGGGCCGCGTCGTGCGTGTAGTCGCGCAACCGCCACAAACTCGTGGTCAGCAGGTCGGCGTAGATTTCCTCCTGGCTCTTGTAATAGAAGTAGAGCGCGCCGGGCGTGTAACCCGCTTCCCGGGCGATGGCCCGCATGTTCGCGCCTTCGAGACCCTTGGCCTCGAACACCCTTTGCGCCGCCGCCAGGATGTGCGCCCGGCGGTCTTCCCCGGCGGGTGGGACGTGGCGTTTGCGCCCGGCTTTCACCGCCGGCTTGGCGGCGGGCGGCGTTTTGCGAGGGCGCGGGACGGTGAGGGCTGCGGTCATCGGTGTGAGAACATGCACGCGATTTGAACGACGTTCAAGAAAATTAAACGGCGTTCAATTTTCCGGTTGATTTCTGGATTTGAACGCTGTTTAATAAGGAAAGCAAATCTCACCTTCCCCCCCTCCTCCCGCGCCATGAACCTTGACCAGCCGATTTACATTGTGGACGGCGTCCGCACGCCCTTCGCCAAGATGGGCACCGCGTTCGCGGAAACCGACGCCGTCGAGTTGGGCCGCGTCGCCGTGGCCGAACTGCTCGCCAGGACGGGCCTGGACCCGGCGGCCATCGAGGAAGTGATCTTCGGCTGCGTGGCGCAACCCGCCGACGCCGCGAACATCGCCCGGGTCATTGCGCTGCGGGCGGGCGTCCCGGACACCGTGAGCGCGGTGACGGTGCATCGCAATTGCGCCTCGGGTTTCGAGAGCGTCACGCAAGCCGCAGAAAAGATGATGGTGGGCCGTGGCGACGTGTTCATGGTCGGCGGCACGGAGAACATGACGCTCGTGCCTCTCTTGTACAGCGCGGCGGCGGCGAAAAAATTCACGGCGCTGGCGCGGGCGAAATCCATCAAGGAAAAGCTGGCCGTGGCGACGAGTTTCCGCCCGGAGGATTTCAAGCCGCGCATCGGCTTGCAGATGGGCCTCTCCGATCCGGTCAGCGGTCTGAACATGGGCCAGACGGCGGAAAACGTGGCTCGTGACTTCAACATCACCCGCGAGGAACAGGACCGGTTTGCGCTCGGCTCGCACCTCAAGGCCGTGGCCGCGCAGGACCGGCTCAAGCAGGAAATCACCCCCGTTTATCTGCCGAAGGTTCGCAACGGCCAGGCGTACATCGACGAGGACAACGGCCCGCGCAAGGGTCAGACGACCGAAGCGTTGGCCAAGCTCAAGCCGGTGTTCGAGCGCGTCAGCGGCTCGGTGACGGCGGGCAACGCCTCGCAGATCACCGACGGCGCGGTGGCCCTGCTCATGATGACCGAAAAGGCGCTCAAAGCGAGCGGCCTGACTCCGCTGGGCAAGCTGGTCGGCTTCCAGTACGCCGGGTGCGACCCGACCCGCATGGGTCTCGGGCCGGTGTACGCGATCCACAAGGCCGAGCAACGCCACGGGCTGGGCATCGAGGACGCCGACCTCATCGAGATCAACGAAGCGTTTGCCGCGCAGGTGGTCGGCTGCCAGCGCGCCGCCCGCGACGAGAAATACTGCCGCGAAAAGCTGGGCCGCGACAGTGCGCTCGGCGAGATTCCCGACGAAATCCTCAACGTCAACGGCGGCGCGATTGCGCTGGGCCACCCGGTCGGCGTGACCGGCGCGCGCCTGGTGCTCACCGGCCTGAAAGAGCTGCACCGCCGCAAAGCCAAACGCGCGCTGCTGTCCCTCTGCGTCGGCGGCGGCCAGGGCGGCGCGCTCTGGGTCGAGAGGGTCTAAAAAAACCTCTTCCTCCTCTCTGCGTCCCTCCTGCCTTTTCTCCGCGTCCTCTGCGTTAAAATTCCGGCCCCCGTCCAGACATGACTGATTTCCAAAATATCCACCGCGAGGTCCGCACCGACGGCCTCTGCGTGCTGACCTTCGACCGCCGCGAATCCGTGGCGAACATCTTCGACACGCTGACCTTCGAGGAACTCAACGCCCACCTCGATTTCCTCGAAAACGCGACCCGGCACGGCCCGGTGCAGGGCGTCATCTTCATCTCCGCCAAAGGCAAGATCTTCATCGCGGGCGCGGACCTCCACGGCTTCACGAGCGGCCCCCTGACCGACGAACGGCTGGGCGGCATCATCGACAACGGACACCGAACCTTCGGCCGCATCGCTAGGCTGCCGGTCCCTACCGTGGCGGCGATCCAGGGCGTCTGTGTCGGCGGCGGGTTGGAGCTGACGTTGGCGTGCGACTGGCGCGTGGCGTGCAACGATGCGGGCACCAGGCTCGGCCTGCCGGAAGTGCAGATCGGCATCTTGCCCGCGTGGGGCGGCAGCGTCCGCTTACCCCGGCTCGTCGGTTTGCCGACCGCGTTGCAAATGATTCTGACCGGCAAGCAACTCGCCGGGGTGCCCGCGAAAAAATCCGGGCTGGTGGACGACATCGCCTACCCCGAAGGGATGCTCGCCACGGCGGAATGCATGATCAAGCGCGGCAAACGCCCGGCGCTCGGCACCCCGCTGACGAACTACCCGCTCGCCCGGCAGGCCGTCGCGGCCATCGCCCGCAAGAACGCGCTGGCAAAGACGCGCGGCAACTACCCGGCGGCGACGCGCGCCATCGAGGTGGCCACGGCGGCGCTCGGCGTGTCGGAAGCGGCCGGATGGCAACTGGAGCGTAACGCCTTCGTTGAACTGGCCAAGACCGAAGCCGCGCGCAACCTGATGGGCATTTTCTTTCTCCAGGAGCGCGCCAAGAAAACGAAGCTGCCCGACGATCTCGCCGACAGTGCCTCTACCAAACCTGCCCCGGTAAAAAAGGTGGCGGTCATCGGCGCGGGCCTCATGGGGGCGGGCATCGCCCAGTGGTCCGCCGGTCGGGGCTTGCGCGTCTTGCTCAAGGACATCAACGCCGCCGCCCTGGCCAAGGGGATGCAGTCCATCGGCAAGATTTTCGCGGACGCCGCCAAACGCCGCGTTTTCACCAGGGCCGATGCGCAAGCGGGTTATGACCGGGTCCTCCCCACGGCGGCGGACGTGCCGATGCGCGAGGTCGATCTCGTCATCGAAGCGGCGGTCGAAAAGCTCGACCTGAAGAAGAAAATCTTCGCCGGACTGGAAGCGCAAACGCCGTCTGGCACCGTGCTCGCCACCAACACCTCCGCGCTGAGCATCGACCGGATCGCGGATGGGTTGAAGCAACCCGGACGCGTGGTCGGCATTCATTTTTTCAACCCGGTCCACCGGATGCAGCTCGTCGAAATCGTGCGCGGGGTGCGGACGGACGCGGCGGCGCTCAATACCGCGCTGGGTTACGTCAAGGGCATCGGCAAGCTGCCGGTGATCGTCAAGGATTCGCCGGGGTTTCTGGTCAACCGGGTGCTGTTGCCCTACCTGAGCGAGGCGATGCGGCTGCACTTCGACGAGGGCTACGACATCGCAACCATCGACCGCATCATGCTGGACTTCGGGATGCCGATGGGGCCGTTGCGGCTGATGGACGAGGTCGGCCTGGACGTGGGCAGCCACGTCGCGCGCGACCTGAGCGTGCGGCTGCCCGGCTCCATGCCGCCGGACGGCGCGACCGGCCTGACCATCGCCAGGATGATCGAAAAAGGCTGGCTGGGCCGTAAGGCCGGGAAGGGATTTTATTCCTACGTCGGCGGCAAAAAAGACGACGCGCTGCCGCCGCTGAACGCGGAGATGTCGAGCGTGCATCGACCGGGGTCGGTCGGCCGCGCGGACGACGCCACCCTGCGCGACCGCCTGGTGCTGGTCATGGTCAACGAAGGCGCGCGCGTGCTGGAGGAAGGCGTCGTCGAGGCTCCCGAGGACGTGGATTTCGGCATGATCATGGGCACCGGCTGGGCGCCCTTCCGGGGCGGCCCTCTGCGGTACGCGGACACGCGCGGGTTACCGGCAGTGGCGCGCCGCCTGGACGAACTCGCCGCCAGCGCGGGCGCGCACTACCGCCCGTGCAAGCGGTTGCGCGAACTCGCCGACACCGGCGCCACTTTCTACGCGCCTCGCGCCGCGGCGGTGGCTCCCCAACCCGAACCAGAATTGGCCGCCGTCCCCGCGTGATTCTCACTCTCCCTCCGCCATGTTCCCCCTGACCACCGAAGAAACCAACGTCCACGCGCCGGCGAAAGCGCGTTCCGCCACCACCGGTGACCCGGCCCCGGGCACCTCCGCCGATCCGCAGGCCGGGCAATCGCCCATCGACGAGCCCTGGCTGCGCGGTTATCCGCCGGTCGTGCAGGATCAGCCGAGTTTCGACCCGGCGGCCATGCAGCGTCTGCTCGATGGCGACCAGGCTGAGATCAAGCACCGGATGCGCCGGATTTTGTCCCAGCCCGCGTTCCGCTACTACGCGGGCACGGACAAGGACGGTCTGCGTGAAAAGGTCATGGCGTGGATGAAAGAAATCGCGCGCCAGGGAATCGGCGGGTTGTTTCTGCCCAGGAGCGTGGGCGGACAGGAGGATGTGGCGGCGTTCATGGCGGCGTTCGAGACGCTGGGTTTCCATGACATCTCGCTGGTGATCAAATTCGGGGTGCAATTTGGTTTGTGGGGCGGCAGCGTGCTGCGGTTGGGCACGGACTACCATCACCGGAAATACCTTCCGGCGACGGCGGCCGTGGAACTGCCCGGCTGTTTTGCCATGACCGAGATCGGGCACGGCTCCAACGTCCGCGACCTCGAAACCACGGCGGTGTACGATCCGGCCAATCAGGAATTCGACCTCCATTCGCCGACGTTTACCTCCGGCAAGAATTACATCGGCAACGCGGGCGTCCACGGCAGGATTGCGACGGTGTTCGCGCAGCTCGAAACGCGTGGCGAGCGGCACGGCGTCCACGCGTTCGTGGTGCCGATCCGCGACGAGCAGGGCCACCCATTGCCGGGTGTGCGCCTGGAAGACAACGGCGAGAAACTCGGCCTCAACGGCGTGGACAACGGGCGCATCTGGTTCGACCACGTCCGGGTGCCGCGCGTCGAAATGCTGGACCGTTTCGCGCAGGTGGCGGCGGACGGTAGTTATGTTTCCACCATCAGGAACCCGGCGGCGCGTTTTTTCACGACGTTGGGCACGCTGGTCGGCGGGCGGGTTTCCGTAGGCCACAGCGGACTTTCCATCGCCAAGAGCGGCCTGGCCATCGCGGTGCGCTACGGCGCGCGGCGGCGGCAGTTTGGACCGGCGGAGGGTCAGCCCGAAACGATCCTGCTCGACTACCCCGCGCACCAGCGGCGGCTGATGCCGCTGCTCGCCAACGCCTACGCGCTGGATTTCGCGTTCAAGCACCTGACGCAACTGGCGCTGACGACCGGCCCGGAAGAGTATCGGCGCGTGGAAACGACCGCCGCTGGGCTGAAAGCGTTCTCCACCTGGAACACGACCCACACGCTGCAAACCGGCCGCGAAGCGTGCGGCGGCGAGGGTTATCTGGCGATCAACCGGTTCGCCGCGCTCAAGGCCGACAGCGATATTTTCACTACATTCGAGGGTGATAACACCGTGCTCATGCAACTGGTCGCCAAGAATCTGCTCACGGATTACGCCGCGCAATTCAAGGGCAAGACCAAGGCGCAACTGGCGCGGTGGGCGGTGGGCCAGAAGTTCCGCGCGACGTTCGGCGGGAAAGGCGAGTTAGGTGGCGATCTGCGTGCGGAGCAGACGCAGGCGGCGTTTTTCCGGCGGCGCGAGGAACGGATGGTCCACGCGGTCGGCGCGCGGTTGCGGCGGTTGACGGCGGGCGGCAGGAACACGGCTTACACGGCTTTTACTTCGATGCAGAACGATCTGCTCGCGCTGGCCCACGCCCACGTCGAGCGTTTCGTGTGGGAAAGATTCACGGCGGGGATCGCGGCCTGCCAGGAAACGAGCGTGCGTCCGGTCCTGACGAAACTACGCGACTTGTACGCGCTCTCCCACCTGGAAAAAGGGCGCGCCTGGTTTTTCGAGAACGCCGGTTTGTCCGCTGCGACCTCGCGGGAGATGACGCGGCTGGTGGACGAATTGTGCGCCGACCTGCGCCGCGAGGCGGTGGCGCTGGTGGACGGGTTCGGCATCCCGGCGGAGTGCCTGGCCGCTCCCATCGCCCTTGATTAACCTCGACGAAACATGAAACTGAAATTTCCCGCCCCGCGCTTTTACGCCGGGGCCGCGCACCCGGATCGGGGTTTGGCTCCCGTAGCCGAGGCAGAAAAATCGCCCGCGCCGACGCGGATTTTCGACCTGTTGACGCACCAGGCCGTGCATCACCCGCAGCCTGATACTCTGGCGTGCAAGGTGGCGGGTAAATGGCGCAAGTATTCCGCCCAGGAAATCGTCGGCATCGTGCGCGCCCTGGCCGCCGGGTTGCACGCGGCGGGGATCGGTCCCGGCGACCGGGTGGCGAACTCCACGGAAACCAACCGGCCCGAGTGGAACTTCATCGACCTGGCCGTGCTCAGCCTGGGGGCGGTGCATGTGCCGATCTATCCGACGCTCACCGCCGAGGAGTTCGCCTATCTTCTGGAGGATTCCGGCGCGAAGATCATCTTCGTTTCCACCGAGGCTTTGCGCGCGAAGGTCGCCAGCGTGCTCGACCGTCTGCCGACGTTGGAAGCGATCTATACTTACCAGCCGACGGCAGCCGGTTGCACGGACAGTTGCGGTTGGTACGGATTGTACGAGTTAGGCGAAACCCTGTTGCGCGAAAAACCGGAGGAAACCGCCGCGACCCTGGACGCGCTCGCCGCCGCCGTGCGGCCCGAGACCCTGGCCACCCTCATCTACACGAGCGGCACCACCGGCCAACCCAAGGGGGTGATGCTCTCGCACGCCAACCTGGTCAGCAACTGTCTGGCCATCGTGCCGCTGATCGATGCCAGGCCGGGCGAACGCACGATCTCGTTTCTGCCGCTGTGCCACATCTTCGAGCGCACGCTGACCAACGCGTATCTTTACATCGGGATGCCGGTGTATTACGCGGAAAGCCTGGAACGCATCGGCGAGAACATGCGGGAAATCCAGCCGCGTTTCTTTGCCGCCGTGCCGCGTATCCTGGAGAAGGTTTTCGAGCGGATCATGGCGCGGGGTAATGCGCTCGTGGGTCGGCGCAAGCAGCTTTTCTTCTGGGCGTTGGAGTTGGCCGAGCGCATCGACCCGGAAAAGCCGATCAGCATGGCCGACCACGTGCGGCTCGCGGCGGCGGACCAGCTCGTTTTCTCCAAGTGGCGGGCGGCGCTGGGCGGACAGGTCAACGGGATCGTGTGCGGGTCGGCGGCGCTCAACCCGCGTCTGGCACGCATCTTCTGGAACGCGGGCGTCAAGGTTTACGAAGGCTACGGACCGACGGAGGCCGCGCCGGTGATCACGAGCAACCACCGCACGGACGGGTCACATCGCATCGGCACGGTCGGCCCGGTGATCGAGGGCGGCGAGGTGCGGCTGGCCGAGGACGGCGAGATTCTCTACCGTGGTCCCAACGTGATGTTAGGTTACTACCATCGGCCGGACCTGACGGCGGAAACCGTCGATGCCGAGGGTTTCCTGCACACGGGCGACGTGGGCGAATTCGTCGAGGCGGAAGGCGGCGTGCGGTTCCTGCGCATCACGGACCGCAAGAAGGAAATCTTCAAGACCAGCGGCGGCAAGTACATCGCGCCGCAACCCATCGAAAACCGGCTCAAGGAATCGCCCTACATCTCGCAGGCGATGATCGTCGGCGAATACCGGAAGTTCCCCGGCGCGTTGATCGTACCCGATTTTGCAGCCGTGCGGGACCGGCTGGGCGGCGCGTTGCCGGAGTCCGACCTGGAAGTGGCCGCGCTCCCGTCCACCCGGGAATTGATCGCCAGCGAGTTACAGCGGCTCAACGCCGGGTTCGCCCAGTACGCGCAGGTCAAGAATTTCTGCCTGATCCCGCAGGAATGGACGGCGGACGGCGGCGAACTCACGCCGACCCAGAAGCTCAAGCGGCGGGAGATTTCCAAGAAATTCGCCGCCGAGATCGAGGGCATCTACCTTGGCGCGCAACGCCCGGCGGAGAGAGCAGAATAACCTCACGCCAAGCCGCCAAGCCGCAAAGGAAGAAAGAGGAGACATCAGAGAATTTTTCATCTCTCCTCTGCTTCATTCTTTTCTTCCTTTGCGGCTTGGCGGCTTGGCGTGAGGTTATTCTGACTCAAATATCACTATGATCGAACCGAAAACGCCCCGCCACTCCGAAGCGATCATCGCGGATCTCATGATGCCCCACCAGGCCAACGGCTTACGCCCGGCGTCGGTGTTCGGCGGCGTGATCATGAGCATGGTAGACCGTTGCGCCGCGCTGAGCGCCATCCGCCACGGCGGCGGGCAAGCGACCACGCTTTCCATCGACCGCGTGCTGTTCAAGGAGCCCATCCGCACCGGCGAACTGGTGGAGATGCGTTCGCGGGTCGTCCACGTCGGCAAGACCTCCATGTCGATCAAGGTGGACGTGTTCGCCGAGCACATCGCCAGCGGCACCCGCCGCCACACCAACGAATGCTGGCTGACCTTCGTCCACATCGACGAAACGGGCCGCCCGACCCCGGTGCCGCCGCTTGTGCTCGAAACGCCGGAAGACTACCGGCTGCACGACATCGCCGCGCGCCGCCGCGAGCAGTCGCTGGCCGAACGCGAACGCGTCTGAACCCGCGCAAATAGTTGCAAATACTTGGTTGAACTACCCGGCGAGAGTCTCTAGCATCATTGTTTTCAGCACGCCGCCCCCTCCCTTTCCCGGCGACAGGCAGTTCGCAGTCTTTTCCTTCATCCCCCCAAAAACATGCTCACCCCGCGTTTCTCCCTCCGCACCGGCGGCGTTTCGGTCCTGACCGGCGCACTGCTCCTCACCGGCGGCGTCCGTGCCCTGCACGCCGGCGCTTTCTCCCTGGGCGACCAGAGCGCCAGCGCCGTCGCCACCTCCTTCTCCAACATGGCCAACCCGTCGGACCCGGGCACCGTGTATTTCAACCCGGCGGGCATGACCTATCTGGACGGCATCCAGACGGAAAGTTCCTACGAGTACATCCATCCGCGCGCGGAGTTCGACAACCAGGGGTCGCGTTACCTCAATCCGGGGATTGCCGGCCTGCCGATCCGCGGCAGCGACGGCGGCGGAGCCACGCGCGGCGCGAGCGTCAACCAGACCTACATCACGGCCAAGCTGCTCAAAAGCCCGACCTACGGCGATTTCTCGATGGGCATCGGCGTCAGCGTGCCCTTCGGCCTGATCGTCGATTACGACAAGAACTGGGTGGGCCGGTATGATTCGCAGCGGAGCGAACTGCGGACCGCCGACTACGACATCTCGGCGGCGTACCGCTGGAAATTCATCTCGGTGGGCGCGGGGTTCGACGCCCAGTATTCGAGCGCGGTGCTCTCGCAGGCGATTGATTTCGGTCTGCTCGGCGCGTCGCTCGGCGTGCCCGGCTACGCCCCGGGGCGCAACGACGGCACCCTGCGCCTGGAAGGCAGCGACGTGAGCTACGGCTACAACGTCGGCGGCCTCGTCGAGTACCTCCAGCCGGGTCAGATTCCCTTCCTCGGGTCGGGCAAGCTCGGCGCGTCGTACCGCTCCGGCATCACCCAGGATTACGACGGCTACGTGACCTTCCGTAACGCGCCCGCTTTCCTGAAGGCCGTCGGCAACACGGCGTTCACCGGCCAGCGTGCCACCGCCCAACTGCGCCTGCCGGAGATTTACAACTTCGCCGCCTCGCAAGCCTTCCTCGACGACAGGTTCACCGTGATGGCCGAGGCGACCTGGACCCGTTGGGGCCGGTTGAGCGACATTCCGATCAACTTCTCCAACCCGGTCACAGCCGCCACCCTGAGTAACCCGGCGCTGGGCCGTGGCGGCATCAGCACCCGGTACAACGACGCCTGGCGCTACGTGGGCTCGATTGAGTACAAGCCGATCAAGGCCTTGACCTTGCGCCTGGGCGGCGGTTATGACGAGACTCCCGTGCCGAATCAGAACGTGCGGGACACGCGCATCCCGGACGGCAACCGCTGGTTGGTTTCGGCGGGCGTGAAATATCATGTGTTCGGGTTCAACAGCCCGATCTTCCCGGCCTACGTGGATACCGATATCGAAGTGTCTTACCTGCACGAGTTCGTGAACGATCCCGCCATCCAGTTGGTGGACAATTCCGGGCACCTCGTGTCTGGCCGGTACAACGAGCAGGTCAACATCGCCAGCGCGTCGGTGATCTTCCGCTACGGCCCGAAGACCGAGCGCGAACGCATGAAGGAAGGCAAGGACGCCAAGGACCGCGCGACTTCCGGCAAGTAAGCGGCGGCGCGAACGTCGGGCAGATCACGGGGAGGGGCGGCAACGCTCCTCCCTTTTGCTTTTGTCATGATCGGCGATAAAGACGCGTTTAGAGCGCGTCTCGATTGGGTAAGCCTCGTAGCCCGCAGATTTTGTCATCCTGAGCGGAGGCTGTCAGCCGCCGTCGAAGGACCGGCAATAAATCACTTCCGTTGGCGTTACGCAACGCACGGGTTGGTGCATGCTCCATCGGCTCAGGGAAGCCCTGCGCAACGGCACGGTTGAGAAGATGAAGGGCATTGTGGAGGCGGACGAAACCTTGATTGCCGGGCTGGATTACCCTGCCCCCAAGCTGCTTCGCTAAATTCGTCAGTCCGCTTTGATGACCTTGTTCCGGGTGACAAGTCGTCATCTTCGCCCGGATTCGTTGGGCCGGATGAAGACCGCATCTCCTACCTTGATTCTTCTGGAAGTCTGGTGGATAACCCTGCGGCCACCGTGAACATGGCACACTCGTTGCTGTCAGAGGCTGTGCTGTGATCCGCCTCTGTTTACTCTGGTCAGGAACGCCGGGTTCCTCTCGTTTTATGCGGATCGTCTCCCGACGTTAGCCTGCCTCATTTTCCATGTCCGGAGAATTCTTCAATATCTTGCTGGTGGAGGACAGCCCGACCGACGCGCGGACTCTGGAAAGACTGCTGTGCGGTTCCCTGGCGGATCGATTTTTCCTCCAGCAAGTGGTGACCCTGGAAGCAGGCCTGGAGATTCTCGGCACGAAAGCCATCGACGTGGTGTTGCTGGACCTCGATCTGCCGGACAGCAACGGCATGGAAACGCTGCAAAGCGTGCGGGCGCAGGCGGCGGAGGTTGCCATCATCATCCTGAGCGGGCACGACGATGAAGCCCTGGCGATGCGCGCCCTGGCGTTCGGCGTGCAGGATTATCTGGTCAAAGGGGACGTGCGCGGCTCCAAGCTGGTGCGCACCATCCATTACGCGGTGCAACGCAAGCGAACCCTCCGGGCGAGTGAAGCCCGCCATCGCGCCGTCCTGGAAACCGCGCTGGATGGCATCATCACCATCGATCAGGAAGGCCGGATCGTGGCGTTCAACCCGGCGGCGGAGCGGACCTTTGGCTACCCCGCCGCCGAGGCGCTCGGCCGTTCCCTGCACGAGTTGATCATCCCCCAGGAATACCGGGAGGTCCACCTCGCCAGCCTGGCCCAACAGCAGAACACCGCCCAGGAAGGCCCGGTGCTGGGGCAGCGCCTGGAACTGCCCGCGCGTTGCGCCGACGGCCAGCCCATCATCGTCGAACTGGCCATCACCCGCAATCCTTTTGAAGACCCGCCGTTGTTTACCGCTTACCTGCGCGACATCACGCAGCGCAAGCGCGAGGAGGAAGAGTTGCGCTGGAAAACCGCGTTCTTCGAGGCGCAGGTCCATTCCTCGGTGGACGGCATCCTGGTCGTGGACGGGCGCGGCAAGAAGATCCTGCAAAACCAGCGTTGCGCCGACCTTTTCAAACTCCCTGCCCACGTCGTGGCAGAGGAGGACGGCGAAAAACAGATTCCCTGGCTGACGGGGAGAACGCAAGACCCCGCCCGCTTCATCCAAACGGTCGCGCATTTGAACGCGCATCCCGACGAATCCAGCCAGGAGGAAATCGAACTCATCGACGGCAAGGTGCTCGACTGCTACTCGGCTCCCGTGATCAGCAAGGAGGGCCAATATTTTGGCCGGATCTGGACGTTCCGCGACATCACCAGCCGCAAGGAGGCGGAGGAAAAGATGGCCAACGAAAGGGCGCGCTTCCAGTCGGTCTTCGAGTCCATGCCGGTCGGGGTGGCCTTGTGCCGTCAGTACGCGGACGGCCGCCGCGAGCGCGTCATCAACGACGCCCATCTGCGGATCTGCGGGCTCACCCGCGAGGAGGAGCAAACGCCGGGGATTTACGACCGGATCACGCATCCCGACGACAGCGCGCGCCACGCGGAACTCCACCGGCAATTCGAGCGCGGCGAGACGGACCAGATTTCGGTGGAGAAACGCTACGTCCGGCTGGATGGAAAAACGGTGTGGGTGCTGTTCTCCCTCCAGCGGCATTCCTATGCGGACGGCGTCGTCGATTACCTGACCGCCGTCGTCGATGTCACCGAGCACAAGAAGCTGGAGCAGCAGTTTTTGCGTTCGCAGCGCCTGGAGAGCATCGGCACCCTGGCCGGGGGCATCGCCCACGATCTCAACAACGCGCTGACCCCCATCATCATGTCGCTCGACCTGCTGCGCGCACGCTTCCCCGACCCCCCCAGCCAGAAGCTCCTGGGCATCATCGCCGCCAGCGCCGAGCGCGGCGCCGACATGGTGCGCCAGGTGCTCTCCTTCGCCCGCGGGGTCGATGGCCGCAAGGTCGAGGTCCACCTGGGCCACCTGCTCGAGGACGTGCGCCAGATCGCCGAGGACACGTTTCTCAAGCACATCCAGGTGCGCGCCCTGCTGGCCCCCGACCTCTGGAGCGTCACCGGCGACCCCACCCAGATCCACCAGGTGCTGCTCAACCTGTGCGTCAACGCGCGCGACGCCATGCCCGGCGGGGGCACGCTGACCCTCTCGGCCGAGAACATCGAACTCGACGGCCACTACGCGGGCCTCAACCCCGACGTCGCCCCCGGGGCCTACGTGTCGCTGGGCGTCGCGGACAGCGGCACCGGCATGGCCCCGGAGACCCTCGAGAAAATCTTCGACCCCTTCTTCACCACCAAGGAGGTCGGCAAGGGCACCGGGCTGGGGCTCTCCACCTCGCTGGCCATCGTCAAGAGCCACGGCGGCTTTCTGCGCGTCTCCAGCGAGCCGGGCAAGGGCACCACCTTCCAGGTGGGCCTGCCCGCGCGCACCCGGGCAGCCCACCGGGACGCCGAGCAGACCGGCCGCCGTCTGGCGCGCGGCAGCGGCGAGTGGGTGCTCGTCATCGACGACGAGGCGGCCGTACGCGAGCTGACCCGCTACACCCTCGAGGCCCACGGCTACCGCGCCATCCTGGCCGCCGACGGCGCGGAGGCGGTGGCCATCTACGCCAGCCGCGGGGCGGAGATCGCCGTGGTTTTTACCGACATGATGATGCCCGAGATGGACGGACCCACCACCGTGCGCATCCTGCGCAAGATGAACCCGGCGGTGCGCGTCATCGGCGCCAGCGGCCTGCTGGCCAACCGCGCCCGCACCCAGGGCGCCGACCTGGACATCAAGCACTTCCTCCACAAGCCCTACACCGCCGACGCTCTCCTCGCCCTCCTCAAACAGGTCCTCCACGACCCTTGACGGGGGGACACGGCAGAGGGGGGCTCACCTCTGGCCCGGCTTGCCAGCCGCCTCACTGAAACGCTGCCGGATGCTCGAACCTCCCGGCTGCCGCGTGACATCCACTTCATAGAAGTGCAACGACACGGTGACGGCTGGGGCTGGCTCCGCCGCTTCCACCCGATGGATTTCGCGCTCGCCAGGGGGCACGACGGTGACCATGCCTGGCCGCAGGATCGTCTCGCCGACCGGGACGACCGTGTCCGCGCCCGGAGCGGTGCGCTCGTAGCGAGTCTCGCGCTCTGACCCGCAATACAAGCCAACGATGCAAGCGGCGTGGTGATCGTGGATCGGCGTGCGCTGTCCAGAGCGCCAAACGAGGGCGAGCAGCGAAAGGTCCAGGTCGGCATCGGACCAAAGGAGAACCGTCCGGTAGCCATCCCCTTCCGTCGGAATCATTTGGTCGTCGGTCAACAAGCCTGGACATCGCAGCAACCCGCGCATCGCTTGCACCAAAAGAGGGTGATTGCCGCCGGGCACGGATGGTTGCCGGTGGATGCCAATCACCTGATTCACAAACCGGGCGATGCCAGGATGGAGCAAAGTCGTGGTAGCATTCATAAAGGTTCCGCCCGGTGTTCGGTTCAGTTGAAGCTCGGTCTCGGACCACTCGCGCAACGACGGCAACGGGCGGCCGGACTCCCGCGCCATACCCGGATCAATCAAGGCTCGCAGGGCGTACTCGCCGCGTTTGGAAAATTTCATCGTGAATCTGGCCGTCGCTTAACTTGACTGATTTAGTAAGGATTTGACAAGAGCCTAGTGAGCCCATAGACATTTGCAAAAAGAAATTTCCCCTCGCTTTACCCGAACCACTTTTTCCCGGTGACCGGCGGCCCTCTCGTCAATCTCATGAGCCAAATGCAACCGCACGACGCGGTGGTCAGCGACGTGCGCCGCCTCCGCTCCCGTCCGCCGGTGCCCCCAACCATTCCCATCAACGGCTACGTCGAGACCGGCGAATTGGTCGAGGTGCCGGAAGCCACGCGCGTCGGCTCGGCGGCAAGCTCCCGGAGTGAACGGCTGATGAAAACGAGGCAAATCCTTCCCGTCGTTGTCCTGGTGCTGGCATTGCAGGTTGACTCTCTGCTGGCCGCCGGCCAAGCGAAGGTCGTGCGCATCGGCTACCAGAAAAGCGGCGCTTTGCTGCTGGTCAAACAGGATGGCTCCTTGGAAAAAAAGCTCGCGCCGCTGGGTTACAGCGTCGAGTGGCGGGAGTTCCCCAGCGGACCGCCCATCGTGGAGGCGCTCAACGCCAACGCGCTCGACGTGGCCCATTCCGGGGACGCTCCGCTCATCCTTGCGCAGGCGGCGGGCGTCCCGTTCGTTTACTTCGGCGTCAGCGCGATCAGCCCGGAAAGCAGCGGGATCGTGGCGCCGAAGGATTCGCCGCTCAGGACGCTCGCGGAACTCAAAGGCAAAAGGGTCGCGTTCGCCAAAGGCTCCAGCGCGCACTACCTCGTGGCCCTCGCGCTGGAGAAGGCCGGACTCACGTTCGCGGACCTCAATGTACCACCCGACGAAGTAGCGGCTCCGTCCTGAAAGTCACGGCCGTACCATGAAACTCTTCTGGTTCATTCCGACGCACGGCGATGGTCGTTATCTCGGCACAACGACGGGCGGGCGCGTGCTCGACTTCGATTATCTCCGGCAGGTCGCCGGTGCCATCGACACCCTCGGCTTCGAGGGCGCGCTGCTGCCGACCGGGCGAAGCTGCGAGGACGCCTGGGTGACCGCTTCCGCGTTGATCGGAGCGACGCGGCGCATGAAATTCCTCGTGGCGGTGCGCCCCGGACTGGTGTCGCCCAGCCTCGCCGCCCGCATGACGGCCACTTTCGACCGGCTCTCGGGCGGGCGCGTGCTTATCAACGTCGTCACGGGCGGCGACCCCGTGGAACTCGCGGGCGACGGCATCTTCCAGGAACACGACACGCGCTACGAGGTCACGGACGAGTTCCTGCACATCTGGCGGCGGCTCCTGGCAGGCACGGACGCGGTGGACTTCAACGGCAAGCACCTGCGCGTCAAAGGAGCCCGGACCATTTTCACGCCGCTGCAGAAACCTTACCCTCCGTTGTACTTCGGCGGATCGTCCCCGGCGGGGATCGAGGTGGCCGCCCGGCACGTGGATCATTACCTCACCTGGGGTGAACCGCCTGCCGCCGTGGCCGAAAAAATCGCCGTGGCGCGCCGGGCTGCCAGCAATCAGGGGCGGCGGCTGCGGTTCGGCATTCGCCTGCACGTGATCGTGCGTGAGACGGAAGAGGAAGCTTGGCAGGCCGCCGACCGCCTGATCGCCCACGTCACGGACGAGACCGTGGCCGCCGCCCAGAAAATGCTGGCCCGACACGACAGCGCCGGACAACGGCGGATGCTCGGGCTGCAAAGAAACGGCCAGGGCCGGACCGACCGCAGCCGCGCTTCGCTGGAGATCAGCCCCAATTTGTGGGCTGGCGTGGGTTTGGTTCGGGGTGGGGCAGGAACCGCGCTCGTGGGTAGTGCGGACACCGTGGCCGCCCGGATGGAGGAATACGCCGAAGTAGGCATCGAGACGTTTATTCTCTCGGGCTATCCTCACCTGGAAGAGGCGTACCGGGTCGCCGAACTGCTCTTTCCGCGCTTGCCCCTCTCCCACGGCCACGCGGCCAACGCTGACGCCGCGCTGCGCCCGACCCATACAGGGGAAGTGATGGCCAACGAATTGGTGCCCGCGTCGCGGTCAGCGTCGTCAGGCAGTCCCGACGACGCCGTACACGGTGCGCCCGCGCCGACCACCCCATGAGATTCCTTCGCAACCCGGGCAGGTCCCTGCTCATGGCGAGCGGGCGTTTCGTCACCGACGTTTCCGTGGATCTGCCGCGTCCGCGCGTCCGCAGCAGCCGCGATTTCCTTGCGCTGCGAGAGCAGTTGCTCGCGCAGGTGCTTGCCGGGCGGTTCGTTAAAAACACCCTCCGCTAGTTGTTTCGTCCAGCTTTCGTTGCCCCCATGCCCGCCACCGCCCAACGTCTGCACGGCTTCACGGAATCCGTCATCCGCGAGATGACCCGGGTCGCCCGTCAGTACGACGCCATCAACCTCTCGCAGGGTTTTCCCGACTTCGATCCACCCGCTGAACTGCTGGCCGCTGCTGCCAACGAGATGGCGAAGGGCGATCACCACCAGTACGCGATCACCTGGGGCGCACCGGAGTTCCGGCGGGCGCTGGCCGAGAAGCAGTCCCGTCTCATGGGTTTGGAGATCGACCCGGATGCCCACCTGGTCGCCACCTGCGGAGGCACGGAGGCGATGCTGGTCGCCATCATGACCGTCTGCAATCCGGGCGATTCGGTCGTCATCTTCTCCCCCTTCTACGAGAACTACGGCGCGGACACGATCCTCTCCGGGGCGCGGCCCATCTACGTGCCGCTGCACCCGCCGGACTTCGGCTTCGACCGCGACGAACTGCGCCGGGCCTTCGCGCAGAAGCCCCGCGCCATCGTCATCTGCAATCCGTCCAATCCCTGCGGCAAAGTATTCACGGAGGAGGAATTGACCTTCATCGGCGAACTGGCCCGCGAGCACGACGCCTTCCTCATCACCGACGAGGTGTACGAACACATCGTCTACGCGCCGCACCGGCACGTCTACACGGCGGCCCTGCCGGATTTGTGGGAGCGCACGCTGACGGTCGGCTCGTTGTCGAAAACCTACGCGATCACCGGCTGGCGGCTGGGTTACGTGCTGGCCCCCGCGCCGATCATTGCGCAGGCCCGCAAGGTGCATGATTTCCTGACGGTGGGCGCGCCGCATCCGCTGCAAGTCGCCGCCGTGACCGCGCTGCGCTTCCCGCCCGAATACTACGCGCGTCTCACCGCCGCGTACACCCGGCGGCGGGACGTGTTCCTCGATTACCTGCGGCGCGCGGGCCTGCGGTTCACCGAGCCGGAGGGCGCGTATTACGTCCTGGTGGACATCCGCGATTTCGGCCATGCGAACGACACTGCCTTTTGCCACTGGCTGGCCAAGGAGATTGGAGTCGCGGCGGTGCCTGGTTCCAGCTTCTTCACGGAGCCGGTCCATCACCTCGTCCGCTTTCATTACGCCAAGAAAGAAGAAACCCTCCACGCCGCCGGCGAACGCCTGCTGCACCTGCGTCAGAGAGCTTGACGCCCGCCAACCGTACCTACTCGAAATGATGCGACCGCTCGGCTTTATTCACGCTCCGACGAACCTCGGGCTCAGTCGCTATCCGGATGGCCGTGAACGTCAACCGGCCAAGTTGCCGCAGGCTCTCGCCCAAAGCGGTCTGATCGAGTTTATCGGGGCAACCGAGGTGGAAATGCTCCCCCGTTTACCCTATCCGGAGGATGAGCAATGGGTGGAAAAGACCCGCAATGTGCCGGTCGTGCGCGAATTTACTCTCGCTTTGGCAGACGCCATTACCAGAGCGCGGGGGGAAGGGTTTGCCCCCCTGGTCTGTGGCGGTGATTGCTCCGTGGTGCTCGGCTGTGGCCTGGCGCTCGCACGCACTGGCCGGTACGCTTTGGTGTTCCTCGACGCGCATCACGACTACCATCATCCCGGCAACGCGGAGGCCCTCAACGTGGCGGGCGCTGATCTGGCCATCGTCACCGGGAGCGGCACCGACCTGCTGACCGACATCGAGAGCCGTCGTCCCTATTTTCGTCGGCAGGATGTGCTCCTCTTCGGCTTCCGCTCCGAGGAAGGCGAAGAGCACCGCAAGCTCGCGGAACTGCAAAACGCGGGCATCGGGTTTGTCTCGCTGGAGGACGGGCGCACTCTGGGCATGGAATGGGTGGGGCGTGCGCTGGCCGACTCCTACGAAAAACAGCCGGCACTCGACGGCTTCTGGATTCACCTGGATGCCGACGTGCTGGACCCCTCGATCATACCGGCGGTGGATTGCCCGGAGCCGGGTGGCCTGACGGCGGATGAACTGACGACCCTGCTGGCACGGTTGGTGCGCTCGCCGCGCTTCGCGGGCCTGGATGTGACCATCCTCGATCCCGATCTCGATCCGGACGGCAGTTCCCGGCGCGTCCTGACCGACATCTTGGCCAGGGCGTTTACCACTCCAATAGAGTGATCTCTATCATGAACACCCGCTGGCTGAACATCCTCGCCGTTGGCCTGATTTTAGGCGCCGCCGCCTTGCTGGCCCACGGCAATTACGACCACGACAAAAGTCCGCAGCTGCTCAACGTCTCCTACGATCCGACGCGCGAGCTTTACGCGGAACTCAACCCGAAGTTCCTCCGGGCATACGGCCACCCGCTCCAGATCGAGCAATCGCACGGCGGTTCCTCCAAGCAGGCGCGGGCCGTCGGCGAGGGATTGGCTGCCGACGTGGTGACCCTGGCGCTTCCCTCGGACATTGAAGGGTTGGTCCAAAGAGGGCTGATCGCCAAAGATTGGCGGCAGCGTTTGCCGCACGACGCGCAGCCCTACTCGTCCACCATCGTCTTCGTCGTCCGCAAAACCAATCCCAAGCACATCCAGGATTGGCCTGATCTCGTTCATCCCGGCGTGACCGTCATCACACCCGACCCGAAGACTTCCGGCAACGGCAAGCTGAGCGTGTTGGCGGCGTGGGGCGCGGTCGTCTCACGCGGCGGAAGTGACGACGAGGCGCGCGCGTTCTTACGGCAGCTATATCTACACGCGTCCGGCTTGGGACAAGGCGCGCGCGACGCCACCACGACCTTCGCGCTGGCGAAGGAAGGCGACGTTCATCTGACCTGGGAGAATGAAGCCATCCGCGAGGCGCAGCAGTCCGCCGGCGAGCTGGAGGTGGTTTATCCTCCGGTGAGCATCCGCGCCGAGCCCAGCGTCGCCTGGGTTGATGCCAATGTGGCCAAGCACGGCTCCGCTGCGGCGGCCAGGGCCTACCTCGAATATCTGTTCACCGACGAAGCGCAGGAGATTCTCGCCAAGGATGGCTATCGGCCCAGCAACGAAGCCATCTTGCGCCGGCACCGGGACCGGCTGCCGGACCTCCAACTTTTCCCGATCACCCTCGTCGCCAGGGACTGGGATGATGCCCAGACCAAATTTTTCGGCGACAACGGCATCTTCAGCCTGATCCGCCCAGCCAAAGCTCCATGAAAGACTCTCTTCCTGAAAGCCGTTCCCGCTACACGGGAGAAGTTCTGCGCCGCGATTTGGTGGCGGGAGCCACGGTCGCCGCCATCGCCATTCCGCAGGCGATGGCCTATGCGCTGATCGCGGGCGTCGATCCACGCTTCGGCCTCTACTCGGCCATCGTGGTGACGATCATCGCTTCGATCTTCGGCTCTTCCTCGCATCTGATCAACGGACCGACGAACGCCATCTCGCTCGTCGTGTTCGCTGCCCTGACGCCTTTCGACGCGGCTGCCGACGCCTATCAAGCGATGTTTCTGCTGGCGGTCATCGTCGGCACGATCCAGATCCTCATCGCCGTGTTCCGCCTGGGCGATCTGACACGATACGTTTCCGAGTCGGTGATCCTCGGTTTCATGGCGGGCGCGGGCGTGCTGGTCGCGGTGGGCCAGGTCGGAAACTTCCTCGGCGCGGCCAAGAAAGGCAGCGGCGACCAGTCACCGCTGGTGCAACTCTGGGAAACGCTGACGAAGGGTGGACCGTTCAACCTCCACGCCATCGGGCTCGGGGCGGGAACGATCGTGGCGGTTCTCCTGCTGCGCCGGGTCATCAATAGATACCGTTTGCCGCAGATGGACATGCTCCTGGCGCTCCTTGCCGCCGCCGGGCTCGCGGCGTTTTTCGGCTGGTCGATCCCGGCGGCGGACGGCAAGTCGCTCGTGGCCGTGGTCGGCAAGGTGCCGGCGGCGCTGCCGACCTTCCACATCGCGCAAATTCACTGGGCCTGGATCCAAAAGCTGCTGGGCAGCGCCGTGGCGATTTCCTTTCTTGGACTGCTGGAAGCGTTGGCGGTGGCCAAGTCCATCGCGACCTACACCCGGCAGCCGCTCGATTACAACCGGCAGTGTCTCGCCGAAGGGATCTCCAACCTGGTCGGCGGTTTTTTTCAGAGCCTGCCGGGCTCCGGCTCGCTGACGCGTTCGTCCATCAACTATCAGTCCGGCGCGGTCACGCGAATGTCGGGCATCTACTCCGGCGTCATCGTGGCAGTGGTCGTGCTGCTTTTCGGACCTTATGCGCGTTTCGTTCCAAAGTCCGCCCTGGCGGGCTTGCTCTTCATCACCGCCGCCCGGCTGATTGATTGGAAGCGGCTCGGCTACGCCATCCGCGCCTCGCGCTTCGACGCCGGACTGGTGCTCGTGACCGCGTTCGCGGCCATCTTCATCAGCGTCGACGAATCGATTCTCATCGGCGTGGGACTCTCCATCCTCCTGTTCGTCCCCCGCGCCTCGCGGCTCTCCGTGCGCGAACTGGTGGTGACCGCGGAGCGGGTGGTGCGTGAGCGGCAGTCCGACGACGAACGCTCGGACGCCGTGTTGATTTACGACCTGGAAGGAGAGTTGTTCTTCGGAGCGGCGCCCGAACTGGAAAAAGCGTTGGAAAGTCTCCAACGGGAAACCGCCCGCGCAGGGGCTGCGTTTCTCGTGCTCCGGCTGCGGCGCACGCGCAATCCGGACGTGGTGGCAGCCGAGCATCTCGAACATTTTCTCCGCGAGGCGGACCGCCGTGGCCTGACGGTACTTTTGGCCGGCGTCCGGGACGATCTGGCAAAAATCCTGCGCAACCTGCGCTTCGCGGATTGGTTGCCCGCCGACCGCATCTACCCGGAAGAGGATCGACAATATTCGGCCACCTTGCGGGCGGTGCGTCACGCCTACCAACTCCTTCACCCCAGAGATGCGGCAGTTTCGGCGCAGGAGCAACCTGTGCCTGAAGCAGCCTACTACCTGGTGCCGTGAGCAACGACCTGGGCTTTCCTATGTCCCGTCCCTCGTAAAATAGATCTCGGCGCAAACTGCAGAGGCAACGGCAGATCGAAAACCCACAATGGCGTGCAATGTCTGCAAATCGACTGCTCGCAACCAAATTGATGAGTCCGCAGGCGTCTTGCAGCAGCAACCGTTGAGGCATCGCAGTTTATACGTTCACCAATGGCGCGGCGAAATCGCACATCAGTGGGATGTATTCTCCCCCCGTGTTGCTGTCAATCGTACCGGCTACTTTTTCGAGCACCAAGCGAGCACTTACTCGGTTGGCGCGTAGGATTTTGATCTTGCCGCGATAAAATGGACACGCGGATGTGCTACAACCAAGCACAGCCGAAATGAGCACCACACAAAGCAAGTACGGCAGGAGATTTGCGCAGGAGTGCAAGCGCGAGGCGGGGGCGTCGGCCACTAGCCCGGAAAACCTCAGTGACTTCGAGCAGTTCTGACGCGCCATGAGTACGATGGAGCACGCTAAAGTGGACTTTCCACGCGACCTACTTTCTCGGACGAAACGAGAGCGCAGGGAATACTTTCACGATTACACCGTGCCGCACACCCGCATGAAGGAAGTCTGCTCAGAACTCGTCTCGGCGGCACTCGATTCGTCGGATACCTCCTTGATCTTCTTCGCCGGGCCGACCGGCGCGGGCAAAACCACGTTGATCCGCTCCTTGGAGAGCAAACTCGTCGAACATTCGCGGACGGAGTTGGAAGAAGATCGGGGACGGCTGCCTTACGTCACCTTCGAGGTGCCTGCTCCCGAAACGTCGGTGTTCCCTTGGAAAGCCCTCTACAAGCGAGCTTTGACCGCACTGGACGAGCCTCTCATTGAGCACAAGGTCAACGTGCTTGAACGCCCCCAACCAACCTTGGGTCGCGCCTCGACCCCGCGCGATGCTCCGCGCCCCGTGGAGGCGAAGGTTCCTCGCCGGGGCGGGACGGACGACTACCGTCTCGCATACGAATCGGCCCTGCTCAACCGACGCCCTCTCGTGTCCATCCTCGACGAAGGGCAACATTTGATGAAGATCGCCAATGGCCGCAAGTTGAGCGATCAGTTGGACATTATCAAGTCCGTGGCGAACATGAGCGGGGTGCCGCACTTGCTGGCGGGCACCTACGACCTCATCCCCTTTCTCGATCTCAGCGGCCAGTTGGCGCGCCGTACCGTCATCGTCCACCTGCCCCGGTATTCCAACGCGGTGCAGCAGGACGCCGACTTGTTCGCCAGCGTCGTCCGCGCCTTCCAGCAGCATTTGCCTCTCGCTGAAGAACCGGACCTCCTCGGGCAGGTGGAATACCTGTACCAGCACACCATCGGCTGCATAGGCGTGCTCAAAGACTGGCTGGGCCGGGCGCTCAACGTCGCGTTGGATGAGGACGCGCCGACGATGACCAGGAAGCACCTGCAAAAGCGTGCGCTCACAGCCAAGCAGTGCCGCAAGATGCTCGCCGACGCGCAGAAGGGCGAGAAATACTTCGCGGACGACGACGCGGAATTGGCCCGCTTGCAGGCGGAACTCAGGATGTCGTCCACGACTCCAATGGCTTCCGGCCCGCCCTTACCGGACGATGCCAATGGGAACGTATCGACTCGCACGCATCGTCCTTTCCAGCGCAAACCCGGTCGTGATCCGGTCGGGTCAGGAGACGGTCATGCACCCTGAACCGACCCTGCCGCCGCTGCCCACCCGCAGCCGCCTCTACAATTTGCTGCCATACGGGCTTGGCACCGCCCGCACAGAAAGTTTGACAGGCTACGTTACCCGCCTCGCCAAAGCGCACCGGGTGAGCGTGGGTTCACTCCTCAAGCGGGAGGTGCATCAGCATCTTCATAGAGGCGATCCCGGCTCGCGCGTCATCCTTTCTCCGAACTATCTGCGCTCCATGAACGGCTTGGATGCGGTGGCGGCCACTTGGACGCGCGCGTTGGGAAAGCTGACTTGCCGGAGCGATCTGCAATCGCTGACTATGTTCACTTGGGCGGGCGTGCTCTCCTCTCGGGGTTTGCTGCGGAGGAATCGCGCATGGTGTCCATCGTGTTACGAGGAAGATGCGGAGCCTTACGAACATCTGCTCTGGTGCCTTGAGCCTGTGATGGTCTGTCCGCAGCATAATCGACCTCTGGAAACCCGATGTCCTCATTGCGAGCAGGGTTTGCCTGTCATCTCGTGGCGCTCCGTGCCGGGCTTTTGCACGTCTTGCTTGGGTTGGTTTGGGTTGTCGTCAAGCGAATGTTCTACTCTCGACAACACGCCATCAATAAATACACCGACCTGGGATCGCCAAGTTGCGGATAATCTCGGTGCATTGCTCGCCAAGGCACCGATGTTAAAGCACCCGCCGGGTAGGGACCGCATCGCCTGGTCTCTCGTCGCTCTGACTGGGCTGACCGGAGCGCGAGCGATGGCCCGGAAGCTGGACTTGGATTATGTCACGGCGTGGACCTGGAGCACGGGCGGAGTGAGACTACTCGTCGCCCGGTTGCTTCTGGTTTGTGCGAAACTCGGTGTTTCCGTCACGGAGTTCCTTACCAGCGATACGTTCGCGCCGAGTTCGACTGACACCCAAAGCCACTTGATGCCCACTGCACCTGCTTGCGCCTACAGTCCAACGAACAGGCAGCGTCGCCCAAGTGCGGCATTACTGAAGGACGCAAGAAGACATTTGGGTAGTGGCTACCTGACTGTTGCTTTTTGCTGAATGGCGAGGTTGTAGGTGG
>CAXUGY010000018.1:0-59606 GCA_964250695.1 uncultured Chthoniobacterales bacterium | reverse complement strand
CCGCCGCCCGCGCCGCCGAGCAGACCGGCGCGCTCGTGACCATCGGCATCAAGCCGACCTGGGCCTGCCCCGGGTTTGGTTACATCGAACTGGGCGACCCCGTACAACTCGAGGACCCGGCGCCAGGGTCGCCCGCCATCTTCAACGTCCGGCGGTTCCGCGAGAAACCCGCCCCGGAACTCGCGCAGGTGTTCTTCGACAACGGCCACTACCGCTGGAACGCTGGGATGTTCGCGTGGACGCTGCCCGCCGTCCTGCGCGAATTGAGCGCGCAGATTCCCGCGCTGGCGGATTTCGTCTCGCAGGTCCGCAGCGCGCAGGATTTCACCGTCACGCTGGCGGAACGGTTCCCGCACCTGCCGAAAATCTCCATCGACTACGCCATCATGGAGAACGCGGCGCGGGTGCTCGTGCTGGAAGCCGGTTTCGACTGGGACGACGTGGGCAGTTGGATCGCCGTCGCCGGGTATTTGCCCAAGGACGAACACGACAACGCCGCGAACTGCCCGCTGACCACGCTCGACGCCCGCGAAAACATCGTCTTCAGCGACCGGCCCGGGGCGATTACGCTGCTGGGCGTCAGCGATTTGATCGTGGTGCAAACCCACGACGCCACGCTCATTTGCAGCCGCCACGAGGCCGAGCGCATCAAGCTGCTCACGGCCAAGGTCGCCGCCGAACTCCAGTAATTTTCCGCCGATGTCCGCCCCGACCGTTCGCTCGTCCGGCCTCGCCATGGGGGTCGATCTCGGAGAGGCGCGGGTCGGCATCGCCATGGCGGACCGTTTGGGGATGCTCGCCCACCCGCGCGAAACGATCCGCCGGGTGGCAGCAAAAGGCGCGGGGGCGGACAAGCCCGTGCTGGCGAGGATCGCGGAAATCGCCCGCCAGGAAAACGTGCGCGTGATTGTCGTGGGTCTGCCCCGAAACATGGATGGCACCGAAGGCCCCGCCGCCGCCAAGGCCCGCGCGTTTGCGGACGGTCTGCGGACAGCGACGGGTTGCGAGGTCCGACTCCTCGATGAACGTCTGACCACCGTGGCCGCGCAAAAAGCCCTGCACGCCAGCGGACGCAACGTCAGGCAAGGCCGCGCCGTGATCGATCAGGTCGCCGCGCAGATGATCCTGCAAATGTTCCTGGACGGCGAGGCGCTGCGGCAACCCGAGCATGGTTCCGACCGCCTCTGAAGCGAAGGGCGGCGCGGCTTCCAACCGGCTGCGGCTCACGGTGGCTTACGACGGCCGCCCGTTCGACGGCTGGCAGAGCCAGGCTCGCGGCAACACGGTCCAGGATCATCTCGAAACCGCTTTTGCCAAGCTTTGCGGCGGTCCGCGCATCGCCATTCATGGTTCCGGCCGCACGGACGCCGGGGTCCACGCCGTCGGCCAGGTCGCCCACGCTGACGTTCCCGACCGCGCGCGCCACACGCCCGAGCGTTGGCGCGGGGCGTTGAACTCCCATCTGCCCGCCGCAATCCGGGTGATGTCGGTCCGTTTCGCCAGGGCGGATTTCCACGCGCGTTTCGCGGCGCGGGGCAAGGTTTACCGCTACCGCATCTGGAACTCCCCGGTGCTCGACCCGCTGGAACATGGCCGGGCGTGGCATTTCCCCCACCCGCTGGATTTGCCCACGCTCCGGCGCGCGTCCGAACTGCTGCTGGGACGGCACGATTTCGCCGGGTTCGCCGCCAACCGCGGCAAGCCGGACGAAAACACCGTTCGCACGATCCGGCGGATCGCCATTCGCCGCCGCTCTTCGCTGATCACCCTGGATTTCGAGGGGGACGGCTTCCTCTACAAGATGGTGCGGTTGTTGACCGGCACCATGGCCCGCTGCGCCCAAGGACGCGCTTCGACGGAGTGGATCAGCGAGTTGCTCGGCGCGAGCGGTGCGAAAACGAGTTTTGCCGCGCCTGCCGAGGGGCTTTATCTGCTGCGCGTCTTGTACGAGAAGTCCGCATGAATCCCTGGCGGACCTAGCCCCGCTTCGTTTCGTGTTTTCAGGATAGCCGAAGCCCGCCCAACCCGCCAACCGCCTGGAAAATGCGGTCGCGGGCAAGCCGGCGCAATTTTTGGTTGCGCCCGGAGCGAGTTTGCGCGATAGGAACCGGCTTCTTCCCTTGGCGGGAACTCAACCAATTTCTTTATGCACCTCCTCGATACCATCGAAAACGAACAGAAAAAGCCCGACGTGCCGTCCTTCAAAGTGGGCGACAGCGTGCGGGTCCACACCAAGGTCATCGAGGGTGACAAGGAGCGCGTCCAGATTTTCACCGGCATCGTCATCGGCCGCAAGGGCACCGGCGTGAACGAGAATTTCACCGTGCGCCGCATCTCCTACGGCGAAGGCGTGGAACGCGTGTTCCCGATCCACTCGCCCCGCATCGCCAAGATCGAGGTCGAAAAAGCAGGCACCGCCCGACGCGCCAAACTCAACTACCTGCGTGGCCGCAAGGGCAAGCAGGCCATGGCCGTCCGCGAGGCGAAATAAACGGTCCTTCCGTTCTCATGGTAGCCGCCGCGCCCGCTTCACCGCCCGCGCGGCCCCACCTGGAGCACGAATCCCGGCTTCGCACGGCGGGCGTGGCGAGGTGGGTCGCGGGGATCGACGAGGCCGGACGTGGCCCGTTGGCGGGTCCGGTCGTGGCCGCAGCGGTGATCTTGCCGGACGATTACACGCACCGGCACCTCAACGATTCCAAACGGCTTTCCGCCGCCCGACGCGCCAGGATTTACCAGGAATTGACGAGCCATCCCGGCGTTACCTGGGCGGCTGCCGTGGTGGACTCGACCGAGGTGGACCGGCTGAACATTCTCCGCGCGACCCACGAAGCGATGCGGCGCGCTTGCGGTGCGCTCGCCCGGCAGCCAGATCACGTTTTGATCGACGGCCTGCCGGTGCATCCCTTCCCCGTTCCCC
Source organism: uncultured Chthoniobacterales bacterium (assembly GCA_964250695.1). Classification (GTDB taxonomy): domain Bacteria; phylum Verrucomicrobiota; class Verrucomicrobiia; order Chthoniobacterales; family SZAS-18; genus CAHJWO01. The sequence goes on along the minus strand of CAXUGY010000018.1, from coordinate 56,686 downwards.
ACACGGCGCTGGTCGGCGGGGACGCCATCAGCCTGAGCATCGCCGCCGCCAGCGTGATCGCCAAGGTCACGCGCGACCGCCTGATGGAAGCGTTCGACGGACAATTCCCCGGCTACGGTTTCTCGCGTCACAAAGGCTACGCGACGAGCCATCACCTCGCTACCCTCGCCCGCCATGGCCCCTGCCCGATCCATCGTTTCTCTTTTCGCCCGGTGGCGGAACCGCGTTTTGCCTTCGCGGAGCGGAGACTCCCGGCATGAGTTGGGGCGGCGTGGCGAGACCCTGGCCGCGCGCTTCCTGCGCCCGCACGGCTACAAAGTGCTGTACCGACGCTTCCGCGCCCCGGGGGGCGGCGAGGTGGACATCGTCTGCCGCCATGGCGACACGCTGGTCTTCGTCGAAGTGAAGACCCGGACCGGGCTGGCCTACGGGCGTCCGGGCGAAGCCGTGGACACAGCCAAGCAGAAACTCATCACCCGGGGGGCGAGCGCGTGGCTGCGTCTGCTGCCGGAAACCGAAATTCTTTATCGCTTCGATATCGTGGAAGTCCTCGTCGGGCGAGACGGCAAAGCGACTTGTGAATTGATCGCGAACGCTTTCACGCCCCCGGACCATGAACTACGCTGAGACCGCACGGCGCGGTACGGCCAGAGATTCGACGGTTGTCCCTGCCAGCACATCGACCAGCTCTACCTGAAGCTCGACCGGGCCGATGATCAGCCGTGCCAGCGTCACCGGCAGCGAAAAACGGCGCGGTCCGGCACTTCCGGGATTGACGTATAAAACGCCCGCTTTTTCCTTGATCGCAGGGCGATGCGAGTGGCCGCTGATGACCAGATCGACCTTTTCATCCAACGGATCGAAGGCCAGCACGTTGAGATCGTGGAGGACGTGGATGTTGACGCCGCCGATGGATAGACTCAACGTTTCAAGAAATATTTCCGCCCATGGGCCACGGTCCACGTTGCCACGAATGGCCACGGTCGGGGCTCTTCGGCGCAATGTTTCGTAAACATCGAGCCGCCCCAGGTCTCCCGCGTGAATGATTCGGTCGCAGCCGTCCAGAGCGGCCAGGGCTTCCGGTCGCAACAACCCATGAGTGTCCGAGATGATTCCCGCCACGGCCAATGACCTGACCCGTCGGAGCCTCCCAAAAGCGGGACGGGGTTTAACGGGTGGATTATTGGATGATCTCCGTGCGGGATTTATCGAACAACCAGAGCCAATCGGTGTAGGTCCCGGAACTGATCGGTTCCGCCTTGTTGCTGGCGTTCGGCTGGGCCGCTTGGGCAGCCGTCATCACGGCCAGAGTCCGGGCCGAACCGTCGGCAAAGACGTATGGGGTGCCGTCGGCGAAGGCGGTCTTGTTCAAGATCGTGCTGTTGTTTTTCTCGGTGAAATCCATGTAAAAATTATTCCTCATCGGTTGAGGGATGCCGAGCAGGATCGTTTGACTAGGCTGGCTGATGACGTTCAAACGCGGGTAGCTGATCGCTGCGGCGGGGGTACCGGCGGCTAGGTTCGGGTCCGAATCGTTGCCGCCGTTATAAATGTACGTGGTGAAGTTCGTGTCGTTCCTCACGTAATCCTGCGGATTGGTCACCTTGTAGGAGACGCCTTTTACGTCAGGGACCGGGGACCCGTAGATGGTCAGGTCCTGAATGTAAGGTTGGAGGAGGACGGGCCACTTTTTGTCCGTCGTCCCGTCCGCCGAGGCGGCGCGGCCAGGGAGTTGATAGTTGTTGTCATTGGCATAGGACATCAGAGCGATCCCCATCTGGCGCATGTTGCTCAGGGTTTTCGTCTCGTAGCCTTTCGCCTGGACACGGGTCAAGACCGGCAGGGCGAGCGACACGAGGACGCCGATGATTCCGATGACCACGAGCAGTTCGATGAGTGTAAAAGCGGTGCGTCCGGCCAAGGTCCGTTGATGGTTCATTTGATAAAGGGGGAGTTCGATACAATCATGTGCGCTGCCGGTCAAAAGGGCAAGCCGTTATTGCTTCGCAGCCACTGCGGCCATGACCGTTTCCAGGCGCTGTTGCCGCACGCGCTCGTCAGCGTACTGCGCGGCGTAGCGCGCCTGCGGACGCACCACGGGTCCCACGTCGGGCGGCCGGTCATCCGCCCACCCCGGGGCGTCGATCTTTTCCAGCGCGTAAACCGCCGCCCCGCGCAAGGAGGCTTCCGGCTCCTTGCTCGGAAAAACCGCCCGGCCCAGCACGTCGGCCAGGCGCTGGAGCAGATGGCCGGATTTCAGGATGCCGCCGGACACGATGATCTGCGTCGCCGTGGCATGGGCCTCGTTTTTGCGTTTGCCGGCCGATTTCCCCGGCAGGCTCGCGTCGGTGATGGCCGCCAGGCGGTGGTACACGCCTTCGGTCGTGGTTTGGAGGAGATCGAGCGCGGTCGTGGTTTGCGAAAAACCCTCGATGACACCGGCCAATTCCTCGCACCACGTCGGCGCCCGCTCGGCGGACCAGAACGGCAGCGTGACCAGCGAACTCACCGGACCCGGGCGCGCCGCCAACGCGTCGTCCAGCGCGTGGTCGGACTTCGGCAGGTTCAGTTCGCGGCGGCACCAGGCGCGGAGATTACCGGCGTTGCTCACCGCGCCGCCCACCACGAAGCGGCGCGCATCCACCCGGTAGGCGAACAGGCCGAAGGGGCTTTTTGCGGCCTGCCCTTCCCGCATGACGCGGAAGGCCGCGCTCGTGCCCACGTTAAGCGCGGCCAGACCCTCCCGCGTGGCCCCCGAACCGAGGTTGCCCGCCGCGCCGTCGCCGATGGCCGGCCACCAACGCGCCCCGGCCAACGGCGGAAACCGCCGCGCCTGCGCGGGCCGGAGACGTAGCGAATCGTCCGAAAGCATCGGCACCTGGGACGCGCGCAGCCCGCACCCTGTCAGCAGATCGTCCTCCCAGCGCAGCGTGCTCGGGTTGAACAGCCCCGTGCCGGTTGCCATCCCGTGGGCGCACACGTTGCCGCCGCCGCCGCAATATTTACCCAGCAGCCATTCCGCCGGAGACTGCCAGCGGCTGACCCGTCGGAAAAGGCCGCGGTTCTCACGCGCCAGCCACCGCAATTTTGCCGGCCAATAGGAAGCGCGCAACATGCAGCCGGTGCGCCCGTGGTAATCGCGCTCGGAGAGTTCCGTGCGCAGCCGCGCGGCGTCGTCCCGGCAGCGGGCATCGGCCCAGGTGTAGATCGGCGTCAGCGCGGTCCCCCGGCGGTCGGCGCCGATGAGGCTGTGCCAGAAGCAGGACATGCCCACGGCCAGGACCGGCCGCCGCCGGGCATGGGGCAACGTCCGGTCCAGACAGCTTAGAAAACCGCGCTCCAAGGTCGCCGGATCGAGTTCCGCCGCGCCTGCGGGCGAGTGGGTCACCGAGTGCTCGTTCTGTGCCAGGCTCCGCGCCAGCCGTTGCCCCCGCAGGTCGAACAAAGCGGTGCGGATCGAAGACGTGCCGACATCAACGGCGAGGACGAGCGGATCGTGGGAGGCAGGCATGTTGAGGCTTGAAGAGTCTCCGGCGCCCATTATATTGCGCGCATGGCCACGCTACAACCAGTCGCATACGACTCGAAAATCGAGGGAAACGTCATTTTCACCACGATGGATGCCGCGATGAACTGGATGCGCAAAAACTCGTTGTGGCCGATGCCCATGGGCCTCGCGTGCTGCGCCATCGAGTTGATGGCGGCGGCGAGTTCACGTTTCGACATTTCGCGTTTCGGCGCGGAGGTCATGCGTTTTTCGCCCCGTCAGAGCGACGTGATGATCGTTGCCGGGACGGTCACTTACAAAATGGCGCTGGCCGTCAAACGCATCTACGAACAAATGCCGGAGCCGAAATGGGTGATTGCCATGGGCGCCTGTGCTTCCAGCGGCGGCATGTACCGTTCCTACGCGGTGCTGCAAGGGGTGGACCGCATCATTCCGGTGGACGTTTACATCTCCGGGTGCCCTCCCCGCCCCGAGGCTTTGCTGGAAGGTTTGATGCGGCTCCAACGCAAAATCCAGGGGGAACATTCCTTCGTGGAACAGAAGCGCGAACTGCTGGCGTCGCTGTCGTAATCACCACATTGCCATGACCTTGACCGACGCTGGCAGCACTTTGGAATCGAAGTTTGGCTCCGACACGCTCAAGAAAACCGAGTTTCGCGGCGAACTGACGTACAAACTGCCGCTGGACCGGATCAAGGACGTGCTGGCGTTCTGTAAAACCTCGCTGGCCTTCGATTATCTGACCGACATCAGCAGCGTCGATCATTTCGGCGACGAACCCCGGTTCGAGTTGGTTTACGAACTGTATTCCATGGCCAGCGGGTTGCACCTGCGGCTGAAAGCCATGGTCAGCGAGGACGATCTCGAAGCCCCGCCGACCGTCAGCGATTTGTGGCCGACCGCCGATTGGCACGAGCGCGAGATTTACGACATGATGGGCATCCGTTTCGCCGGTCATCCCGACCTGCGGCGCATCCTGATGTGGGAGGGTTACCCGTATTTTCCGTTGCGCAAAGATTTTCCGCTGGAAGGTAAACCGAGCGACATGCCCGACGTGGCGTTCACCGGGATTGCGCCGCTGGAGGGCGGGCCGTTCGTCACCTCGCCGTCCGATGCGACCATCAAGGATCGTGAACCGCGCGCGCGTCCGGCGGCGAGCCCCCGCGAACGCGAGCCAAAGGCGGGTTACGAGGTCGATTCCGAGCCGGTCTGAGGCTCGTCGGGCGGAAGGTAGCCTTTCGCCAGGGAGTCGTTGAGCATCTCGCGCGCATAGCTCCACAAACTCGTGGAGCCACGGGCAATTTTCGAGTTCCGTTCGATCACCCGGGAATAACCGATGCCGTATTCTTTCCACGCGCCGCCTCCGGTGTGGTAGTTGCCGAGCAAAGGCTGCAAGCGATCCAACGAGGCAGCGAAGCGCGCTTCGGGAGTTTCTTCCGCCTCGAACTCCTCCCAGAGCGCTCGCATTTCCTGCGCTTGGTCGGCGGGCAGCAACCCGAAGACGCGGTCGGCGGCGAGTTCTTCGCGCTCGCGTTTGCCGACCTGTGCCTGGGCGTCGTACACGAAAACATCACCGGCGTCGATTTCCACGAGGTCGTGAATCAAGATCATTTGCAGGACGCGGAACGCGTTGACCGGCACGTCGGAATGCTCGGCCAGGATCATCGCCATCAACGCGAAATGATACATGTGTTCGGCGTCGTTTTCCCGGCGTGCCGGATCGCTGATGACGCGATTGCGCCGCAGGATGGTCTTTGCCTTGTCGGCTTCGATCAGAAAATCGAGTTGCCGTTGCAGGCGGTGCGCGGTGGAGATCGGCGAAGGGTCGGAAGCCATCGGCCATGCTAACGGGAAAAGAGCGGACCGCGCAATCCAAACCGACACCGCCGCCGATTCGCGTGCGCCGTTGGACGCGTCCACGTTGACAGCCTGAGGCGGTCTGGCCCATCATTGGTCTGTTCGGCGAGACGCCCCCGGAAAGTTTTTTCCCTGTGCTTCGACTGCGACCGGTGCCATGAAACATGAACGGATCGAGGGTCTGGTCGAGCGAGTCACGTTTTTCAACGAAGAGAACGGTTTCGCCGTGCTGCGGGTCAAGGTGCGCGGGCAACGCGACCTCGTCACCGTGCTCGGCTCGCTCCCGGCGGTCAACGGTGGGGAATGGGTTTTGGCCGAAGGCCAGTGGACGCGCGACAACCAGCACGGTCTCCAGTTCCGGGCCGAAAACCTGCGGGCCAGCGCACCCAACACGCGCGAAGGCATCGAGAAATACCTCGGCAGCGGGTTGATCAAAGGCATCGGGCCGGTGCTAGCGAAGAAGCTGGTGGCCAAGTTTGGCGAACAGGTTTTCGAGGTCATCGACACCCAGAGCGCGCGGTTGGAGGAGGTCGATAAGGTCGGCCCCGAGCGGCGGCGGCGCATCAAGGTCGCCTGGGCCGAGCAAAAGGTGGTGCGCGAGATCATGGTGTTCCTTCATTCCCATGGCGCGAGCGCCAGCCGCGCGGTGCGCATCTACAAAACCTACGGCGATCGGTCCATCGAAACCGTGCGCGCCAATCCGTACCAACTCGCGCGGGACATCTACGGCATCGGGTTCAAAACGGCGGACGGCATCGCCCGGCAACTGGGCGTGGCGGCGGATTCGCTCCAGCGCGCCGCCGCCGGGCTGCGTCACACGCTTTTCAACGCCACCAACGAGGGGCACAGCGCGTTGCCGGAAGAAATCCTCGTCCGACACACCGCCGGGATGCTGGAAGTGGATGAGACCGTGGTGACGGCCGCTCTCGCGCAAGCCCTCGGCGGCGAGGAACTCGAACGCGACGAGGCCACCGGGCAATCTCTCGTTTATCTGCCCGGCCTGCTCGGGGCGGAGAAAAGCATCGCGCGCAAAATCCTCGCGCTGGCCGGGCAGGGATCGTCCTACCCGGAAATCGACCTCGCAACGGCGATCCCCTGGTACGAAAAAAAGACCGGGCGTTCGCTCTCTCCGAGTCAACGGCAGGCGCTCGGCGAGGCGTTCACGGCCCGGGTGTTCGTCATCACGGGTGGCCCGGGCGTGGGCAAGACGACGTTGATGGACGCGTTCCTATCCATCCTGCGCGCAAAGAAGGTGCGTTGCCTCCTGTGCGCCCCGACGGGCCGGGCGGCTCAACGCTTGGGCGAGGCCACCGGCATGGAAGCCAAGACCATCCATCGCCTGCTCGAATTCGGACCCGGCGGCAACGGTTTCGTGCGCAACGACCAGAACCCGCTCGACGGCGATCTGCTCGTGGTGGACGAAGCCTCCATGGTGGACGTGCCGCTCATGCACGCCCTGCTGCGCGCCCTGCCGCGCGGGGCCGGGTTGCTGCTCGTCGGCGACGTGAATCAACTCCCCTCCGTTGGGCCGGGGCTGGTGTTGCGGCACCTCATCGAAAGCGGGGCCGTCCCGACCGCGCGTCTGACGGAAATTTTCCGCCAGGCCGCCGAGAGCCGCATCATCACCAGTGCCCACCGGATCAACGCGGGCGCACTCCCTGACCTGCAACCGCCTCCTGACGGCACGGAAACCGATTTCTTCTTCATCGAGCGCGACGAGCCGGAACGCATCGCCGCGACGGTGGGCGAACTCGCCGGGGGCCGCATCCCGAAAAAGTGGGGGTTCGACCCCGTCCGCGACATCCAGGTCCTTTGTCCGACCAACCGTGGTCCGGTCGGCGCGCGGGCGCTCAACGCCACGCTCCAGGACACGCTCAACGCCGCCCGCCCCGGCGAGCCGGACGTGGAAAAATTCGGCTGGCAATTCCGTCCGCGCGACAAGGTGATCCAGACCTTGAATAACTACGACAAGGAAGTGTTCAACGGGGACCTGGGTTTCGTCGAACGCATCGACCACGAGGAAAACGAACTGACCGTGCGTTTCGAGGCCCGCGCGGTGACCTACGCGTTCGGCGAACTGGACGAAATCGCGCCCGCCTATGCGATCACGATCCACAAATCGCAAGGCTCGGAATTCCCGGTCGTCATCGTGCCGCTGGCGATGAGCCAATACACGCTCTTGCAGAGGAACCTGCTCTACACCGGGATCACGCGCGGGCGGCGGCTGGTCGTGCTGGTCGGCCAGCGCCGGGCCCTGGTGCGCGCCGTGGGTCAGGAAACCTCGCGTGAACGCTACGGCGGACTACTGGCGCGGCTTCTGGGGAAAGGCCGGGATGGGCACGCGCCCGCCTGAAACTTTCGTCGCCCGGTTGGCCGCTGCTTCCAGCGCGGCGGCGGCGACCAGACCCCCGCTCCCGGTACCGGCTGGAGGCATGGGTGAACCGGGGAAGGTCTGCACGCGAACGGCTTCGGCCACGAATTCGCGCACCCGTTCCTCCTCGATTTCGTTGGCCCAATGCCCGTTGCGCTTGAAGTGCGACCCGACGATGAGTCCGTCCGCTGCCCGCAGCAGTTCGCCGATGTTTTCCATCGACACGCCCGAGCCGACGAACACCGGCAACTGGCAGCGGTCACGCGCCGCAGTCACCTCTGCCGCGCCCGGCGGTTTGCCCGTGCTCACGCCGGTGACGATGATCGTCTCGGCTCCCATGAATTCCGCCGCCTCGGCCATGTCGCCCAGCGAGAGGTCGGCGGTCCACGCGTGCGACGAATGCTTCTTTTTGATGTCGGCCCACACCTGCACGTCCGTCGCGCCGATCAGGCGGCGATAACGGAGCAACTTCGCGGCGTTGGATTCCATGATGCCTTCGTCCGCGATGTGCGCGAAAGAGAAACATTCCGTGCGGATGAAATCCAGACCCGCCGCGTGCGCCACGGCCAGCGCTTCGATGTCCGCCGCCGCCAGGATTTGCAGGCCGATGGGCAGGCGCGTCACGGCGCGGACGGCAACCGCCAGCATCGTCATCGCCGCGACGATTTCCGGGCCGACCGTGCCGCGCAAATACGGCACGTCGTGCATGTTTTCGAGCAGCAGGCAGTTCACGCCCGCCGCCTCGTAGAGCCGGGCATCCGCGCAGGCCGCGCGCGCGATTTCGTCGAGCGTCTGCCGCTGACCCGGCGTTCCCGGCAGCGCGCCGACGTGGATCATGGCCACGACCGGCTTCGCCTCGTCGGCGGCCGGCGGCAACGCAACGGTCGGCGTATCCATTTCCGCGCTGCTTTAAACGTCGAGGTTCCGCACGTTGAGCGCGTTGTCCTCGATGAACTGCCGCCGCGGTTCCACCACGTCGCCCATGAGCACGGTGAACATCTCGTCCGCCTTGATCGCGTTGTTGTCGTCCAGGTTGACCCGCAGCAACTTGCGCCGTTCCGGGTCCATGGTGGTCGAAAACAATTCCTTCGCGTTCATTTCGCCGAGTCCCTTGAACCGCTTGATCTGTACCCCACGACGCCCGTGCTCTTTGATGCGCTCGAGGATCTCCGGCATCGAGAAAATCGGGTGCGCGACGGTCCGGTCCCCCGCCCCTTCGAGCAATTCAAAGAGCGGCTGATCCTGCGCGGAATAATGGTCGATGTGCAACTCCTTGCGCGCGAGGTCGTCAATCAGTTTCTGCACCGCCGTCGATTCGTAAAGCTCGACGAGCTTGCCGCGCCGACGCGGTCCCTGCTGGCGCGGCGACGGTGCCACCGGCGCGTGGCCGTTCCCCGGACCCCCCTCCCCGTTCTCGGAGGCCACGCCGTCCAGCGCGGCTACCACGGGCGCATCCATGCCCGGCGCGCCGTAGAGATTCAGGTCCGCGTTTTGCTGCGAGAACTCCCGCACCGCCGCGTCTTCCGCGAAGTAATGCACGCTTTCCTGGTTGCCCTCGCGCACTTTCACGAGGTAAGCAGGCAGCTTTCCGCCCGAAGTGGCCCTTTTGGCGAGGTATTGCTCGAAATCTCCGCCGTGCCGCCGGATCGAAGCCGCGTATTTGTCCAGCTTTTCCAGCAGGTCCAGGATGTCCTTGAGTTGTTCGGTGGTAAACTCCTTGCCGTCCGCCACGTTGCGTAACCGCACGTCTTCCGTGCCCAGGCTGACGAGGATTTTGTTGAGTTGCGCGTCGTCATCGACGTACTCCTCCCGCTTGCGCCGCTTGATCTGGTACAGCGGCGGTTGCGCCACATAAATGTGTCCCTTGCGCACGAGGTCAGCCATCTGCCGATAGAAGAACGTCAGCAACAGGGTGCGGATGTGCGAGCCGTCCACGTCGGCGTCGGTCATGATGATGATCCGCCCGTAACGCAGCTTTTCCAGGTTGAAGCTGCCTTCTTGCTCCCCGTTGCCGATTCCCGTCCCGATGGCGGTGATCATCGTGCGAATCTCCGTGTTCGCGAGCACCTTGTCCAACCGTGCCTTTTCCACGTTGATGAGCTTGCCGCGGATCGGCAGGATCGCCTGCGTGCGGCGGTCGCGCCCCTGCTTGGCGCTGCCACCGGCGGAGTCGCCCTCGACGATGAAAAGCTCCGTCTGGTCCGGGTCACGCTCGGAGCAATCCGCCAATTTGCCGGGCAGCCCGCCGCCGGTCAACGCGCTCTTGCGCACCGTCTCACGGGCACGCCGGGCCGCCTCCCGGGCGCTGGCCGCATTGAGACCTTTTTCCACGATCTTCTTCGCCACGACCGGGTTTTGCTCGAAGTGCAGCATCAGTCCCTCGTACACGATGGAAGAAACGATGCCTTCCACCTCCTGGGTCACCAGTTTGACCTTCGTCTGCGACTCGAACCCCGGATTCGGGTGCTTGATGGCCAACACCGTCACCAGCCCTTCGCGCACGTCATCGCCCGTGATGACCGGGTCCTTCTCCTTGAGCAGATTATTCGCCTTCGCATACGTGTTGATCGCCCGCGTCAAAGCCGTGCGGAAACCGACCGAGTGCGTGCCGCCGTCCGGGTTCGGGATGGCGTTGGTGAAAAACAGCAGGTTGTCGGTGTACGAGTCGTTGTACTGCATCACGCAGTCCATGTGCATGTCGTCCTCGATCTCTTCCTGATCCTTGTTCTTGAACTTGACCTTGCGACGCCCGTACAACACGACCGGCTTCGGAAAAAGGACCTGCTTGTTTTCGCCCAACTGACGCACGAACTCCTGGATGCCGTCCCTGTAGAGATACGTTTCCTTGCGCTCGGTTTCCGCGCGCTCATCGGCCAACATGATCTCCAGCCCGGGATTCAAGAACGCCAGTTCGCGCAACCGGCTGGCCAACCGCTCGAACTTGAAGTCTGTCGTGGTCGTGAAAATCGTCGGATCGGGCAGGAACGTGATCAACGTGCCGGTGATCTTTGCGCTGGGCAATTCGCCGATGACCGTCAGCTTCTGCGTGGTCACGCCACGCTCGAAGGCCATGTGGTACACCTTGCCGTTGCGCGACACCTCGGCCTTGAACCAATCCGAGAGCGCGTTGACGCACTTCGCGCCGACCCCGTGCAGACCACCGGAGTATTTGTAAGCTCCCTGCCCGAACTTGCCGCCCGCGTGCAGGTTGGTCAGCACGAGTTCGATGGCCGGGATGCCAAACTTCTCGCTGATGTCCACGGGGATGCCGCGTCCGTTATCGCGGATGGAACAGCTCCCGTCCATGTGGATGGTCACGTCGATCCGCGTGCAAAACCCGGCCAGGTGCTCGTCGATGGAGTTGTCCAACACCTCGAAAACGCAATGGTGCAAGCCCCGTTCATCCGTCGGCCCGATGTACATGCCCGGGCGTTGCCGGACACCCGCCAAACCTTCGAGTTTGTCGATCTGAGCGGCGTTGTATTCCTGATCCTTGTGGAGATGAAAATCCGAATCGGTGGGAGAAGACGTTTCTTGCATGGAAGGGACGAGCAAACCACGCCGCCAGCGTGGGACTTATCGTTGGAGACTGTAGCTTTTTCTGCCGCCAAAAACAACCGTTTTCTTCAGGCAAACCGAACCAAAACCCCATATTTGGTATGCAATGAAGGAAAAGGCCCTACAGGTTGCGGGTGCCGCACATAATCTTGGTCGTTTTGCAACTTGGCCGACGAAATAGCGGTTGACGACGGATCGGGTTTACAAACTCCGGTTGGCGCGATTATATCCGCAAGACCGCATGACCGACCACGCGACCAGCGACAGCCTCCCGGGTTCTCCCCACCGGCGCCCGGGGCGTCTGCCTGTCATCTTGGGAGTCATTTTCGGGTCAATCTGGCTGCTGCACCTTCCGTTTCTCAAGCTGCCTTACTACTGGGATGAGGCGGGATATTTCGTCCCGGCCGCGCACGACATCTACACGCACGGAAGCCTGGTCCCGTTCTCGACCCTGTCGAACGCGCACCCGCCGCTGGTGATGTGCTATCTCGCGCTGGCCTGGAAACTATTCGGCTTCCACCACGTCGTGACGCGCACGGCGATGTTGCTGGTTTCGGCGGTGACGCTGCTCGGAGCGTTTCGATTGGCGGAGCGCGTCGCCAATGTTCCGGTCGCCATCGCCACGGTTCTCTGCACCGCGCTCTATCCGGTTTTCTTCGCGCAAAGTTCCCTGGCCCATCTGGATATGATGGTTGCCGCGCTGACCCTGTGGGCGCTCGTGCTTTACCTGCCGGAGCCAGCGAGGCGTCCCGGGCTGCGCCGGGCGGGGTGTATTTTTCTGTTGTCACTAGCAGCCATCACCAAAGAAACCGCCGTGCTGATTCCGGTCACACTTTGCGGATGGGAGATCGTTGGCCGCTTGCTCCGAAAAAATCCACGTTTTGCACGCCTCGCGGGTGCCGGGCCGGACCGGGGGATTCTCTGGTCGCTCGCCCTGTTGCTGGCCTTGTTGCCGCTGACCGGGTGGTTCGCATACCATCATGCCAGGACCGGTTACACGTTCGGCAACCCGGAGTACGTTCGGTACAACGTCGGGGCCACGCTCAACGGCGCGCGGGTGTACGGCGCTTTGACACGGCGTGTCGCCCAGGTCAGCCGACACATGAATCTCTGGGCGTTGACGCTCACCGGACTGCTCGCCCTGATTTATCGCCCGAAGCGGCCGATAGCCGTGGCTCACGCGGGGATCGCCCCCCCCGTCGTGGCGTTGTTCGTCGCGCTCATCCTGGCGCACGTGGCGGCGCTTTCGCTGGTCGGCGGCGCGGTGCTCGCCCGTTACCTGTTGCCGGTGTTCCCGCTGCTGGTGCTGCTCTGGGTGTCCGTGATCTGGCAGTGCCGACGCTTTTGGATGTTGGGCATCGCGTTGGTTTGCGCGGCGTTCGCTTACCGTTGCGAGGTGAATCCGCCCGTCACGTTTACCTGGGAGGAAAATCTGGCTTACCGGGACTTTATTCTCCTGCACATGGACGCCACCCGATTCCTCGCCAAGCATGCGCCCCGGTCCCGGGTGTTGACCGCCTGGCCGGCGACGAACGAATTGACCACCCCGATGCTCGGTTACGTGAACTGGCCGGTGCGGGTCTTTCCAGTCGAGGATTTCAAACGCGCCACGTTGGAACAGGCGTTGCTTCATCGTGCTTCGTTCGATGCCGCCCTGATTTATTCGACGCCAGGCGGAATGAAACTCGACGACCTCAAACAATTGCTCGGCGGCCAGGTCGTCTACTCCGAGGCACGGAAGGGGCAGTGGATCGCCGTACTGGCCGACAACCAGCCTGCCGCCGGGCGCTGAGTTTCCGGTCGAAAAATCGCTGCGTCGGGTGCGCGGTGGCTTGAGGAATGGTATCTTGTTCGATGGACCCCATCTCTTCGCCTTCGTCGGAAAACACCGAGACGATCACGTTCGGCGCCGGTTGCTTCTGGTGTACGGAAGCGGTTTTTCAGCAACTGCCCGGTGTGTTGAGCGTGACCAGTGGCTACTCGAACGGCGCGACTCTCCACCCCACCTACGATCAAATTTGCGGCGGCGACACCGGACACGCCGAGGTCAGCCGGATCGTGTTCGATCCCACGAGAACCACCTTGGACGAATTGCTCGCCGCGTTCTGGAAAATGCACGACCCCACCACGCTCAACCGCCAAGGCAACGATGTCGGCACCCAGTACCGCAGCGCGGTCTACTACCACCACGACGAACAGCGCGCGATCATCGAGGCCAGCAAACAGGCTGCGGCCAAGGAGTTCGACCAGCCCATCGTCACGGAAATCGCTCCGGCGGAAACTTTCTATCCCGCCGAGAACTACCATCAGGATTATTACAACAACAACAAGAGCCGGAATCCGTACTGCGCCTACGTCATCACACCCAAATTAAAGAAGCTGGCGTTGGCAACGTGAATCCGTTTCTCGATCAGAATCTTGCTCTATGCCAACGAACGTTCTCGGAGGTCAGTTGCGCTCTTGCTGCCAGGACCCGATCACGGGGTTCTATCGTGATGGTTACTGCCGCACCGGCCCGGGTGACACCGGGTTGCACACGGTGTGCGCCGAGATGACTGCGGAGTTCCTGGATTTTTCCCGCGCTCAGGGCAATGACCTGCTTACACCGCATCCCGAATACGATTTCCCGGGCCTCAAACCCGGAGACAAATGGTGTCTGTGCGTCACCCACTGGGCGGAAGCACTGGAAGCCGGTTTCGCCCCGCGCGTCGATCTGGCCGCGACCCATTCGTCGGCCCTCGAATTCGTGGACCTGAAAGACCTCCAGGCCCACGCCATCCGAGGCTAGAGCGCGTCTCGACCCGAAACCTTCTTCCGCTCGCCTAGTTGTTGCGGCGCTACCGTCCCATTGATTTCCCAACGTAGACTTCGGCTCCGCCCTCGACGAACTCCTGCGATTTCTGGGCCATCCCGGCTTCCAGCGCAGCGGCCTCGACGATTCCCTGTTCCGCCGCGTATTTCCGCACGTCCTCGGTGATCTTCATCGAGCAGAAATGCGGGCCGCACATCGAGCAGAAATGGGCCGTCTTCGCCCCCTCCTGCGGCAAGGTTTCGTCGTGGTATTCACGCGCCGTTTCGGGGTCCAGCGACAGGTTGAATTGGTCCTCCCAGCGGAATTCGAAGCGCGCTTTGCTCACCGCGTTGTCGCGGTGTTGCGCGCCGGGATGCCCTTTGGCAAGATCAGCCGCGTGGGCGGCGATTTTGTAGGTGATCACACCCACTTTCACGTCGTCTTTGTTCGGCAAGCCGAGATGTTCCTTTGGCGTGACGTAACACAGCATCGCGCAGCCGAACCAGCCGATCATCGCCGCGCCGATGCCACTCGTAATGTGGTCGTAGCCCGGGGCGATGTCGGTGGTCAACGGCCCGAGCGTGTAGAACGGAGCCTCGCCGCACCATTCGAGCTGTTTGTCCATGTTCTCTTTGATCATGTGCATGGGCACGTGACCGGGGCCTTCGTTCATCACCTGCACACCCAGATCCCAGGCGCGCCGGGTCAATTCACCCTGCGTCTTCAATTCCGCGAATTGCGCCTCGTCGTTGGCGTCGGCAATCGAGCCGGGGCGCAACCCGTCGCCAATCGAAAAGCTCACGTCATACGCCGCCATGATTTGGCAGATGTCGTCCCAATGCGCGTAGAGAAAATTCTCCTGGTGGTGGGCCAGGCACCACTTGGCCATGATCGAACCGCCGCGCGACACGATGCCCGTGGCCCGGCGCGCGGTCATCGGGATGAACGGCAGCAACACCCCGGCGTGGATCGTGAAGTAATCGACGCCCTGCTCGGCTTGCTCGATCAGCGTATCGCGGAACACCTCCCACGTCAGGTCTTCCGCGCGGCCGTTCACCTTCTCCAACGCCTGATAAATCGGCACGGTTCCGATGGGCACCGGGCTGTTGCGTAGAATCCATTCGCGGGTGGCGTGAATGTTCTTGCCCGTCGAGAGGTCCATGACGGTGTCGGCCCCCCATTTGGTGGCCCAGCGCATCTTCTCGACTTCCTCTTCGATGGAACTCGCCACCGCCGAATTGCCGATGTTGGCGTTGATCTTCACCAGGAAATTTCGGCCAATGATCATCGGCTCCAATTCCGGGTGGTTGATGTTCGCCGGGATGATCGCCCGGCCCCGCGCCACCTCTGAACGCACGAATTCCGGCGTGATGAACTTCGGGATGCCCGCGCCGAAGCTCTCGCCGGGATGCTGCTGGTGGAGCACGTTGCGCGCTCCCTGCTTGTTTTCAACCGCTTCGTAAGCGGCTTGACGCCCGAGGTTTTCCCGGATGGCGATGTATTCCATCTCGGGGGTGATCATCCCCTGCCGCGCATACCAAAGTTGCGTGACGGGGTGATCCTGGTTTGCCCGCAGGGGCTGACGTTTCAGTCCGGGGAAAGCATCCAGCCGTCCGCGTGTCACCGCGAGTTCCTCGTGTCCACGAGAAAGATACCCGTTGTCCTGCGGCAGAATTTCACGGCCTTGATACGATTCCACGTCGCCACGCGCGGCGATCCACGTCTGACGCAACGGCGGCAACCCCCGATGCACGTCGCAGCTTGCCGCCGGGTCTCCCCAGGGACCGCTGGTATCATACAGCCGCACCGCCGGATTTTCCTCCACCACCCCGCCGGGGCCGTTGGTGCGGGCGAGCGTCACTTCACGAAACGGCACGCGCACGTCCTGATGAATTCTGCCGGGCGCGTACACCCGGCGGCTGTTGGGAAGCTGGTCACTGCTGTGCGGGCCGAGAGAATCTTTCGCTGCGATCATAATTGCCTTCGATGGAG
This sequence comes from uncultured Chthoniobacterales bacterium, assembly GCA_964250695.1. Lineage (GTDB taxonomy): Bacteria > Verrucomicrobiota > Verrucomicrobiia > Chthoniobacterales > SZAS-18 > CAHJWO01. The sequence continues at coordinate 40,609 of CAXUGY010000018.1, read as the reverse complement.
CCGGAATGTAGTGCCGCTGCCTGTTATACGGCAAGGTCGATTCAGCGTCGAGAGCGCAGGACCAAAATCAGCCCGCTAAATCCTCTTTCCGCCGACGCCATCGAGCCCGTTCGTGCGTTACTATGGCCGCAGATTGCTGACCGGCACGGCTTGGGTTTTCGTCCCGGCAGGGTTCGCCGCGAACGCCGCCGGGTTGATGAGCATCGCTGCTCCCGGCACCACCTCGCTTCGGTAGTCTGCCACCAGCTTCGGCGGTTCCCTGTATTCGGCCACGTTTTGAAAACTGCGCACGCCCACTGCGATGGCGTCGGCGAGTTTCTCGCGCCAGGCCGGGTCGTTGATTTCCCGGCTTTCGACCCCGTTGCTCATAAACCCACCCTCCACGAGGATCGCAGGCGCGTGCGTCAACCGCAACACCGCGAATCGCGCCCGTTTCACGCCCCGATCCCCGTCGGAAAGGTGACCGAGCAACGAGTGATGCACGCAGGTCGCCAGCGCGAGGCTCGCGTTGTCGAAATCATTGCCGGGCATTTGCTTGAACTGCTCGGGCGTGGTGGTCAGATCACTGGTTGAGGCCGCTCCATACGGCGTCATGGCAAAAACCTCGAAGCCCTTCACGGAAGCATCCGCCGACGAATTGAAATGCACGCTCACAAAAACCGAGTCCGACGCGTGGTTGGCGAGGTCGGCGCGCATTTCGAGCGGCAGATACACGTCGTCATCACGCGTGAGGACGACCTTCAACCCTTTTGCCTCGAGCGATTTTTGCAGATCTCTGATGACATCGAGCGTGTACGCTTTTTCTTGACCGGCGACGCTGTGGCCCCCGCCGTCCTGCCCGCCGTGACCGGCATCCAAAACCACCGTGTGGAAGGGTGCCAGGTTGCCGATCATGGTCGGCCGCAAGCAAGGCTCCACCGTTTTTGCCAGGTCCAACCGAGAAATCAAAACTTCGCCGTTCTGACTGAGCAACGGATACGCCAGCCATTGTTTCACCCCGTTGATGTGAATCTCTTTGGAATTCGAGCAGGTTTCCAACCGAACCCGACTGTCACCGAGCACCCAATGGTGGTCCGTGGTATCTTGCTCGGCGTGAAGTCGATAGAATTTTGCGACGTTTGCGAGGCTGAGATAATCCCGGCCTCCGATGGAAACCAACTGCCAGTTGGAGTCCGCTGCGTTCGCGTTCCAAACCAAGGCGATAAACAGCGCGGCGAAGCATACTTTGCGGAAGGCATTTTTCATAGGCCGCCGATAGGTTCCGTTGCCTCCCCTGATTTTTCCGGGCAAACGGTCTGACAAAAAAGCGGTGTGGTCCGCCTTACAAAGGAATCGGCGAGAGGCCGATCAGTGGTTGCCTCGCAAGGACTCGAACCTTGACAAAGTGATTCAGAGTCACTTGTGCTACCATTACACCACGAGGCAGTGTGGGAGGGCGGTTACCATACCGGTCGATTGTGGGCAGGCAACCTTTTTTCGCAGGCGTCCGATTTTTCGCTCCGCAACGGAACCCGAAGCGATGGGATGGTCCGGGCAAACTTTTTTCCACAAAAAGGGGATTGACAGAAACGATGATTTCCCGCATTAGCAACTCCACTGTCTTCGCCATTCTCATCGGGAGCTGCTTGGCAAGCTTCTCTTGGCTGGAAAATACGCCCCTGCAAAAATGAACCGAGCCGCCTTGATCGAGTACGTTCAAAAAGGGATGGGCAAAGACGGGAGCCGGGTCGCGGCAGATCGCGCGGTGTCCCTGGTGATTGAAGGCATCAAGGCAGGATTGCAAAAAGACAAAGCGGTCCAACTCGTGGGCTTTGGCACGTTCAAGGTGGTCGAACGCAAAGCACGTCTCGGCACGAATCCGAACACGCGCGAACCGCTGAACATCAAGCAGTCGCGCACGGTCAGACTGGCCGTCGCTAAGGACCTCCGCAGCGGCATTTGAGCCGTCGTTACGCCCATTTCCCCCCCCCGCAACGAGAAAACCCGTTTCGCTTCACGTGAAACGGGTTTTCTTATTGGCCGGTTTCCCCCACGCTACCAGGGAAGTTTGAACACCCCCATCAGCCCGACCAGGATCAGGTAGACTGCCACGATGAAGTTGAGCAGCTTGGGACGAATGAGGATAAAGATTCCGGCGATCAGGGCCATGAGCGGCTGCGCCGACCAGTTGAAGTGGAACGGAAGATGAAAATGACGGATGGCCGCCAGTTCGAGCGGTCGTTTCAAAGCGGCGATCAAGGGAAGCATGCGGTGGAGAAGGGGAAGAATTGGTGAGTTGGGAGCCAGCGTCGCGTGCCAACAGTCCAGCGCAAGGAGAGGAATCGTGCAACGCCCTTTTTTGTTGTTCCCAACGGCGCAGGTTCCCGGTAAACCGTAAAGGACGATGACACGCAGGGATTTCGTGAGGCGCGTGGGAGGTTACGGGAGCGCGGCCGCCACCGGGGCGATGCTCGCGCTCAATCTGCTGGGGAAACCCGACCGCGCGAGCGGCGAACCGGCCCCGCCCGGGCGCGCGGGTTCCGCCCCCACCCGCGCCGACGGCAAACGCCCGCGCGTGCTGATCCTCGGCGCGGGTCTCTGCGGCATGTCGGCGGCCTACGAACTAGGGAAACTCGGGTACGAATGCGAACTGTTCGAGGCCCGCTCGCGCTCCGGCGGACGCTGCTGGACCGCACGCGGCGGCACCCGCCAGGACGAGATCGGCGGGATATCCCAGACCGCCGCGTTCGGCGACGGATTCTATCTGAACCCCGGCCCGGCTCGCATCCCCGGCCACCACACCACCACCTTGGGTTATTGCCGCGAGCTGAACGTGCCCATCGAGGTGTTCAACAACGTCAACGAAAGCGCGTATTTTCTCGCCCGGGGTCTTCCTCGCGTCCGGGTCCGCGAAGCGCGCGCCGACCTGCGCGGCTACGTGGACGAACTCCTCGCCAAGGCGGTGCGGCGCGACGCCCTCGACCGTCCGTTGACCGCCGACGACAAGGAGGCGCTCCTCGAATACCTGCGGCAGGACGCCGGGCTGTCGCCGGACCTGGATTACAAGCCGAAGCCCGACCGCGCCAACCTCAGCCGGGCGTCCGAAAGCCGGGGCTATGTTTATGACGATTTGCCCGCTGCCGGGGCGCACCCGGGGCGCATGGGCGATCCGCTCGACTTTGAAACCGTCATCAAAGCGGGCTTCGGCGCGCACCTCGACTTCGAGCACCAGTTCGACCAGCAGCCGACGATGTTCCAGCCCGTCGGCGGCATGGACCAGATCGCCAAGGCATTCGAGTCGAAAGTGGGCGAGGCCATCCGGTTTCGCAGCGAGGTCCGGGAAATCCGGCGCACGGCGGACGGCGGGGTGCGGCTGGTCGTCGCCGATCTGCTCGAAGGCTCCACGCGGGAGGTGTTCGGCGACTTCTGCCTCTGCACCATCCCGCTGAGCGTGCTGCGCGACATCCCGGCGGATTTTGCCCCGGCAATGGGCGACGCCATCCGGGCGGTGCCGTACATGGAAGTCGGCAAGATCGGGCTGCAATTCAAACGCCGCTTCTGGGAGGAGGACGACCGCATCTACGGCGGCATCAGTTGGACCTCGCAGAACATCACGCAGCTTTTTTATCCGAACTACGGCTATCTGGGCCAGCGCGGCGGGGTGATGGTCGGCTACTACCATTTCGGCGAGGATGCGGCGCAGGTCGGCAAGTTGACGCCGTCCGAGCGCGAGGAACACGCGCTCTCGCAGGGAGAAAGAATCCACCCGCAATACCGGGCCGAGTTTCAGAACGCGTTTTCGGTGGCTTGGCACCGCGTCCCGTATAATCTCGGCGGCTGGGCCGAATGGAGCGAACAGGGCCGGGCGGATCTTTACCCGGTGCTCAACCGGCCCGACGGCCCCTTCTTTCTCGGCGGCGAACACCTCACCTATCTCGGTGGCTGGATGGCCGGAGCCTTCGAATCCGCCAAAGCCGTCGTGAAAACCCTCCACGAAATTGCCACCTCGAAGGCCGCTTGATCCGCCCGCAAAACTTCCGATGAAAACGCTGCCCGTCTTCCGGCTGAAATCCCTGGCGCTCTGGGGAGTGCTTTCCATTGGAACCGCCATGGCCGCGCCTCCCGACGAAATCACCTTCAGCGGCCCTGCCAGCTCGCCGATCTCGGCGGCGGTGGCGGTGCCGTCGGGGCGCGCCCTGTTTTTGACGAGCGGCACGGTCCCGCCGGTCGTGGACGAAAGCATTCCGGCGGGTTCGACCGCGCGTTACGGCGATACCAAGACCCAGGGGATCGGCGTTCTTCGGGCGATTGAGTCCAGGCTCAGGGAAGCCGGTCTCGGCTTGAAGGATGTCATTTATCTGCGCGTGTACGTCGCGGCGGACAAATTGAAGGAAGGGAAATTCGATTACCCGGGATGGTTCGAGGCTTACGCGCAATTCTTCGGCACGAAGGACAACCCGGTCAAACCGGCGAGATCGACCGTGGGCGTCGCCGGATTGGTCAACCCGGATTGGTTGATCGAGATCGAAGCGGTCGTGGTCTATCCGGGGCCGGACGCGCCCAGGACGCCGACCGCCACCCCCGGGGACGTTCCCTCCGCCGCGCCGCCTGACAAATGACGGCTCTGGTTGGGATCATCATGGGCAGCGGTTCGGACTGGCCCACGATGCAGGAGGCTGCCCGTGTGCTAGAGACGCTTGGCATCCCCTACGAAACCCGTGTGGTCAGCGCCCACCGGACGCCGCATCTGCTTTACGAATACGCAGGCAGCGCGGAGGCCCGGGGGCTGCGCTGCCTGATCGCCGGGGCTGGCGGCGCGGCGCACCTGCCGGGCATGGCGGCGGCGTTGACGTTGCTGCCGGTGCTCGGCGTGCCGGTGCGCTCCCGCGCCCTGGACGGATTGGACTCGTTGCTGTCCATCGTGCAGATGCCTGCGGGGGTCCCGGTCGCCACGTTCCGCATCGGGCCGGACGGCGCTGCGGACGCCGCCCGCTTCGCCGCCAAGCTACCCGGAGTGACACGGCAAGGATTCACGGCTCTGCCAGAATCCGCCGCGCCTGCTCACGCTCCGACGGCAGGGCGTCGGGGGTCAGAAACGCTTTGAGCACCTCCGCCGCCCGCTCCTTTTGCTTCTGCCGGACGCAAAGATTTGCCAGCTGGCAGGCCACCGCAAAATTGTCCGGTTCCAGGTCAAAAGCCCGCGAAAGATGGTTGAACTCAGCACTTTGACCAGACGGCCCGTTGGCATCCCAGGCCGCCCACTGCACGTAAAGACCGGCCAGCACGTGACCGATCCCGGCGGAGACGGGCGCGTGCTGGTCAGCGGCTCGCTCCAGGCATTCGGCAATCGTCTGGACGGTTGCTGGCGTGGCCCCGTGCGCGAGTTCCGTCGCCTGGGCCGGAATCGCGGCCATGAATTCCGCGTGGGTTGCCAGCAAACGGCTTCCTTCGTCGGCGCGCCCTTCGTGGTCGAGTTGTGCGCGCACCGCCGCGAGCAGGCGCGCCCGGCGGGTGAACGTCAACGGAAACTCGCGGGCTGGCATCCGGCGCGCGCGCTCGCCGTCGAGTTCGCCGCTGCCCTTCAAACAACGCACCAACGGTCCCAGGTCCTCGGCGGTGGGCCGGGCGTAGACCACCCGCAAGAGGCCTCTCGCGTCGGCCACGCGATTCTCGTCCAACGCCACCTGGGCAAGCTGCATCCAAGCCAAGGGAGCATGAACCGCCAACGGGTCGTTTTTGACGAGGCGTTCCAGGTATCCGGCAGCCAGGCGTTTCTCGCCGTGCCGGAGGTAGAAGGAGGCGACGGGAGGCAGCACGTCTCCCCGGAACGCCGCCAGTGCCGCGAGGTCGCTCAGGCATTGGTTGGCCTCTAGTCGCCGGTCACACTTCCAAAGGGCTTCGGCTCGCTCCAACGGATATTCCTGTTTTTGAGGAAAGCGGCGGGCAAGCCGTTCGCACATGGCGAGCGCCAACGACGCGTGATCCGACTCGACGAGGGAAGTCGCCAGCGTGTAGAGCAAATCCTCGGGCAGGTTCGCGCGGTGATCCATCGCCTGCACGACCTCGCGGAGCGCGTCTTCGCGGTGACTTTGCAGAAACAAACCAGCCAATCGTGCCCCGGCGGCGGGGTCTCCTTCCCCGTGTTTCCAGGCGCGCTGAAGTTCGTTTTCGAGCCAGGCCTCGTTCCCCTGCCGATGGGCCAACGGATAGAGCAGCGCGTCGTATTCATCGCGCAACGCTTCCGAGCCTTGCGCGAACTTCCCGAGCCGACGCATTTGCCGCTCGAAATCCGCCGGACTCTCCCCCGGGACCGCCGCCTGCTCGACCACGGCCGCTTGCAGACGGAAACGCACGGCGGGATCGCGCGTGCGGAACACCGCTGCCGACAAGATCTCACGCGCGGCCGGTCGCTGACCTTCGGCGACAAAAGCAGCCCCGATGGCGGGCAAGGGTTCGAGCCGGCCTTTCTCCACCAGGCCCAGCGCCAACTGACGCGCCTCCTCCGCGCGATGCTCCGCCATGAGCCTCTGCGTCAGCCGGATCGCCAGCTCCCCCTGCCCCGGCCCGGCTCCCTCCCGCAAACCCTCGCGCAGAATTTGCAGGGCAGCGGACCGGTTTCCACGGTGTTCTTCGACGGCGGCCAGACCCAGGCGGGCGGTCGAACCCGGATCAACACCCAAACTTTCGCGCCACACGTTTGCCGCGTCGTCCCAGCGGTCCGCGCGCTCGTAGGTTTGCGCCAACCGGACGAGCAACGGCAGCTTGCCGGGGGTCGTTTGCCGGGCCGTTTCCAGCCGTCGAATCGCCCCGGGAGCGTCGCCCCGTTTTTCAAGCAGCGCAGCCAGATCGACCGTCAGTTCCGCCCGGGTGACTCCGGCCGGAAGCGCACATTCACCGGCGAGCATCAGGTTGAGCAGCCTTTCCGCCGCGTCCTGGTTGCCGGTGGTTTCATCATAGGTGTAAAGGTTGGGCCAGTAATCGGTGTTTTTGGGGTCGGTCTGGCAGAGGACCTCGTACAATCGCGCCGCCGCCTCGCGTTGCCCGTCGTTCCAGAGCTGCGCGGCCACGCTGTTCACCACGGCGGGCTCGGTTTGCTCGGCCAGGAAATCCTGAAGCCGCTCCCGGGCCTGTTGCGGGTCGGCAGCGGTCGTCACCTCGACTTGCAGGAGCCGGTGGCGGATTTCCCGCACGGTGTTGTCCACGTCGCTGCTCTGCTGGTCGAAGGCCCCCGCCTCCGCCAGCGCGCGACGCCAGAGATGACTGGCCAGCGAATCCAAGTTCCATTGCTGGAGCTGCTCTCCGCAGGTCAGCAGGTAGGTCCAGCGGCGGATGTCCGGCGAAAGCTCCGGCGGCGTGACCGAGAGCATCCGCATCGCCAACAACCGGTCCAGGTCCCGCCGCGCCGCTTCCTCCGCGCCCGCCAACCCATGCAACAGCACGGCAGACAGCACCGCTCGCACCGAGCCATCGTGTAAATCGCGCCGCCCCAGATACCCCGCGACGAAAGCGGCGCGCTCGCCCTCGGGCAGCAACAAATAGTAACCGCGCAGGGCGGCGAACACCGCGTCGCCCAGTTCGTGCCCGTCTCCGCCCGTTTCTTCGACACCCTGCCTCAAGGCATCGCGTGCCCGGGCCGGGTTGGCCGCGCAAAGCTCCCATTGGGCGACCTCCACCGCGTAGCTCGCCCGGGTGCTCGCTGCACCCGCCAGGACCCGCTCACCCAATTCCGCCGCCTGGGCGTACCAATGGTTGGCCGCAAAAGCGTTTTGTGCCGCCGCCCACCAGATTTCCTGCACGCGGGCCTCCGCCGGAAACAATCCCGCTACCATGCCGGGGCCGGGCTGTCCGCCGGTGCGCAGGTAACTTTGCAGCGCGCCGATCAGTTTTTGCCCCCGGGCTGCCGCCAGCGCACGGTCCTCCCCGTGCCAGGCCCACTCGCCGAGCCGCCGACTGTCACCCAGCCGCAGCCCGGCGTTCAGAAACGCGGCGAGCGATTTTTCGCCCGTGGAATCGTCGCGCGCCATCCACTTTGCCAACAGGTCCATCGTCAGGTCCGGTCGAGCGGAGAAATAGAACGCCGCCAGCGGTTCGCTCTTCGCCCCCTGGGCCGCTGCCTCCTGCCATCGCCGCAACCATGCCTCCCGGGCCGCGTCCAGCCCGGCGATGGGCGCGGCCGGTTTCGGAAGGAGCAGCCGCGACAGGCTTTCGATGGCCTGCAAACGCAGAGGCCGCTCTTCGTTGCCGGGCGGGACAGGAGCCGTTTTTCGCGCGGAAGCGTCCTCACGCCAAACGGGCGCCGCCCCCCCGAAGCCGGGCAAAATCGACGGGTCGGCCCGCGTTTCGAGTTCCGGCGGCACATGCAGCGTCTCGTCCGCTGCCTCCGGGGTGGTCTGCCCGAGCAACTGCTCGAAATGCGCCCGGGCGGCGGGGATGTCACCCGCCTGTGAGTCGAGGTTCCCCAGCGCGAGCAGACGCGGGTGATCGGTGCCATCAACCGCGACGAGTTGCCCGAGCAGGGCGCGGGCACGTGCGGGTTGGTCGGCCCGTTGGAAAAATTCCGCCGCGTGGGCGAGCACCGCCGTGTCGCGTGGAAACTTCGCCACGGCGTTTTCCCAGACGCGGGCCGCCGCCGGTTCCTCCCCGTTGGCGTCTTCCAGAGTGGCGAGTCGTTCCAGGTTGGCGGCGGTGGCCTGGTTGGGCAACGCAACCAACCGGCGTTGCTGGGCGACGGCTTCCGCGTCATCACCGAGTTGATCCGCCTGGTCGGCAAGTTCGTGCAGGGAGCGCGCCGGGTCCGGTGACGAATAGTAGGCCTGCTTCAACAGCGCAAACGCCTCGCGCTCCCGGCCATTCTCCCGGCGCAGTTCCGCGAGCGCCGTCAGCACGAAATAATCGTCGGGCCGGGCAGCCAGCCGTTTTTCGTAGTCTTCGCGCAGGCCGGGTCCGAGATCATGCCGACGCCAGAACGCGGCCAACTCCTGAAACAGGTCGGTTTTTGCCGCGAGGTCCGGTTGCTCGTCCACGGCACGGCGCAGAAGTTCCGCCGCCGGAGAAAACTGCCCGAGATGCTCGTAGGCGGCGAGCAGCGAGCGGCGCACGTCTTCGCGTTGCGTCCGCGTGCCTCCCGGCAGGGCGTTGGCACGTTCCCAGGTGCCGAGGGCATCGTACCAGCGGTCGGCGCGTTGCTGGGCGAGCGCGAGGTCGGCCAAAGTTTCGCGGGCGCCCGGGCTGGACTGCTGCAACCGCGTGAAAATCGCCACGGCGGCATCGAAGTCGCCGCCGTCCATTTTCAGGGCGGCCAACCGGCGCCGATAATCGTCTCCGTGGCCGGGGTCGCGCGCGGCCAGTTCCTGCAACTGGGTCTCGGCATCGTCGGAACGGTGCAGCCCAGCGGCCACGTTGACGATCAGTTCTCGCGCGGCGATATTTCCCGGGTCCGCCGCGATGGCCCGCTCGGCGGATGCCAGCGCGGGGCCGGGGAAACGCGCCCAGGATTGCCAGCGCGCCAGGCGCACGAAACGGTCGCCGTCGGGTACAGCGGCGGCCTCTTTCTCCAGTCCGGCAAGGTAGCTGCCCAGCAGACGGCCGGGGCGGGTCGCTTCCTGACCGTGGCCGAGGCCGGGAACGGCTGCCCCCCTTTCCTTGCCCTCGCCCGGATCCTCCATGGATTGCAGCACGCCGAAGAGTTTGCGTTCCACGTCCACCTGTTCCTGCCCGGTTGCCAGGGCCGCTGCTCGCTCGAACGATTCGGCCGCCGCCGCTTTGTCCCCGCGCGCCAGCAGAAATTCGCCTGCCGAAAGCAGCGGCGCGGCGGATCGCGGCTGGAGCTTCGCGGCTTCCTGCCAGCCGTGCAACGCGTCCGGCGCGAGGTTTTGCCCACGAAAAATCTCGGCGGCCTGCGTCCAGCGGGCGGCGCGGGCGGCGTCATCCCCGGGCGCGCTGGTCAGGGCCGCGAGGACGGTGCGCGCCTCCCCCTCTTTGCGTTGGACAAAAAGGAACTTGGCCAGGGCCAACGCCGGTCCGGCGGCGGCAGGCTGGCGTGCTGCCTCCGCGCGCAAACATTTTTCGGCGGCAGCGTCGAGATGATGGTCTAGAAAAAACGCCAACGCCGGTGTCGCCACGCTGTCGTCGGCGGGGTTGCGCGCGAGGCGGGCTTCGAGGCGTTCGACGGCGGCGGCGGGCCGTCCGAGTTGCAGATCGAGGTCCGCCCGGGCGAGGATCAGGTCCAGGTTGTCCGGCTGGCGTTTCAGCAGACCATCGTACAACGCCGCCGCGCGCGTCCGGTCGCCGTCGTCGGCCAACCGGCGGGCGAGCCGCAACGTGTTATCGGCGTCCAGCGGCGCGAGTGCTACCAGCTTTTCGAGGGCGGCGCGTTCACTGGCGAGGTCCCCTTGCGCTTCGGCCAAAGCTTCCAGCCGCCGGCACGCGTCGAGGTCGCGCGGAGCAGCCTCCGCCGCCGCGCGCCAGCGAGCCTCCAGTTCCGGCACCCGGCCCGCGCGCTGGTAGAGCCGGATGAGGCGCGTTTCCAGTTCGCCGTGCAGCCAGTTGTCACGCGCGGTCAGGTTCAGCCCACGTTCGAGCGCGTCGCGGGCCAGGTCGAAGTCGCCGCGCCCCTCGTGCAGCCGCGCCAGGTCCTGCAACGCCCCGGCGCGTTCGGCGGGATCGGCGTGCGCCTCGATATAATCGTAATGCACCAGGGCGCGCTCGGGCAGTCCATTCCGCTCGTAATTTTCGGCCAGTTGCCGACGAAGACTCGTGTTGGCGGGATCATGCGTGACGACGCGCTCCCAACTTTCCGCCGCCTTGAGACCCTGTCCCGCCGACATCCATGCCGCCCCGAGTTTCAGCAGGATTTCCGGCTGACGGCGGTCCCCGGCGGGTAACTTTTCGAGCGCATGGGCGAACAGGCCCGCGGCCTCTTCCGCTCGGGAACGCGCCAGCGCCAGTTCCGCCCGCGCCAGGGACGGGAGCGGACTGGCCGGGTCCAGCGTTTCGGCGCGTTCGTAATGGGCGTCGGCCTCGTCCAACCGTCCGGCGCGTTGCAGCAGATGACCGTAGATCAACACCGGGGCCGCGACCGCTCCCGGGGCCTCGGCCATCCGGCGGTACTCGTCGATGAGCGCGCCGGTCGCACCGCGTTCGTCAGAGGATTTCCACAGCCGGTCGAGCGCCAGCCCTTCCACCGGGTTCGCCAGCAGCATCGCTTTGTAACGCTCGGCCACGCGGGCCGCACGCTCGTCGGCCACCGGGGCCGCCGGTCCCTGCGCCGAGGCCACGCCCATCGACAAGACAAACACCAATAGCCCGAGGCAGCGCGACGAAATCATGGACATACGCATGGTACCGCGAACTCCCGCCGCTCGAAAGGTCAAAGGAAACTTCCGGTCGCCCGGAGACGGAGATTGCGCCCCTGACCGCCACCGTGTTGAATGGCGTTTCATGAATCCCTTCCGTTTCCCGGTGGTCTGCGCCTGGGTGTTGCCGACGATTTTTTGCCTGGTTGCCAGCCCGGCCCGCGCCGGGGAGCCGCCCCCTCCCGCTCCGCTCACGCACGCGCCCAACGACGACGACGACCGTTTCGAGTTCGCCTACGAATCGGCGGTCAATTTCGACCTCAACAATCCGAATCACTACGTCATCAACCCGCACATTCTGCTGGTGCGCTGGCAGCCCTACCGCACGGAACCGTTTTTCCACACCGATTTCACTTTCACGCGGCAATTCGAGATCAACGCCGAAGCCGTCCCGTTCTGGCGCGGCCCGGAGCAACACTACTTCGGCGGCGGGGTCGGCGTGCGGCTGGTTTATGGAAAAACGGGCAGCCGGTTTTCGCTCTACCTCCAGGGAAGGCTGGTGGTCGGAGCGATTGACAGCAGCGGCCCGCCCTACGGCGAAGGCCAGGACCTGACCTTCAATCCGATGGGTGCCCTCGGCGTGATCTATCAGGCGACCAAACACCAGAAAGTGAGCCTGGGCGTCCTCTACTCGCATTTTTCCAACGCCGGCCTGAGCGAGCCGGAACGTCAGAACGTCGGCATCAACACGCTGGGGCCGGTGGTGGAGTGGAGCGTGTCGTTCTGAGGGCGTGTCGACGCGGACCCGACGGCCAAAATTAGAGACCGGTCGGACAGTAAATAAAATCCCAGGGCAGGTTGAATTGCCTGCCGAGGTCTTCCGCCAGCTTCTTGACGCCGAAAGTTTCCGTCTTGTAGTGGCCGCCGTAAAGGATGTTCGCGCCGACTTCCTCGGCCAGCGCGTAGGTCCAGTGCGGTCCCTCCCCGGTGATCAGCGTGTCGATTCCTTCTTCCGCCACCCGGCGCACCTCCGAACCCGCCGCGCCGGTGATGACCCCGACGTGCCGGGCCAACTCCGGTCCGCCCGGGCAAATGCGCACCGTGCCACCACCGACGGCCACGCTGAGCATGTTTGCCAGGGCGTCGCGACCGAGTGGCGTTTCCAGCCGCCAGCGATGCCCGATCAGGGTGCCTTTCGCCTCAAAAAAGGGTTGTTCCATGTCGACGTGGCCAATCTGCCCGATCAGGGCACGCGCTAGCAGCCAGCTGTTGCCGAGCAGTCCCGCGTCCAACGGTAGGTGCGCGCTGTAGATTGCCAGATTGCCATCCAGCGCGGTCTTGAAGAGTTTGCGGCGGTTGCCCGTCACCGGTTGCAAGCCGTTCCAGAACAGACCGTGATGCACCAGGAGCAAATCGTAACCGGAATCCACGGCCTCGGTCACGGTGGAAAGGCTGGCGTCCACCGCCGCGCAGACGTGTGTCACCTTGCCGTCGTTGGCTAACTGGAGACCGTTGAGAGCGTTCGGATAATCAGTGATCTGACGCAATCGCAATAGGCCGTCCAGATAGGTGACGAGCAGGTCGAGCGTCGGTTCCATGGGGATCGGCCACTGAAAACCCGTTCTGTTCAACGCGCAAATCCCGGCTACATTGGCGGCCCTTATGTTAAGCGCCGGAATCGTCGGACTCCCCAACGTGGGTAAATCCACCCTCTTCAACGCCGTGACCCGCACCCGCAAGGCGCAGGCGGCCAACTACCCGTTCTGCACCATCGATCCCAACGTGGGCATCGTCACCGTGCCCGACGCCCGGCTGCACGCGCTCTCGCAGCTTTCCAGCTCGCAAAAGCTGATCCCCGCCGCCATCGAGTTCGTGGATATCGCCGGTCTCGTGCGCGGCGCGGCCACCGGCGAGGGGTTGGGGAACCAGTTCCTCAGCCACATCCGCGAGGTCAACGCCATCGTGCAGGTCGTGCGCTGCTTCGAGGACGCCGATATCCACCACGTCAGCGGCACGGTGGACCCGGTGCGCGACATCGAGGTCATCAACACCGAACTGATCCTCGCCGACCTCGCCAGCGCCCAGAAACGCCACGACCGCAACGCCAAAACCGCCAAGTCCGGCGACAAGACCGCCCAGGCCGAAAACGCCCTCCTGGCCCGGCTCATCCCCCATCTCGACGCCGGCAAGCCCGCGCTCCTGCTGGACTGCACCGACGCGGAAAAACAACTCCTGCGCGGCTTTTTCCTCCTTTCGGGCAAGCCGACGATCTTCGCCTGCAACGTCGCCGAAAGCGACCTCGCCGCGCTGACCAGCGGCGACCTTTCCGGCCCGGCGGGCCAACACGTCCAGGCCGTCCGTGATTACGTCAAGACCCACCTCGACACGGAGGCCGTGGTCATCTCCGCGCAGATCGAGAGCGAGCTGGTTGACCTCTCCGACGAGGAGGCCGCCGAGTATCTCCAGGGCATCGGCGTCGGTCCCGACGGCAGCGGCGTGGCCACGCTCATCCGCGCGGTTTACCACCTGCTCGGTCTGCGCACCTACCTCACCACCGGCGAAAAGGAGACCCGCGCCTGGACCATCCGCATCGGCGACAAGGCACCCGCCGCCGCCGGGGTCATCCACTCGGATTTCGAGCGCGGCTTTATCGCGGCAGAAGTGGTGCACTTCGACGAGTTGATGCGCCTGGGCTCGACGGGCAAGGCCCGGGCGGAAGGCAAGCTGCGCATCGAGGGCAAGGAATACGTGATGCAGGACGGCGACGTGGTGGAGTTCCGGTTCAACGTCTGACGTTTCGGGTCACCGCATACGTCCAGACCGGCGCGCAAACCGTTCTAGATGGTAGACTGTTCAACCTTAAATCATCATGAGCACCCAGACCCTCGATCTCACCAAAACCGCTCCCGCCAGCCCCAAGAAGCGCGTGGGCGGCTACGTCATCCTCGCCCGCATGGCCGACAAGGCCCGGGCGGAATTCCTCGGCGGCGACATCGGCGAATACCACACCGATTGCCCGCTCGACCACATGCTGCTCGACTGGAAAGGCGTCGAATATGCCGACGTGAAAGCCGCCATTACCAATGGAGCCGACGACGAAAAAATCGCCGCGTTGATTGATTCCAAAGGCTCGCCCAAAACGCCCGAAGAAATCAAGGCGTGGTCCGATTCGCTGGAAGCGATGAATCCCTATTTCAGCCCGGAAAAAAAGGACTGGTACGCTGGCGAATGTGAAAAGGCCGGTCTCGATCCGGCCACCACACCGATGTTCGATTGGCTCGAAGCAACCGACACGAAGGGCTAACGCGGTTTCCGACGCGAGCGCGCTTGCAACCCCCGTCCTCGGCCATCGGCCAAGGCCGGGGGTTTCTGCTTTGTTGGACGACCCGACGGGAAAAGCCCGTTGGACAATTTCCCTGCCCTCGTCCATCGTGTGCGGTCCGCCCGGGACCAGCCGGGCCGCCCGCTTTCCCCATGACCCGCTTCCGCCCGCTCATCGCCGCCGGTTTCCTCCTCAATTTCTTTCTGGCCGCGCCCGTTCTCCGTGCGGACATTTCCGACATCCGCAAGAGCGTCGTGCGGCTTTCCACCACGTCGCAGAACCCCGATTACAAGGTGCCCTGGAACGCCGGGAACATCGAGCGGAGCATCGGCGCGGGGTTCGTCATTGCCGGCGCGCGCGTCATCACCAACGCGCACGTCGTCAGCAACGAAAAGTTCGTCACGGTCGAACGCGAGAACGACCCGAAGAAATACCCCGCCAAGGTCAAGTTCGTCGCGCACGATTGCGATCTGGCCATCGTCGTGCCGGACGACCCCGGATTCTTCAAAGGCCTGAAACCGCTCGAAATCGGCGGAATCCCGCAGTTGGAATCGAACGTGTCGGTGTACGGCTATCCCATCGGCGGCGAGCGGCTTTCGGTGACGCAAGGGATCGTTTCGCGCATCGACTTCCAGATTTACAGCCACTCGTCCGTGGACAGCCATCTGGCCTGTCAGATCGACGCCGCCATCAACCCGGGCAACTCGGGCGGGCCGGTGTTGCAGAACGGCAAGGTCGTCGGCGTCGCGTTTCAGGGGTACAGCGGCGACGTGGCGCAAAACGTCGGCTACATGATCGCGACGCCCGTGTTGCAGCACTTCCTGGCGGACGTGCGGGACGGCCGGTACGACAAGTACGTCGATCTGGCCATCACCCCGTTCCGGCTGCAAAACTCGACCCAGCGCGCCGCGCTCGGCCTCAAGGACGACGATACCGGCATCATGGTCGGCGCGGTCGTCGCCGGGGCGACGTGCGACGGCGTGTTGAAACCCGGTGACGTGATCCTGTCGCTCGACGACAACCGGGTCACCAGTGACGGCTTCATCGAGGTCGATGGCGAGCGGGTGGAAATGGCGGAAGCGGTCGAGCGCAAGTTCAAGGGTGACACCCTCAAAATGCACATCCTGCGCGACAAGCAGGAGCAAGACGTGACCGCCACGCTCCGGCCCGCGTGGCAATATCTCATCCAGGCAAACGCCTACGACGTGAAGCCGCGTTTCGTCCTTTTCGGCGGCCTGTTGTTCCAGCCCGTGACGCGCGATTTCCTGGAGGTCTACGGCATCGACGATCTGCGCGTGCGGTACTTCTACGATTCGTTCGTGGACCGGGGGATTTTCCTCCAGCACCCCGAGGTAATCCTGCTGAGCCAGGTCCTGCCCGACCCGACCACGACCTACGTCGAGGAATTTAGAAACTCGATTGTCAACGAGGTGAACGGCCATGTGATCCGGCGGTTGGAAGACCTGGCGGCAGCGTTCGCCGAGGCTTCGGATTATTACGTCATCAAGTGCATCGGACAGGGACGGCCCATCGTGCTCGAACGCTCGGCGGTCCTCGCCGCGCGGCAGCGCATCCTGAAGGCGTATAACGTGGTGTCCGAACAGAACCTGACGCCGACCCCCGCGACCCCGCCGGACCCGAGTCCCACCAAAGCCCTGCCCGTGCCGTCCGCCGCCGCCTCCGAAACGGCTGCCCGCTGATCTCGTCCGTCCGCTGCGGCTGGCGGTGGTTGCCCGGCCCGGCTTTCCTTTTCCATCTATGAACAGATTTTCGACGCTTGGCTTTTCTCTCCTGACCTGCCTGCTGGCCATGGGCACTCCGCTGCACGCCGCCCCAGGGGTCCGGCCCGTCGCGCCGAAGACCGAGCTTTCGGTCGTGCGCGTCAATTCCACCAACCAGGACTACGATTTCTTCCGCCCATGGGCGAAGAAGAATCCGCGCGCTTTCCACGGCCTCGGCGCGGTGGTCGCGGGCAACCGCGTCCTCGTCACGGCTCAACTCGTGGCGAACCACAGCTACGTCGAACTGGAGCGCGCGGAGAGTGGCCAGAAAACCGACGCCAAGGTGGTCTGCGTCGATTACGAGGCCAACCTCGCCTTGCTCCAGCCGACCGGGGAGAACTTCCTGGCCGGGTTGCGTCCGCTCGATCTGGTTCTGGACGCGGTCGTCGGCGACCGGGTCAACGTCCTCCAACTCGAAAGCAACGACGCGCTGGTGTCAACGCCCGGGCCGATCACCACCATCGAGGTGGGACGTTACCAGTTGGAGGGCATCAACCTGCTGATGTACCGCCTGAGCCTGCCGCTGCAATACCGGGAGGGCAGTTTCACCGCGCCGGTGATCAAGGACGGTAAGTTGGCGGGCATCCTGATGCGCTTCGATCCGAGGACCCAGAGCGTCGATGTGCTGCCTGCGCCGGTGATCGCGCATTTTCTGAAGGACGTGGACAGCGGCAGTTATCAGGGATTCCCGCGCGTCGGGCTGGAACAATCCCCCCTGCGCGACCCGCAGTTGCGGCATTACGCGAAGCTACCCGCCGGCAGCGGCGGGGTGTACGTGACGGAAGTCGTTCCGAACAGCCCGGCGGCCAAGGCAGGCTTGAAACCCGGCGACGTGTTGCTGGAAGTGGCGGGCCAGGCGGTCGATCAGGATGGCAACTACGAGGAACCGCTCTATGGCCGCATCGCCTTCGTCCACCTGATCACGACCAAGGCCTACACCGGGGAAAAATTGCCGTTCAAAATCTTCCGGGACGGCGAGACCCAAATGCTGGAAGTCACGCTGGCGCACCAGCCGCCCAAGGAATACGTCAGCGAACCTTACGTGATCGACGAGGCTCCCCGTTATTACGTGGTCGATGGCTTGATCTTCGAGGAGCTTTCGCGCCAGTACCTCAAGGAATGGGGCGGCGATTGGGCCAAGCAGGCTCCACAGCGACTGGTCTATCTGGATCGGTACCAATCGACGCTCGCGCCAGAAGGCCGCAAGCGCATCGTGATCCTCAGCCAGGTGCTGCCCGTGGCAAGCAACGTCGGCTACGACGACCTGAAATATCTGGTGGTGACGAACATCAACGGCACGCCGATCAACACGCTGGACGATTTGCCGACCGCCTTGAGCAAACCTGCCGATGGATTCCACAAGATCGAGTTCGAGGAATCACCGAAGCAGATTTTCCTCGACGCGGCGCACTTGGAGGAGAATGACCGCAGCATCAAAGAAAGCTACGGCCTTCCTTCCCTGCAACGGCTGAACTGATTTTGCCGTGGCGGTCCGTTGCGTCCGATAAACGGTCCGAGTGCGTTTCAAAGGGGAACCCTGCACAAGAAGTTGCCTCTCACCTCTTTTCCCATGAGCGATACCAGCGTCACGAAAGTCAGTTCCGAAGCCTCACCCGAAGGCCAACTCGGGCAAAAATACCTCGCCAGCGGCGTCCACGTCGCCATGCGTCTGTGGAGCGACGAACCGCCCGCCGCGCCGCGCCCCGAGGTGTCGCGCGAGTACGAAACCGTGGGCTACGTCATCAAGGGGAAGGCCGAACTGCACCTGGAAGGACAAACCCTTCTTCTCAACCCCGGCGATTCGTGGGTCGTGCCGAAGGGTGCCAAGCACACTTACAAGATTCTCGAAGCCTTGACCGCCGTGGAAGCGACCAGCCCGCCCGCGCAGGTCCACGACCGCGACCACGCCTAAATATCCACGAGAAAATATCTTGGTGTGCAGGAGCGCGGGTGGATGGTGACCTCCGGGCACCATGAGCGCCACTCGCCGCTCGCCGCCGGAGAGAGAAGGCCACTGCTGGTTGGGCTCATGGCACCTGGAGGTCGCCATCCACCGGTGAACATTAGAGCTTTAACAAAAATCAGGGATGGTCCGCAGATTTCCGCAGATTTCGAACCAAGCCAGGAGAGCAGAACCCTCCTTTTTTTCTTCCCTCTGCGAAAATCTGCGGAATCTGCAGACAACTTCCGGCTATCGATGGGCACTTTTGTCAGAAGTCTATTCTTCCACCGGCCTAAGCCGTCATTTCCGGTGAAGTCGGCTACCCGGCCTTTCCCGGTTGACGCGGACGGCGGATGACGGTCAGATTGCGCCCGTGTTTATCCGCCTGCTCCTCCTGTTCATTCCGCTGTCGTTGGCGCTGGCGTATTATCATCAGCCGCCGACCTGGGTGTTCGCGGCGGCGATCATCGCCATCATCCCGCTCTCCGAGTACATCCGTCTGGGAACGGAAGAAGTTTCCCACAAGGTCGGCAGCGCCATCGGCGGCCTGCTCAACGTCACGTTCGGCAACGCGCCGGAAATGATCCTCGCCATCTTCATCCTGCGGGCGGGCGAAATGGAAGTGGTTAAGGCGCAAATCACCGGCGCGTTCATCGGCAACGGCCTGCTCGGGCTGGGACTGGCCATCGTGGCGGGCAGCATCCACCGCGAAAAACAGACCTTCAAAAAGGAACGCGCCAGCATGTTGTCGGCGATGCTGATCCTGTGCGTGATCGCGCTGCTGCTGCCCGCGTTGTTCGATTACACCGTCCGGCACTCGCCGCAGGCCGCGCAGGTGCTCGGCAGGGACCATCAATTGAGCCTCGGGGTCGCCGGTGTGTTGATCGTGATCTACGTCGCCAACCTGATTTACACGCTGATCACGCACCGCGACATTTTCGCCATCGACGATCCCGAGGGGTCACCCAGTTTGCACTGGCCACTGTGGGTCTCGGTCGGCGTGCTGTTGGCAGCCACGATTTTTACGGCCCTGGAGGCCGAGTTGGTCAGCGGCGCGTTGGAAGCCACGTCGGAGGGTTGGCACCTCTCCAAGTTCTTCCTCGGCATCATCGTGCTGGCCGTCGTCGGCAACATCCCGGAAAAGGCGTCCGCCATCTACTTTGCGCGGCAGAACCGGATGGGTCTCGTGATGACCATCACGGTGGGATCGACGATCCAGATTGCCCTGCTCGTGGCGCCGCTGATCGTTTTCTTGTCCCACGCCATGGGTTATCCCATGGACCTGGTGTTTTCCAACCCGCTGGAGATGCTCTCGTTTATCGCCGTGGCGCTCGCCGTCAACGCCATCTCGCAGGACGGCGAGACGACGTGGTTTGAAGGCGTGCTCCTGCTCGGCGTTTACATCATGCTGGCGATGGCATTCTTCTTCGTGGGCTAACTGCCAGCGTCCGCTTTTTTGAGCTGATCGAGGTCGATTTCGCCCTGCGGACCGGTGAAGACCACTTTCCGGTGGCCACCGCTCTGCGCCTGCTGCACGCCGGAGATTTTTTGTCCGCCGGTGTCGTAAACGCTAATTTTGCCGTCGCCGGTATCGACCGCGAGACGGTTCTTGTCGTCAAAGTAAGCGTAACGGACCTCGTTCTGTCCGCCGACCGAGTTCGGAGCGTCTCCGAGCGATTCGGGCCACCAGCGGTCACCGCCGGACATCGGCTGCATGGGTTCCAGCGGCTTCATCGGTTTCATGGGTTCCATTGGTTTCATAAACGATTGGAGGTTAGTCTACCAGATTCCAGGGGCAGCGCATCCGGCGAACGCGCGCCGCTGGAACTGATGTAAGCGAGCATCAACGCCCAAAAGGTCAGCGCCAGGTTGAACAACGGAATCTGCAACAACGGCGGCAGCGAGTAAATCAACGCCGTGGCGGGAATCCAAACGCCCCAGTTGGCCACCATCGTCGGAAAGATCTTTTCCAGATAAAATCGGACGGTGAAAAATTCACCGAAATCATTCGTCCGGTACCGCCGGTTTTTCCATTCGTAGCACCAGACCGCGAACGGCACGGCGAACAGCGTGCTGTAAACGAACTGATCGACCAGCACCTTCTTGACGAGCACGGCCGCCGTCGGAGCCGTGCCGAACCAGAAGCCCTGCACCCGGTAGAAAAGGTCAACGATCAGCCCGTTGACCGCCCAGAAAACTGCTCCGAAACACAGATTTTCCAGGGTGCGCTTCGTGACGCGTCCGCCTTGAAAGAACACGACAGAGAGGATTTCCGGCAACACCGCCCCGGCGATGGCCGCTGCCGCCATGCTGAAAAAATACCCGCCCTTCGCTTTCAACGCGGCAAATTGATCGAAGGATGGTCTCGCCCAACCGGCACGGAAATACGCCACCACGATCAGCAACATCACCAGTTGCAGGCACACTCCCGGCCAGAGGTTTGCCCGCGCCGCGCGCAAACCGATTGACAGCGGAGTCGCCGTTTTCACGGCAGGATGCCGACGGGAACGAAAGTGTGGTTAGAAGCCGTGCTCATCGGGAACCGATCCCTTAACCGAAAACGTTCACCCCGGCAACCCAACGGCCACAGATGACGGGAGACCTTTTCCGGGTTAAGCTTCCCTCGTGCAGTCCAACGATCCAGCGTCCAGCGCGTTACCATCCGTCGAGCAGGTCACGTCACTGACCCGTGAAGAGCTGGTCGCCAAACTCGCCGAGAACGGTCAGCCGGGGTTCCGCGCCGGACAGTTACTCGACTGGACGTACCGCAAACGCGTCCGTACCTTTGACGCCATGACGGACCTGCCCGCCGCTCTCCGGGCGGTGCTGGCGGAGCATTTCTCGTTGTCCTCCATCGAAGTCGTCCGCCGTCTCGGCTCCAACGACACCACGCAGAAATTCCTCTTTCGCCTGAGCGATGCGCAGTTGATCGAGACGGTGCTCATTCCCGCGTCCCCCGCCCTTTACGGTGAAGCCAGCGACCGGCGCACCCTGTGCATCTCCACGCAGGTCGGCTGCGCCTACGGCTGCAAATTCTGCGCGAGCGGTCTGGACGGTTGGAAGCGCAACCTGCGCGCGGGCGAGATCGTCGAGCAAATCTTGCGCGCGGAAGAAATCTCGGGCGAACGGGTCAACAACCTCGTTTTCATGGGAATGGGCGAACCGCTGGCCAATTACGACCAACTCATCCGCGCCATCGGGATCATCAACGCCCCGTGGGGCATCGGCCTGGGCGCGCGGCACATCACGGTTTCCACGAGCGGGCTGGCTCCGCAGATCCGGCTCCTGGCCGATCAACCCCTGCAAATCCGGCTCGCGATCTCGTTGCACGGAGCCACCGACGAAGTGCGCACGCAAATCATGCCGGTCAACCGCAAGTATCCGCTGGCCGTCCTGCTCGACGCCTGCCGCTACTATCACGACCGCAAGAAACAGAAACTGACCTTCGAATACATCCTCATCGACGGCGTGAACGACACGCCGCAGCAGGCGACGATTCTGGCCGGCATCGCCGCCGGTCTGGAGGCCAAGGTCAACCTCATCCCGTACAACCACGTCGAGGGCTTGACGTGGGGGCGTCCGCCGCTTCCCCGCCAGAAAGCGTTCCAACACATCCTGCACTCCCGGGGTATCGCCGCCACGTTGCGGCGCGAGAAAGGGCATGACATCGCCGCCGCCTGCGGGCAATTGCGCCGCCAGACGCTTGCCCCCACGGCCACCGTGTTGTGAGTGCTACCGTCTGCGCCACACACCCGCCAGACTGACGCTCCACTGAAACTTCCGCGCATGTTCGCGGATCAGGAAAGGCACGTTCACCGCGCGAACGAAATCGAAGTCCGGCGCGAGTTTTTCGCTCAGAACGTCGAAGGTGTTTACCCGTTGGCCCGCCCGTTCGTAACCTCCCAGCCAATGGCCCGACGGCGTGTATTCGTCCAGCCAAGTGTAAGGAGACGCGATGACCAATTGCCCGTTCGGACGCAACAAATCCGGCAAGCGGTCCAGACAGCGTTGCGGTTCCGGCAGGCGATCAATCAGGTTGATGAGCAACGCGGCATCAAAACTTCCCAGGTCAGGGCGCAATTCACACGCGTCGCCGGTCTCGAATCGGACGCGGCTCCGGTCAATGTCCGCGGGCACGCGCGCTTCCAGCGACGTGACGAGCCGCCCTTCATCGGTTCGCAGATACGGCAGCGAACCGTGTGCGCGCAACGCGTTCGCCGCCCGCACGAAGTTCGCCGAAAAATCAATCCCCACGACCTCGCGGACGTGCCGCGCCAACTCGAAGCTCGACCTGCCGACCGCGCAACCAAGGTCGAGCGCGCGTCCGTGGGCTGGCAGCGCGGCCAGATCGAGGCAGTCGTTCACCACCCGCACCGCGAAATCCAACGCCCCCGACGGACCGAACGGCCACGGCAGGATTTCCTCCGGCTGGCCGTAATGGAACAGCAGGTATTCCGCCAGCAGTCGGTCCGATTCGTAGGGGTTCACCGACATTACTGCTCCACCAGCTTGAGCAGATAATCCGTCGGCTGATAGTTCTCGATGACCGTCACCGCTTCTCCGCCGCGACGCATGAGCACGCGCTTGCCGATGATCTCGGGTGTTTTGGTCGGCGAGTAGAGGATGTCGTCGTGCGTCGCGTTGCCTTTGTGCTCGAAGCTATCCGGCGTGATCCCACCTCCGAGGTGGTCGCTGCGTCCGGTGGCGATATGGAACGTGCCGAAGATTTTTTCGTCCTGGATGTCCCGACCGGAGACCGGCAGCTTTTGGGTGCCGAAGCCCAGCTCGCCCAACTCCCCGGCCGCCGGGTCCGCGCGCAGCTTGTCGCGGTGCGCCGCCACGGTGCTCTCGGCCCCTTGCAGCAGCGTGGCGTCCACCACGCGTCCGTCCCGCACGGTCATCAGGCCCAGGGTGCCATCCTCGTACTTCATCGGGAACTCACCCTCCGCGCCGGTCGGCACGAAATACACCTCGCCCGCCGGCAGGTTGGCCACGTCGGGTCCCCCCCGGCAAAGACCGTGGCTTTTCTGCGCTTCCTGCCCGCCGAGGTCCAGACGCAGCCGGTACGTCGTGTCACCGTAGCCGAAATCGATTTCCACCGACTCGGCCCGCGTCAGTCCGAGCCGCAACTTCTCCGCCTGCTTGCTCACTTCATCGTAATCTACCGACAAGCCGGACGCGAGAATCACCGGGTTGACCCCGTGCAGCGTCGCGCCACGGAAGCCGTACTGTTTCGCAAACGCCGTCAGCGGCGCGGTCGCCGAATACGTCGAGATGCACAGGATGATCTTGTAATTAGGATAAACATCGCGTTCCAGGCTCAACTCGCGCCCGGCGGCGTCCACGGCGAGGTCCGGCAAATCGAGGTTGCTGCCGCCCGTGACCTGATAAGCGAACATCTCCCCGCCGCTCAGTCCAAGCTCGGCGAGCACGCCGTTTTTCAGCCCCTGCTGAAACGTGTCGTGCGCGATTTTCTGGATGGTGAGCTTCGGATCGGCCAGAAAAGCATAATCCTTCATGCGGTGCGGGTCGGGCAGGTCGATCAGGATGGCCACGCGCTCGTCGGAGTGCGGATCGAACACCGTGCGCAGCAGCCGCGCGAGGCTGAAAGGGGGAAAAGGGCCAACCGCCGAAGTCGAGGTTGCGGTGGCAGGAGACTGTTCAGCGATGGTTTGCATAGAGGTATTATCAGCTTGCATGGAACGCACAGCATCACCGTGAGGATGCAAAATAGTTCCACATTGAACCGTCGGCAACTCCCGGGCTTGTCCCCCGGCCTACCACGCCGACGTGGGCGAGGATTGTTCGAGTTGCGTCTGGGCGGCTTTCTCCAACTTCGGGAAAAAACGGAGGCCTGTCCGGCGCTCGATTTCTCCCACGCCGATGACGTAGTCGTCCAGCGATCCGCTGGCGGGCGCTTCCTGGTCGAAAATGAATCCCTCCGCGCGCACGCCGCCTTCGTGTTTCTGCAAGATGATCATGTAGAACCCCGGCGGCACGGGCACCTTGTTGCGCAACCGCTGGAGCCGGTCTTCCGGTCCGAAAATCGGTCCGTCGAGCACCCACACCTGCCCATAGCGGCCCGCATAATTATCGGCGACCCGCGCTTCCAAATCTTTCCACAGCCCGGCGTTCAGACGATGCCGTTGCGGACAGACGTTCGACATCTTGAACGTCTCGTCCTGCGCCGCCGCGCCGAAGCGTGTGCCGATGGCGAAGTTCGGCGCCATGTGCCCCCGGTCGTACCCGCTGGAACTGTAGTCGCCCGGCTCGACCCGCGCCGTCGTCCGGGGGTCGAGGAAGAAGCTCGGCGGGCGTTTGGGTGGCCGGGGGTGCCCTGCCATGTCGAAGACGCGGTACCCGACCCACGCGGGGTTGGCCAGGTCGTCGCAATAGCCGACGGTGTACGCGGAGTTGTAGAGGACGCGCAACGCGTGCGGAAAGCTGGTGCGCTCGGGTTCGCCTGCGAGCAAAGCTCCCTCGCCGGTCTGGACCTGGGTCGGCACGAAAGGCCGGTGGAAGTACAGCGTCCAGATGTCCCAGAGGACTTCCGTGATTCTGATCCGCTTGTGCGGCTGAGAATAGTTGCCGACGAGTTGGGCGATCTCGTGTTTGCGTTCCTGCGGTTGAAACAGATACCAGCCGCCCGTGAGCACCACGCTCAGCGTGACGACAGCCAGACTGGCTTTCGCCGCTTTTTGCGCGCCGCCGCGTCCGTCGGCGAAGAACGCGCCGAGCAGTCGCAGGACGAGGTCGAGCGGATTGGATTTGGAGGGTGACCGCCGGAGGGGTGACATGGGACGACCTATCGCACGGGGGCAGACCTACCGGGGGCCGCATCCCACCTCTTTTTCAAAACAGCACGCTTCAGGATTGTCGGCGTAGCGACCATCATTTGCGGTCCGCCGGTAGCCCGCCGAATCGTACAGCGACAGTGCTTCCGGTTGGAAAATCCCGGTCTCCAAAACCACTTTTTGGTTGCCAAGCTCTGCCGCCACCCGTTCCAACTCGGCGAGGACCCGGCGAGCGATGCCTCGGCGGCGCATGGCCGGGACCACGTACATCCGTTTGACTTCCACCGTTCTCGCGTCGATTTGCCGCAACGCGCCGCATCCCACCGGCTCGCCATCCAGCCGCGCGACCACCAGCACTCCTGCGAGGACAAACGGGCTGGGTGGCCGTTGGTAGAGCGCGCTCAACTCGGCACACATGGCGTCGAGCAACCGACCGACATCCGCGTTCTGCGCGTCTTCGCGGGCGATGCTGAGACCGGGCGACATGACTACCCTCCCGCCGACCCCTCGCCGCCGGGCTTGGTCATCTCGACGGGATCGAGCGCGGCGCGGAGTTCCGCCTCGGGCAGCACCGCCTGTTCCTCGCAAATCTGCCGTACCGTCCGACCGGTTTTCGCGCTTTCCTTGGCGATTTCCGCCGCGCGGTCATAGCCGATGATCGGCGCGAGGCTCGTCACCATGGCCATGCTGTACTCGACCAACTCGTTGCAACGCGCCGTGTTCGCTTCGATGCCGCGCACGCATTTTTCGGTGAAGGCGCGCACGGCGTTGCTCAGGATGCGCACGTTTTCCAGGAAATGATGGGCCAGGACCGGCATCATCACGTTCAACTCGAACGTGCTGCCTGCCGCCGCCGCCCAGGTGATCGTCGTGTCCGCGCCGAACATCTGCGCGCACGCCTGCATCAGCGCCTCGCACATGACGGGATTCACCTTCCCCGGCATGATCGAACTGCCCGGTTGCGTCGCGGGGAGAGCGATCTCGCCGACGCCGCAACGCGGACCACTGCTCAGCCAGCGCACGTCGTTGGCGATCTTGAAAAGGCTCACCGCCACCGTCTTGAGTTGGCCACTGGCCTCGACGATCCCATCCTTGGAGGACTGGGCCTCGAAATGGTCCGTTGCTTCGCGGAACGGCACCCGGGTACTCTTGCTCAGATGCGAAATGGCCAGGCGCGGAAAGTCGGGATGGCAGTTCAGCCCCGTGCCGACCGCCGTGCCGCCCAGGGGCAATTCTTCCACCGCCCGCAGGGCACCCAGGACACGCGCCTTGCCGCTCTGGATCTGCCGCGCGTAGCCCGCGAACTCCTGCCCCAGGCGCACCGGGGTGGCGTCCATCAGATGCGTGCGCCCGATCTTGATCACGTCCCAGAACTCACGCGATTTGTCGCCCAACGCCTCGTAAAGTTCCTGCAACGCGGGGATCAGGTCGTTCTGGAGCGTTTCCGCCGCCGCGACGTGGATCGCCGTGGGGATCACGTCGTTGCTCGACTGCCCCATATTGACGTGGTCGTTCGGATGGATCGGCTTTTTCGAGCCGATGGGCTGACCGGCAAGCTGCGAGCAGCGGTTGGCCAACACCTCGTTGGCGTTCATGTTCGTGCTGGTGCCCGAACCCGTCTGGAAAATGTCGATGGGAAAATGCGCGTCCAGGTGGCCCCCGATGAGTTCCTCCGCCGCTTGGTCGATCAGACGGGCCTGCGTGGCGTCGAGTTTGCCCAACTCCTGGTTGGCGCGGGCCGCGGCCTGTTTGACCAGACCGAGAGCGCGCAGGAACGAGCGGCCAAAGCGGTAGCCGCTGATCGGGAAATTGAGCACGGCACGTTGCGTGCTCGCGCCGTAGAGGGCATCGGCGGGCACGGGCATCTCGCCCATGCTGTCTTTTTCGGTGCGGGTGGCCGGGGTCGTCATCGGGGGGAGACGGCGGATGGCGTGAGCCTCAGCGGACGGGTGAATCGGCAGCGACGGCACGGCCCTTCCGGCTCTTGGCGTGCTGGCCGTTGCCGCCGTGGTTGCGGCTGGAGGCGCCCGGAGCAGGGACGGCATCCTTGTGAAACACCGTGATAAACATCGGCGGCACGTTGATCAGGCAATATTCGCTGTCGGCACGCGGGAAAATGGCCGGCACGCAATGGGCGCGCAACTCGTTGGTCACCTGATAGATGACGAAATCGCCGCCGGGGGCCAGGGCGTCGTAAGTGTTCTGGAGAACCTGCCGTTTCTTGCCGATCTCCAGGATGCTGAAAGGGATGCCGGAAAGCACGTAATCGCAATGGGAAAGGTTCTGACGCGCCAGCTCCTCGGGCAGCGTGGCGCAGTCGCCGTTGATGACCGTCACCCGCGGGTCGTGCGCGAACTGCCGTTCCAAATCCTGGCAGAACTCCGGGTCCAACTCGAAAAGCAGAAACTTCGACTCCGGGTGGGCGCGTTTGAGCATCTCGCGGGTGTGGCAGCCTTCGCCGGGGCCGTACTCCGCCACCACGACGGGGCGCGAAAGGTTCATCTTATCCGCAACCCGACCGATCATGGTCTTCGAGCTGGGCATGATGGACGCCACCTGAAACGGACGCTGGATGAACCGGATAAGAAACAGGGCAAAGGATGGCATGGTTAAAATGGGGTCGTCGGCGGGCACTTTGACAGAACCTGACGGCTTGTCCAGTCCGGGAATGCAAGCACTTTCCTGCTCCCCGTCGGTCCGAAGCCGCGATGATCGATTCGTTTGCGGGACCGCCGGTGCATGGATTTATCTCCAACCGGGCATGAGTCGGCAGATGGCCACCGAGACCACGACGCCCGTCAGGTCGGCGATCAAACCGGCGGCAATCGCGTGGCGGGTGCGACGAACCGCCACCGAACCGAAGTAAACGGCGATCACATAAAAAGTCGTCTCCGTGCTGCCGTAGATGGTGGCCGCCGTGCGGGTCAGCAGGCTGTCCGGCCCGAAGGATTTTACCAGGTCGGTGAACAATCCCTGCGTCCCGCTGCCGCTGAGCGGACGCATGACGACCATCGGCAACAGGTCCGCCGGGAAATGAATCCGGTCGAGCAGGGGGCGCAGGCTGTGGGTCAGGAGGTCCATCCCGCCGCTGCCTCGAAACATCCCGATGGCCACGAGCATCGCCACGAGGAACGGGATGATCCGCAGCGCGACCGGAAATCCTTCCTTCGCCCCCTCGACGAATTCCTCGTAAACCTTGATCCGGCGCACCGCCGCGTACAATGGAAAAAACGCCAGCATGAACGGCACGGCCAGCAGGGAAACCGCGCCGATCATCCGCAGGAACGGGCCGACGTGACCGCCCAGCGAGGTTGACGCCTGCCGGTGGAACGCCTCCCAACCGAACGCCGCCACCGCCAACAAGCAGAAGAGCACGAGGATGTAAGGTCCCGACGCGGTCATCGGCGGAGGCGGGACGACCGGCGAAATTTCCGACGCCGTTCCCTCGCCCGTGCTGACCGGCTCCGGGATGGCCCCAACGGGAACGGCGAAGACCGGCAATTTTTCGAGGAGTTTTGCCGACGTGATCCCGGCGACACAGGCGCAGGACGTGGCAAACAGGGCGGTGCCGACGATGGCGGTCGGGTCCTTGGCGCCGTTCGCCACGAGGATCGCAATCGCGGTCGCCGGGATCAACTGCACGGAACTCGTGTTGATCGCCAGGAACGTACACATGGCGTTGGTCGCCGTGCCGGGATGCGGGTTGAGCCGTTCGAGGTCGTTCATCGCCCGCAGTCCAAGCGGCGTGGCGGCGTTGCCCAGCCCGAGCATGTTCGCCGCCACGTTCATGACGATGGCGCCGAGCGCCGGGTGGTCGCGGGGCACGTCCGGGAACAGCCAGTGCATCAACGGCCGCAACGCGTGGGCGAGCCCTTGCACCAGCCCGGAGCGTTCCGCCAAGCGCATGATGCCCAGCCAGATGGCCAGGGTGCCCACCAACGGGAGGGCGATCCCCATCACCGCCGTCTTCGCCCCCTCGAACGCGCCGACGGTCACGGCAGCCAGTTGCCCGTTGTACTCGCCGAGGACGACCGACAGGAGGATCAACGCCAGCCAGAGGAAGTTCAGCATGGCGCCAGGGGGAATTTAGCGGTTGGCGATCCGCGCCGGGATCGGCTCACCAGGGAATTTCGGGCGTGGGTGGAAGACCCGGCCATCCAGACACGCCCCAAGCCGGGCGCAACGTGCGGGGTCTGCCGTCTCATCCGCCCGTTATACGCGGGCGGCGGTGGGCGGGTCCAGCAATCCTTCCTGCTCGACCCAGCGGGTTTCCTTGAGCAGGGCGACGAACTGTTTCTGCGCCGGAGAGATGGCACGGTGGCGGCGGTAGATCACCCCCAGCGGACGCCACATCTCGAAGCTCTCGATCTCCACGGCCACGAGACTGCCGTTGCGAGTTTCGTCGGCGACGCTCGACAGCGGGACGATGGAAACCCCGTTCTCGATTTCGACGGCACGCTTGACCGTCTCGATGTTGTCGAAATCCATGGCGGGTACGATCTCGATGCCTTCTTCGCGCAACAAACGGTCGATGACCTTGCGCGTGGGCAGGTCGGGCTCGAACGAGATGAACTTCTCGCCGCTGAGGTCGCGCAGGTTGATGCGCTTGCACTCCGCCAACGGATGCGACGGATGGCAAATGAGCACCAGCTTGTCGCGCCAGAAATCTTCGATCACCAGCCCCGTGCGCTTGGTCGGGAACGCGACCAACCCGAGGTCCGCATCGCCTTCGAGCACTTCGTTGTAGACCTGCGCGGAGCGGCGGTAGTCGATGAGCACCTCCACCTCCGGGTACACCGCGCGGAATTTTTTCAGAAACGGCGGCAACTCGTGCAGACCGATACTGTAAACCGTGGCCACCCGCAACTGGCCCGCCACGACGTTCTGCAACTCGCGGATGCGGTCGCCCAGGTTGCCGTAGGTATGGAGAATCTCCTTGCTCGCTTCGAGGAAGGCGCGGCCTTCCTGGGTGACGGAAAAATTCTTTTTGCCGCGCTCGATCAAACTCACGTCGTAACGTTGCTCCAGGGCGCGGATCTGTTGACTGACCGCGCTCTGCGTGATCGAGTTCAGCGAAGCCGCCCGTGAGAAGCTGGCCGTCTCCACGAGGTCACAAAAGACTTTGAAGGTTTCAATTTGCATTCAAGAGTACGCTGACCATAAGGAAAACTTATCGCCGGGTCAACTCCCTTATTTTCACTAATGCAATCCCCTATGGAAGCACTCGCTATCGTGCGTGAGAAAATCATCACGGCTGCGAAGAAATCGGGTCGGCAACCGGAAGAAATTGAACTGGTTGCCGTGTCGAAAACGCATGCTCCCGAAACGATCAGGGAAGCTGCCGATGCCGACCAGATGGTCTTCGGGGAGAGCCGCGTGCAGGAAGCCAAAGCGAAGATTCCGCTTCTGCCCGGGAGGCTGCGCTGGCACTTTATCGGGCATTTGCAGAAAAACAAAATTCGCGCGGCCCTGCCGTTGTTCGAGTTGTTTCACAGTGTCGATTCGCTGGGTCTGGCGCAACAATTCCAGCGGATCGCCGAAGAAGATGGCCAGCGGCCCCGCATTCTGCTGGAGGTCAACGTGGCCGGCGAAGCGAGCAAATTTGGTTTCTCTCCCACCGCGATCCAGTCGCAAATGGAAGAGATTCTTGGCCTTGACCGGTTGGAGGTGGTCGGCTTGATGGCGATGGCTCCCTTCGCGCCTGAAGCGGAACTTTCGCGGCCTTTTTTTGTGCGTTTACGCGAAATACGGGACGAATTACAGAGCGCGGGAGGCGTGGGGTTGCCTCACCTTTCGATGGGCATGAGCGGCGATTACCTCGTCGCCATCGAAGAGGGCGCTACCCTGGTTCGCGTCGGCAGCGCCATCTTCGGCACCCGCTCGGGAAAGAAATGGTCGCCGACGGGCGAAAGCGAATAGGCGGGGGGATCAGGCGGCGGGTGCCACACCGGGGAACTCGGACTTCACCCAGGCCAGCGCGGCATCCCGGTCAGGGAACGCGCCTTCCAACTGGCGGGTCTGCACCGCTTCGAGAATTTCGCCGATCTTCGGGCCGGGCTTCAGGCCGGACGCCAACAGGTCGTGCCCCGTGACAAACGGTTTGGGGATCAGGGGTTCGTGGGCGAATTCGTCCTGCTTGACCCGCAGGAAAGCGTGGTTGTCCAGGAAACCGTGGCTGCCCAGGCAATCGACGCGGTGGAGTTCCATCTCGTCCTCGAACCCGGGGCGCGCCATGAACCGCTTGAGCTTGGCCACGCGCATCTGTGGCACGTCCTTGAACGCCATGTGCTGCCGGACCGCCTCCACCGTCAGGTCCGTGACGGCGCGGGAGAAACGCAGGCGTTCCAGCACGCGGAGGGTCATGTCCGCGCCGACGTGCTCGTGGCCGTTGAAACGGATGCGGCCGGTCGGGTCCACCTGCGCGGTGGGCGGTTTGCCGATGTCGTGCAACAGGACGGCAAACACCAGCGGGACGCTGACCACTTCCGGCAGCAACGAGAGCATGAGCCGCGTGTGGACGAACACGTCTCCCTCGGGATGGAACTGCGGCGGTTGCTCGCAGCCTTTGCAGGCGTCGAGTTCGGGCAAGACCTGGCGCAGCAGTCCGCTGGCATCGAGCAGGTCGAAACCGCGCACCCGGGTCGGGGCGGTGAAGATTTTGACCAGTTCGTCTTGAATGCGCTCCGCGCTGACCGCGCCGATTTCCCCGGCTTGCGCGCGGACGGCGGCCCAGGTGGCCGGATCGACCTCGAAGCCCAGCGTGGCGGCGAACCGCACCGCGCGCAGCAGCCGCAGGCGGTCCTCCCGGAAGCGGGCTTGCGGATCGCCGATGGCCCGGAGCACCCGCCGCTCCAGGTCGGCCTGGCCGCCGACGTGGTCGATGACCCGGTCGGCCACGGGGTCGTAGAACATGCCGTTGACCGTGAAATCCCGGCGTTCGGCGTCGCCCCGGGCGGTGGTGAACGTGACCCCTTCCGGGTGGCGTCCGTCGATGTACGCGCCGTCCGCCCGGAAGGTGGCGACCTCGAACTGGTAGCCCCCGTCCAACACCCGGATGACGCCGAAGTGCGCGCCGACGGCCACGTTGCGAGGGAAAAGACTTTGCACCTGAGCGGGCCGCGCGTCGGTGGCCACGTCGAAATCCTTCGGCGGGACTTTGCGCAGGGCGTCGCGCACGCAGCCACCGGCAAAATACGCCGTGAAACCGGCTTTCTGGAGGCGCGCAACGACGGCGCGGGCGGCGGGTTCCATTTCCATAGGGGCGAAGGTTCCAAGATAACACGGGCGGTTTGTCGCGGGCGGAAAAAACATCGAATAGTTGGCGTCCGACAGCCGTTGAAGAATCACCCGGAACGCGCCAAGGTAGGCGGACGCCGTTGACGGGACCGCCTCGCCGCCCTGCACATGACCGAACCTGCCCGCAGTTTTCAGCATTACGAGGTGCTCCGCCGGGACGACGGCACGCCCTGGGAGCTTGGCCGGGGAGCGATGGGCGTCACTTACAAGGCGTTCGACGTGAACCTTTGCTGCGAGGTCGCGCTCAAGGTAGTCAGCAGCGCGCTGGTCGAGAACCCGGAGGCCCGGGAGCGTTTCGTGCGCGAGGCGCGGGCGGCGGCGGCGCTGCGGCACCGGAACGTCGCCAGCGTTTACCACCTGGGCAACGACGGCGAGCATTTCTTCTACGCGATGGAGTTCATCGACGGGGAGACGCTGGACGCAGTGGTCCGCCGGGGCGGCGCGCTGTCGGTGGAAAACACCCTGCGCGTGATCCTGCAAGTAGCGCGCGCGCTGGCGGCGGCGGAACGGCAGCACCTCGTCCACCGCGACATCAAACCGGCGAACCTGATGGTGACGCACGAGGACGCCGACGAGGAAACCGTCGTCAAGGTCATCGACTTCGGGCTGGCCCGCGCCGCCGCGACGGCGGAGAACGCCCCGCCGCTGACGATGGGCGGGTTCGTGGGCACCCCGCAGTACGCCAGCCCGGAGCAACTGGAAGAGCGACCGCTGGACGCGCGCTCGGACATTTACAGCTTGGGGGTCACCGCGTGGTTTTTGCTGACGGGGCGCGCGCCCTTTGCGGGGTCGCTGGCCACGGTCTGCCAGGGGCAGTTGACGCGACCGCCGCCCTGGGAGCAACTGCCCGCCGGGTTACCGCCGGGCGTGCGCAAGCTGCTCGCCCATCTGCTCGAAAAGGACGCGGCGCGGCGTCCGCAAAACGCGGTGGAATTGCGCGCCGAGATCGAGGCGTGTCTGGGGGAAGTCCAGGGGACGGCGAGGAAGCAGGATTTGCATCTGCCCGCGCGGGCTTTGCAGGCGGCAGACGTGGACAGGGCGGCGAGGACCGGGGGACCGACGCCCCAACCCGGCACACTGCTCGGCGCGCGCTACCGGCTGTTGCGCGAGATCGGCGGGCGGGACGGCGTCCGGGTGTTCCAGGCGCGCGACGAGTCGGCGGGGGGCCGGCTGACGGCGGTCAAGCTGCTGCCGGAAGCAATGTTGCTGCCTACCGGCGGGCCGCACGATCCGGCGGAGGAAGTGCGGTTGGTCCAGGCGGCGGCGCACCCGCGGCTCGTGCAGATCATCGCGCTCGAACGATCCGTTCCCCCGGCCACGGCGTTTCTGGTGGAAGAATGGCTCGCCGGATGCACGGTGCGTGATCTGCTCGCCGCCCGGGGCGGCGCGTTGCCGGTGGCGGAAACCCTGCGGTTGCTCGAACAGGCGGCCTCGGCGACCGACCACGCGGCGCGCTGCCGCCTGGGCCGCCTGGACCTCTCGCTGACGGCGTTGCACCTGACCTTCGCCGGGCTGGCCGCCGCCGCGGAGGAAGGTTTGCAGGTCCGTGCGCTGCTGCCCCGGAGTTTCGCGGAATGGCCGGACTGGTCGCTGAAAATCCACGCGTTCCGGCCCCGCCGCGACCCGCTGGCGCTCGATACCTGGGCAGGCGGCGCGACGCTGGTGCCGGGGGCAGCGCCGGGAGGCGGCCAGGACACGCAGGCCCTGGCGGCGCTGGTCTACGAACTGTTGGGTGGGAGGCCGACGGTCCATGGTTCCGACGGCGAAAGCCAGGGGACGCGTTACGCCTCGCTGCCCGTGTTGAACGAAGAGGCCAATCTGTTGCTGCGACAGGCGTTGACCGGCGGGGGAACGTGCGTCCACGGCTGGCAATTGCACGCGGCGCTGGCAGCGGCCAGCGGCGGGGAGCCGGTCCGGGGCATCACCCGCCAGACAGCGGCCCGGACCGGCGCCGTGCCGAAACCCGCGGCGGCGACACCGGCCACGAGGAGGATCGCGGCGGCAACGAGCGCGCCGTCGCACGGGAGCACGGTGGAGTCGTTGGCGTTCGCGGAGGCAACCGCTCCGAACGAGGAGTCTGCGGGCGGCGAGTCGGTGGCCACTTTTTTTCAGGATGGGAACGGGCCGGAGACGCGTAGCCCGGTTGATCCGGTGGCAGGCAGTGCGTGGGACCGGCTCTCGCTGGTCACCGGGAAACGCGCCCATCCGGGCCGCTGGCTGGCGGGGATCATCGGACTGGCGGTGGTGTTCGTGCTGGGATTTGCCGGTGTGCTCGCGTGGTTGTTGCAACAGATGCCCACGCACGACGCTGTCGCGGCTCCCATGGCCAAAAAAAGGACCACGGAACCGGGGCCGGTGATGAACGGAAGGCGGTCAACGCCTCGTCCGGCCACCCCGGCGCCGCTTGCGGCAGGCTTGCCCCTTTCCCTGCTGCCCACGCCGAAAGCCGAACGGACGGCAGCCGCGCCGAAAGAACGTCCGCCTGCGCCGACGGCGACGCCGTTGGCAGCCGAGGCAGCTCCCGTCCCGCCGCCGACCCCGGTCGAGGAAAAGTTTGCGTGGGTGCGCCTGGAGAGCGTGCCGCTGGGAGCGCAGATTCGCTTGGGGGAAGAGGTTCTAGGCACCACGCCCTGCCGGGTCCGCCTGCCGCGCGGGGACCACCAGTTGATCGCGCGTTATCAGGACTGGCCGGAAACGCGCCAGACCATCCATCTCGACGGCACCGAGACCCGGGCGGCGGCGGAAATCCGGCTCATGCGTCCCGACCTGGTTCCCGGTCTGGCGCCGCCGCCGGATCGCCACGCCCGGCGCACCCCCGTCCCGGCCACGCGCCGCGTGCCTCCTGCGGAACCGCCCGCCCCGTCGGCGAGGAGCACGCCGGTGGAGCCGGAAGTGAGACCGGCCCAGCGGGTGTTGACACCCTTTCAAATCGACGGACCAGCGGAAACGTCGCCAGCACCCGCTGCAAACGGGCAGCCATTCTCAGCGGACGACGCCGACCGCGATTAGAAGGCACCGGGGCCCCACCCCAGACGGAACCGGCCCGGCAGCCGGGTCCATGCCGCCGTGAGTGCGGCGGTGATCGCCCAGAACATCAGCGGCAGCACCGGCATGAGGTAGCGGTCCAAGGGGCGGCCCACCGTGCTGAGCAGCACCAGATAATAGAACCAGAGCAAGGCGTTCCCCAACCAGAAGAGCCGTTCCCTGCCCCGGCACGCCCAGACGAGCAGCGGCAGCGACAAGGTCGTCAGAAACACCGGGGAAAGCAGCCGCAGCCAACCGGCCACCTTCATGAAGCGGGAATAACGGACGAGCGCGCCTCTGCCGGCGGTGGCCTGCCTGACGACGGCGTGCGTTCGCGGCAGGTCGAAGATCCGGGCGGTCAGGGCCGCGTCGCCCGTGGGGTGGGCTTCGACGTATTTGTCCGCGTCCTTGACCGCGGAAGCGAGTTGCTTGGGCTGGAAGAGGACGAACCGCTGGGCCGAGATGAAATTCAGGTAGTACAGGTCGTGAGCGAACTGACGGAGGTACGCCCCCGGGTGGTGCGCGACGGCTTCCAGGCCAAGCTTCCAGCAGAGGCGGTTCACATCCACCAGCGTCTGCCCGCGTTCGTCAACGAGGATCG
Source organism: uncultured Chthoniobacterales bacterium (assembly GCA_964250695.1). Taxonomy (GTDB): domain Bacteria; phylum Verrucomicrobiota; class Verrucomicrobiia; order Chthoniobacterales; family SZAS-18; genus CAHJWO01. The sequence goes on along the minus strand of CAXUGY010000018.1, from coordinate 4,576 downwards.
TCTTGAGGCTGGGGATCACCGTGCGCTTGACGATCTCGTTGTTGTCGAGCTTGCCCGTGCGGCGAAAACGGTCGGCGTAAGCGGCGGCCTGATCGTGGATGCGCGGCTTGAGGTCGGGCACGATGCCGCCGTCGAGGTAGGTCCATTGGGCGGTGCGGCCATAGAACATCTGGCCATCCTCCGGCTCCGGCGGGCGGGTGGTGCCACTCAGTCGGCTGTAAAGTTTTGAACCGACGAGCGGCAGCAGAAACAGCGCGAGATAGCAGCCCGCCAAGATGGCGGCGCGCGGCGGGCGATGCCGCCAGTTCCAGGCGATGAGCAGCACGACGATCAACGGAAACACCGGAAAAATGCCTTTGAGCAGTTGCATCAAGCCAGTGAAAAGGCCACTGGTGGCAGCCCAGGCCGACGAACCTCGGCGCAGGGCAAAGAACCACGCGCCGAACGCCACCGTGGAGAAAAGGGTCAGCAGCGTTTCGTTGCGGATGAGGCGTTCCAGTTCCACCGGCATTCCGTAAAATGCGTAAAAAAGGGAACAGACCAGCAGCGGGATGACCGCACGGCGGCCCAACCAGACGCGCGCCATCCAGATCGTGAGGCACGCGGTGAACACGCCGATCACGGCTTGCGCGGTGGCGACCGTCGCCAGCGTGCCGCCCGCTTTGAGAATTGCCGCGATGAACAACGAGTACACCGGCCCGCGCCGCGCGCTGGTGATCCATTGGCCGGACTGCATCCAAGCGGTCGCCGGTGCGAGGTAGCTGCCGCTGTCGCGCGTCCAGACGTAGGTTGGCAGGTGGGCTGCCACGAACCAGCGGTCCCCGAGCAGGCAGACGGCAACGAGCAGCCAGCCGATGCGCTCCGCCGTGGGCGAAGGGGACCGCAACCAACGCGGCAGACGACGGGCGGCAGGGACAAAAGTCCGGCGAAAGGGGATGGCGGGCATCGCGGGCAGGTTCGGGGAATCACCGTCCCGGAAGAAAGAAAAATTTCAACCTTCTAGAAAAGAACGGGTGGCGGCTTGCTGACTCCACCAGGCACATCGAAAGTTTTTCCTTCTTTCCCGCGCCGGTTTGCTTTGAGATTCGCTCCTACTTTGAATCCGCCGCTCCCCCCACGCTGGCAACGCCGACTCTGTGACCGCCGCCTGCACGAATTTCTATGGTATTGCGTGCCGGGAGTCCTGGTGGCCGTGCTCATCCGGGTCTGGCTGACGGCGTCGATGCCTTACGGGCAGTTCCATTTCGACACGCCGGATTTCCTGCAAACGCCCTACGACCTGCTGCACGGGCATCGGCTGACCCTGCACAACAAAAAAACGTTTCTCACCCCGCTGCTCTACACGCTGCCGTTTCTCCTGCACGTCCCGGCGCTGGTGGTGATCCCGGCGGGTCAGCATTTGCTTGGCACGCTGCTCGTTTTGATGGTGGGGGCGCTGGCACGGCTGTGGTTTACGTTCTGGCGGGCGATCATCGTGCCGCTGACCGTGCTGGCTGCGGTGCATCCGTCGCTGCTGTGGTTCGAGCACACACTGTTGGCGGAGACGCATTACGTGTTTTGCGTGGTCTGGGCGGCGTTGGCGGGCACGCTGTTCGTGCGGCGTCCGGGCTGGGAATCGCTCGGATTTTTGCTGGCGGCGTTGTTCTTTACCGCCGGTGCGCGGCCCGAGGGGCGGTTGTTCCTGGCGTTCGGGGTGTTGGTGGGTGTAGTTTACCTGCGCTCGTGGCGGCTGGAAATGGCCAAGCTGGCGGTGGTGGCAGCTTTCTGCGCGGTGACGCTGCTGGCCACCCGCACCGCGCAGGCGGGGATTCTCCTGTACGCCTCGGTCCTGCATTTGGCCCCGGACGATTCCCGCGTCGCTCCCGACCTGATGCCGTGTTTGCGCCCGATGCGCGACCGTTTGCGCCGCGAGCGGGCGCGACGAATTTCCAACGACGTGGTCCGCGTGGAGAAGCGGCTTTCCGAGCAAATCATCGCCTGTTACGCCCCGAAACACCCGGAGATGAACCTCGGCGCTCCCGCCAAATACAACGCGAAGAACCTCAACAAACTTTGCCTGCGCCTGGCGCTCGAAACGGCGCGCCAAAACCCGTTTGCCCTGCCCCGGATCGTGGGTACGCGGTTCCTGGCCCGGATCGAGGACGACAGCGGCGGGGAATTCACCAACCACGAGTTGCAGACCCGGCAGTACCGCGCGCTCAAACGCGGGATGAAGCGCAGCGATGTGCTCGGCGTCGGGCTGGCAGGCGGGCCGCTCGGCAGCGAGGACGCCATCACCAGCTTTGTTTACGGTCGCTACGACGAGCGGCGCGTCGGCTGGTACAACCGCTGGGAGCACGCGTGGATGGAAACCCTCGGATTCTTGCATCTGCCGGACCGTCGCTTCAGTGAAGATTACGAACTCCCCGGGTTGCCCTGGTTTTACGTGGTGGCGTTGTTGGGCGCAGGCGTCTCCCTGACGATGCCGGGGCGGTTCCGGGCATTCCATTGGGCTTTCTTGCCGATTCTGGCCGGGGTGTGGTTTACGGTGACGCTGACCGGGGCCATCATGCCGCGTTATCGCTTTGTGCTGGAACCATTCTGGTGGTTGTATTTCTTTGCTTTCGCAGATGCCGTGGCACGTTGGATTTCCCGCCGACGCCGCTCCTCCCCTCCCCTCCCTGCATGATCGATCTCACCATCGGCATTCCCTGTTACAACGAGGCGTTGACCATCGGCAAGGTGGTCGTGGATTTCGGAGCGGCTTTTCCCGAAGCGCGGCTGCTGGTCATCGACAACGCGAGCACGGATCGCACGGCGCAGATCGCCTGCGAACACGGCGCGGAAGTCATCTCCGAACCGCGCAAGGGCAAGGGCAACGCCGTGCAGCGGCTGTTCCAGGAAACGTCGTCCGACTACCTGCTCATGGTGGACGGCGACGACACCTACCCCGCGACGGAGGCTCACAAGCTCCTCACCAAAATGCGCGAGGAAGGCGGCGACACGGTGTGCGGCTGCCGGGTCTCGCCTGACGGCACGGCTTTCAAGAGCACCCACCAGTGGGCCAACCATCTGCTGTCGAGATTCATCGAGGTGGTGTTCGGGTTTTCCTGCGGCGATTTGTTCTCCGGCTACCGGCTCTTTACCCGGCGTTTTTACCGGCACGTACCGCTGATCGCCACGGGCTTCGAGGTGGAGGCGGAACTGGTCATGCAGACCATCGACAAGCGGTTCGTCCAGCGCAACGTGGACGTGCTCTACCGTTCGCGGCCCGCCGACTCGTTTTCCAAGTTGCAGACGCTGCCCGACGGCACCCGGGTCATCTGGACGCTGTTGACCATCATCAAGGACTGCAAACCCCTCCCCTTTTTCTCGTTGCTGAGTTTGGGACTACTCGTGACATGCCTCCTGGCGGGGTGGTTCCCGATCCGTGACTATCTGCGGCACCGCTACGTCTACCATGTGCCGCTGGCGATTCTGGCGACCGGCCTGAGCCTGCTTTCCGCGCTGAGCCTGAGTTGCGGATTATTGCTCGACACCATCGTGCGCCACCGCAAGGAGGAGTTTTTTCTGCGGTTGCGGCAACAGGAACGGGAAAGCGACACGTTGAGCCGGGTCCGTTGAAACGGCGGCGCGTCTCAGAGCTAGGGCTGCGAGCCTTCGGCGGCGGGACCCGGCTCGATGTCGCTGGCGTTGATGGCGTCGATCAAACGGCGCATCCGCCCGAAATTCCGGCGGTGGGGCGTGAAAATCAGGCGGGGCAGTTGGGCCAGTTCCGGCTCGTTGCGCTCCTGGCGCAAGGCAGGACCCTGGAAAAAGCGGCCTTTACGGAGGATGTCGCCGAACTTGTCGTTGAGCTTTTCGATGGCCGGGCGGGTGAGCCGGTGGGACAGCCGGATGATCATCTGTTCACCGACGTACCGGCTGGACTGGTAGATCCGGTAGAAGTTTCTGATTTCGTTGACCGCTTCCGTCAGGTCGTTGGTGACGCGGAACAACGAGAAATCCTCCTCCGAGATCAGGCCCAGCTTGAGCAGGTGGCCGCGCATGAAGTCGTACCACGTTTCCCAGTAGTGGCCCTGGGGCTCATCGACGAGCACCAGCGGGATCATCTTGGCCTTGCCGGTTTGCAGGAGGGTCAACGCCTCGAAGCCCTCGTCCATCGTGCCGAACCCGCCGGGAAACAACGCGATGGCGTGGCTCTCCTTCATGAAGTTGAGCTTGCGGGTGAAGAAATAGTTGAAATTCACCAGCTTGGGATCGCCCTCGATGGTCGGGTTGGCGCTCTGCTCGAACGGCAGGGCGATGTTCAACCCGAAGCTCTGTTCGCGTCCGGCACCCTGCTGCGCGGCACCCATGATGCCGTCGCCGCCGCCGGTGATGATCATATAACCATGCTCGGTCATCCGTTGCGAAAACTGTTGGGCGGCGATGAACTCCGGCGCGTCGGGCGAGGTGCGCGCGCTGCCGAAGACCGAGACCTTGCGGAATCTGGTGTACCGCGCGAACAGCCGGGCCGCCTCGCGCAATTCCTTGAGCGAACGGTTGTACATCTTGAGGTCCGCCACGCTCATGCGGTCCTGCGCCATTTTGAGCA
>CAXUGY010000017.1:0-63295 GCA_964250695.1 uncultured Chthoniobacterales bacterium | reverse complement strand
TCGAGCGCGCGCAGGATTTTGCGCAGGCGGTCGCGCTCCTTGGAGTCCTCGATCTTGCGGGAAATGCCGCTGCCGTCGCTGTAGGGCATGAGCACCAAATAACGCCCCGCCAGCGACAGGTTCGTCGTGACGCGCGGCCCCTTGGTGCCGATGGGTCCCTTGGTGACCTGCACCAGCACCTCGCTGCCGACCGGGTAGAGGGTCGGGATATCCTTGGCGGTGGGCTTCTTCTGGCCCTTGTTTTTGTTGCCGCCCTTGTCGCCGCGGTCGATGCGCTCGACCTTGGTTTCATCCAGGCCGGGGAGCGCGTCCCAGAAATGGAGGAACGCATTTTTTTCGTAGCCGATATCGACGAACATTGCCTTGAGCCCGGGCTCGATGTTCTTGACGCGGCCCTTGAAGATACCGCCGACGATGTTGCGGTCGGTGACGCGCTCGACGTTGTATTCTTCGAGCACGCCGTCTTCGAGCAGGGCGACGCGGCGTTCGAGTTTCTCGACGTTGATGAGGAGCAAATTGCTCTGCTTCTTTTTCGAGAGCCCGAGGATGCGTTTAACTTTTTCAATCATGGAAAGGGTTTGTTGAGTGACAGATGGTGAGAATAGTGAAAGGGAGGAACCCATGGAGTTTGGGGGGAGGGGAAGAGAGAAAGGCAGAAGCCGCTTGGCACGCCGGGAGCCGGGAATCCGGCCGGGCCCGCGAGCAAGCGAACGACCGTGCTGGCCCGCCGGAGAAAGGCGGACGGGTCGAGGGTCCGAACTCGCTCAGAACAGACCCAGAAACTTTTTGCGCTTCGGGGGTGGGGTTGCCTGCGGAGGCGGCTGGCTGGCGGCAAGATGCTGTTGACGTTGTTGTTGAGCTTTTTGTTGTTTACGTAAGGTTTTGGTCTGCGCCTCGGTGTCGTCCGGGCTGCTGTCGCCGTTGGTATCGCGTCGGAAAAACTTCCGCATGGATTTCTGGAGCGCCGCGTCGCCGGCGTTCACACTGCCGTTGTTGGCGACCTTGGCGGACCCCTGATCGTCGTCGCCGGTGTCGCGCACCTTGGGCTTGGCGGTGGTCACGCGGTCGTGGTCGGCGTTATGGTCGCCCGGGTCGGAATCGCGGTCGGTGGGGGGTGGGGTCTCGTCGTCGCCGTCCTCCGTCACCGGCGTCAGGATGGACCCCCTCTTGGGAGCGGCGACCGGGGTCAGAAACTTTTTCTTCTCGGCGTCCTGGGCGTTGGCGGCCATCTGCACGGGCACGTCGCTGCTGAAATCAATGTTGTTGATGAACGCGAAGCTGCCCTTGGCGGGTTCCAGCGGCTGGACCTTGACGACGTACTTCCCGGCGTCCAGCGAGAGGGCTTCGTCCATGATGCGCGCCGCCAACGGACCTGCCGTGACGCCGCCGCCCTTGGCCCCCTGGATGAACACGCAAATGGCATACTTCGGCTGCTGGTACGGCGCGAAGCAAATGAACCAAGTGTGGTTGTCCTTGACGCCGTTGCGCCAGAACTCGGCGGTGCCGGTCTTGCCCGCGAGTTCGACGTTCTTGAGTTTGGCGTGCGGGGCGGTGCCGCCCGCGTCGTTGACGACCCGCCACATCCCGTGGCGGACGTGTTCGATCTGGTCCGGCTTGAGTCCGAGATCGGTCTGGAGGTTGGCACGGACGCGCGGCCCCTGGGCGACGAGCTTGCCGGTGTCGGGATCGACGGCGTCCTGGCCGTTGCGGTCCACGACGCGGTCGATCAGGCGCGGGTAATAACAGGTGCCGCCGTTGGCGAACATCGCGGCGACCAGCGCCATCTGCAACGGGCTGGCCTGCACGTAGCCCTGGCCGATGCTCAGGTTCGCGGTGTGACCGTCGCTCCAGCGTTCGCGCGGGGCGTGGACGGAGAACCATTCCTTACCCGGCAGGATGCCCGCCGCTTCGTTGGAAAGTTCGATGCCCGTCTTCTGGCCGATGCCGATCAGGCGGGCCACCTTGTCGATGGCGTCCACCCCGGCGGCGTTGCCGTACTGAAAGAAGTACGCGTTGCAGGAGTTCTTCAGCCCGCCTTCGAGGTCGAGCGTCCCGTGGCTGCCGCCCTTCTGGCCGATCCAACAGTGCATGTACTTGCCCCCGTAGGGCACGCCGCCCGAGCAGGTGTACTTGTTGTTTCCCTTCCCCGTGATCAGACCGGCGAGAGCGGTGATCGTTTTGAAGGTCGAGCCGGGCGCGTAGGACAAGATGGCCCGGTTGGTCATCGGGTTGGTGTCGTCCTTGATGATTTTCTCGAAGTCCGGCTTCGAGATGCTGGGGATGAACGTGTTGGGATCGAACGACGGCACGGACGCCATGGCCAGCACGTTGCCGTTGGCGGGATCGACGACCACCGCCGCGCCCCGGCCCACCGAACGGAGGGCTTCTTCGGTGATGGCCTGGATGCGGGCGTCGATGGTCAGGTAAACGTCGTTGCCGGTGACGGGCGGGACGCCGGGCAGGTCGCCCTCGATGACGCCCTTGGCGTTTTTCTTGACGATGCGCTTGCCGGGCTGGCCGCGCAGCCATTTGTCCATCGACTGCTCGACGTTGGCCTTGCCATCCACGTCGGGCTGGTAATAAGTGTATTTCTTCGCCTCCTCCTCGTCGGTATCGTTCTCCTGGCCGACGTAGCCGAGCACGTGGGCGGCCAGCGCGCCGAAGGGGTACTCGCGCACGGCCCGCTGCGGGGTATCGACGCCGGGCAGCCCGAGGTCGCGCTCGCTGATCTTCGCCATGTCGGCGAATTTGATGTCCTCCATGTAGGTGAAGGGCACCAAGCGATCCGTGTAGAAATGTTTGACCAACTGCTTGTCGCTGAAGGCCTGGTGCAAGCCGAGTTGCTCCAACCGGGGCAGGACGGTCTCCTGCACGATTTTGACCACGTCCGGCTCCTGGGTCTCCTTGTAGACGCCGCCCACGGTGAAGATGTGCTTGGCCTTGGGGACGTTCTTGCGGCCGAAAGCCTGGCCGTAGCCCTTGACCATCTCGTCGAGCATGAAATCGACGGAAAAACTCGGCCGGTTGCCCACCAGAACGAGGCCGTTGCGGTCACGGATTTCGCCCCGGACGCTGGGGATGCGGACGGTCACCTCGCCCGAGCCGCGAATCTTCTGGACGTAATAATCCTTCCTGATGACCTGGACCCACCAGAGTTTGCCGATGATGGCGGAGATGCCCAACAGGAAAAACAACCCGATGATCTGGATGCGGGATTCAGTCTTGAACAGAGCCATGATCGGAGCGGCGGGCGATGAGAGATGGAGTGTAAACGCTGACGGCAGAAAACGCTAGCGGAAAGGCTGGCTCACCCGGCAAATCGACGAATGGGAAGATATCTCGTGGTCCGTCCAACCTTCTGATACCCCACTTTAGTGAAAGTACGCGGTATCATCAGGCTCATCACAGAGGACGGCTGGTAGCCGGTCCGTACCCGGGGTAGCCATCGTCACTACAAGCACCCACGGAAGCAAGGTCTCGTGACGGTCGCGGGACACACGGGCGTTGACGTTCCGCCGGGCACGCTCAACAGTATCCTCAAACCAACTGGTCTAAAGGAATCACTCGATGCGCTATACCGTCGTGATTGAAGAGGGACCCACGAGCTACGGCGCCTACGTGCCCGATCTTCCGCCGGGTGGCGTCGCGGCGGCTGAAAGCCGGGCAGAGGTCGTTGCGCTGATTCGCGAAGCGATTGAGTTTCACCTGGAAACAACGCGGGAGGAAGGGATGCCGGTTCCACCACCTCGTCCCACCGCCGAATCCGTCGAGGTAGCCATGGTCTAACCCGTGGGCGGCTACAACCCCTCGGCGCGGGCGCGGCGGCGGCGTTCGTCCTCGTAAATGCGCACGGGGTAGTTCAACAACCCCGCCAAGACGTAAAATCCGAAGTACACCGCCGGGGCCAGCAGCATCGCAAAAACCCCCGGCAACAGCAGCCGCACCCAGAGGTCGTGCGGAAACTCCAGCCCGCCGCGCTTGAAGGTGATGAGCGCGTATTGCGTCACCAGAATGGCGACCGTGCAAACGCCGCTGGCCACGCAATGCAAATCCCACCGCCCGCGCAGAAACAGCGGGCGCAGCCCGTGGACGAGCAGCGTCAGCACCCCGAAAAGGATGATCGACCAGCCCATGGGGAATTCCGCCACCGGCGCGTCGCGCAGGTACATGCCGGGCGTCAGGATCTGCACAGTGAGCGCGTCCCAGAGCAGCCCGTTGCAGAACGCCAGCGCCAACGCCCCGGCGAGCGGCAGCGCCAGCGCGCCGTAGGTCAGCACGACCGGAAACATCAGCACCACCGCGCCCGAAAATCGCCCGATGGGCGGGCAATACGGCTGGAGGATGACCGCCAGCAGGTCCACGACCAGCACAAGCGCGAAGAAGACGGGCGTCATACACACCTTACCTCTTCGGCGTCGCCGACGGGGGTGCCGTGGGGCGGAACCCCTTCACGACGAACACATTCTCCAGCTTGGAGAGGTCCACCGCCGGGAGCACCGTGGCGTGGGTGTCCAACTCGCGGGCCTGGAAATCCTTGACCGTGCCCAGCAGCAGGTCGCCGGGGAAGACGCCGCCGCTCACGCCGTTGCTGTAGACCTTCTGGCCGGGCTGGAGCTGCGCCCCCCGGGACAGGAAGCTCAGCGAAAGCTCGGGGTGGGCGTTGGGCGCGGTGCGTTCGCCGCTGAGAATCCCTTTTTCGCGGGTGCCGTCCACCTTGGCGAACACCTTGCAATTTTCGTCGGAAATCAGCAGCACGAACGCCGTGTTGCCCGCGACGGTGGTCGTTTTGCCGACCAACCCGACATCGGTGACCACGGGCATGTCGCTGTCCAGTTTGTCCTGCTCGCCCCGGTCGATCTGCACCGTGCTCCACCACGAGGTGGAACTGCGGGCGATGATGCGCGCGGGCAGCAGTTCGTACTTGGAGCGATCCCGGAAATCGAGCGCCTGCCGCAGGAGACTATTCTCCGATTGCAGGTCGTTCATCATCTGGTTGGTCGCGCGCAACTTCTGATTTTCGACGGTGAGCGTCTTGTTTTCGGTTTCCAGTTCCTGGAGGCTCTGGAGACCCTTGACCGCCACGCTCAGCCGCCGCACCCCGCCGGTGGACGTGTGCAGCGGGCGCACCAGTTCCAGCGCGGCCATCTGCAACCGCCGCGCCGCCGGGACTTTCATCACCAGCACCAGCGCGGTCAGCACGACGAAGACGACGAGCGCGATGATCGAAACCCGGGACATGGGAAAATCAAAATGCAGAACGCAAAATGCAAAAGTCAGGAGGGAAAAAGTCAATGCAAACCGCGAAACGTGGAAACGTTCCGCTGCGGTGCCTTTTCTTCACTCCTGCATTTTGCATCCTGACTTTTGCATTATCTCCAGGAGCGGTCCGAGGAGGCGACCTGCCGCAGGAACTTGATCTCGCTGAGCACCTTGCCCGTGCCTTCCGCGACGGCGGAGAGCGGGTCCTCGGCGACGTGGACCGGCAGGCCGGTTTCCTTTTTGAGCAGTTCGTCCAGCCCGCGCAGCAGCGCGCCTCCGCCCGCCAGGACGAGGCCGCGGTCCACCAGGTCGCTCGCCAACTCCGGCGGGCAACGCTCCAGCGTGATGCGCACGCTCTCGACGATGGTGTTGACCGGCTCCATCAGGGCCTCGCGCACTTCCTGGCTGGTGATGGTCAGCGTCTTGGGCAACCCGGCCACGAGGTCGCGGCCCTTGATCTCCATGCTCGTTTCCTTGTCCGCGTGCTCGGGCGGATACGCGCTGCCGATCTTGATCTTGATTTCCTCCGCCGTGCGCTCGCCGATCATCAGGTTGTAGGCGCGCTTGACGTAGTTGACGATGGCCTCGTCGAGTTCGTCGCCCGCCACCCGCACGCTGCGGCTGAACACGATGCCCGAGAGCGAGATGAGCGCGACCTCCGTCGTGCCGCCGCCGATGTCGATGATCATGTTGCCCGCCGCGTCCTGCACGGGCAACCCCACGCCGATGGCCGCCGCCATGGGTTCCTCGATGAGATGGACCTCGCGTGCCCCGGCGTGGGTCGCGCTTTCCTTGACGGCGCGTTTCTCCACCTCCGTGATGCCCGAGGGCACCGCGATGACCACGCGCGGGCGCACCATCTTGCGGCGGCTGTGGACCTTCGTGATGAAGTGCCGCAGCATCGCCTCGGTGATCTCGAAGTCCGCGATGACGCCGTCCTTGAGCGGACGGACGGCCACGATGTTGGACGGGGTGCGCCCGAGCATGCGCTTGGCCTCGTTGCCGACGGCCAGGACCATGTTGGTGCCTGCCTTGACGGCGACGACTGAGGGCTCGCGCAGGACGATGCCCTGGTCCTTGACGTAGACGAGGGTATTGGCGGTGCCGAGATCAATACCGATGTCGTTTGAGAAAACGCCCATCAAAATGTTAAACATGGTCGAAAACGAAAACGGATGTGGATGGATGACAGGCCGGGCGCAAGGCGAAACCTAACCGGGAGGAGCGGCGCGACCTTGCGGACGCGGGAGCCGAGCCGGATGAGCAGTCCCACGGGATCGGCGGCCGTCCTCCCGAGGGGTGCGGCGCGTGCTGGCTTGATGCGTGGCACAGACTAGAAAGCAGGAACGCGCGGCGTCAAGGGCGAACACGGGCCGGAACCGGGCACAGGGGGCAGGGGCCGTGCATCCGTCCGTGCGCAAGCGGCCTTGCATTTACCCGTTTGTCGCGTCAAATTCCGGACTTCCCGTCCGATGACCAAACGCTTTCTCGTCCTTCTCACCGTCTGCCTGTCCGGTTTTGCCTTGCCCGGAGCGGTCCATGCGGGCGCCGACGTGAGCAAGTCGAGCGTCATCCCGGTCGAGCCGGGCGACCCCGCTTTCCGCAAGGGGGCGTTTGATTTGCAAGTGATGTCCGGTGTGCTCTTTTCCGTCCAACGGACGACGTTCCTGCGTCCGAATCTGGATTACAACCTGAGCACGGTGCGCGTCGGCTACATGCTCGACAATGTTTACGGGCACGGCTTTTTGCGAGGCAACGATGAGTTGATCCTGGAAGCGGCGGGCGGCTCGATCTTCGTCGGGCCGGGGGCGGCCCTGGGTGGATTGAGTCTGGTTTACCGGCGCAATTTTCTTTACCCGGCGGTGGAGTCGCGGCTGGTGCCTTATTTTCAGGTCGGCGGGGGCGGGGTCTACAGTGATGCGTACCACACGCATCCGCAGCGAGAGTTGGGATCGCCGGGTGAATTCGATCTCCATGTGGACGTGGGCTTGCGCTACCGGGTGACGCCGGAATGGTCGCTCGACACCGAGTTCGATTTCCGGCACCTCTCCAACGCGGACATTTCCGGGCGCAACTACGGCAGCAACGACATCGGCGGTCTGATCGGCGTCAGCCGGTCGTTTTGAGGCGGATCACGCTTCGGCAGGCGGCAGACCGCACCGGCTGAGCCGTTCGTTGCGGTAGGCGGAGTCGCCGCCGATTTCGCGTCCGAACCACGGCGGCGGCTGGAAGGCCCGTGCGGCGGTCTCGTCGGGAAATTCCACGTCCACCGTGTGCAAGCCGGTCAGCGCACCGGAGTAAACGTCCAACTCGAACGTCAATCCGCCGGGACCGGGCAGATCGTACCGGGTCTTGCGCAGGCGGCGACCGGCGGTCAACGGCCAGAGTTGGTCAAACTGCTCGCCCGGCAGCGGCAGTTCGACCTCGATCCGGCTCAGGCCGGGACCGTGTTTGACCGTCAGGAATCCATCCCCGCCCTTGCGCCGGATGCGGACCTCCACGCCTTCGGGCGTCAGCGCGAGGTAACCCTGGTCGATGACGGCGGAAGGGGAACGGTCCCGGTCCGCCGGCAGGTTGGGAACAAGAAATTTGCGTTCGATTTCCATGGGGGAGAACTGTCCGCAGATTACGCAGATTTTCGCAGATTGGAGAAGAAAAACAGCAGGTCCTTTTTTTCTCCTTCTGCCATCTGCGAAAATCTGCGTAATCTGCGGACAATTTGAAACGTCGCAAATGTTGACTTACCTGTGGATCGCCCTCGGCGGCGCGCTGGGCACCCTGGCCCGGTACGGGATCGCCGATTACCTCGTGACGCGCCACGCCACGCCGCCGCCCTACGCGATTTTGCTCATCAACGCCACCGGCTCGTTCCTCATCGGCGCGTGCGCGGCGTTGACGGGCCCGGGGGGACGCTGGAGCGTGTCGTCGGATTTCCGGCTGTTCTTCATGGTGGGCATCTGCGGGGGGTACACCACGTTTTCATCGTTCAGCCTGCAAACTTTCGATCTCGCCCGGGGCGGCGCGGTGCTGCTGGCGGGCTTGAACGTGCTCGGGTCGGTCGCGCTTTGCCTGCTGGCCGTCTGGCTGGGCTACCGCCTGGGAGGCAGGCCGTAATGCTGTTCCTCGTCGGCACGCCCATCGGCAATCTGGCGGACATCACCCTGCGCGCGCTGGAAACCCTGCGCACCGTGGACCTGATCGCCGCCGAGGACACGCGCCATTCCCTGCGCCTGCTGGGCCGCCATGAAATCCGCAAGCCGCTCGTGAGTTTTCATGAGCACAACGAGGCCCGCCGCACCCAGGAACTCTTGGCCCGGTTGCAGGCGGGCGAAAACATCGCCCTCATCACGGACGCCGGGTTGCCGTCGATCTCCGATCCCGGCGCGCGGCTGGTGCGCGCGTGCGTGGCGGCGGGGGTTCCTTACACGGTGATCCCCGGTCCCTCGGCGGTGTTGACGGCGGTGGTCGGGTCGGGGCTGTCCGCCGAACGCTTCCATTACGGCGGGTTCCTGCCTCCGAAAAGCGGCGGACGCGAACGCGACCTGCAACTCGCTCTCGACCGGGCGGAAACGAGCGTGTTTTTCGAGTCGCCGCATCGTCTGGAACGGGCCTTGGAAGTCCTGGCGCGGCTGGCTCCCGAACGCCAGATTTGCGTGGCCCGGGAGTTGACCAAGCAATTCGAGGAATTCCGGCGTGGCCCGGCGGCGGAGGTGTGCGCGCACTACCGGCAGCACCCGCCGAAGGGCGAGATCACGCTGGTCATCGCGGGCAGCGAGGAAGCCGCGAGGAAACCGGCGGCGTAGCCCGGCGGCGCGGAAACCGTCGGCCTACAACCCGGTGGGCACGGTGCGCAATTTGTCCTCCCAGCGGGTGAGCAGGTGGAGAATGATGTTCGTGCCGAACTTGTAGCTGTTGGTCACTTCCTTGGCGCCCAGGCCCCGGAAGTACACGTCCCGGTTGTCGAAAATGGTGCTGTTGATGGCGATGTACGAGTTGTGCTCGTCGCGGCGCAGGTCGTAATCCCCACGCTCGTTGATGCCCACCTGCCACATGTCGCCGTAGTCGTTGGCCGTGTAGATCACCGCGATTTCGCCGAACCGTTTGAGCGCGTACACCGGCTCCTGGTGCGAGTTCATTCCCGGCGGCACCGCCCTGATCTCGGGGAAATACGCCTGCGTATAGATCGGATGGTCCGCGGGCAGCTTTTCCCAGGCGATGTCCTGATCGGGCAGCACGCGCTTCATCTCGCGCCGGAACGCGAGGTCGAACCGGGAGCGTTCGCCCGGCAGGGAACTGTCGCCCCAGACGCACCCGCCGAGCTGGATGTACTTTTGCAGGTTGTCGATTTCCTGGTCCGTCAGGACGAAATCCTTGTGCCCGGTGAAAAAGACGAACGCCGGCTTCCTGGTGAAGATTTCGTCGCTGGCGAGGTCCAGCGGCTCGGCGTCCGCCTCGGCGGCGAGGCGGTCGGAAGACCAGCGGCGGATGAGGTAGAGCAGGTTGGGCAGGCTGCCCATGGTGATGCGCCCGCCCTGCACGCTCACGGTCGAATCCCAGTCGCCGCCGTGGTATTTGGCGAGAAACGCCGTGAACTTGAACGCGCGGTCCTTGCCGACGCCGCTGCCGGTGTCGTTGCTGGCCTTCCAACTGTTCGTAAAATTTTTGATGCCCTGGGCGACCGGCAGCGACAGGCCGCCAAAGGTCGGTGTCTTCGGGGCCGTCGGAGCCGAGGTCTCGGCGAAACTGCGCGCCTTCACGTTGGTGGGTATTTGCAGGTTGGCGCTGGGCAGGCTGAAGGCGCTGGTCGCAGGCCCGCCCGCGGTGAGGACCCGGAGCGAAGGCACGTTGCTCGCCGCCGGGGCCGAGGCGGTCGCTTCCTGGGCGGGCTGGGTCATCGGCTGGACGGGATCGACCGAGGCGGGCGGAGCCTGGGCCACGAGGGTGCCGCCCGGATCATCGAAATCCGTGCGCTGCACGGCGTTCTTGACGAGGACCACGCTGCCGAGGGTCAACACCAAAACGAAATGCAGCGCGACCGAGATCGTGAAAAAACGCGAGCGGCCCAGCCGGGCAATGAACGCACCCAGCCATTGCCCGAGTCGCCCGGAAAAAGAAAAAGCGGCCATAAGGGGGGGTCCCATCGTAATTGTCGCAGGAGCACGACGCTCTGACAAGGGCAACTTCGGTCTGCCCGCCACGCCTTCGTTGACGCACCGGAAATTCTGACCTACGATCCGCTTGTGAAATATTTCACAAAGTTACCTTTTGCCGCCGGGGCAGGTCCGGGCGCGGTCGGGGAAATCCGGCAAATCCTGTCGTTGATCCAGCCGCAGCTCGACGCCGTCGAAAAGGTGATCATCCGGCAGGCGGAGGTCTTCGACCCGGCGGTGCAGGGCTACGTCAGTTACGCGCTGAACACCAACGGCAAGCGGTTGCGCCCGGCCCTGGCCCTGCTTTCCGCCGGAGCCACCGGCGAGATGACCGAGAGCCACCAGTCGCTGGCGGTCATCATGGAACTGATCCATCTGGCCACGCTGATCCACGACGACGTGCTCGACGGCGCGGAAAAGCGGCGCGACCAGCCCACGGCCAACGCCCGCTGGGGCAATCATTTGAGCGTGTTGCTGGGCGATTGCCTGCTGGCCCACGCGCTCGATCTGTCCACGAATTTCGACGACGCGGAAGTGAGTCGGCGCATCGCCCGGGCAGCTTCGGCGGTGTGTACCGGGGAGATTTTGCAGACCCAGCGGAGGTTCGATCTGAACCTGAGCTTGGCGGATTATTACCGCATCATCGAAATGAAGACGGCAGCGCTTTTCGGCGCGGCGGCCGAGTTGGGTGCGCGGCTCAACCACGTCGCGCCGGAAGTCTCGGCGGCGTTGAGGGTTTACGGGTTGAAAATCGGCACGGCCTATCAGGTTTACGACGATCTGCTCGACATCGCAGGCGACGAGTCGAAGGCCGGTAAGACTCTCGGAACGGACCTGAAGAAGGGCAAGTTGACGCTGCCCATCCTGAAGTTGCTCCAGACTTCCCAGAACGGTCAGCGCGAACATTTCACCCGGACCATTCTGCGCGGTGGCGAAGAAGATCATGCGACGCTGTGCGAGGCGGCCTTGCAAAGCGGAGCGATGGCGGCATCCGCCCAGGCAGGCGCGGAGATCATCGAAGAAGGTCTCCGCCAGTTGGATGTGCTGGGGGACAGCCCGTACCGCGACGCCTTGGCGGACGTGGGCCACCGGCTCGGGGTGACCATCGGGCAGTTTGCGGAATAGGGAACGGTCCGCAGACGCAGATTTCAGAAGAGGAAGGCGACCGCCATCATTTCCTCTGCAATCTGCGAAAATCTGCGTCATCTGCGGACAACCTCCGTTCCGGCTCGAAGTGTGCAGGGTGGCCATTTTTTGCCTTGAACCCCGCCGTCCGAATCCTGAACCTCTGCGGGTATGGACCTCGAATCCTTTCGCGTGCAGGAAGTCTTGGAAGCCGATCATCCGCGCGAGCGTCTGAATCTGCTGGGCGTCCATGCGCTGACAAACACCGAACTCGTCGCGCTGCTGCTCGAAGAGGACTTGACGGCGCCGGGTGCCGGGAGCCTGACCGGGCGGTTGCTCAGGAAATTCCGTTCCCTGCGCACCCTGGCGCGGTGCAGTCCGCGCGAGTTGGCCGGGGTCGAAGGCATGTCGCCCGCTCTGGCGGAGCGGGTGGCCATCACCTTTGAACTCAGCCGCCGGTTGGCGAAGGAGGTGCTCAGCAAATTGAAGGTGGACAGCCCCGAAATCGTCTGTCAACTCATGGCGCAAGACCTCCGCGCGCTGGACCGCGAATCGTTGCGCGTGCTCCTGCTCGACACCAAGTACCAACTGCTGCGCATCGAAGAGGTTTCCCTCGGCAGCCTCAACGAAAGCATCGCCCATCCGCGCGAAATCTTCCGTTCCGCGATGATCCATTCGGCCTACGCGATCATCCTGGTTCACAACCATCCCTCGGGCGACCCGACCCCCAGCCAGGCGGATAAGAAGCTCACGCAACGCATCGTAGAGGTAGGCAAACTGCTCGGGGTGGAGTTGGCCGACCACATCATCATCGGCAACTTCCTCGCGGACAAGGAATCGTACTTTTCCTTCAAGGAGGAGGGGTTGTTTTGACGCTGCCCGCAGGCGGCATCCATCCCACCGCCGTGGTCGGTCCTGCCGCGCGGGTGGGGGCCGGGGTGCGGATCGGGCCGTATGCCGTGGTCGAGGGACCGGCGGAAATCGGGGAAGGTTGTGTACTGGAAGCCCACGCGACGCTGACGGGCACGGTGCGGCTCGGGCGCGGCGTGCGGGTGGGGCACGGGGCGGTGATCGGCGGGTGGCCGCAGGATTTCGCGTTCGACCCGGCCACGGAGAGCGCGGTCGAAGTGGGCGACGGGACGCAGATCCGCGAGCATTGCACGATCCATCGGGGCACGCAGCCGGGCACGGCGACGCGGCTGGGCGCGCGCTGCCTGCTGATGGCCGGAGCGCACCTGGGACATAACTCGCAGGTGGGAGACGACGTGGTGATCGCCAACCACGTTTTGCTCGGCGGCCACGTCGAAATTGGCGACCGGGTGTTCGTGGGCGGCGGCAGCGTCTTTCACCAGTTCGTGCGGGTGGGGCGGGGGGCGATGATCCAGGGACTGAGCGCGTTTTCCAAGGACGTGCCGCCGTTTGCGCTGGGGGCGGAGCGCAACCTCGTCTTCGGCCTGAACGTCGTGGGGCTGCGGCGGAGCGGCGTTTCGGCGGGGGAGCGCGCGGAAATCAAGGAAGCGTTCCGGTGGCTGTACGCCAGCGGGCGGAACGTCTCGCAGGCGCTGGCGGCGTCAAAAGAACGGGCCTGGGGGGCAGCGGCGACGGAATTTTTTGCGTTTGCGGCGGCGGCGAAAAAGCGGGGGTTGTGCGGTTTCAGGACGAGGGACGCGGAATTTTAACGCGGAGAACGCGGAGAAAAGGCAGGAGGGACGCAGAGAAGAGGAAAAAGGCGGATGGTTCCAAAAGGAATGTGCCCCACGATTTCTGGTTTCCGGCCTTCGCCTTTCGTCTTTCTCTGCGTTCCTCCTGCCTTTTCTCCGCGTCCTCTGCGTTGAAATTCCGGCCTCCGTTACCCTGCCGCGCCCACCCCGTATTTTCCGCTTGGATTGCAGGCCGAACCCCGGCTAACGTCTCCGGCTACACATGAACATTTTCGTCACCGGAGGCGCTGGCTACATCGGCAGCATCTGCGTCGAACAGCTCCTCGACCGAGGTTTTGGTGTCACGGTTTTCGACAACCTCACCGAAGGCCACCGCCGCGCCGTCGATCCCCGCGCCGCGTTCCTTCCGGGCGACCTCAACGATCCGCAGTCCATCGGCCCCGCGCTCGCCGGCGTGAAACCCGACGCCGTCATGCACTTCGCCGCCAACGCGCTGGTGGGCGAGTCCATGACCAACCCGTCCAAATACTTCCATAACAACGTCGGCGGCGGGTTGAACCTGCTCGACGCCATGGTCGCCGCCGGGGTGAAACGCTTCGTGTTCTCCTCGACCTGCGCCACCTTCGGCCCGCCCGAACGCCTGCCGATGGACGAAACCCTGCCGCAACACCCGATCAATCCCTACGGCGAGTCGAAGCTCATCTTCGAGCAAATCCTGCGCTGGTACGACTCTATCCACGGCTTGAAGTTCGTCGCCCTGCGCTACTTCAACGCCGCCGGGGCGACCGGGAAATTCGGCGAGGACCACCGGATCGAAACGCACCTCATCCCGAACGTGCTCAAGGTGGCCCTCGGCCAGAAGGACCACGCCGAGATTTTCGGCACGGATTACGAAACGCCCGACGGCACCTGCATCCGCGACTACATCCACATCGTCGATCTGGCGCAGGCGCACATCCTCGCGCTCGGCTCGGAGAAAAGCGAGTTCTACAACCTGGGCACGGGCGGCGGCAATTCCGTGGCGGAAGTCATTGCCTGCTGCCGCCGCGTGACCGGCCACGCGATCCCGACCGTCGAACAGACCCGCCGCCCCGGCGACCCGCCCCGGTTGGTGGCCGCGTCGGGCAAGATCCAGCGCGAACTCGGCTGGCAGCCGCGCTACCAATCGCTCGACGACATCGTCGGCAGCGCCTGGGCCTGGCACACGCGGAACCCCCAGGGCTACGGGGACTAATCACCCAGCGTGAAATCCATTTTGCTCCTCAGACGGGCCGGTTTCCGGTGGCGCTGGCTCGCCGTCGCCGTGGCCTGTGGGCTGGCCGTGGGCAGTTCCTCGTTGCGTGCCCAGGAAGGCGATGCCAGCGGCGACCCGCACACCCCGGCGGCAAACCCGGCGTCGCTGCCGCCCTCATCCGGCGCGGGGCACCCCGTCGCCGCAGGGACCGGCGGCACCGGCAGTTCCGCGTCGCAGAACGCCGCCATCGCCGGGGGGAACTCCGGCATCATCCAGAAGGCCGATCAAGGTCCCATCGACATCATCAGCAACAGCGGCACGACCTACGGGAACACCGGGGCCGGACGCGTGGCGACGTTCAGCGGCAACGTTAACATCATCACCAACGACGCCAGCATCTATTGCGACCAGGCCGACTACAACGCCGATACGCACGAGGGCATCCTCACCGGCGACGTGCGCATCTACCGCAACGACACCACCATCGTCGCCGAGCGCGCCGTCTATAACTTCAACACCAAGGCCATCCGCGCGCTGGATTTCGGCGGCGAACGCGGCCCCTACGAGTTTAGCTCCGTCGGCGTGTTCTCACCCGGTCAAGGGTTGCAGTACAACCTGCGCAACGCCCGTTTCACCACGGACGACACCTCCAAGCCGGATTTCCATCTCAACGCGCGCCGCGTGCGCATCTACCCGGACAACCGCGTCATCTACATCGGCGCGACCCTGTACATCGGCGCGACGCCGGTCTTCTACTTCCCGTATTTTTATCAGTCGCTTGACCAGCAGAGCGGCTACCGGCTCACCCCCGGCTACACCAGCGTCTACGGCGCG
This sequence comes from uncultured Chthoniobacterales bacterium, assembly GCA_964250695.1. GTDB lineage: Bacteria > Verrucomicrobiota > Verrucomicrobiia > Chthoniobacterales > SZAS-18 > CAHJWO01. Next base: position 48,032 of record CAXUGY010000017.1, on the reverse strand, counting down.
TACCTGCTCACGGGCATCACGTTTCCCATCGCCGATCATCTCACCGGCCTCGTGCGCCTGGACTACCGCTCGACGCGCGGCATCGCGGGGGGATTGACGTTCGAGTACAAGCCGAACAAGAAGCTGAAAACCCCGCCCCTGGCCGGGACGGACATCACGCCCTACGCCAGCGATGACAACCCCGGCGTCGCCGCCGTCCTGCCCACGGTCACGTCGTCCGCGAACCGCAACGTCGCGCCCTCGCCCAACAACTCTCCGAACGCCCCGGGCTCCACCGATCTCACCGGCGCGGCGGTAACCACCGGCGCCGACGCCACCACCACCCGGGGTGGACTCACGCTGACCGGCGAGGCGCTTTCCCGCCAGATCCGCAGCCCCGAGGCGACGATGTTGAGCCTCTACGGCATCCGCGACGACAAGCCCGACCTCAACCGCACCGACCTGCTGCGCGAGTCGATTGACGCGAACCGCTACCGGGTCAAGCTCACGGACTATAGTTTCTTCACCGACGACCTGTTCTTCAAGGCCGACGTGGACAAACTCAGCGACCGTTACCTGCTCCAGGATTTTTACGAGGGCGAGTTCACGAAGAATCCGAACCCCGACAACGTGGTCAGCTTCGGCTTTTACCAGCCGACGTTCGTCGCCACGCTGTCGGCGCGCCTCCAGCTCAACCGCTTCTTCGACACCACCGAGCGGCTGCCCGACCTGTCGTTCGACGTGCCGCGCACCCCCCTGGGCAAGAGCGGCGTGTTCTGGCAGAGCGAGACCAGCGCCGTCTACCTGCACCGCGCCTTCGACGACGCCGGGGTGCTGCCCGAGTACGAGACGGGCCGCTTCGACACGTTCCACCAGTTCACCGATCCGCAGACGCTTTTCGGCTGGCTCAACCTGGTGCCGCGCGTCGGCCTGCGGGCGACGTACTACACGGGTTCCGCGCCCTCGAACACGTTCTCCTACAACCTCCAGTACGACAACGACACGTCGGACATTTCGCTGTTGACGCTCAACGCCGCCAACGCCACCCCCGCGCAGCTCAAGCAGGCGCAGGAACTCCGCAACGAGATCCGGGATTTCCAGACCGGCGGGGGCATTTTCCGGCCCGTGGCCAACGTCGGGGTGGAAGGTTCGTTCAAGCTCTCGCACGTCTACAACGGCGTGGAAAGCCGCGCGCTCGGCCTGGACAAGATCCAGCACATCATCCAGCCCTACGCGGACGTTTCCTTCATCGAAGATTTCGGCCAGGGCTCGCGCAAACTGCTGCAATTCGACCGTTTGCTGCCGACCACCCAGTTGCAGCCCATCGACTTCCCGCAGTTCAACTCCATCGACACCATCGACGAGACCAGCGCCGTGCGCATGGGCGTGCGCAACCGCCTGCAAACCAAGCGCGACGCGCTTACCTTCAACTGGCTGGAGCTGGACACGTTCTTCCAGGTCAATATCTACCAGCCCGACCAGAACGCGACGTTTGCGAACACGAATTCGACGCTGTCCAACTTGTTCAACCAAATGACCTTCCGCCCGCTGCCGTGGGTGAATTTCACGGTGGATTCGCAGTTGCCGGTGTTCAACAGCCGGAAGGGGTTTACGGAGGTGGACACGTCACTGCAATTCCAGGCGACCTCCAACCTGGACCTGACGATCCAGCACCGCTATCTCAATAACAATCCGTTCTTTCCCAACAGCAGCCTGGTGCGGTTCAACGCGTATTACCGGCTCGACGACAACTGGTCGGCGGCGTTCTCGGAGCGGTACGAGTTCGCCGCGCATCTGTTGCAGGCACAGAGTTACACGCTCTACCGCGACCTGAGCAGTTTCGTGACCTCGTTCGGCGTCACGGTGCGCAACAACAACGGCGTGAGCGACTACGGCGTGCTGCTGAACTTCACGCTCAAGGGCGTGCCGAAGGTGAACCTGCCGGTCGGCTTCGACGTGAACTCGGTGGAAAGCCAGTTGACGCAGTGAACCCGGTGTTCCTCGTCGCCGGTGACACGGCACGCTCGCCCGCCCGCTCGGGTATCCAGACGATGGTGCGCTCGCTGGCGGGGGCGTTCGGCGCAAGCGGCGCGCCGGTGCGTCCGGTGATCTGGAACGCCCGGAACCGCTGGCTGCGCGCGCTGCCGCCGGAACTCGAAATCGGCCCGGGCGCGGAGGGGTTGCGCGACCCCGCGAAATGGCTCACGGGTTCCTTGCTGCGGCGGCAACCGCTGGCCTGGGTGCCGTGGCTGCGCGTCGGTGGGCGGGGCAAATTTCTGCCCCTGCACGGGCATCCGCTCCATCGCCGGGCCCCGCCGGGCACCTGGGTCTTGCTGGCGGAGTTGATGTACAAGGGCAAGGCCGCGCAACTGGTGGATTACGTCCACCGGCGCGGCTGGCGGCTGGCGGCGATTTTCCACGATTCGATCCCCGTGGATCGACCCGATCTCGTCCCGCCGGACCTGACGGAAAAACATGCCGGGTACATGCGCGAACTGACCGGCGCAGACCTGATCCTGCCCATCTCGGGGTCCTCAGCCGACGGTTGGCGGGCTTTCGTCACGCGGGCGGGTTTGACCAGCCCGCCGGTGCGGACCTGCACGCTGGCCTGCGACCTCGTCGGCACGCCCCGTGTTCACGAGATTCCTCCCGCCAAGCGACCGGACGAACCCATCCGAATGCTGTGTGTATCCACGCTGGAGCCGCGCAAAAACCACGCCGCCCTGCTCGACGCCTACGCACGGGCGGTGGCTCGTCGGCCCGACCTAGGGTTGGAGTTGCACCTGGTCGGCGCGGCCTACGTCGGCTCGCAGGACATCGTGGACCAGGTGCGCGCGGCGATGGCGCGGCTCCCGGGGCTGCGCTGGCACGAGCAGGTAGAATACGCGCGGCTCCAGGAACTCTACGCGGAGTGCGATTTCACCGTGTATCCCTCGTTGCTCGAAGGGTTCGGCCTGCCGGTGATCGAAAGTCTGTGGCAGGGTCGTCCGTGCCTGTGCGCGAACTTCGGCGTCATGGCCGAGAACGCGGTGGACGGAGGGTGTCTCATGACTGACGTGCGCGACCCCGCCACTCTCGCCGACGCGATGCTGACGCTGGCCGATTCCGCCGGGCTTCGTGGCCGTTTGGCGCGAGAGGCCGTCGCCCGTCCGCTCAAGACCTGGGGTGAGTATGCCGACGAAGTATTGGCCTGCCTCGCCGACTCATAGGGCGGTGGGACTCAGCGCCCGACCGTCGCGGGGTTCGTCGTCCCGCGCGCAGTGGCGGCAGCCGGCGCGGAAAAATACGAATAAGGGCTGCCGTACGAAGCCGATCCGGCGTACCCGTACCCGCCGTAGCCCGAACCACCCCCCACTTCCACCGCTGGCTGGTTGAGCTTGCTGTCGTTGCCGTTGACCACCGAGGCTTCGCGTTCCTCCTTGTTGACTTTCGCCATGTCTTTGTCGGTGGCGATGGCCGCCGAACGCTTGGCGTCGTCATACGCTTTCTGCTCCGCCTGCACGTAGGCGGCGATCTTGGCTTGGTTCGCCTGATCCTTCTGACGCACGAGGGCGGCGATGTCCATGTCGTTGGTCAGTTTGTCGGGACCGACTTCCACCTGGGCCTCGCCGTCGGCGACGACCAGCGTTTGCGTGGGTCGATGCACCTCCACCAGATGCACCGGCTGGCCCGGCTCGAACCCGATGACCCCGGTCGGCGTCTTGGCCGAAACGTACTGGAGCAGGTAGAAAGTGTCGTGCGGCGCGAGGTGCCGACCGCTCTGGCTCGTGGTGGCCCCCAGCGGTGTGCCCGCCGCCGGGGCCGCGCCGCCGAGCGTCGCCTGCGCGGTCTGCCCTTCGCCCTGCGCGGAAGCGCGCGACCGATGGCCAAGAAAATACATCCCCGCGCCGACCGCGATGATCAAAACCAACAAGGCACCGCCGCGCGGCACGAATGAACCAGCATCTTCGGGAGGAGTTGTCATGGCAAAGGAAATTCGTCCGGTGAAGCTCCCGAGGACGTATGCCGCGCCGTCCATCGGCCCGACGCATGGCGTGGCCGGACGTGACAATTCTTTGACAATACTCGCAGCGCGCTCTGACAACTTCCGACGGCGTGTCGTCTAGCGTGGCGGCATGAAACGATTGCCGATCCCACTCCTCGGTGCCGCCGCGCTCTGCGCTTTTGGCCTGGTCCCCGCCATCCCATCCGGTCGCGCCGCCGCCGCTCCCAACGAAGAAACCATCGCCTTGCACGTCGCTCCCGAGCGGGACTTCGTCTATCGCCACGGCCCGCGCGAAATCGTGCTGGAAGTCGCAGTGCAAGCCAGACGCCCCGACACCACGCGCCACACGCCGGTCAACGTCTCGGTGGTGCTCGACCACAGCGGCTCGATGGGGGGACCCAAGATCGAGAAAGCCCGGCAGGCCGCCTGCGCCGCGCTCGACCAACTGGAGGCGGACGACATTTTCTCGCTCGTCATTTTCGACAACGAAGTCGAGTTGCTGCTCGCCCCGGAGCGCGCCGGTTCGCGCGAGCACCGCGAGGAATTGAAGACCCGCATCAACCGCATCAGCCCGCGCGGCGGCACCGCGCTCTACGCCGGGGTGCAGATGGGCGCCAGACAGGTGCGGCGGTTCGTGGACAAGGAGCACGTCAACCGGGTCGTGCTGATCTCCGACGGCCTGGCCAACGTGGGACCCAGCCGCACACATGACCTCGCCACCCTGGGGCACGATCTCCACGACGACGGGCTGAGCGTCACCACCATCGGCCTGGGAGAAGACTTCAACGAAGACCTCATGACGGCGCTGGCCGAGTCCAGCCACGCGAATTATTATTACGTGCAGGACGCCGAGAAGCTTCCCGGCATCCTCACCGAAGAACTCGGCAGCGCCGGGTCCCGGGTGGCGGACGACATCCGCATCCGCATCGACGCGCCCGCCGGGGTCCGGCTACGCGAAATGCTCGGCCACCCGGAAATCCATTGCGAAGCCCGGACCGCCGAAATCGTTTTGCCGGAAGTCTTCGGAAGCGAGCGCCGGCTGTTTCATCTGCGTTGCGTCCTCGACGAAACCGCGACCGACCCCCTGCCGCTCGCCAACGTCCGCCTGAGCTACGAAGACGCGGCCTCACGCCAGCGGCAAACCCAGGATTACACGGCCACCGTGCATTTGACGGACGACGCGCATCAGGCCGACGGCAGCGTGCGCGACGGGGTCGCCCAGAACGTCGGGGTCTTGCAGAACCGTTTGGATAAGGAGGCCGCCGTGCGTCTGGCCGACGCGGGCCGCGTCAAGGATGCCGCCGACCTGCTCCGCCAGCGCGCCACGGCGAACAGCGCCGCTCCTGCCTCCCGGCAGCTTCCGGGCATCGCGGCGGAAAACGCCAAACTGGAAAGCCTTGCCGCCGAACTGACCACCAGCGGCGCGCTGAAAAACACCAGCCGCAAATCCGCCCAGTGGGATAATTACCAGGACAAATACCAGAAAAAATCGAACTGAAGGCGGACGCCTGGATCGAGAGGATGGGAGGCATGGAATCCCCGTGCTTCCCATCCGTCCGGCGATCCTCTATTTCTAGGGTTCACGTGCCGCATGAAGAAAAGCTTCCTGGTCCTGCTCCTCGCGGTGCTTCTGCCCAGTCTCCTGCTGGGTTTCCTCGCATTGAGCAGCGCGCAGGAGCAGCAAATCATCCTCGAACGCCGCACCGCCGAACTCTACCAGCAGGAAACCGACAACGTGGCGACCACGGCCCGCTCGCTGGTCAGCGAACAACGCCGCCTGTTCGCCGGAACCTTGCGTCAACTGCTCGCTGAGCAAGACCCGCCGACGCTCGCCGCCCATTTCACCGCCCTGCTGCGGTCCCGGTGGTCCCAACCGGCCATCGGTTTCGCGCTCGATGAGCGGGGCCGCTTTCTCTCGCCCACGGCTGGCGATGCGGCTGGCAACCCGTCCATCCGCCAGTTTCTCGATGAAAACAGCGCGTTCCTTGGCAACAAGACGACCGCCCCGGCCTACCCGGTGGCCATGGGCGACCTGGACCGCCCCGAACTCACGCAGCGTAACCGTGCGGTCAACGCGCCGTATTTCCCCAGGCAACCACCCGGCAACGCTGACACATTTGCCCAGAAGACCGCGACAAAAAACGCCTTGAAGAAGGACGCGGCGGTCATGGACAAAGCCGCGCCCGGCAGCGTGGACACCGGACTCCCCGCCCAGTTGCGCAGCGTGGTCCCGCAACAACAAAACGCGTCCGCCGAATCCCAGGTCTACGGAGCCAACGCCGAGTTCCGGCAGCTCACGGCCGAAGGCAGCGAGGGCGTGGTCAACCGCTTCGTGCAGGATCGGCTCAACATGATCTTCTGGGTCCGGTCTCCCGGCGCGAGCAACCTGGTTTTCGGTTGCATCCTGCACGGCGATGATCTGCGCGCCCAGTGGCCCGGTCTTTTTGCGGCGATTTCCGTTTCGTCCGACACCGGCCGCGCCGAACCCGACTACATCCTCGCCCTGCTCGACGACCGGGGCCAACCCGTGGCGGTGTCGCCCGCGAACAGCCCGGCCCAGGACTGGAAAAAGCCGTTCGTCGCCTCCGAGATCGGCGAGGCGCTTCCGCACTGGGAAGCGGTCCTGTACCTGCGCCACCCGGAGCATTTGCGATCCACGGCCCAACGGGTACGCCGGAATCTTTACCTGCTCATCGGCTGCGCGCTCGGCGCGATTGCGGTGGGTGGCTCCGTGGTTTTTGCCGACACCCGCCGTCAGCTCGCGCTGGCCCAGCGGAAGACCGATTTCGTTTCCAACGTTTCCCACGAACTGAAAACTCCGCTGACCTCCATCCGCATGTTCGCCGAACTCCTGCACGGCGGCCTCGCCACGCCGGAGTGTCGGGAGCAATATCTGCGCATCATGATGGTGGAGGCCGAGCGGTTGACCCGCCTCATCAACAACGTGCTGGATTTTTCACGGCTCGACCGCCGGGAACGCCGCCTGCAAAAGCAGCCCCTCGATCTCCACGAGACGCTGGCCCGGCTCTGGCCGGGGCAGGAGTTTCATCTGCGCGAAGCGGGCTTCGCCGTCCGCTGGGAAAACGGCCCGCCGCCTTATCCCATCATCGGAGACGCCGACGCGCTGGCGCAGGTGATGGTCAACCTCCTGTCCAACGCCGAGAAATACAGCGCCGAACGCAAGGAAATCACGCTCCACAGCGGCCTGGACGGCGCGTGGGTCTGCCTGAGCGTGCTCGACCGCGGCCTCGGCGTGCCGCCGGGCGAGGAGGACAAAATCTTCGAGCCGTTCTACCGGGCGCACGATTCGCTTTCCAGCGGCATCCCGGGCACCGGCCTCGGGCTGGCGCTGGCCCGCCGGGTGGTCCGCGAGCACGGCGGCGAGATTTTTCATCAATCCCGCCCCGGCGGCGGCAGCAATTTTACCGTGCGGCTACCGCTGGCGCGGATTGACCCATGAAAAAGCGCATCCTGGTCGTCGAGGACGATCCTCACATCCGCCTGGGCCTTTGCGACGCGTTGCACACGGAAGGCTACGAGGTCGCCGAATGCGCCGACGGTGCCCAGGTGTTGGCCCTCGTGCGCCAGCGTCGGCCCGACCTGATCGTGCTCGACCTGATGCTGCCGCACAAGAGCGGGTATGATCTTTGCCGCGAAATCCGCGCCGCGAAAAACCGCGTGCCCATCCTCATCCTTTCCGCCAAAGGCCAGGAAATTGACAAGGTCGTGGGGTTGGAACTCGGGGCCGATGATTACGTGATCAAGCCTTTTAGTCTGCGCGAATTGCTGGCCCGGGTCCGCGCCCTCCTGCGCCGCGCGGACCCTGCCGCCGAATCACCCGCCGCCCGTGCGCCCGAGACGATCAGGTTCGGCGAGGTCGTGGTGGACCCGCGCGCGCTCCGGGGTAAGCGGGGAGCGCACGCTTTTGAACTGACGCCCCGCGAGTTGAAAGTGCTCGTGCTGCTCGACCGGCATCGCGGCCACGCGGTCGCCCGCGAGAACATTCTCAACGAGGTCTGGGGAGTCGAGTATTACGGGACGACGCGCACCCTGGATCAACTCATGGTCAAGCTGCGCCAGAAGGTCGAAGCGACCCCGGGCGAACCCCGGCACCTGCTCGCGGTACACGGTTTCGGCTACCGGCTGGAAAGCTAAATTACCCAAGGTAGGTGAGTCTCAACGCAACGGATCGAACAGCAGCTTGGAACGCCGGTCGATCTGCGCGCCGCGCCGCCGGAAGAACGCGCGCAGTTCCGGCGTCATGAACGTGCCGTCGTACTCCGGGTTCAGGTCGAAATAGATGCGCCCGCCCGGGGCCAGGAAACGGTCGCGCAGATCGTCCAGCAGGAAATCCCATTCCGCCGGTCCCCACAGGCCGTCGGATTTGTGGCCGTTGAACGCGATGGAAAACGCCGTCACCAGGTCGAACTTCCCGCCGGTCAGCAACGCGTCGGGCAGCGGTTGGCGCGCCTCGATCCGTGCTTCGACGCGCTCCAGGCCCCACTGCCGGAAAATGTCCCCGTAAAACGCGGGTTCGGGCACGTCCAGCCCGATCCCCGGGTGGCCCAACTCCTTGCACACGAACAGGAAATATCCCGCGCCGCTCCCGAGGTCGAGCACGCGCAGGGTACGTTTTTCGCGGTCCACGCCGATGTCCTGCGCGCGGCGGACGTTGAGTTTGAGCCAGCGTTCGGCTGCAAAGTATTTGGTCCAGTTTTCTCCCGGCAGGAGGGCGTCCTTGTGCCGCGCGGCCAACGCGGAAAGCGCGGGCTGGTCGATCCGGCGCAGGAACCGGCTCACGGGCAACGGGTGCGCCGCGCGTTGGAGTCCGCGCCACATGCTGCGGTACGCGTCGGGTTCGCCGAGTTTGGCAATTTTGTCGATCAAACGCATAAAGCTCGCCGGTCGGCGGGAGGTTTCAAAAATCAGGATTCAAGCTTCGATCCGGTGGAAAGTCCAACGTTCCATGCGCATTTTGCGCCGTTTGGCGACGCCCGGCAATTTCAGGCAAACTGTGGATGCGCGCCCAGCCGTGCGAAATCCTCCTCGCTGATGGGTCCGCGCGTGTCGATCCGCCCTCCGCGCAGCGGCGCGGCGTTGGTCGAGGCGTACACTTTCTTTTCCAGCCACGCGCGGCCCAGCGGACGCTCCAGCAGCGCGGGCACGTTCGTGGCGACGGTCGTTTCGTCCTTCTCGCCCGTGGCCCCGCCGACCCCCACGCACCACCCCGCCAGCAGCAGCGTCACGCGCACGGCGGTCGAGCGGGTGTAGGTCGTCAGCAGGCAAGGGTGCGCCGGGTCCGTGCGGCCAAGCAGCGCCCCAAAGGTTTCCAGCGTCCACATTTCCCGGTTCACCGTCGGGGAATACGGATCATAAAAGATGGCGTGCGGCGGAAAAAATCTGGCGGGATGGGCCAGCACGGTGGGAAAATCATCGCAAACCACCCGCCAGAAGATTTTCGTGTCGCCCACGGGAATCTCCGCGCCCCGGTGGGTCAGCAGCGCCCGCAACGCCGGTTCGTATCCCACCGGATAACCGAGCGATTCCGCGTTGGCCAAGGCAAATTCCAGCGCGCCCAGGCTGCGGTCGAAACTGAACAGCATCACCTCTTCCGTGTGCCGGTAGCCTGCCGCCAGCGCGCGGACCGCGGCCAGAGCGTTCGCCGCCGCTCCCAACCCCACGTCCCAGATCACCAGACAATGACCGGGCATCGCGTTGGCCCGCTCGACGAGCCGGGTCCCCGCCACGTGGACGGCGTCCGCTTCCGCCGCCGGGCCGATGACCGGATGAAACGTCTGCCCGTTGGCCAGCGAGCGCAGGCTGTGGATGCCGCCTGCCAGCGGCACCAGCTCGAAGCGTTCCTCCAAGGAGGGAGGCGGTGGATTGAGCAGCCCGGGTTTCAACGGCTGGCCGGACCCCTCCAGACGGCGGCTTCCAGACAGGCGGCCACATGAATCACCCAGCCGAGCAGGCCGAACGTGACAAACCACACCACGCCCGAAAGGACAAAAAAGAAGAGGCCCGTCAGCACCCGCCCCTGTAGAAGCTGCCCGAGGCCGGGGATGATGAAGCTGGCCAGGGCAGCGATGACATTTCCAGTTGAGCCTTGTGCCATAATGAAAGAGATTCGTACCGGCCCGACACCGTTTGTTCAATGAAAAAAACGACCCCACCCGCTCCAGCCGACGCCGCCTGTGTGGTGGAAAACGTCGCGCGAGTGCTCAGCGAGGAGCCGCGTCTGGAAGCCGTCGCCTTCGAGGCGCGCGGCCGCAAGCTCGCCATGGCCACGCTCGGCGACGACGCGGGCGGGCGGATCGCCCAGCGGGTGGAAAACGCGCTGTACCAGCCCGCCGGGTCGCAATGCGCCGTGATGGACGCCGGCGGCCACTGCGTCCAATGCGGCGACCCGATCCACGCTCACCGTTCCGGCCAAGGCCACGGCGGCGTGGTGGTCAAGCAGGTGCTCGGCCACACGCTCATCGAAAAACAGACGTGCTCGACGGCCATCGGCTTCTGGCGCTGGCAGACGCTTCGCTGGCCGAAGTTCGTCCCGCGCCAGATGGCGCTCTTGCCTGCTGCCGCCGACCACGATCACGAGCATGAACATGGCCATGGTCATGCGCACGGCGCGGACGAGTGGAAGATGCTCGCCCTCCAGGCCGGCGGCTGTTTGTTTGCCGGCGTCGCCGGACTCGCCGCCGAACGCTCCGGTGCGCCGTGGGGTTTGACGCTGGCCTGCTGGCTCGTCGCCTACGTGCTCGGGGCGTGGGAGGCGGCGGAGGAAACCTGGGAAAAAGTCCGCGCCGGTGCGCTGGACGTGCATTTTCTGATGCTGTCGGTCGCGGTCGGCGCGGCGGCGGTCGGCGCGTGGCACGAGGGCGCGCTGCTGTTGTTCCTTTTCAGCGCGTCCGGGGCGATGGAACACTACGCCGAGGACCGCACCCAGAGCGAAATCGGCGCGCTTCTTCGCGGCGCGCCCAAAACGGCGACCGTCCTCGACGACGCGGGCCGGGAGACCGAGGTTCCCGTGGAGACGCTCGCTCCCGGCATGATCGTGCGCGTCAACGGGGGTCGCCAGGTGCCTGCCGACCTGCGCGTCACGAAGGGCGAGAGCGCCTGCGACGAGTCGAATCTCACCGGCGAGTCCCGCCCCGTCGCCAAAGCGTTGGGCGACGATCTGCTCGCCGGGACGTTGAACCTGCACGGCTTGCTCGAGGGCCGCGTGCTGCGTCCCGCGCAGGAAAGCGCGCTGCAAAAGGTCATTCAGCTCATCGAAAAGGCACAAACGATGCGCGCCCCCGCCCAACGTTTCACCGATAAATTCGGCACCGGATACACCTACGGCATTCTGGGTTTGTGCGCGGCGATGTTCGTCGTGTGGCGGTTCGGTTTCGGCCTCCCGGCTTTCGTCTCGACGGCGGGCCACCGCAGCGCGTTTTACCGGGCGATGACGCTGCTCGTCGTGGCCTCGCCCTGCGCGCTGGTGCTCAGCATCCCGTCGGCGATCCTGTCGGCCATCGCCTCGGGCGCGCGGCGGGGCGTGCTTTTCCGCGGCGGCGCGGCGGTGGAGAACCTGGCAAAGATCAACGTCGTCGCACTCGACAAAACCGGCACCCTCACCGCCGGGGACCTGCAACTGGTGCGCGTCGAAACCTTTGCGGGCGACGAACTGTCCCTGCGCCGGATGGCTTACAACCTGGCGCGTTTTTCGGACCACCCGCTTTCCCGGGCCATCAAGCGCATGGGCCAGCAGATGCACCTGCCGGAACAGGAACCGGCGCATTTTGAGACGTTGCCGGGGCAGGGATTGCGCGCAGAATTCGGCGGGTGCGCCTATGCGTTGGGCCGCCGCGAACTGGCGCAGGAATCTTTCCCGGCGGCGGGCCACCGGATCGAACCGGCGGCAGAAGACGTGGCGGAGGTTTACGTCGGCGGGCCGGGTTTGGCGGGTCGGCTCATCTTCCGCGACGAACTGCGGCCCGGATCAGCCGGGATGCTGGCCCGCCTCCGCGCCGCGAACGTGGAAACCATCATGCTGACGGGCGACCGCCGCGCCACCGCCGAGCGTCTCGCGGCGGAACTCGGCATCGGCGAGGTCCGCGCCGGGCTGTTGCCCGGGGAAAAACTGGCCGCCATCGAAGAGTTGAAACAAGGGGGACGCCGCCGCGTGGCGATGGTGGGCGACGGCGTCAACGATGCGCCGAGCCTCGCCGCCGCCGACGTGAGCGTCGCCATGGGCGCGCGGGGCAGTGACGCCGCGCTCGAACAAGCGTCGGTTGTGCTGATGAACGACCGGCTGGAAAACTTCCTCGTCGCCTACGAACTGAGCCGCCGCACGGAACGCGTCATCCGCCAAAACCTCGCCGTGGCGCTGGGCACGGTGGTGCTCATGGTCGGCGCGAGCCTCTTCGGCGTGGTGCCGCTCGCCTTGGGCGTAGCCGCGCACGAAGGCAGCACGGTGCTGGTCGTGCTCAACAGTTTGCGCCTGCTGTTCGGCCAGCGACCCCCGTCCGGCCCGGCCTGAGACCCGGATTTCCTCCCCCCGTTTCACCCCAGACCCCATGAGATCCCTCCGCCGCCCGGCCCTTTCCCTCGTCTCCTTCCTGGCGACCTTTTTACTGGCTTCCGCCCTCCCGGCGCAGGCCCAGACTCCGGTCAAGGTCCTGCCGACCCCGACGCCGCCCGCTGGCAAGGTCGAGCCGGTCCACGTCAACGGCCAGAACCTGCCGCCGTTCCTGGCGGTGGACGGCATCTACGTCCTCAACGGCAACGAGGACGACATGATCCGCGTCCTTGAACTCTCCGACACCGGCTGGATGCGCGTGCAGTCCAAGGCGGGCGAGAGCTGGGTCAACGTGCATAATCTGACCATCATCACGCCGGTCTCCAAGGATGACGCCGCCAAGACCGAGAGCCGCCGGAAGGCCGATTTCATCCGCGACGACGCGCAATCCATCAGCGACGCCATCGACGCCTACGCCACCAAGAACAACCTCGCGCCGACGACCGCCTTCAAATGGAAAGACATCCGCCCGTTCCTCAAGGCGGACACGACGATCCACGAATCCAACGGCAAGGACCTGACCGGCCGACCGTACCTCTTCGGCGCGAAGATCGAAGACCACGTCAAGGTCAGCCCGGACACGATCCGCGAACTCTCGCCGATGATCGACGACCCGGATACTTACTGGGGCAAGTTCAAGCCCTAGAACGATTTCGCTCGGGAGACGATCAAGGCCGCCGTCGAAAACGATCCTCTCCGTATGAACGAAACCACTGATTCATCCGCCCCCAGCCACGACAGCAATCCCGATCCCATCACCGGGGAACCCGGCGCGCATCCCATCGGCACGGGCGTGGGTGCGGCGAGTGCCGGGGCCGCTGGCGCTGCCATCGGGGCGTTGGGTGGTCCGGTCGGCGTCGTGGCGGGTGCTGCGGTCGGCGCGGTCGTGGGCGGTCTCGCGGGTAAAGGGGTGGCGGAATCCATTGATCCGACCAACGAGGACGGCTACTGGCAGGCAAACCACGGCAAGCAAATCTATGCGAGTCATGGCAGCTACGAACGTTACAGTCCCGCTTATCGCACCGGCTACGAAGGCGTGAGCCGTCACGGTGTTGAAAAGAGCTACGCTGAGGTGGAAGACGATCTCAAGTCGTCCTACGAAAAAGCCAAGGAATCCGCCGGGCTTTCCTGGGATCACGCCAAACACGCGGTACGCGCCGCCTTTGACCGTGCCCGGGATGGGGTGAAAAAGGTTTAGAGCGCGTCTCGATTGGGTAAGCCGCGTGGCCCTTCCGACCGTCGGCAGACACCGTCGTTCGCCTACCAGTGTCGGAAGGTCCTTTGACTGCACTGAAAGCTTCCGCTCAGGATGACAGAATCCACGGGCTGCGAGGCTGACCTAACCGGGATATGCTCTGGGTTTCAATGCGGACGTGATGCCTCTGCCCGCCCCTTGAATCCGGTTCGGCTCAACGTTCGTCAATCGGCACGACGGTCAACCCGACCGGTGTGCCGGTGTACTCGCTCAACGGACGATAGAGCCGGTTGTCGGCCAGTTGTTCGAGGAGGTGCGCCGTCCATCCCGCCGTGCGCGAAATAGCGAAGATCGGCGTAAACAGATCCGTCGGCAGGCCAAGCGAATAATAAACCGTGGCCGAGTAGAAATCGACGTTGGCGTTGAGGTTCTTCTTCTCCTTTACCAGCGCGGCGATGCGTTCGCTCATGCGCACCCACTTGGGCTCGCCGAGTTGTTCCGTGAGCTTGACCGCCATATCGCGCAGGTGCGGCGCGCGGGGGTCCAGCGTCTTGTAAACGCGGTGGCCCATGCCCATGATCTTCTTCTTCTGGGCAAACTGTTCTTCCACCCAGGCGTCCACCTTGTCCTCCTCGCCGATCTCCTTGAGCATGTGGATGACGCCCTCGTTCGCGCCGCCGTGCAGCGGACCCTTGAGCGCGCCGATGGCCGCCGTTACCGCCGAGTAAACGTCGGTCAACGTCGCTACCACCACCCGCGCCGTGAACGTGGAGGCGTTCATGCCGTGGTCGGCGTGCAACACGTAGGCGAGGTCCAGCGTTTCGGCGGCTTCCTTGGTCGGTTCCTTGCCGTCGAGCAGGTAGAGAAAATGGGCGGCTTCGCTCAGGTCGGCGCGGACCGGCGGCAGGTCTTTGCCTTGGCGGGCGCGGTGGTAGTAACCCGTGATGACACCGATCTTCGCGGTCAGCGACAGGCACCGCGCGTAGTTGGATTCGTGGTCGTAGCCCTTGGCCGTATCGTATAACCCCAGCATGGAAACGCCCGTGCGGATGACATCCATCGGGTTGGCGTCCCGGGGAGCCTTCGTCAAAAATTCGACGAGTTGCGCGGGCAGTTCGCGCTGGTGGCGCAGTTCGCCGGACAACTTTTCGAGTTCGGCACGGTTGGGCAACCGTTCGTTCCAGAGCAGAAAGATCGTCTCCTCAAAGCTGACTTTGCCCGCCAGTTCGTTGATGTCGTAACCCGCATAGATCAACTGGCCTTTTTCGCCGAGCACATCGCTCAGGCGGGTGGAATTGGCGACGATACCTTCGAGTCCTTTGGAGATCATGAATCGGGAGAATCCTGTTATCAATTACGTTTCTGGAGGAGAATCGGTCGGCTCAATCTGGGTGCCAAACGCGTAGGCCCAGGAATCCGGGGAAGGCTGGTGCGGCGGCTCGGGCTTGGGCCGGCCAGAGACAGGACCCGTCGCGCCGGTCGCCGGACCCGGTGGAATCTGCACCGGCGCTGCTTCCTCGACGCTCACGAAACGTCCGTTGACCACCTGCAATTTGCGGTGAATCACGGTGCCGTCGCCGTGCGGAGAAGTCTCCTGCCGCAACGTGGTCGGCGGGCGTGTCGCGTCGGTCAGAGCGATGTGTTCCACCTTGGGGATGCGCACGAAACGTCCATCTACCAAACGGAGCGTAAACGGCCGGATGGTCTGCGGTTGGGTCGGAGGAAGCTTTTTTTCCGTGCTCATGCACCGATGGAAGAGAAACTTTCATGCCAGTGCCCTCAGCTTATCGTTTTTCCTTGATGCTGGCAATGAGCGTATCCGCCATCGTGGCAGGGCTTTTGGCCACGGCGATCCCGGCCTTTTCCAACGCGGCGATCTTGCCTTCCGCCGTGCCCTGGCCGCCGCTGACAATCGCGCCCGCGTGGCCCATGCGCCGCCCCGGAGGCGCGGTCGCCCCGGCGATAAACGCCGCCACCGGCTTCCGGCAGTTTTCCGCGATCCAGGCGGCGGCTTCCTCTTCCGCCGAACCACCAATCTCACCGATGAGGATAAACGCCTCCGTGCCCTCGTCCGCCGCGAACAGCTTGACGGCGTCGAGGTGGCTCGTGCCGTTGATGGGGTCGCCGCCGATGCCGATGCAGGTGCTCTGCCCGTAGCCGCGCGAGGTCAACTGCCACACGGCCTCGTAAGTCAGAGTGCCGGAGCGGGAAATGACGCCCACCGTGCCGGGCTGGTGGATGTAGCCGGGCATGATGCCAATCTTGCATTGTTCGGGCGTGATGATGCCCGGGCAGTTCGGGCCGATCAGCCGGACGTTCGGCTTGGTGGCGAGCGCCTCTTTGACCCGCATCATGTCCATGACCGGGATGCCCTCGGTGATGCACACGATCAGTTCCACGCCCGCGTCGGCCGCTTCGAGGATGCCGTCCGCCGCGCCGGGTGGCGGCACGAAAATCATCGTGGCATTGCAACCGGTCTCCTTGCGCGCCTCGGCGACGGTGTCGAAGACGGGAATCGCCTCGTCGAACTTTTCGCCGCCGCGCCCGGGGGTGACGCCCGCGACGACGTTGGTGCCATAGTCGCGGCAGCCGCGCGCATGGAAGGCGCCCGATTTGCCGGTGATGCCCTGCACGAGCAGGCGGGTATTTTTATCGACGAGGACGGACATGGGATGATGGGAAAGGGATTATTCTTCGCTGGCCTCGTCTTCGTCCACGCCATGCGGCGTGAGACTTTTTGAGCGGACTTCCTTGATCAAATGCAGGCTGATGAATCGGCCCTCGGGTTCCTCGGGCAACTCGACGTACAGCACACCCACCCTCCGAAGGACTGCGGCAAAGTCCGGGTGGCTAATGACGAGGCTCGCACCATCGGAGGTGACGACAGTGATCGGTTCGAAAGGATGTGCGGCGAGAGCTTGTTTCAGGACGGAAATCATAAGAGAGACGAGGCTATTCGTCGGAGGAGCGCCCCGGCCGGCGGCGGTCGATGAAAAGCGTGTTGGGTTTGGTCGCGCTGGGATGGGGCAGAAAACCCAAACGGGTGCGGTGCGCCTTGACTTCGATGCCGCTCTCGCTCTTGTCACCGCCGGTCTCCGCCGTGGTGCGGACGGCGGAAACCACCAGGGTCACTGGTTCGTTCGTCCGCTCGGCCAGCACGATGCTGAAGCGGCCATCGGCATCGGCGCGGGCGCTGCCCAACACGTCGTCGCTCGGTTCGCCGTTGTCCTCTGCTTCCACCACCTCGACCAGCACCCCGGCCACCGGAGCCTTGTTGGCGCGATAGAGCACGCGGCCCGTGTAATGCTGGCCCGGAGGCTTCGCGCCAGTCGTTTCCGCCAGACAGAGCACGCCCAGCAGCAGGACGGAGAAACCGATGCAAAGATGGCGGAGGGCCGCAGGCTGCTTCATACCGGGCGCATGTTGCCTTTGGCCAGACCGGCGGCAAAATTGGGGTGGAGCGGGTTGACGGCGATGCGTCGTTCCAGCGGGAGGGCGACCAGGTCCATGTCTTCCATGGGGATCGCGCCGAGCAGCACCTGGTCGCCGAGGACGAGGGCCCCGACGTAACAGGAACGGTTCTCGAAACGGATGCGCACCGGCCCGTCGTAACGGCACATTTGTCTTCGGCCGTCAGCGGTGGTGACCGCCTTCTCTGATTCTACTTCCAAGCGGAGTTGGTCGGCAACATGCTCCGGGAGGCACAGATAGTTTGCGCCGCTGTCCGCCAATGCCTCTACCTCCACGGGTCTGAGGTCGTCCAACCGCGGATTGGATAGGAGGATCTTGGCGGAAACGAAACCCATTGGAAAAGAAAGTGGATGTCTGCTACGCCGCCGTGGCCGCCGCGCCGACGACCTTCACCGCCGCGTCGGTCAGATCGTTCGCCGTGATGACCGGCAGGCCGCTTTCCTGAATGAGCTTCTTGCCCTCGGCGACGTTCGTGCCTTCCAGCCGCACCACCAGCGGCACCGGCAAGTTCACCGCCTTCACCGCGCCGATGATCCCCCGCGCGATGATGTCGCATTGCATGATCCCGCCGAAGATGTTGACCAGAATCGCCTTCACGTTCTTGTCGGAAACGAGGATCTTGAACGCTTCGGTCACCTGTTGCTCGTTCGCGCCGCCCCCCACGTCCAGGAAGTTCGCGGGATTGCCGCCGTGGTACTTGATGATGTCCATCGTCGCCATCGCCAGTCCCGCGCCGTTGACCAGGCAGGCGATGTCGCCGTCCAGGCCGATGTAGTTGAGGCCGAATTTGCTGGCCTCCACCTCGCGCGGGTCTTCCTCGGCGGTGTCGCGCATCGCCACGATTTCCTTGTGCCGGTAGAGTGCGTTGTCGTCGAAGTTGAACTTGGCGTCCAGCGCCAGCACCTTGTTGTCCGGGGTCAGGACGAGCGGGTTGACCTCGACCATCGAGCAGTCACATGCCATGAATAGCTTGAAGAGATTGAAGATCACCTCCGACGCCGGTTTGTTGAGCGCGCCGCCGAAGCCGAGGCCCCGGGCAATCTTCCGGGCCTGATAGTGCTGGAGACCGAGGGTCGGATGCACCGGTTCGCGGGTGATTTTCTCCGGCGTGTGTTCCGCCACGCTCTCGATATCGACGCCGCCCTCCGTGCTGGCGATGACCACCGGCACGCCCGTCGCGCGGTCCATCAGGATGGCGAGGTAATATTCCTTGGCGATATCGACGCCTTGCGCGACGAGCACTTGGTTGACCAGACGCCCTTCCTCCCCGGTCTGGTGGGTGACGAGCACCTGCCCGAGCATCTTTCCGGCGATTTCCTTTGCTTCCTCGGGGGTCCTGACGAGGTGGACACCGCCCTTGAAACCGTTCTTAAAAGTGCCTTTGCCCCGGCCACCGGCATGGATCTGCGCCTTGATGACCAGATTGTCGCCGCCGATTTCACGGGCCGCGGCCTCGGCTTCCTGCGCCGTGTGGGCGACCTTGCCCGGGGCGGTGGCGACGCCGTACTTCTGGAAAAGTTCCTTGGCCTGATATTCGTGGATGTTCATGCGCGGGAGGGGAAAAGGAAAAAGCGGCGGGAAGACAAAACGCTGGCCATGCAAAGCGTGGTACCACCGGTTGCGGAGCGGTTCTGAACGTAGGAGCGGGAACAAAGGGGCGTCAAGCGCAACTTCCGTGGTTCCGCGGTTGGGAAGGAAATCTACTGGCTGAGAAAATTTTCTCTCAAATTTGAATTTATGGGACCCAAAATAGGCAGGCTATCTAAATATCTTTAGCGCAAAGGACAAGACCATTTGTTTCTTCGCACAGTGTGGCGGGCGTTTTTCGCCGAGCGATGCCTCTTCGAGCGCGACGTTGATTGATTTGACGCGTGGTTTGGCATGGAAATTGTTTTTGACGAGGATGGAGAAAATCGCTACAACCAGCACCCATGAAGCAATCCGCGAATACATTAAAATATGGGGGACTCATGGGCGCAGTCGCATTGGCGGGTGCTACCCAGTCCTATGGCGCAGTCGTCAATTTCACTCCGGCGAACATCGTTCCGACGAGTGGGACCAGCAACCCCAGCATCAAGAAATTCTATGATATCGACGGCAATGGCACGAACGACATCGAGTTCGGTTATTACCAGAGCCCCAGTGCTCCGAACGAATTTTTCGTGGGCGTCTACCTGCTGAACGGCGGCGCGGCAGCGGGGTACCTGACTCCGTACAACACGGTTTATACCTATCCGCTGGCGACGGGCAGCCAGGTCGGCACCGGCCTCGTCAACTTCAACCAGTACGCTGGCCGTTTCAGCTTCATGGTCCTGACCTACAATGGCACGGGCTACGGCTTCAACGCCTCGGTGCCGAACACCCAGCTCAACCTGGGCTTCCAATTCACGAGAAACGGCGCTCTGCTCAACGGCTACGTGACGTTTGAAGCCGATCCTTACGTCAGCGCCACCAATCCGGGCGGGTTGCTCTTCACGAAGGGCGCTTACGAATCGACGGCGGGCGTCCCGATCACCGTGGGGGCTACCGCGGTGCCGGAACCCGGCACGCTGTCGGCCCTGGCCATCGGTGCCGCCGGTCTGATCGGCGTCGGTCTGAAACGCCGCCGCCAAGCCGCCGCGCAGGCCTGACATCTGGTTTCTCGGCTCCCCCCGGGCGTCGTTACCCGGCGAGCCTCGTCCCGGCATCCCTTCGTGGGTTGCCGGGACTTTTTTGCGGTTTGTGCCCACCGCGTTAAGCTACGGTTATGCCCGCAAGACTCACCCAGCGCGTCCTGCTGATCGGCTGGGACGCCGCCGATTGGAAGATCATCCATCCGCTGATGGAAGCGGGCAAGATGCCCGTGCTCCGGCGGCTGGTCGAATACGGGACCAGCGGCAAGATCGCCACCTTGCAACCGATCCTCTCGCCGATCCTGTGGAACTCCATCGCCACGGGAAAGCGCGCGGACAAGCACGGCATCCTCGGTTTCGTCGAACCGACCGCGGATGGCCAGAGCGTGCGCCCGGTTTCCTCGACCTCGCGCCGGGCCAAGGCGCTGTGGAATATCCTCAGCCAGGAGGGACTGCGCAGCAGCGTGGTGAACTGGTTCGCCTCGCACCCGGCGGAGCCGGTCGCGGGCACGGTTTTCAGCAACCGGCTCACCAGCGGCCTGCTGAGCCCCGATGGCGACCTCGCGCCGCTGCCGGCGGAGGCGGTGCATCCGCCCGGGCGGCTCGACGTGGCCGAAGATCTGCGCGTGCATCCCGCCGAGATCACGATCCAGCAGATCGCGGCGTTTTTCGACCGGGAGCATCTGCCCGACCTGAAGGACCAACGCCTGGGCCTGCTGTTGCGTACCCTGGCGCAGACGGCCACCACGCACAACGCCGCCACCTGGCTCGCCGCCCGGGATGATTGGGACCTGCTGGCCGTGTACTACGATGCCATTGACCACACCGGCCACGGCTTCATGGAGTACCACCCGCCCGCCATGGCGCACGTCGGCGCGGAGGATGCCGCCGTGTTCGGCGAGGTGGTCAACGGCATGTACCGTTTTCACGACATGATGCTCGGCACGCTGCTCGACCTGGCCGGGCCGGAGGCCACGGTCATCCTGCTGTCCGACCACGGCTTTTACAGCGATCACCTGCGTCCGGCGGTGGCGGAACATTTCAGCAACCCGGAAAAGAAGTTCGGCCCGGAGATGAACCCGGTGTCATGGCACCGGCCGCACGGGGTCTTCGTGGCGGCGGGCAAGGCCGTCAAACACGACGAACTGCTGCACGGCGCGAGCCTGCTCGACATCGCGCCGACCGTGCTGACCCTGCTGGGCCTGCCGGTGCCCGACGACATGGACGGCCGCTCGCTGACGCAGATTTTTGCTGACCCGGTCGACCCCGCGCGGGTGGCTTCCTACGAACCGCCGCATCCACAGGACGGCGTGCATCGCGGGGTGTCGGCGGAGGAGAGCGACCCGTTCGCCGCGCGGCAGGCTCTCCAGCAATTGGCGGAACTCGGTTACATCGAAGCGCCTGCCGATGGCAACGCCGCCAAGATGGCCATCGACGCCGACCGCGACCGCCGCAACAACTTGTCGCAGGTGTATCTTTCCACCGGACGAGCGTCCGAGGCGGTGGAATTGCTCCGGGGCCTGCTCGCCGAGAACGATCACCTGGACCTGCGCTGCCGTCTCGCGCTGTGTCTGGCCGGGTTGGGACGCTTGCAGGAAGCGGAGGAAATCATCCGGGCGGTGCCGCCGGAAAAGACGGCCTCGCCGCTGCCCCAACTCATTCTCGGGCAGGTGCGGCTCGCGCAGGGTCGGCTCGACGAGGCGCTGGCGCTGTTGGAACCGCTCGGACGGCAGGAGTTCCCGCTTTCGCACCTGCACGGTGCGCTCGGTGCGGTCTATGCGCGGCGTGGCATGCTCGCCGAGGCCGAGGCCGCCTACCGCCGCGCGCTGGAGCGCGACGATGAGAACGCGGAGGCGCACGACCGCCTCGGCACGATTCTGCGGCGCACGGGCCGCTACGACGACGCCGTGTTTCACCACATGCGCTCGGTCGCGTTGCAACACGCCCGGCCCGCCGCGCACGCCAATCTGGGCATCGCCCTGGCGCGCACCGGCCAGTTCGACTGGGCGATCCGCGCCTTCGAGGTCGCCGTTGAACTCGCCCCCGGCTACGCCTTCGCCCACCGCAGCCTGATGCACCTGTACCGTCGCGTCAAAGGCGACGACGCCAAGGCACGCGAGCATTTCCACCGCGCCGTGGAACTGCGACGCCAGGCACAGGTTGCCGTCACCCCGGACGCCCACTGATGGAACCGCTCCCCTGGATCACGGTGGTTAGCGGGCTGCCGCGCTCGGGCACCTCGCTGATGATGCAAACCCTCGCCGCCGGGGGCATCCCCCCCATGACGGACGACCTGCGCACCCCCGATCCGAGCAACCCGCGCGGTTACCTGGAACTCGAAGCCGTCAAGCGGCTCAAGGCGGATCGCTCCTGGCTGCCGCAAGCCCGGGGAAAAGCGGTCAAAATCATTCATCTGCTCCTGCCTGAGCTGGCGGGTGCGCCACCCGACGAAAACGGGCTGCCGCTGCAATACCGGGTCGTCATGATGCGCCGGCCCATCGTGGAAATCGTCAAAAGCCAGCGCGCCATGCTCGCGCGGCAGGGCAAGGCGAGCGCCGCGATTCCCGACGCGCAGTTGGCGCAGCTTTTCACGGATCAACTCGCGCGCGTGGAACGCTGGCTGGAGAGTCGCCCGGAGTTTGCGGTCTGCACGGTGCCATATCCCGAGCTGGTCGCCCATCCGGCGGCAGCAGTGGCGCGGGTCAACGAATTTCTCGGCGGCGGTCTGGACGAGGCGGCGATGGCGCGGGCGGTCGATCCCGCGCTCTACCGCGAGAAGGCGTGAAGGTGGCTGCTCTGGAGGTAGTCCGACTCCGCCGCGAAACGGCCTGCTTCTAAACCTCCTACCCACCCGGTTTCCGGTTGCGGTGCAGATCAACCCTGACGGCGCCCGCCATCCGTTCGGGGGTCGGCAGAAACTCCGCCCCGACGAACTCCGCCACGCGCGCGGCCCAGGACGCGGGGTCGGCGACCAGCGAGGGGTAATCGACCTCCAGCACCTCGAACACGTTGCTCTCCTTGCGCATCGCGGTCAGCACGCCCTCGCGATGGGTGTGCAAGGCCCCGGCCAGTTCCTCGGGGGATTTTTCCGCCCCGCTGGTGCCGAGCCGGTCGATCATCTTGGCCTGCGAACGCACGATCTCCTCCACGGGCCGCTGCATGAAGACGACCCGGTAGCGGTGAGCTTGCGGCAACGCCTGCAACAAGGCCGAGACCACCTTGATCGCGTGGCGTTCCAGGCCCGGCTCGTCGAGCAGGTGCGGTTCCCGGCCCACCCGTTTGATCGCCTCCCATTCCAGATAGCCCTCGGGATTATCCACGTCGGCCGTGCGTTCGCCGTCCGTTTTCGGCGGCAACCCCCCGGCGGCGAGCATCTGCATCATCAGCGAGGTGCCCGAGCGCGGCAGCCCCGAGACGAGCACGAACGTCCGCCCGCTGCCGCCGGGTCCGGTGGGCAGGGGGCGTGCCTGCCGACCCAGACGCTCGCGTTCCGGCGTGGCGGGAATCTCCGGGATGGCGCGGGTTTCGCGGGCGCGGGTGCGGTCGGCGTCGCTCGCGGCGGCACGTTCGCGGGCGAGTTGCTGCGCCTTGTTGCGGTGGACCCCGGCGCGCAGGCTGTCCGGCGCGCGGGACGCGTAGAGCGCGCCCAGGAAACGGTGCGCGTCGAAGAACTGCGGGTTCATGGTCACGGCGCGCTGGAGCGCCAGGATCGAGTCGTCGTAACGGCCTTCGCGCGCCAGGGCGATGCCGAGGGTGAGGTGCGCGTAAGGCAGGTGGTAGAGACGCTGCACGGCCTGGAGCGCGGCGTCGATGGCCTGGGCGTTTTCCCGGCGGCGCAGGTGGATGCCGGCCAGCCCCTGGTAACCGGCGGCAGCGTCGGCGTCGAGTTCCACGGCGCGGCGGAAGCATTGCTCGGCCAGGGGTAGTTCGTTGAGTTCCAGCCACAGCCAGCCGTTCTCGATCCACAAACCGGAGAATTGCTTCATGTTCCGGGTGGCGTGGAGCAGGTAACGCCCCGCGCCCTGCCGGTCGCCCAGGCGCAGCTTCGCTTTGGCCAGCATCTGCCATACGAGCACCGGCGGGGGTGTCTCGGCGTCCTGCGGGGGGTAGGCGCGGTCGAGCAGGTCGTGCGCGGCCTGGAAATAATCCGCCTTGAGATAAGCGTTGGCCAGTTGGTGAATGTAGCGCGACTCCCACGGCGCCTTGTTCACCAGGCCTTCGAGCAGCGGCACCGCCTGGGCCGGGCGGCCCGTGGAGAGATAGACCTCCGCCAGGTTGTATTCGTTCTCGAACTCGGCCTCGTCCCCGGCGTGAGCCTTGTCCTTGCCGGGATCGTCGATGTAGCCGAGCGCGGCGAACTGCGCGAGCAGCGCCTCGGCGGCTTCCCCGGCGCTGGCGGCCACGAAATCTTTCGGGTTGCGTCCGTCGCGCCCCGGCACGTCGTCCCACGACGGGATCGGCGTCGGCACGGCGGGGGTGACGAGCGCCTCCAGCAGCGGCTTGCCGTCCATGTCGCGTCCGACGGGCAGCCCCGCCAGGGTCAGCAGCGTCGGCACGATGTCGAGTTGGTTCGCCCCGTAGATGCGCTCGTCGCGCTTGATGCCCGGGCCGCGCATCACCAGGATGCCGAACTCGCGGTGCCAGAGCACCGGACCCGCCGGTTCGCGCGGGTTGCCGTAGGGCCGGTTGCGCCCGCTCTGGAACCCGTGGTCGGAGCAGAGCACGATGGTCGCCTCCGGCCCGGCGAGTTCCATCAGGCGGCCCAACATCATGTCGTGGAACCGGTAGGCTCCCTCCATGACCGGGCTGTAAATCCCGTAATCGCGCTCGCTGACGTTCTCCATGCGCGGCGGGTGGTACGGCATGAAGCCGTGCGCGAAATGATCGATGGCGTCGAAATAAACCGCCGTGAAATCCCACGGCGCGCGTTCCATGACCGTGGTGGCTACGGTCTGGGTGTTGATGCAGTCCCGCAACATGCCCCAGAACATTTCCAGCCGCCGGTCGGTCTTCTCGTTGATCTCCGCCGCGCGGGGAATGAAGGGCAGCACCAGTTCCTCGTCCGTGTCGGCCACGTCCAACAGCAGCGGCATCAACTCCTCGGCCAGTTCCGGGGGGTGGGTGGTCTGCGGCTGGACCGACCATGCGCCGTCCTTTTTCTTGGCGCGAAAGAAGATGTTCGAGACCGTCGCGCCGTCGAGCGGTTCGGCGGGGAAGCTCGCCCACCAGGCCACGGCGTTGCACTTCCAGCCGAGCGCCTGCTGGAAGATGTTCCAGATCGCCTTGGTGCGCCGGGAGGTGGAAGGCACCGGGCGCACGCCCACGTCGGGGTCGCGCTCGGTGAAGCCCAGCACGCCGTGTTTGTCGGCGAGTTTGCCCGTGGCGATGCTCGTCCAGAGCATGGGCGAGATGACCGGGTGGAGCGTGGCGAGGTTGCCCATGACGCCTTCCTCGACCAGCCGCGCCAGGTTGGGCATCTTGCCCGCTTCGAGCAGCGGGTTGATGATCTCCCAGTCAGCGGCATCCCAGCCGATGAGGAGCATTCGCTTGGTGGATGACGGAAGAGGTGCGGTGAGGCTCATGCCAAAGAATCCTTGGTCGTCACGGAAACCCGGAGCGGGCGGTGCGGACAGCAAAACCTATCCGAGGTAGCTGTTCGCGCGCCACACTTTATTTTTTTTGAGAAAATTCTTGCGGTTAAGAAAACAAAAATATATAACACCCACGTTCGGCACAAAAGTAACACCGTCAAACCCAGGGAAACGAGGAATCTCACCATATGAAAAAGGCTCTTAAATCTACACTCAATTCTGCTCAAGAAGCAGGTCTCAAGCGTTACGCTTCGCTCGGCCTCGGCACCGCGGTGCTCGCCGGCGCGGTGACCACGATGGACGCCTCCGTCGCGTACACCAATTACAACAATCTGGTGCTCAACGACACCATCACTACTGACACCTTGCAAACCATCTACGGTTTCGACGTGAACAACGACGGCTTGCAGGACTTCCGGTTCTTCACTCGCAACGAGGGCAGCACCTCGACCGCGAATTACGCGCTCATCGTCGCCGGTGTGAACGGCACCAGCCTCAAGCCGATCAACGTCGTGGGTGCGTCGTTTGCTCCTTTTGCCTATCCCTCGCGTCTCGGCGCGGGCGTTTCGATTAGCGCCGCCTCGCCGTTCATTACCCTGGGACTGACCGCCAGCAGCTACTACCTGAAGGGGGGCACATTCGCGTTCGGCAACGGCTTCACCAACAGCAAGTGGAAAACCGCCGGTGCGAACAGCGGCTACCTGGGTTTCAGCTTCAGCGCGGCGGACGGCATCCACTACGGGTTCGCTCAACTGAGCGTGGCCCCGCAAGGGAGCGGCGCATTCTCGCGCGACATCACGCTGTCGAGCATTGCTTACCAGACCACGCCGGGTGTCGCGATCACTACCGCCGTGCCGGAGCCTAGCTCCCTCGCGTTGCTGGCAGCGGGCGGTGCGGGCATCGTGGCCTATCGCAACCGCCGCAAGAAGGCTGCGGCGACGCTGGCGGCCTGATCGTCTGCCGGAGGATCTTCGTAAAAAGCACGCCGTGGAACCGTCCGCGGCGTGTTTTTCGCGTGGACGGATCACTCTTTCGCAAAATCAAGACTCAGGTGGCTGTGTCCGCTACAGGCCAGGAGGACGCACCGAGCCAGTTGGCCATGTCGCCGGGCAGCGGGGCTTCGACGGTGCGCGGGTCGTCGGGTCCGGTATCGAATGTCAACCGCCAAGCGTGCAGGGCGTGGCGGTCGAGCAGGAGGATTTGAGCGAGCGCGGGCGTCCAGCCGGTTTCGATGAACCGCAGGTAACACTGCTCGTCCGGCCCGTAGATTTTGTCGCCGACGACCGGGTGGCCGGTGGACGCGAGATGGACGCGAATCTGGTGCAACCGCCCGGTCTCGGGCCGCGCGCGCACCAGGGCAAAACGCCCGCCGTCCCGCTCGAAGCGGCGGAGCGTCTCGAAACGCGTGCGGGCCGGAGCGCCGTCGGGATGAATCGTGCGCTTGAGCCAGATCGCGGAGGGCTCCCGTTCGCCCTGGCGCAGCAGCGGGGCGTCCAGGGTGCGGGCGTCCCACTCCGGCCAGCCCCGGACCAGCGCGAGGTATTCCTTGCCGATGCGTCCGCGCATCATCTCCAGCGAAAACCGGCGCGCCGCCCCGGCGGTCTTGGCGACGAGCAGCAGGCCGCTGGTTTCGCGGTCGAGACGATGGATGAGCGACACCTGCCCGCCGGAGGCCAGTTCGCAAGCGAGCAATCTGCGCAGATGGTCGAGCAACGTGACCGGGCCGCCGGGGCGCGTCGGGTGAACGAGCAGGTGCGGCGGCTTGCTGACCACGAGCCAGTCGCCGCCCTCGGCCACGATGGGAATGGGGATGCGCACGACAGGGGTGTCAGGGATCTTTCGAGCGGGAACGCTTTTCTGCGCACGCCAAACGCGCGGGGAGCGTACATTGGAACGAAATGATGACCGCCGCCATCCGTTTGCAGGGAGTTTCCCGCTGGTACGGGCCGCCCGAAAGCCGGGTCCACGCCCTGAACGACCTGACCCTCGACATCGCGGAAAAGGATTTCGTCGCCGTCACCGGGCCGAGCGGCTGCGGCAAGAGCACGCTCATGCACCTGCTCGGCGGGCTGGACACCCCCAGCGCGGGGGAAATCCACGTCGGCGCGCTCGGGCTGCACTCCGCCGACGAACGGGCGTTGACGACTTATCGCCGCCGCGACCTGGGCATCGTGTTCCAGTTCTTCAACCTGCTGCCGACGATGAACGTGCTCGAAAACGTCAGCCTGCCGCTGCTGCTGGCGGGCGCGCCGCCGACGAAGACACGGGCGCAGGCGATGGAGTTGCTCGCGCTGGTCGGCATGGCGCCGCGGGCGGGGCATTTCGTGCATCAGCTCAGCGGCGGCGAGATGCAGCGCACGGCGATTGCCCGGGCGTTGATCCATCGTCCGCGCCTGTTGCTGGCCGACGAGCCGACCGGCAACCTGGATTCCGCCGGGGCGGCGCGGGTGCTCGACGTATTGCGGGAGGTCGCCACCCACGCGTTGACGACGCTGGTCGTCGTCACCCACAGCGAGGAGGTCGCCCGGACGGCCAACCGGCGCATTCGTTTGAAGGATGGCCGGCTGGACGAGAGCACGACGGCGACGCCCGCCGTCCATTAGCTTCCCGGATCGTTACAAACCCGCGGCGCGACGGCCCTGGTTATAACTCAATGATGGGTTGTAACGCGAGGCGGCGAAAAAAGAAAACCCCCGGCAGACGAGCCACCGGAGGTTTGCAGAGGGCCGCCGGTTGCCGGGCCTAGCCCAACTTGTCGGAGTAATATTTGATCATGTCGGGGTCGATGTCGCCGGGCGAGACGAGTTGCGGCTCGTCGTCGAGGTCCGGCCAGGGGTAGCCCTTGGGCATCTCGTCCTTGACGACCAGTGGCTTGCCGTCTTCCGGGTGCGGCCCGTTCCAGATCTTGGCAATTTGCGTGTAGTCCTTGCTCTGGTGGTATTGCACGAGGTGCAGTCCCTGTTCCTCTTCGAGCTTGCGCGCCTCGGGGAATTTCCGGTTGCTCACGTCGGGGATGGGCAGCAGGCCGCCGACGTTGACGCCGGTGAGCACTTCGAGCGCCTTGGCATACGCCACGATGTGGGTGCCGCCGCGCACCAGCAGGTAACCGATCATCGCGCGGGCGCAGGGGTCGTCGGTCGATTCATAAGCGCGGGATTTTCCGGCGCGCGCCCCGCATTCCAGGAAGAAGTTGTGCAGCAGGTCGAGCTTCAGGTTGCCGCTGCTGAACACGTTCTGGCCGGTCCAGAAACGTCCCATCGCATCCTGCGGCAGCGCCGTCTGGCCGCTGTTGAGGAAATGGTCGGTGTTCCGGGTGTTGCTCGCCTGCTTGAGCGGGGCGGGGTTGGTTTTGGCGTCGGCGTGCTTCTTGGTGGGGTCCGCCACGGTGCCGCCGGTCTTGGCGCCGTGGTTGCGGTCGTCGCGCGGGGTGGTGCCGGTCAGGAGCAGGTTGATGGTGGCGGAGACGGCCTCGATGTGGCTGTATTCCTCGGCGGCGATGTTGGAGATGAGATCGTAGAAGGGCCGGAAGTTCTTCTTCCCCCGGAAGTTGAACGACTGGAACGTGTAGTTCATCAGCGTGGACATCTCGCCGAACTTGCCGCCCAGCAATTCTTGGACGGCGGCGGCGGCGTTGGCATCGGGACCGTTCGGGGTGGGGAGATCGACGGTGATTTGGTCGTGGCGAAAGATCATAGGACAGTCAGTTCGCCGGGGGAGGGGGTGCCGGTTGCAATTATCGGTGGCCCGGCGGCGATCCGCGTCACGCCGGATGCACCAACGTTTCCAGGTTGGCGCCGTCCGGGTGCGCGCGCAGCACCCGGGCCAGGGCGCGCAGTCCCCAAAGCTCGGAGCGCCGGTGTCCGAGCGCCACGATGCCCAGGCCGGTGTCCCGCACCGCCGCGCGCGCCGGTTGCCGCCACTGGCCGGTGACGTACACCCCCGCGCCGCGGGCGTGGGCCTCGCGCACCAGGACATCGGTCATCGCGCCGACCACCGCCACGCGCGTGATCGGTGCGCCGTCCGCCGCCCGGGGCGTCACCTGTTCCAGGCCGTCGAACTCCGTGCGCAGTTGCGCGGCGACCGCGTCGAACGCCGGGGGGGCGGGCAGCGTGCAAATCATTCCCAGCGGGCGGCCTGCCTTGTGCCCGAGGATTTCCGGTTCGCCCCAGCCACACGCCGCCGCCAACGCCGGGTTGAACCCGGTGGTGAGGCGTTCGTCGAAGGCGAGGTGGTAGGCGAGCACGCCGGTCCCGGCGGTTTGCAGCGCACGGCGCTGGGGGTCGGTCAGGCTCCAAGGACGGTGCAGGAAAACGGCGTCCAACCGTTCGGCGGCGACCCATTCCCCGAAGGTCTCCCACGGTTCGAGCGCCAGCCCCAGCCGTTGCACGGGCCGCGCCGACGGCAGGAACCAGCCGTTTTGTTCGTCCGTGTCCGCGAAAAGGGAGGCGTGCAGGGCTTCGTCGAACCGGTGGAGGAGCGTGGCAGGAGAAAGGCTCAATGGTCCGCAGATTACGCTGATTTCCGCAGATGAAGAGAAAGAAGTAAAAACCGTCGCTTTTCCATTCTTCCAATCTGCGGAAATCGGCGCAATCGGCGGACAAATCCTGCTTGCAGGTTGGGATTTGTCGCGGGAACCTTGCGCTAACTTTTATGGACAATCCCCCTCCCGCGTCCCCCGACCTGCGTATCCTGGCCATCGACGTGGGCGGTTCCGGGCTGAAGGCCGCCGTGCTCGACGCCGAGGGGAACATGCTCACCGAGCGCGAGCGCGTCAAAACCCCGCAGCCTTGCCCGCCCGCCGTGTTGCTCGCGGAAATCACCCGACTCGTGGGCCTGCTGCACGGGCACGAGTTCAATCGCATCTCGGTGGGTTTCCCGGGCGTGATCCGCCGGGGCGTCATCCTCACGGCGGCGAACCTCGGGCCGGAACTGCGCGGGTTCGCGCTGGCGGACGCGCTGACCCAACAATTCGGGCATCCCTGCCGGGTCATCAACGACGCGGACATGCAGGGGTTGGCGGCGGTCCACGGGCACGGGGTGGAAATAGTCATCACGCTGGGCACCGGCCTGGGCAGCGCGATGTTCAGCGAAGGACAACTCGCGCCGCACCTGGAACTGGCGCACCATCCGTTCCGCAAGGGCGAGACCTACGAGGAGCAGCTCGGCAATCATGCGCTGGAAAAAGTCGGCCCGAAGAAATGGAACCGGCGGGTCAAGCTGGCCGTTGCGGCGTTGCGGACCCTGACCACTTTTGACCGTTTGTATCTCGGAGGCGGCAACGCGAAACTGGTCGATTTCAAGCTGGAGAACGACCTGGAGATCATCGACAACACCAACGGGATCAAGGGCGGCGCGTGGCTCTGGCGGCAGAGCGTGCAACCGGCCTGAGACCCGGGACGGCGCAGGTCCGCGAGGTCGGGCTTCGCCTGGCGGTTCGGCTCTTGCACCCGCCATCCGGGGCAGTGCAACTGCCCGGACAAGTGCGTTCCCAAGGACAACTTGGGAACGAGGGACGAAGCCGGGGAGGTCCAGAAAGACCAAACCGGACAAGGCAAAGAATGGCGCGCGCGACGATTTGGTTGCTATGAGCTTGCTACATCCCTTCAGAGACCGCGCCGATGGCCGCAAAGTCCGCTACGCCGTGGTCGGCGCGGGCTGGATTGCCCAGGAAGATTTCATGCCCGGGGTCGAGCACACGGGTAATTCCGTGATGACCGCCCTCGTCACCGGCGACCAGGAAAAGGCCCGTTTGCTGGCCAAGAAATACGGCATCGAACACGTGACCGATTACGACGGGTACGACGCGCTGCTCCGGTCAGGAAACATCGACGCCATCTACCTCGCCACGCCGAACTCGGACCACACCGCGTTCGTGCTCAAGGCGCTGGCAGCCGGGGTCCACGTGTTGTGCGAAAAACCGATGGCTCCCACCGAGGCGGAGTGCCAGCAGATGATCGACGCCAGCGAAAAAAGCGGCGCGAAACTCATGATCGCCTACCGGCTGCACTTCGAGGAAGCGACGATTGAAGCGTTGGAAACCGTGCGCGCGGGGACCATCGGCACGCCGCGCTTTTTCAGCAGCGTGTTCGCGCAGCAGGTTTCGGCGGACAACAGCCGCACCGACGCCGCCAACTGGGCCGGGCCGTTACCCGACATGGGGCCGTATCCGATCAACGCCGTGCGGCAACTTTTCCAGGCGGAACCGACCGAAGTGTTTGCCTTCCGGGCGAGTTTGCCGGAGCCGAGGTTTGCGCAGATCGAGGAAATGATCACGGCGATCTTGAAGTTCCCCGGCGAGCGGTTGGGGACGTTCACGGTTTCCTACGGGGCGAACTCGCTGGGGCAATACCGGATCGTGGGGACGGAAGGGGATTTGGAAGTGACGCCCGGGTTCACCTGGCAGCAGGGGCTGACGCACAAGCTGACCGTCGGCGAGAAGACGACCGAGAAGACTCTCGGGCGGTCGGATCATTTCGGCGGCGAGACGAAGTATTTTTCGGATTGCGTGCTGGACGACGTGCATCCCGAGCCGGACGGCGAGGAAGGACTGGCGGACGTGCGGGTGATCAAGGCGATTGAGGAATCGCTCCGGACCGGGCAGAGCGTGCAGGTCGCGCCGCTGATTCGTAAGCAGTGGCCGACGCGGGCGCAGATCATGAAGCTCAGCCCGGTGAAGCCGGGGGAGATGGTGAATGCCGCCCCGCCGGAGGGGTGAAGCCGTGGCGGCGCGGAAATTGTCCGTAGATTGCAGAGGGAGGAGGAAGGAATTTCTTTTCCCTGCTTTCTTCCCATCTGCGAAAATCTGCGTAATCTGCGGATGATTTGATTCCGTTCTCGTCCTCGCGCCGGTTGTTTGCCGGAGCCGTCGCCACCGCCACGCTGGTCGTGGTGTTTTGCTTGTATCTTTTGGCGCGGAATCCGGGGTTCTTCTTCAATGACGATTACCAGATTTCTATCCTGCCGGTATTTGCCGACGTGGCGCGTGCCTGGGGAGAAGGACACTGGCCGCTGTTGAGTCCGTATTCCTGGGCGTGCGGCAACCTGGCGGGCGAATATCAGTACGGGACGTTTTCCGTGTTCGTCAATTTGCTGGTGGTGGTGGTTTGGAAACTGCCGCTCGGGTTCGCCCAGCAGGCAGCGGCACTGTCGATCACGCATCTGGCCGTGCTGGCGGCGGGCGGCTATCTGCTCGCGCGGGAGCGGCGGCTGCCGGGAGCGGTGGCGGCGGGGGTGGGAATCATCGCGTCGCTCAACGGGTGGATCATGGGGTGGGGGGCGATTGATTGGTTCGGCGCGCTGGCGGCGCACGCGTGGTTGCCGTGGTGCTGGTGGGCGTTCGAGGTGGCGTTGCGGCGCGGCGGGGAAGGGAGGAGCGGGACCCTGCGGTTTTTGTTGCCCGTGCCGTTCGTTTATCTGCTGTTGACCGGGGGGTTTCCCTACACGGTGGTGATGCTTGCGCTGGTGACGGGATGGCTGGCCGTGCGGACGTGGTTTCGGAGCGGAGGGGATTGGCGGCGAACGTGGCCGCTGGCGGTGGGGTGGGGGTTGGGGTTGCTGCTGTCGGCCCCGGCGTGGTTGTCGCTGCTGGACGCGATCCACGGTTCGGCCCGCTCGACCCAGGGCGTGGGAGCGGGGAACGTGGCGTGGACGGTGCCGCTGGCAGCGTTGCCCGCGCTGATCTTACCGAACTGGATGGCGCCGTGGGCGGATTTTGCCAACCGCCCCTGCCCGCACGGGTCGCTGGAACTGGCGGGCGGGTTCGTGCCGGTCGTGGGGTTGCTGGCGGCGGTGGGGTGTCTGCGCGGCAAGGCGTGGCGGGCGTTGCGGTGGGAACTGGGGCTGGCGGGGGCGGTGCTGGGGTTGTGTTTGCTGCCGAGTCCGGGGCTGTTCCGCTGGAGTTTTCGCTGGCTGCCGTTGTTGCATCTGGCGCTGGCGCTGGCGGGCGGGCGGGCGTTGCACCTGCTGGCGTCGCGGACGCGAGGGAAAGATGGGCATTGGCGGCGTTGGGCGCGCAATCCGGGGACGTGGGCGGTGGCTTGCGCGGGGTTGACGTGGGCGGCGATGATCGTCGCGCAGGCCGAGAACGATGATCCGGTCACGCGCGCGCTGCCGCCCTGGACGGTGGGGGTAGGCATCGGGTGGGCCGTGCTGGCGGCGTGGCCGGGGCGGCGCGGTTGGACGCTGGGTGTGTCGGGGCTGGCCGTGTGCGCGGTGACGTTCGGGACCTACCGATACCGGCAGCGGGACCTGCATTTGCCGGTTTACAACGTGGGCGAGAACCTGCGCGCGGTGACGCCGCTTTCCAGGGACCGGCTCTACCTGAGCTTGTACCGCGAGGCGGACCGGTTTTACCGTGCCTGGCAGACGCCGCCCGGGTTTGGGTCGGTGGTGAGGATGGGCAGCACGGGAATGTTCGCGGGGGTGCGTCTCATCAACGGTTACAGCCCGATCATGTCGGCGGGCGTCGGGAAAGAATTGAACCTCGAAACCCACGGCAACGTGCCGGAGGAAATCGGTGAAAAAATCCTGGCGGAGGATGCCGGAGGAAAGGGAGGCATCTTGGCTGATCTGGGGGTGGATGGATTGATGGTCGCGCACGATTACCGGCTGACCTACCCGCCAGCGGCCAAGGATTGGGCGGAGGTCTACCGGTCGGAGGAAGGCGTCGTGTACCATCGCCGGGAGGGGACGCTCGGTGAGGTCCGGGAGGTGCAAAAAACCGACGGGGAGGAAGAAACGGGCGCGGGAGAGACGAAGATCCGCGTGGTGGAAAATTCGCGGCAGCGAGTGGCGGCAGACGTGGAGGTCCCGACGGCCCGGCGGACCCCGGTCGTGCTGTCTTTTCGCCGACCGTTTTACCGTGGATACCGCGCGTCGCTCGATGGCCGGGCGTTGGCGGTGTCGTCGCAGGATGGGTTGATGCCGACGGTGACGCTGCCGCCGGGCAGCCGGGGGCGGCTGACGTTGCGTTACCTGCCGCGCGCCGTGGTCTGGGGGGGCCTCCTGGCGGTGGGTGGACTGGCGGCGGCGGGCTTGCTGGCGCGGCGGGCGTGGGTCAGAGCGGGTTGAAAGCCAGCCGGTCCACCTTGCCGCTGTCGGTGTCGAGCGAAACTTCCAGCAGCCACTTCTTCGGGCCGACGTGGACCCAGTAATGGTACTCGGTGTTGTCGCCCACCTCCGCGCGGCTGACCAGTTCCACCTCGCCGAAGGGCGGGAGGGCGGACAAGCGCGTTTTCTGCTCGTTGAGCACGTCGGCGTTGTAGGCGTTGACCCCATCCTCGGTGAAGGCGTTGGCCGGCAGGCGGCCCTCGCGCAGTTCTCCCAATACTTGTTTGAGCAGGTCGGTGACGGTGGGTTCTTTATCTTCGATGGGATGATCGGCGGGCGGCTTCAGGTCGGGGCGGATCAACCCGGCGACGCCGTGCGCGATCTGCCACGGGTCGGCCTGCGCCAGGTTCGCCAGCACGACCACCGACACCCGCGCCCGGGGAAACCGCAAAATGTGCGACGCAAACCCCTGCAAATGGCCGCTGTGCTCGTAGTACGGCGCGCCGTTCTGCTCGCGGATGAACCAGCCGAACCCGTAGGGAAACGTCTTCCCGCTGTTGAGGGTGACGGGCGTGAAAACTTCCTTCCAGCGTGCCGGGGGAAGCAGCGCGCCGGTCTGGATGGCGGCGTCCCATTTGGCGAGATCGACCACGCTGGAAACCAGGCCGCCGTCGCCCGTGCCGCCGACGCTCGGGGACATCCAGTCCTGGTTCTTGAGGTGGCCCTCGTCGAGCTGATAACCGCTGGCCCGGAAGGGCATCAGGTCGGTGTCGCTCAGGACCCGGGTGCTGCCCATGTGGAGCCGGGAAAAGATGCGCTCGCGCAGGAAATCGTCGTAGGCTTCACCGCTGACCCGGTGGACGATGATGCCCAGCAGCACGTAGGCCGTGTTGCTGTAGCTCCAGCGCGCGCCGGGCTGGAACTTGAGCGGCAGGGCGGTGGCCAGCTTGACCAGTTCGTCCTCGGTGTAGTCGTGATGGGGGTCGAGCGGGCTGCTTGCGTCATCGAAATCCGGGATGCCGCTGGTGTGCGTGAGCAGGTGCCGGAGCGTGATTTTCTCCCAGGCCGCAGGGGTGCCGGGCAGCCGTTTGTTGACCGGGTCGTCCAGGTCGAGCTTGCCGTCCTGGGCCAGCAAGAGGATGCCCAGCGCCGTGAACTGCTTGGTGATGGAAGCCACCTCGTAGACGCTTTCCGCCAGGGCGGGGAACTGGAGTTCGACGTTGGACAGCCCGTAGCCCTTGGTGAAGATGAGTTCGTTATCGACCGTCACCGCCAGGGAGAGACCCGGGATGCGCTGCTCCATCATCTGCTGCTTGACGAGGGCGTCGATGGCCGGTTGCGAGGGGTCGGCGGACGGTTCGTCCTGGGCGCGCAGGCCGGGGATCACGGTCGCGGCGGCGCAGGCCGCGAGCAGGCCGACGGCGCGGAAAAATCTGGAGAATCCCATGCGGAACGGAACGTAGTCTCGCCCCGGAGGAATTCGAGCGAGATTTCTCGTGGTGCGGCCGTTGCCCGCGGCGCGAAGGAATGGCATCTTCTACGCGTCATGGACATCGAGGAGCGCACGAGGCGGGTTTTGGGCGAGGTCACGGACACCCCGGGGCGCGAATTGCCGCCGGACTACGCCCTCTTCGACCGGGGGTTGCTGGATTCGATGACCACCGTGCAACTCATCGCGGCGTTGTCCGAGGAATTCGGCCTGGACATTTCCCCGACGGGTTTTGACCGCGAGGCGTGGGCGACCCCGCAACTGCTCGCCGCCGACATCCGGCGTCGTCTCGAGACGTGAAGACGCTGCCTCCCCCAGGTCCGCCCGTGCGGTTGTGGACCGCCGGGTTGGCGGTGGTTGCCGCGCTGGCGTTGTTCGGCACGCTGCACGAGGCCGTGCAGGCGAGCATCCGGCAGCACATCGAGCGGTTCAACGGGTCGCTGACCTCGAAGAAATTGATCGGCTTCGACGTGGACCCGCAGCCGGAAAAACTGGTCGGCGTGGCGTTGCCTCAGCAGGCGTTCAGCGACCCGGGGCTGTTGCCGGTGTACGGCAGCAGCGAGCTGACCCAGCAACAGGCCAACCGGGCGGACGAATTCTTCGGCTCGCACCCGACGGGCTTCGGCGCGTTCCTGATGGGCAATCCCGGCGAGACGTGCCTGATCATCGCCAACCGGCTGGCGGCGGCCGGCCCGGAAGCGCGGGGAAAGAAGGCCGTGGTTTTTCTGTCGCCGGGCTGGTTTCTCGCGCCCGGGTTGGACCCGCGTGGATTCGGGGTGAACTTCTCGCCGCTGCAAGGCGGTATTTTTGCGTTCGAGAGTCGGCTCAGCCCGGAACTCAAACGCGATCTCGCGGCGCGGCTGCTCGATTATCCCGAGGTGATCCGCCAGAGCCCGTTGCTCGCCGCCGCGCTCGACTCGCTGGCCGGGCGCGCCACGGCGGAGGAGGCGCTGCTGGCGGCGGCGACGCCGTTCGCCGGGACGCAGAATCGCGTGCAGCGGGAAATGGACTATTTTTGGGTCGGTCTGGACGGGTGGCTGCTCCATCCATCGGCGGGGCGAGCGGTGGCCGGGGAGACCGGGCCGATTGATTGGGCCAAGCGGTTGACCGAGGCCGACGCGGCGTACGCCCGGCAACCGGCCATGACCACGTACAGCACCGGGCCGGGCACCTCGTTCGACGACAACCTCCGGCAGCGTTTCCGCGATCCGAAGCACCCGGAGGTGACGCCGGACCAGAATTTCGAGCGGGCGTGTCTGGCGTCGAAGGAATGGACGGATTTCCAGTTGTTGCTGCGGACGGCGCGGGAGATGAAAATCCACCTGCTGGTCATCTGCCAGCCGCTCAACGCGAAGTTCAGCCAGTTGCAAGGGTTGACGGCGCGTTCGGGGAAGCTCTTTTATGATCGCCTGCGGGAAGCCGCCGGGCCGTTCAAGGCCCGGTTGGTGACGTTCCCGGACGGGGAACTCGATCCGCATTTTTACCGCGATTGCGTGCATCCGAGCGCGAAAGCGTGGATCGCTTACGACGCGGCGCTGGACGCGTTTTATCATGAGCCGGTGACGGTGGAGAGTTTGTAGGGCGACCGCCTGATCCGCTCCGTCCTGAGCGGCAGCACGAGGAAGACCGCCGGAAAATTTTATCTGCGAGAAGGAAGCCTGGTTGCGCGAGGTGAAACGATGCTCTACGGAAACAAACTCATTTTTTAAATCATGAATCTTCGCTTTTCGAGCTTCCACGCCCCGGCGCTATCTCCCAACCAAGCCGGCAAACTGTCGCGGATCGGCGCGGCGTTGATCCTGGCGGCAGGCGTGGCCGGGTCCGTCCCCGAAGCCGGGGCCGCTCCGAAAGCCACCGCGACGCCGACGGCCACCGCGACCGCGACTCCCACGCCGTCGCCGGTCCCCACGGCCACCCCGAAACCTGCCGTCACGGCGAACTACAGCGGGACGCAGCAAGCGCAGTACATGGCCACGGCGCGGGACGCGTTCATCGCCCTGCGGACGGCCAAAGTGCAACCTTTCCTCGACGCTCACAAGGCGCTGGACGACGCCGGGAGCATGTCCACCAAGGGATTGAAAACCAGGGCAGACATCGCGGCCCGGCGCGACCTCATCGCCAAGACCTTGGCGGCCAACGACGCCTACCAGGAGTTTGTGAAAACTCAGGAAGACACTTACCGTGCCGAACTGGCAAAAACCCCGCTCACCCCCGATGACGCGGACAGCATCTTGGCCGAATACACGACCAAGGCGAACACCTCGCTCAACCTCAAATTGCGCGAAACCCAACGGGATGTGCTGAAGGCGGGCGACGACATGCTCGCGGCGTTGGATAAGAAGTTCGGCTCGTGGTCAGTCAACGACTCCGGGAAGCTGCTCTTCAAGAAAAAAGCCGACGTGAACGCGATGAACGCGTTGAGCGCGAAGTTCAACGCCAAGGTGGTCCTGTTGCAGCCGCTCCGGGACCAGTTGGCGCAGTCGGCCAACCCCACCCCGGCGGGCAGCCCGGGCGCGGCACCGGCGGCCAGTGCATCTCCGACGGCCCCGGCGACGCCCGCCGCCAGCGCCAAGCCGGAAGGCAAGCGGTGAAATCCCTGCCTCGTGGCGGCAGAGGAGACGCTGCCCCGGGGAATCAGGAGCCGAAAATTTGCAGGAACGCCACTTCGAGAGCCAGCGCTTCCTGGATGTTGCGGTCCAGGTTTTCGCGCAGTTCCTCGATGGCGGTCAACCGGCGGAGAATGTCGGTTGTGTGCGGCGTTGCGTCCGTCAGATCCGCCTCGGTCATCGTCCGGCGCAAGGCATCGCCCCACCAGCGGGCGAGGGTCTCCAGGAGCAGGGCGCGCCCGGCGGTGTAACGGGCCTCGGTGAGGGATTTGTAGTAGCCCTCGCGCTCGGCGAGCCAGGTGCCGTCGGTCGTCTGGGCGTAATGGGTTTCCTCGCGTTCGAGGGCGGCGTCGGCGTCGGCTTGCAGGCGGCTGCGGACGGCGGCGAGCAAGCCGTTGAACTCACGCAGCAGCCGGTAGGCGACGGCAACCGTGGAATCCGACGCGGCGCGGGCGTGGCGTTCGAGCATTTCGCGCAGGGCCGCTTCTTCGGGAGAGCGCGTGATGTCGGCCTCGTCAGGAGCTTGGAGCGTGACCTTGATGCAGCGGGATAGGATGGTCTCCAGCAAGGTTTCCGGCTGCGCGCTGACGAGTAACAGCAGCGAACCGGCGGGCGGCTCCTCCAACGTTTTCAGGAAGGCGTTGGACGCCTGAGCGTTGAGGCGGTCCGCTTCAAAAATGATGCCGACCTTGCGTCCACCCGCTGCCGAAGCGCGCAGGCGCAGGGCGTTTTCGAGGTCGCGGGTCTGATCGACCATGATGCGGCGGGATTTCGACTCCGGCTCAATGACATGCACGTCGGGATTCGTCAGGACCGACGTGGCCGGTGCGCCCACGACCAGCGCGGCAAGCTGCGTGGCGAGGTCCGTCGCCGACGGCCCGCCGGTGAGCAGGTAGGCGTGTCCGAGGCGTCCGCCGACGTGGGCGCGGCGCAGGTAATCAAGCGCGATGGGCGGAGCGAAGGCCATGGAAACGGGTCGTCAGATGTTGCCAGATCAGGCGTTCGATGTCGTCGGGCGGCAGGGCGGCGTCGAGGATGACAAAACGCGCGGGATGCTGGGCGGCAAGGGTGAGATAGCCCGCGCGCACCTGCTCGTAGAAAACGGGGAGTTCGAGTTCCATGCGGTCGGGCGGCAGGTTGGCCCAGAGCGAACGGCGCTGCAACCGGGCGAGGGCCTCTTCGGAGGGGAGGTCGAGCAGGAAGGTCAGGTCGGGCAGGCGGGTCCCGGCGGCGAAGCGGTTGATGGCGGCGACCTCGGCGGGGTCGAGACGGCGGGCCACGCCCTGGTAGACGGTCGTGGAATCGAGGAAGCGGTCGCATAACACGAGGCCCCCGGCGGCGAGCGTGGGGCCGATGGTTTCGCGGACGAGCTGGGCGCGGCTGGCGGCGAAGAGCAGGAGTTCGGCCTCAGGCAGGATCGACCAGCCGGGGGCGGTGAACTTGAGCAGGCGGCGGATTTCCTCGCCCACGGCGCTGCCGCCGGGTTCGCGCAGGGTGACGAGCGGACGGCCCGGGTCGGCGGCGGACAGGCGCAGGCGCAAACGCTCGAACTGCGTCGATTTGCCGCAGCCTTCCGAGCCTTCAAACGTGATGAAAATGCCGTGGTCCATGCCGGTCGAAACGCGGGACCCAACGTAGAAAGCAAAACCGGAAATGTCCAAAGAATCCGGTCCCGGGGCCACCCGCCGCCCCGGAAAGTGAACGGGAGATTTCCGCCTGCGGTCCAACGGAAGGCGGCGTAGCTTGGACCGGGCGTTTATGAGTATTTACTTCTTGGATGCGGAACCCGGCGATGCCGCGTTCTTCGAGCAGGCTTTGGCCGGGGAGACCTTGCGGTTCGTGGACCGGCTCG
This sequence comes from uncultured Chthoniobacterales bacterium, assembly GCA_964250695.1. Classification (GTDB taxonomy): domain Bacteria; phylum Verrucomicrobiota; class Verrucomicrobiia; order Chthoniobacterales; family SZAS-18; genus CAHJWO01. The sequence goes on along the minus strand of CAXUGY010000017.1, from coordinate 7,641 downwards.
GCCAAGTCGGGGCGGATGCCCGCGTGTTGTCGCTTTTCATCCACTCGCCCATCGACGCGCGGTTTCTCGACGGGCACCCGGAATTGCGGTTGATCGCCACCCGTTCGACCGGCGCGGACCACCTCGACGCCGCCGCGTGCCGGGAGCGCGGGGTGACGATTGCCAACGTGCCCAGCTACGGCGAGCACACCGTCGCCGAGCACACGCTGGCGTTGATCCTGACGCTGTCGCGCCGGATGCGCGAGGTGATCGGCGCGCCCGGCAAGACGGATCGCGTGGCGTACGAGCCGGTGCGCGCCTTCGAGCTGCGCGGCAAGACGCTGGGCGTGATCGGCGCGGGGAGGATCGGCCAGCACGTCATCCGCATGGCGAAGGCGTTCGGCATGAAGGTGCTGACCTTCGACGTCGCCCAGAACCCATGCCCGCCGGAAGTGGAAGACTGCGAGGCGGCGACGCTGGAGCGGTTGCTGGCGGAGGCGCACATCGTGACGCTGCACATCCCGCTGCTGCCCGAAACGCACCACCTCCTGAACCGGGACGCGCTCGCCCGGTGCCGCCCGGGGGTGATCGTGATCAACACGGCGCGGGGCGGGTTGATCGACACCGACGCGCTGCTGGAGGCGTTGGCGTCCGGGCAAGTCGGCGGCGCGGGACTGGACGTGCTCGAAGAAGACAGCGTGATCCGGCAGGAGGCGACGAGCGTCATCAGCGCGCAGATCGTGCAGCGGCTGCAAACGGTGAAGGGTCCCGCGGAGTTGCACGACCGGGACCCGGGGCGCGTCAAGGAACTGGAAAACCTGCTGCGCAACCAGCGGCTGCTCGCACGGCCCGACGTGATCTTTACCCCGCACGTGGCGTTCAACAGCGTGGAAGCCATCGCCCGGATCAACCAGGCCACGGCGGAGAACATCCAACGTTTCCTGCGTGGCGAAGCGTTCAACGTCGTGAAATCCTGAAGGCGCGCGCCGTGAATTCCTACTGGCTGCCGGGAGGCGCTTTCTCCAGCCACACGGCTTGCCGCGCGATGGCAAAACGGGTGTGCTGAAAGTTCTGCCAATCAGCCCGGCGGGCCAACGCGGCTAATTCGTGGTGACTGAACGCCCGGCGTACCGAAACGCGCGCGTCGTATTTTGTCATGGGTTCCCGGTAGAGCACGGCGGTCATCAGCCAGACGCCCGCCGCCGCGAGCCAGCCACGTTCCAGGTCGGCGACCATGACTCCGGTGCGGGCCAGTTCCCGGCAGCGTCGCAGGACCCGCACGGCGTCTTCCTCGCTGAAATGGTGCAGCGCGAGGGAGCAAAAGACGAAATCGTAGGAGCCGGGGTCGCCGGGCACCTCGCGGGCGTCGCCCTCGCGGAAAGTGATTTCCGGGTAGGCTGCGCTGTGGCGGCGGGCGATTTCCAGCGTGGACGGTTGGAAATCCACGGCGTCGATCTGGAGGGTGATGTCGCGTGAACGTGCCCGGTCGATCATCAGGCGCGGGATGTCACCGGAAGCGGTGCAGAGGTCGAGGATGCGGTAGGTCCGGCCCGCTCGGAGCCAGCGTCGGAGGAACCAACGGATGAGCCGGTGACTGCCGAAGTTCCGGTTGATGCGGACGAGATTTTCGAGGTCGGTTTCCAGTTCTTGCGAGACGGGTTGGGGCCGGTCCATCAGTTCCGGGCTGGCCGGGTCGAAATCGCGGGGGGACATGTTTTTTGCGGGGAGGTTGCGGTGCCGGGCGCGGCTCGAAAAAACATGGCGGGTCAATCGTCCAAGCCCAGCAGCGCCAGCATCCGGCCCGTGCGGCCTTTCTCGCGCCGGTAGGAGTAGTACCGGTCCGGGTTGGCGGCGGTGCAGGTGCCGCTATCCGCGATTTGGGTGAGGCCCGCCGCGCGGCATTGTTCGACGATCCGCGCCGCGAAATCCACCTCGTACCAGGGAGGACGGATGCAGGGACCGAGTTGTGCCACGAGGTCCGCCGGACGGGTGCCGAAGTGTTGGCGCATCGTTTCCACCGTCGCGGACAAGATGTTTGCATCGGTGCCTTTGCGACCGGAATGCACCAACCCGATAGCTCGCTGCCGGAGGTCCACCAGGAAAATCGCGCCGCAGTCGGCCACGGAGATGCCCAGGCAAACGTCGGCCCGGTTGGTGACAATCCCATCGACGCCAGCGAAGGGGGACGCGGGGAGTTCGTGGCTCGCAGCGAGGACCGCGACCCCGTTGCCGTGGACCTGCTCCGCCGTGACGAACGTTCGCGCGGCCAAGCCGAGGCCGTGTCTCGCTCGCTGGTGGAAATCATCCAGGCGAGCGAGGGCCTGCGCGCGGTCCGTGTTCACGTCCAGGCCCGGGACGCGTCCAACGAAGCCGTGACGGCAGTGCAACCCTCGCAACGCGGCGAACTGCTCGACAGGGACTAGCGACGTGGTCACCGGAGAGATCAGTCGTCCTGTAACAAGTACTCGCGCTTGTGGAGCGGCTTAGAGGGTTTGGTACGGTCGGGATGACTGGCGTCGATCTTGTTCGGCAGTGGCTGGCCCGAGCCACGCAACTTGGTGTCGGGCGTTTTGACCGTGCCGGGCGGCAGGATTTTGTCCGCATGCGAGGCGCCGGTCGGGTCCGCGCCGTTGGGCTGGCTGCGGGTGGTGAGCGGATCGTTGAACGCCTCGTCGTAAACCGTGCTGGTGCCGGTGACGCGTTCGTAGTTGGCCAGGGTCACGGCGTAGTTGTACCGGGCTTGGAGTTCGGTCGTCTGCGCCTGGAGCAGACCGGTCTGGGATTGCAGCACGTCGAGTTGCGTGCCCGCCCCGGCGGAAAGCCGCGCCTGGGCCAACCGGACGGCTTCCTCGGCCTCGCCCACGTTGAGCACCTGGCTGGCGATCAACTCCTTGGACTGCTGCAAGGTGAGGTAATTGTTCTGAATGTCCTCGACCACCAGGTTGACATCGTCCTCGTAGGTGATCCGCGCCTGGCGCAGCAACGCCCGCGCCTGCTTGACCCGCCCGTAGGTAGCCAGACCGTCGAAGATATTCCAGTTGAAGGTGCCGCCGTAGAACCAGCCGTGCAAGCTGTGGCCGAGATCGTCCGTCACCCGGTCGTTCACCACCTCGTAACCGGCGTTGGCGGTGAGCGTGGGCTGATAGCCGGCGGCGGCGATGCGGATCTGCTCGACCTCGCTGAGGATCGTCAAACGCTGCTGCTTGAGCAAGGCGCGGTTGGCCTTGCCGGCGGCCACCCCGGCGTCCGCCGAGAAATTCTGCGGATGATAATCCAGGTTGCCGACGAGCCTGAGCGGCGAGGTGCGCTCCTGCTGCGGGCCGTACTCAATGCCCAGGGTGCGGGCGAGACCGATGTAGGCGAGGTTAAACGTGTTGTTGGCCGTGATGACCTGCGGACGCTGGTTGGACACCGCGACGCTGGCCTGCAACACGTCGAAACGCGGCACGGTGCCCGCGGCAAAACGGTTCTGCTGGTCGGTGAGCTGGCTCTGGAGGAGGCGCAGGTTTTCGTTCTGAATGTCGATGAGCGCCTTGTCCACCAGCACGGTGTAAAACTGCTGTTTGACCGTGTTGATGGTGGTATCGACGGTCTCGCGCAGGGTGTAATAGGCGGCGTCGCGCAGGAAGCGGGCTTGCCGGATCGAGGGCGGGATCGCGGCGTTGTAGAGCGTCTGCTGGACTTCGAGGGTGACCGTGTAGTTCCGGTCGGAAGTGGAACTGGAGCCTCCGAAGAGCGAGCTGAGCGAGGTGGTGCCCGTCGCGGCCCCCGTGCTGCCGCTCACGGTGCCGCTGCCGCTGCTGCTGCCGCCGAGCAGGCCGCCGAGTAATTGGCTGCCGGAAATGGCGCCGACCTTGGTGGTGGTCGCACCGCCCGTGAGGTCCCCCGCGGGAGGGGCGGTCACGGTGCGCAGATAAACGTCGGTGGCCTTGCTGCCGCTCGAACTGCTGCCCGACGAGAGGAGATTGCGGTCGGTGCCGGTGAACGTGCCGTTGCTGACGAGCTGCGGCAACGCGGCGGCGCGCACCTGGATCAGGATGCCCTGGTTGCGCTGGATTTCCTGGAGCTGGTTCAGGATCTGCGGGTTGCGGTGCAGGGCGATGTCGATGGCGTCGTCGAGCGTCAGGTGGCTCAGGCGCACGGCCAGAGCATCGGACGAGCGGGTGCCGGGGCCGCCCGCGCGGGCAGCCGGGACGAACGCCGAGGACAGGAACAACAGGGAGGCAACAGCCGAAACCGCCGCCGGGATACCACGGGTCTTCATCGAGGATTATTTATGGGACTGAGCTTGCACGATGCAGTGAACCTTGCGGTAAACTTGCAGCCACGCCTGCTGCTCGGCGGCAGTCAGGTGCGTCATGGTGTTGTTGAGGTTGCGGACCATATCATCTTTGATGTGAGTCACCAGGGACAGACCGTGCGCGGTGATGGTCACGAGCACCTTGCGCCGGTCGTCGGTGGCGTGGCAGCGTTCGACGTAGCCGAGATTTTCCAGACGGTCAACCAGTCCCGTGGCCGCCGCCGTGGTGTGGCGCATTCTGGCGGCGATCTGGGTCATCGTCAACGTTTCGCCCCGGCTCAGCGCGCCGAGCAAAAAGAATTGCGCGAAGGAAACGTTGCCCACCGCCAGTTCGCGCGAAAGGTTGGTCAGGAAACAGCGTTGGAGGTACAGGAGGATGTCCGCCAATTCGCCCGTATCCACGCACGGCTGGCCCGGGAGGCTGGCGTCGGGAGGCGGAGAGGTCGTTTTCAAAAGAGGGCGGCGGGAAGGTTAACGACCTTAAATATCAGTTTCCCTAATGCTGTCAAGACGATGGACAAAAGCCGACAAAAGCCGTTCACCAGAGGAAAGCCGTGATTTTTCCACCCTCGGCCACGGTGGTTTCCGGCTCGATCCGGGCGAGCGCGCCGCTACGGCTGAGCGCGAACAACGCGTGGGATTCCTGCCGCCCGGTGGGCGTGAACGCGCCCCGGGCATCGAGCCTGCCCCGGAGATAGTGCGGACGCTGGCCCGGGTTGGTCAATTCGACCGCCGCCGTCGCTGGAAGCTCGGCCAGGGTGAGGTCCCCAGCGGCTCCCATGAGCTTGAGCAGCGCCGGACGCACGAAAAGCAGGAAGGTGACGAAGGCGGAAACGGGGTTGCCCGGCAGGCCGAAGATGTGCGCGCCGCCGGTGCCGGAGTGGCGTCCGTAGAGAAAAGGTTTGCCCGGTTGGACGCGGACCCGCCAGAGGTCGAGCCGGACCCCGGCGGCGGCGAGACGATCCTTCACCAGGTCGCGCTCGCCCACGGAAACGCCGCCCGCGACGATCAGAGCATCGTGATCAGAGAGGCCGAGCGCGAGCTTGGCGTCGAGATCGGCGCGGTCGTCCCGGGCGCGTTCCAGCACGGTGACGATTCCTCCGACGGATTGCGCCAAGGTTCCCAGGAGCACGCTGTTGCTCTCGTAGATTTCGCCGGGGCCAAGGGTCTGCCCGGCGGGGCGGAGTTCGTCGCCGGTCGCCAGCACGGCGACCCGGGGGCGGCGGCGCACGGCGGCTTCGGCGAGGCCCTGCGAGGCCAGGAGGGCGAGGCGCGGCGGGGTGAGGCGGTCGCCGCCGTCGAAGAGTTTCTGGCCCCGGGCGAGGTCGCTGCCCGCGCGGCGGATGTTTTCGCCCGGTGCGACCGGAACGCGGATCACGAGGCGGTCGCCGGTGCGGGTCACGTCCTCCTGCATGATGACCGCCCCGGTGCCTGCCGGGACGGGCGCGCCCGTGAAAATACGGATGGCCTGGCCGGGCGTGGCGCGCAACCCACGGTCAGCCCCGGCAGCCTGTTCGCCCGAGACGAGAAAGGACGCGTCAGCCCGCAAGCCGCTCGTCACGTCAGAGGCGGCGAGAGCATAGCCATCCATGCTGGAGTTGTCGAAACCGGGAAGCGGTTGGGTGGCAAACGCTTCGGCGGCAGCGAAACGGTCGAGGGCCTGGACGAGCGGCACGGTCTCGGTGGGCAGGGGGTGAATTTGCGCGAGAATGCGGGCGCGGGTCTCCGTTTCGGAGAGCATTTCGGCGCGGGGCGCGTCCGGGTGGCCGGAGGGTTTGGTCATGGATTTCGAGGCGGGAAGAGGCCGGGCAGCGGGGCGGTCGAAACGGACGAGATCGACCCCGGGGCGGGCGCGGGGGTTGGGATTTCCCCGGACGTGGCGTAGACGACGGCACCGACGGCAGGGTCACCGGCGAGGACGTTGGCGGCGACCAGGGACTGATGGCGTTCGCGCGACACCCGGAGGTCCGCCGTGGCGGCGAGTCCGCTCGCCCCCGGTGGGCGGCAATGCAGGAGTTGGCCCTCGGACAGGGACGACGTGGCCAGGGCCGAGGGAGTCTCGATCAGCACAAAACGTTGATCTGCCCCCACGGCCCGGACCACGCCGACGCGGATTTCCGTTGGGACCGCTCCGGCGTCCGCGGCAGGGGTCCCCGGTGGCACGGCGGTCGGTTTAACGGAGTGAGAAGCGCAGGAAAAGAGGAGCGCGCAAATCATCAGAAGGAAGGAACCCCACGGAACGCCAGGCCGGGAGATCAGTTCCCTGAAAGGTTGGGAGGGTGGGGGCATGGTGACAGCGGGGGCACGTTGTGAAATGCGCCTTCAGTTTGCCGGAGTTTCTTGATTGACCGGGAGACGGGGTGTGCGATAACTTGAATCTCGCTGGCCTGCGGGTCAGCGCAACGAGAATTGGTGAGGTGGCTGAGTGGTCTAAAGCAAAGCTTTGCTAAAGCTTCGTAGCTCTAAAGGTTACCGAGGGTTCGAATCCCTCCCTCACCGAGTCGCTGTAAATCAAGAACTTACAGAAGGTTAATGTGCTTTCTGAGAACATTTCTAAGCACATGTCGTTGATGTTCGTATTCGTCATCAATGTTTGCAACTGCCTCATCGAAGGTTTTGTTCCGCGTCAATTTAACCCATTCCCTTTTTCCACACCCCCGCCGCTGGTACCGGAATCGTCTTGCGTTGACGGCTCGAAAGATTTGAGTGTCTTCAGCGTCCACAACCGATCCATGGCATGTTGCTGCCCATGATCGAAGTGCAGGTGAACACCGCCGAACAACTCATCACCCTCCGCTATTCCCAACGGGTGGACGTGGGGGACATGAAACGCTGCGTGCAAGAGATCAAAGCTGCCTTGGTGGACATGCAACCGGGCTTTCGAATGCTCAACGACCTGAGCAATCTGGACACGATGGAGATGGGTTATGTCGAACACATCGTGGGAACCATGAAATTGTGCAACGAGCGGCAAATTGGCACGGTGGTGCGGGTGATTCCTGATCCCACCAAGGACATCGGCTTCAACATCATGTCCCGTTTCCACTACAGCCCTGAGGTAAAGCTGCGGATTTACGAGAACCTGGACGATGCGGTGAGGGTGGTGATAAACTCGATGTTGTTTTCCAAGTCCGCCGCTGCGGATGACCACGTCTTGCCGCACACCAATCCTCACGGACGTTTGCAACACCGAGTTTATCACTACCGCGGTGAGAAGTTTGGAGTGATCGTCTTACACCAGTTTCCTGCTCCCTTTTCCGCGTCCCCGCCTCCACCGACTGCGCCTGCTATCCACAAGGGGTATTTGTTGAATTTCTTTGGGTCTCATTCCCCGAAGCTTGCTTCGGCTTGGCTGGGAGGGA
>CAXUGY010000016.1:0-65006 GCA_964250695.1 uncultured Chthoniobacterales bacterium | reverse complement strand
CGGATTCCAACCAGGAAGGCATCCCGAATTCGATGCTCGAAGCGATGTCCACCGGGCTGCCCGTCGTGGCGACGCTGCACGGGGGCATCCCCGAGGCCGTCGAAAACGGGCGTACCGGGCTGCTGGTGCCCGAGAAGGACCCGCGCGCGCTGTGCGAGGCGTTGCGCCGGATCACGGAATCCGGCGACGGATGGGCGCAGATGGGGCGCGCCGCTTCCGAGCACATCACCGCCAACTTCGAGCAGCACGCGCAGATTCGCCACCTGGAGCTGCAATACGCGAAGGTACTCGAAGGCGTGCGGGGACGCGCGGGTTGATCCCCGGGTCGGAAGTCATGGGCATCAAGCTCTTCAGCAAGCCGCTCGTGGCGAGCCTGTGCGGCACCTTCCTCAAACCGGAGATGCAGAGCGTCTACCGGCAGCTCACCGGATTGAAACGGCATCGCACGGTGGTGATGACCGAACGCCGGATGCACGAAGACCTGTTTCCCTTTGCGCCGGTGGTCGTCATGGAAAAGCCGCCGCCCGCCGTGCGCACCAAACGGCGCAAGCAACGGCAGCGCGGCAACTTCATCCGGCGCTTCTATTACAAGCACCTTCTCAAACAATGGCCTCCGCCCGAGAAGTCCAGGCCGACCGCGCCGCCACTGCCGCCGGTGTACGACGACGCTTACAATCTGGTGGAGTTGCTGCGGCAATATCAGCCGCAACTCGCGCACGTTTATTACGGCCATAAGGCGGTGAAATACTGGCCGATGTTGAGGCGTTGGGGTGGGCCGCTCGTCGTCAGTTTTCACGGCATGGACGTGCGCGAGGATGTGTACAGAACCACCGACCCGACCACGTTGGCGGAGGTGTTCTCCGAGGCAAAGTTGGTGCTCGGCCGCAGTCAGTCGTTGCTCGACCGTCTGGCCGAACTGGGCTGCCCGGCCTCGAAGTTGCGCCTCAACCGCACGGCCATTCCGCTGGACGGCGTCGCGTCGGTGGTGCGGCGTCCGCCGGAGGATGGCCGCTGGATCTTTTTGCAAGCTTGCCGGTTGATCGCCAAGAAGGGGCTGCCCACGACGCTGCTGGCAATGCGAAAAATCGCCGATCAGTGGCCGGAGTCGCGGCTTCTCCTCGCAGGCGACGGACCGCTGGCCGCCGAGCTGCGGGCGCTGTGCAACGAACTGGGTCTCGGGGATAACGTCGAATTTCTGGGCTGGCGTTCGCAGACCGAGTTGCGCAATCTCTATCGGCAGGCTCATCTGTTCCTGCACCCCAGCGAGACGACTGCGTCAGGGGATCGGGAAGGGGTTCCAAACGCGCTTTTGGAAGCGATGGCCACGGGCTTGCCACCGGTGGCAACCTTCCACGGCGGCATCCCGGAAGCGGTCACGGACGGCGTGGACGGACTGTTGGTGCCGGAAAAATCACCGGCGGCCTTGGCGGACGCCGTGTTGAGGTTGACCAGGCAGACGGGCTTGCTCGAAAGCCTGTCGTCGGAAGCCGTGTCGAGCGTGGCAGCCAAATACGGGTTGGATGGGCGTTTGCAGGCGTTGGAAGATTGCTACGAAGAGGCCATGGGAATCACGTGATGCGCCAACCTGCAATCTTCCCCGCCGGAACCGTTTCGAGACGGAAACTTCGGGGTATGTTTGGAGTTCGTAGTCTGTGGTCGAAACTGTGCGTCGATGAAATCTCCCGCCAAATCCCGGCTAGATTGCCTGCTCGTCGAGCGAGGCTTTTTCCCCTCCAGGGAGAAAGCGCAACGGGCCATTTTAGCCGGTGACGTCTCGGTGGACGGCCACCGGGCTGACAAGGCGGGTTCGCAGCACCTGCGCGATGTCGCTATCGAGATTAAAAAAAAGGAGCGTTACGTCAGCAGGGGTGGCACCAAATTGGAAGCGGCTTTGCGGCAGTTCGGCGTTGATCCGGCGGGTCGTGTCTGCCTGGACATCGGAGCATCGACCGGTGGTTTCACCGATTGTTTGCTCCAGCACGGGGCCAGCCGCGTCTACGCGCTGGACGTTGGCCACGGGCAGATGGACTGGAAAATTCGCAGTGATCCGCGCGTGGTCGCCCGGGAAAAAGTGAATGCCCGTTACCTCGTGGCCGACGATCTCCCGGAACCGGTTGACCTCTGCGTGATCGACGTGTCGTTCATCGCCCTCACCACGATCTTGCCCCCGGCGGCGCGGATGTTCGGCGTCGCAATCCCCGAGCCGGAAGCCTCACTATGCGCGACGATTCTCGCCCTGATCAAACCGCAATTCGAACTGGAGCGCGGCGACGTGGGTCGCGGTGGCATCGTGCGCGAACCGGCTCTGCACGAGCGGGCCGTCGAAAAAGTGCGCCGCTTCGTGGAGTCGAGCCTGCCGAATTGGCGCTGGACGGGAGTCATGGACTCGCCGATTCTCGGCACGGAAGGCAACAAGGAATTCCTGGCATGTCTGCAAAAATGATCGGCTTGGTGGCGCACCCGAAAAAAAAGGGAGCGGCTGCGCTGGCCGTCGCGTTGCGCGAGGAATTCGCCAAGCAAGGGGCGGCGATCGAGCTGGACGATGCGACGGCGAACCTGCTCGGGGAGACCGGGTCCGGCCACGCGGTTTCCGTGCTCGGCGAGCGGTGCGACCTGATTCTGGTTCTCGGCGGCGACGGGACGGTTCTGAGCACCGTGCGCGCGCTGGGCGAGTTTCTGCGCCCGGTTTTTGGGATCAACCTGGGCACTTTGGGTTTTCTGACGTGTCTGGGTCCGGCGGATTACCGCCAGGCGGTCCACAGCATCGTTTCCGGGAGTTATCGGCTGAGCGAGCGCGCTTTGCTGGAGGTGGAGGTGTTCCGGGCAGGCGAGCGCATCGAACATCACTTCGGGTTGAACGATGCGGTGATCAGCCGGGGAGCGTTGTCCCGGCTGATTCGACTCGAAACCCGGGTCAACGGCGCGCTGTTGACGGAGTACAACGCGGACGGCTTGATCGTGGCGACGCCGACGGGTTCCACCGCTTACTCCCTGTCCGCCGGTGGGCCGTTGCTCACGCCGGATTCCAACGTGTTCGCCATCACCCCGATTTGTCCGCACACGCTGACGAACCGTTCGGTGATCGTCAGCGACGACGCCCGCGTGGAGGTGCGGCTCTGCGATCAGCAGGACGAGATTTATTTGACGGTGGACGGTCAGCAAGCCATCGCCATGAAAGCGCAAGATCGGGTCCGCATCCGCCGGGCGGAAAAAACGCTGCCGCTGGCGATGATGCCCGACCTGCCGTTCTTCGAGCTGGCGCGCCGCAAACTGAAATGGAGCGGCAACACGCTCTAACCGCAGCACAGCGAGGACGGCCAGCAGGGGGAAGATGTGCTCGGGGGGGGACTTGAACCCCCATGCCTTGCGGCATACGCCCCTCAAACGTACGTGTCTGCCATTTCACCACCCGAGCTTCTTGGGATGTGAGGACTACAGCTTTAACATGCCACCGGACGAGCGCAAGCGATCTTTCGCGGCGGTAAGCCATTCCGCGTCAATATGGTGTTGGCGCGTCCCGTGCTTTCACAGTTGCAAGCCTGTGAATACTGCCTCTACAATCCTTCCCGTGACTGCCTTTTCAACCGGCGCTGCCCAAGCCGCTGCTCCGACCCGGTGGGTCAAGGCTGATTTACATGTCCACACCGCCGAAGACCCGTTCGACGAGATCGATTACACCGCCTCGGAACTGCTCGACCGCGCGCACCAGGCCGGTTTCCGGGTGTTGGCGATTACCCTGCACGACAAGGTCTTCGACGTGCCCGAGATTTTTGCCAAGGCGCGTGGGTTGGGCATCCTCTTGATTTCCGCCGCCGAACTTCGGATCGAAGGAGCGGACGCCGTGCTTCTCAACCTTTCGGTCGATGAAGCCGCCGGCATCAAAAATTTTGAGGACCTCCGCCGGTTGCGCACCCGCCGGGGGCCGTCTTTGCTCGTCTTCGTGCCCCACCCGTTTTATCGTTTCGGCGGTTCCATCGGCCACCGTTTGGAGCAATATCTGGATTGCTTCGACGCCATCGAGCATTGCCATTTTCATGTGCCGTTGTTCAACCCGAACGCCCCGGCCGCGCGGCTGGCCGCCCGCACCAACAAGCCGCTGTTGGCTACGTCCGACGCCCACCGCTTGCGGTTTTTCGGCGAGCATTATTCACGGCTGGCGTTGGCCCGGGATGCTCAGCCGCCGGAGTTGGACGATGTTTTCGAGGCGATCCGTGCTCACCGGATCGAACGGGTCAGCCCGGCAGGGGGCTTCAGCCGTTTCTTCGCTTTGATGGTCTTTTTGTTTCTTATTCATCCCATCCTGACCCGGATGCCCGGCTCGAAACGAATGCAGGCGCGCCGTCTGCTGGCTGCCTCCGAAGCGCCGAAGCCGAGCGCGGGCCGACGGGCGGCCGCCTGAAGTTTTTCTGCTCCATGAACCCCGCCCATCGCCTTTGTCTTTGTCTGCTCGCCGGTTCCGCGCTGCTCTCGGCAGGATGCAAAACCACGCCGGAAACCGCCGATGCCGCTCACCCCGCAACGACGAGCAAGACTAAACCGCTGGTCACGACCTTGCTGGACCAGAACGGGGACCAGGCGTTCCAGGCTTTCCTCAGCCGTCTGCGGCAGGCGATTCACGCGCATGACGTGGAAACCATCGCCAGCATGATGACCGTCGATTTCGGCTACCGGATCGAGCCGCTGGGCGAGGGCAAGGGCGTCTTCGAGTATTGGGACGAGAACAACGTCTGGCCCGAACTGGAACTCGTCATGAAGGAACGGTTCGTGCCCAACGGCGACCGGTACATGGTCGCCCCGGTGGACTTCGTCACCAACCCCGACAACTACGCCGGGTACCGTGCCGGTCTTCGCTTGATCAACGGCAGTTGGAAGTTCGCTTATTTCGTGACCGGCTAGGCGAACCGGGCAGTGACCCCAGGGTCAGGGCTGCAACACGGAATCAATCGCGTGCAGAAGACCGTTCGCCGCTTCGATGTCGCTGCCGAGCACCTTCGCGTCGTCCACTTCGATGGTCTTGCCGTCCGTGGAGGCTTCCACGTCGATTTCCGTGCCTTCCAGCGTCTTGACCTCGTCCGCCTTGGCCAGGTCGGTCCCCGTGAGTTTTCCCGCGGCGAGGTGGTAGGAGAGGAGCTTGACGAGCTTGGCCTTGTTCTCGGGCTTCAACAATTCGTCGAGCGCGCCTGCGGGCATTTTCGAGAAAGCGGTGTCGGTCGGGGCAAAAACCGTCAACGGCCCCGGTTTTTGCAGGGTGGCGGTCAGGTCGGCAGCTTCGACGGCCTTGAGAAAAGTCTTGAAATTACCCGCCGTCTTGAGCACGCCGACCAAGTCTTCCTTGGCCGTGGCCGGGGCGGTGGACGCCGGGCTGGCGCTGGGCGTCGGTGTGGAGGTCGGTTCGGGTGTTTGCGCGGAGAGCGGGGTGACCAATGACGCACCGGCCAAAAGGAGGATGGCGGGGCTCAAGCGACGGAGGGAAAGAACGGACGATTCGGAAATCATAGCGCGGGACACAGGATGAACGTTTCAGAATTCTCGCGCTTGGCAAGCGCGTTGCGCGAGTATGGCTTGAACGTCGGCGTTTTGCAACCCGGGGCGTCCCGTGGTATTCTGCGCGCCTGCCATGACTGGATTGTTCCCCCGCAGTCACTCTCACGCAAAAACAGCTCCTGTTTTGCATGCCCCGGTGGCCGCGTGGCGTGCCCGGTTCGTCCCGGCGGTCGGCGTTGTGCTGTGGTGTCTGCTCGGGACGGCGTGCAATAATTTCAACTCCCGCCTGCCGTTACCAAAGATCGGCGGCCCGATCCCGGTCAGCGCCCCGCACAAGGAAACCGCCGCCGAACGCGCCTACTGGGACCAACTGGCTCCAGCCCGGGTCATTTACATCGGTGAAACCCACACCAGCAACGCCGACCACGAATACCAGTTCGACGTGCTCAAGGGGCTGAAAGCGCGCGGCGTCGCCTACACGATTGCCTGGGAGATGTTCGACCAAACCCAACAGAATACGCTCGATGCCTGGGCAGCGCGCCGACTGAGCACCGACGCCCTGCTGGAGAAAACGGATTTCCAACGCCACTGGGGCACGTACTCGGTGATGTACGAAAAGATCCTGCGCTGGAGCCAGTCCGAGGGCATCCCGGACCTCGCGCTCAACGCCCCCGCCGGGCTGAGCCAGAAATTGGCGCAGGGACAACCGCTCGATCCCGCCGAACAGCAGCTCATCCCCACCGGCTACCACCCGCTTGCCGGCGGCTTCGAGCATTTCACCGAGCAGATGGGCCAAAACCCGCATCCCGGCGCCGCCCTGGAGAACTATTACAAGGCGCAACTGCTCTGGGATCAAACCATGGCGACGCGCATCGTGGATTATCTCGCCGCGCATCCCGAGCGCAAGCTCATCGTCCTCATCGGTCGTGGCCACGTGGAGGGCGGGTACGGGGTGCCCGCGTTCGTGAGCCAGAAAACGGACGCCCAACAGTTGGTCGTTTATCCCGGCAACGCGCCGGAGGGCGGGCATCCGGGCGGCAGCCTCGCACTGATTCGCCCCGTGCCGACGATTCTTCCGCTCTGAACGCCCGTGGCCGACGATTCTTCTGGTTGTCATCTGCCTGCTTCCCGGACCATGCGCGCCCACGATCCTACCGAAGACCCGGGTGAGTACCAGGGGCTGCTCCTCGCGGCGCTTCCTACCCTGAAAGACCCGAACTTTCGCCGTAGCGTGCTCTTCCTTACGATGCACGCCGTCGAAGCGGGCGCGTGCGGGTTCGTGCTCAACCGGCCGCTGGGTAAAAACGCGGCGGATCTCCTGCCCGAGCACGAGCGCCGCTCCCTGCTCGAACGGGTGCCGGTGTATCTGGGTGGCCCGGTCGGCCACGACCAGTTGGGGTTTGCGGAGGTCGATTGGGACGGTGTTGGGCGCAAGGTGCGGCTGGAAACCAACCTCTCGTTGGATGAGGTCGAACAACGCCTCGAAGAGAGGCCGGGTTGCGTGCGAGCGTTCGTCGGGTATTCGGGTTGGTCCGCCGGTCAGTTGGAAGGCGAGCTGGCTCAGAAGGCGTGGGTGCTGATCAAGCCCGACCGTGCGGCCACCGACCCCACGGCGCAGGAAAAACTTTGGTTCAAGATCATGAGTTCGCTCGGCCCGGCCTACAAACTCCTCGCCGCCGCCCCGGACGACCCCGCGTTGAACTGACGCGACAGATAATTGGTGCGGAATGCAGGCGGCGGGATAGTGTCACCAAACACTTATGATTATCGGCGTCCCCAAGGAGATCAAACAGCAGGAAAACCGTGTCTCGTTGCTGCCCTCAGCCGCGTACCAACTGATCAAGCGCGGCCACCGTGTCCTCGTCGAACGGGGCGCGGGCGTCGGTTCCGGCTACCCCGACGCCGATTACGAACAGGCTGGCGCGAACATGATCGCCGAACACGCCGCGGTTTTTGCCGAGGCGGACCTCATCGTCAAGGTCAAGGAACCGCTGCCCGAGGAATACGGCCTGCTGCGGCGCGGACAAATCCTGTTTACCTACCTGCATTTGGCGGCCAACAAACCATTGACGGAAGCCTTGGCGAAAAGCGGGGCCGTCTGCATTGCCTACGAAACCGTCGAGGTCAACCGCCGTCTGCCGCTGCTGGAGCCGATGAGCGAGATCGCCGGGCGCATGTCCGCCATCGTCGGCGCGTACTTTCTGGCCAAGCACGCGGGCGGCACGGGGGTGCTGTTGGGCGGCGTGCCGGGCGTGCTGCCGGGGAAGGTGGTAGTCATCGGCGGCGGCACTTCGGGCGTCAACGCCGCGCGGACGGCCACGGGCCTCGGTGCGGACGTGACCATCCTGGAAGTCGATCTGGAACGGATGCGGTTTCTCGACATCACGATGCACTCCGCCCACACCCTTTTTTCCAGCGAGGCCCATCTGACCAGTTTGCTGCCCACCGTGGACCTGCTGATCGGCGCGGTGCTCGTGCCGGGAGCGAAGGCCCCCAAGCTCATCACCCGCGAAATGCTCAAACAGATGCGGCCCGGCAGCGTGCTCGTCGATATCGCCATCGACCAGGGCGGTTGCGCGGAAACCTCGCGCCCGACGACTCACCACGATCCTATCTACGTCGAGGAGGGGGTCATCCATTACTGCGTGGCAAACATGCCCGGCGCTTATGCCCGCACCGCGACGCAGGCCCTGGCGAACACGACCTACCGCTACCTCGAACTCCTCGCGGACCTCGGCGTCGCCGAAGCGGTGGCGAAGCAACCTGCGTTGCTCGGGGGCATCAACGTCATGGACGGCAAGGTGACCCAGCACGCGGTTGCCGAGGCGCTCGGCATGGAATACCACGACCCGAAAACGCTTCTTTAGAGCGCAGGATTCGCCGTTGCGCCGCTCCGGGTTCCGTCGCATGGTGCCGGTTTCCGTTTTCACGTCCCATGCAACCTGTTCAACCCGACGATCCCCGGTCCACCGAGACGCTTTTCCAGGAATACGTCCTGCCGACCTACGGCCGGTTTTCGTTGTGCTTGGCACGCGGGGCGGGGAGCCGCGTGTGGGACGAAGCGGGCCGGGAATACCTGGATTTCGGCGCGGGGATTGCCGTTTGCTCGGTCGGGCACGCGCATCCGAGGATCACGTCGGCCATCATCCGGCAGGCGGAAACGCTCGGCCACACGTCGAACCTCTACTATACGCGGCCCCAAGGCTTGCTCGCCAAAAGGATTGTCGAAGTGGTCGGCACGGCGGGACGATGCTTTTTTTGCAACAGCGGTGCGGAAGCCAACGAGGCACTCTATAAGCTCGCCCGCCGGTTTGGCAACCTGACGAAGCCGGGCGGGAGATTCGAGGTCGTCACGTTCCACCAGTCTTTCCACGGACGCACGCTGGCGAGCCTGGCGGCCACCGGACAGGAAAAAGTGCGCAAAGGGTTCGAGCCGCTCACGCCGGGATTCGTCCAGGCGACTTACAACGACCTCGGGTCGGTCGAGGCCGCCCTCAACGAACGCACCGCCGCCATCCTGCTGGAGCCGATCCAGGGCGAAAGCGGCATCCTGCCCGCCACGCCGGAGTTTCTACGCGGTCTGCGTAAAATCTGTGACGAGCGTGGATTGCTCCTGATGTTCGACGAGGTGCAGTGCGGTTTTGGCCGGACAGGCGACTGGTGCGGCTGGCGGTCCATCGGCGCGCCGGAGATCGAGCCGGACGCCATCAGTTGGGCCAAGGGCATGGCAGGCAGTTTCCCGATGGGAGCCATCTGGGTGCGTGACCGTCCGATTACCATGACGGACGGCACGGACGCGAGGTTGGGCGATTTGTACGGGCCGGGAACCCACGGCACGACCTTTGGAGGCAACCCCATCGCCTGCATGGCCGCGCTGGAAACCTTCCAGATCATCGAAGACGAGAGCCTGCTGGCGCATGCCGCCGAGCTGGGCACGCTGGCCAAGGAATCCATCGCCAACCTGCAATCCCCCTGGATCGAAGAGGCGAGGGGCGTGGGCCTGATGATCGGCATCGTGCTGCGCGCCGAGGCGTTCTCCTCACATCCGAAACTCCGCGACCATCCCCGTCCACCGGCTCTGCTGCTGGTCGATGCCTTGCAGCAAGCGGGGTTGCTGGCCGTGCCCTCGGGTACGCACGTCGTCCGCTGGTTGCCGCCGCTCAACGTGTCGCGGTCAGACGTCGAACGGGGGGTCTCGATCCTCCGGGACGTTTTGGAACGGCTCGCCTGAACCGCCGATATGAAGCACCTCCTTTCCCTGGAGTCGTTGACGCGGGAGGATATTCTCGAAATCCTTGCTCTGGGCAGCGAGATGAAGGCCAACCGTGGGCATCTGGCCCGTCACCCTTTGCGGCACCGCTGCTGGGGTATGATCTTCACCAAAAGCTCCACGCGCACTCGGGTGAGCTTCGAGGTCGGCATCCGCGAACTCGGCGGCGATGCGCTGTTTTTCAACGCGAATGACCTGCAACTCGGCCGGGGCGAACCCATCGAAGACACCGCCCGGGTGCTGGGCCGGATGCTGCACGGGGTGGTCATCCGCACGTTCGCGCAGAGCGATGTCGAGAACTTCGCCCGCTTCAGCGGCCTGCCCACGATCAATGCCCTGACCGACGCCGAGCATCCCTGCCAGATTCTGGCCGACCTGTTCACGATCCGGGAAAAACTGGGCGACTGGCGGGGCAAGAAAATCTGCTACCTCGGTGACGGCGCTTGCAACGTCCCGGCTTCCTGGCTGTGGGCCGCAGCCCGGCTGGGCGAGTTTGAGCTGGTCATCGCCGCCCCACCCAAATACCAGCCTGCGGCGGATTTGCTCGCCCGGCTGGGTCCTTTGGAAAACGTGCGTTACGAGGAGGACCCCCGTGCCGCCGTCGAGCGTGCGGACGTGCTCTACACGGACGTTTGGGTGAGCATGGGCACGGAGGCCGATGCCGGCACGCGCTTGTCGGACCTCGCCGGTTACGGGATCGACGCCGCGCTGGTGGCACGCGCCTGCCCCGGCGCCTTGGTGATGCATTGCCTGCCCGCCTATCGCGGCAAGGAAATCACCGCCGAGGTGCTCGAAGCCCACGCGGACACCATTTTCACGCAAGCCGAGAACCGGCTGCACGTGCAAAAGGCGATCCTGAGCCTGCTCGCCGACGGCCGCGAGACTGGCTGCTGAGGCGGGTGCCGCGCTTCGCTGTGCCTTCGACGCAAACTACATAGGACCAGCGCGGTCCCGGCGGGCGCATCCGAGACGAAAAGGATTGCGGTGCGGTGGGAACCTACTACATTGCCCGCTCCCCTGACCGTCCAACCCGAAACTCCCCGTTTTTCCCCTTGGTTATGCTTCTAGGCGCTTCCCTGTTGTCATCCGGCATTACGATCTCGCTTTTGCTGGCAGCCGTTGGCTTGGCTTGTTCGTTTTATCTCATCCGGGTGATCCTGGCCGCTCCGGCGGGCGACGGGCGCATGAAAGAGGTGGCCGGCGCCATTCAAGAAGGGGCGCGCGCCTATCTGAACCGCCAGGTGGCGACCATCGGCATCATTGCCGTGGTGATTTTTCTGCTCGCCGCCTATTTCAAGGGCTGGCCGACCGCCATCGGATTTTTGATCGGCGCGGTTTGTTCGCTGGCGGCGGGCTTTATCGGGATGCGGATCGCCGTGCTCGCCAACGTCCGCACGGCGCAGGCGGCGAGCGAGAGCCGTCACGCGGCCCTGTGCATGGCCTTCAACGGCGGCGCGGTGACGGGCTTGCTGGTGGTGGGTCTGGCGCTGATGTCGGTCGGGATTTTTTACCTCGTTTCCATACATTACGGCTCGCAGACGGCGGCGATCAATAGCCTCGTCGGCCTCGCGCTCGGATCGAGCCTCATCAGCGTGTTCGCCCGGTTGGGGGGCGGCATTTATACGAAGGCGGCGGACGTGGGCGCGGATCTCGTCGGCAAGATCGAGAGTAACCTCGACGAGGACGATCCCCGCAACCCGGCGACCATCGCGGATAACGTGGGCGATAACGTGGGCGACTGCGCGGGCATGGCCGCCGACGTGTTCGAGACCTACGCGGTCAGCCTCATCGGCGCGGTTCTCATCGGCGCGCTGACCTTGCCGGGCAACGTCTCGGCCATCGTGTACCCGTTCCTGCTCGGCGGTGTTTCCGTGATCGGCGCGGTGTTGGGCGTCTTCCTCGTAAACAAACGCCAGGGGTCGCCGGGCCGCCGATTGCTGGAAGCCGTCGGGGTAAACGCCGTGCTGTCGGCGGTGCTGTATCTGCCCATCACGTTTGCGCTTTTCCATACTCCCCAGACCATCAACGGCCACACGTACACCGCCGGCGGCATCTACCTCGCGTCGCTGGTCGGTCTGGTGCTGACCGGCGCGGTGGTGCTCATCACGAATTACTACACCTCGACGAGTTTCTCCCCCGTGCGCAAGATCGCGCTCGCCAGCGAGACCGGCCACGCGACGAACATCATCGCGGGCATTGCCACCGGCCAACGCGCCACGGCGCTGCCGGTCATCTGCATCGCGCTGGCCATTCTGGTCAGCTATTACGCCGGGGAATTCTACGGCATCGCGGTCGCCGTGATGAGCATGTTGTCGATGTCGGGCATCATCATCTCGCTCGATGCGTTCGGCCCGATCACGGACAACGCGGGCGGCATCGCCGTCATGAGCGACCTGCCCGAGAGCGTGCGCGCCGTGACCGACGAACTCGACGCCGTCGGCAACACGATGAAGGCGGTCACCAAGGGTTACGCCATCGCTTCCGCCGGTCTGGCCGCGCTGGTGCTGTTCCGTTCCTACGTGGAGGAACTCAAGCAACACCTCATCGACCACGGCCAGACCGGCGCGGCCCTGGATGCGGCCACCCAGTTTTTGCTCAGCGATCCCCGGGTGGTGGTCGGCCTGTTCATCGGCGGTGCGCTGCCGTTCGTGTTTTCGGCGTTCAGCATGGACGCCGTGGGCAACGCGGCGGGCGCGGTCGTGCGTGAGGTGCGTCGGCAACTCACCGCCAAGCCGGGCATCCTCAAGGGAGAGGACACGCCGGAATACGGCACCTGCGTGGACATCGTGACCAAGGCGGCGCTGGGCCAGATGATCGTCCCGGCACTTTTGCCGGTGGTGGTCGTCATCGCGGTCGCGGCGATTCCCGCGCTGGGTAAGCTGGCGCTGGGTGGTGTCCTCCTGGGGACCATCGTCACCGGTCTGTTCATGGCGATCTCGATGACCAGCAGCGGCGGGGCGTGGGACAACGCCAAGAAATACATCGAAGAAGGTAGCCACGGCGGCAAAGGCTCGGCGGCGCACGCGGCCAGCGTCACGGGCGATACGGTCGGTGATCCTTACAAGGACACCGCCGGTCCGGCGATCAACCCGATGATCAAAGTCGTCAACATCGTGGCGATTCTGATCATCCCGATTTTCTTCTAAGGATGCGCGAGCAGATATCTCGATAGACAGGGGTCAGGTTAACGAAGCGCAGTGGTTTGGAGGGCGCTGTGTTTGGGGGCGAGCTTGTATTCCAATCCGTCGATCAGGGCGAGCCAACTCGCTTCGATGATGTTCCCGCTGACGCCGACGGTGCTCCAGGCATGGTGGCCGTCGCTGCTGACGATGAGCACCCGCGTGCGGGCGGCGGTCGCCTGGTGACTGTCGATGATGCGCACTTTATAGTCCTGCAAGGCGATGCCGTCGATCTGCGGATAGAACGGCCGCAACGCCTTGCGCACGGCGGCGTCGAGCGCGTTCACGGGGCCGTCGCCTTCCGCCACCGTGTACTCGGGCTGGTCGCCAACGCGCAGTTTCACCGTGGCCTCGCACGTCTCGTACTGACGGTTGCCGGTCCGCCGATAGTTGCAATGGTATTCCTGCAACGTGAACAGCGGCTGGTACTGGCCGAGTTGTTTGCGGACGAGCAACTCGAAACTGGCTTCCGCCGCCTCGAACTCGTAACCCTCTTTTTCGAGCCGTTTGATTTCGGTGAGCACTCCGGCGACCTCGGGGCTGCCTTTGCCCGGGTCGAGGCCGAGCGCCTGCATTTTGGCCAGCACGTTGCTCTGACCCGAAAGCTCGGAAACGAGGATGTGCTGCCGGTTGCCCACGTCCGCCGGGTCCATGTGTTCGTAGCTGCGCGCGGCCTTCTGGACGGCGTGGACGTGGACGCCGCCCTTGTGCGCAAACGCGGTGGAACCGATGAACGGAGCGCGGGTGTCGTGCGGACAATTCGCCAGTTCATCGACGAAGAAGGAGAGTTCCGTCAGCCGCGGCAAATCGCCGACGACGGGCACCCCCATCTTGGCCTGGAGACACGGAATCACGGTGGTCAGGTTGCAGTTGCCGGTGCGCTCGCCGTAGCCGTTGACGGTCCCTTGAACTTGCATCGCCCCGGCCCGCACCGCCGCGAGGGCGTTGGCCACGCCGAGGCCGCAGTCGTTGTGGGTGTGGATGCCGATGGGGACACCGGGCAGGTGCGTCCTGGCAGCGCGGAAAATCGTTTCGAGGTCGTCGGGCATCGTGCCGCCGTTGGTGTCGCAAAGCACGATCACATCCGCGCCACCGTCCCGGGCGGCGGCGACGGCGGCCAGCGCATGGTCCGGGTCATCCTTGAACCCGTCGAAGAAATGTTCGGCGTCGTAAACCACCTCGCGCCCGTGCGTCTTGAGGTGGCGCACGCTGTCGGTGATCATCGCGCGGTTTTCCGACGGTTCGATGCCGAGGATATCGGTGACGTGGAAACGCCAGCTTTTGCCAAAGATCGTCACGACGGGCGTCCGGGCTTCGATCAAGAGCGCGATTTGCGGGTCTTTCTCGACGAGGAGGTTCGCGCGCCGGGTGCTGCCGAACGCGGCCAGCTTGGCGTGCTGAAACCGGTGCTGCTTGGCGGCTTCAAAAAACGCCACGTCTTTCGGGTTGGACCCCGGCCAGCCGCCTTCGATGTAGTGCATCCCGAAAGCGTCGAGCTTTTCGGCGATGCGCAGTTTGTCCAGCACGCTGAAATTGATGCCCTCGCCCTGGGTCCCGTCGCGCAGGGTGGTGTCATAGAGCGTCGGGCGGGGAAGGGCGGACATGGCGGTCGGGTGGTGCAAGTAAACAGGTAACATACCCCGAGCGTTGCCGCGAG
Source organism: uncultured Chthoniobacterales bacterium (assembly GCA_964250695.1). Lineage (GTDB taxonomy): Bacteria > Verrucomicrobiota > Verrucomicrobiia > Chthoniobacterales > SZAS-18 > CAHJWO01. Next base: position 50,416 of record CAXUGY010000016.1, on the reverse strand, counting down.
CGCACGATGCGCGGCTTCCCAATCGCCGCCTCCTCTGACGCTCAGGATTTTACGTACTGCGCGCGGATCGTCTTCGCGGCCTCCAGCGCGTCTTCCTCCGGGCGGTTGCACAGGAAAACCGCGCGCAGTTTGTCGCCGAGGAAATAACGGACGAAGAACGATTTCTTCTCGCGCGAGCCTTCCAGCACGAAGCGGCCGGGTGCGCCGCTGCTGAAATCGCCGACGAACTGGAGTTTCAAATCGAACAACTCACTGTTGTAAACCGGCAGGTGATCGTACCGCTGCCGCTTCTTGCCCGTCATGTTGGCCCCGGCGAAAAGACCCTGCTGGCGGGCGTTTTCCCAGTGGTCGGTACGGCGTACCCCACCCAGCAAGCGGTCGGGATAGAGCGAGATGTCGCCCGCCGCGTAGATGCCTTTTTCGTCGGTTTCGAGGAACTCGTTGACCGGCGTGCCTTTGGGGCTGCTCAGCGGCGTGTTGCGGACCAGCTCCAGGTTGAGTTCGGTCCCCAACGCCACCAGGGCGAGGGCCGCCGGGTAGCGGTTGCCGTTCTTGGTCTGGATGTTGCGCAGCACGGTCTTGCCCTCGAAGCCGTTGAGGCTTTCCTGCAAGTGCAGCGTGACGCCGTGCGCCTTGAACTGGCCGGTCAGCCAGGTCGCCGTTTCGGGGTCGAGAAATTGCGTCCAGAGCGCCGCGTCGCGGGTCATCAGCGACACCTTGCACTTGGCCTGCCGCAACGCCGCCGCCGCTTCCACCCCGATGTAGCCGCTGCCCACGACGATGATCTCGCCTTCGAGCGTCGCCATTTCCTTGAGCGCCAGGGCGTCGCCGATGCTGCGCAGATAGATGATGTTGCCCAGGTTCGTGCCCGCGACCGGCGGACGATAAGGGCGGCTGCCCGTGGCGAGGCAGGCTTTTTTGAACTCGATGGTCTGCCCGTTGCTCAACACGGCCAAGCGCCGGTCGAGGTTGAACTGCGTGACCATCGTGTCGAGCCGCAGTTCGATCTTCTGCTGCTCGTACCATTCCACGGGGTGGTGGAACGTCCCCGCCAGAGAAAAATCCTTGTGGCTTAGGAAGTGCTTGGAGAGCGCGATGCGGTCATACGGCGGATGGATCTCGTTGCCGACCAGCGTGACCTTGCCTCGTTTGTCGTGCTGGCGGATGCCCTCGCAGACGCTGACGCCCGCTGTGCCGGCTCCCACCACTAGGTAATCGCGTTGAATCATGGTTCGCTTGCTCGAAGAAACATCAGGGAAAGACTGAGAACGGCGCTTACCCGGCAACCGACCGGGTCAATGCATCCGTTACTAGACGGCGTCGCCTCCGGCGCTCGTCTTCGGCCACAGCTTGTAAAGCAAGCGGGGCGTCTTTAGCAACCAAGAACATTGACAACTTCCTGCTCATGAATCCCGTTCCCCGCCGCGACGCCCTCAAAACCATCGGTTTATCTGCTGCCGTGCTGGCGGTCGGCGCCCCGTTTCTCGCCGCCGCCCCGGAGGCGCGCACCACCGCCACTGACCTCAAGGACAGCGAGATCGGTTTCAAGGACGGCAAATTCGTGCTGCCGCCGCTGCCCTACGACTACGCGGCGTTGGAACCCGCCATCGACGAGCAGACCATGAAGCTCCACCACGATCTGCACCACGCGGCTTACGTGAAGGGCGCCAACGCGGCGCTCGAAGCCCTCGCGGCCATCGCGGCAGGCACGGGCGACGCCGCGTTGACCGGTCATTGGAACAACGAACTCGCTTTCCATGGCAGCGGCCACGCCCTGCACACGACGTTCTGGAACAACCTGAAAAAAGGCGGCGGCGCACCGTCCGGCGCGTTGGCCGACGCGCTCAAGGCCAGCTTCGGCGGCCAGCCCCAGTTTGAAAAATTGTTCTCCGCCACCGCCGCCGCCGTGCAGGGCAGCGGTTGGGCCATCCTCGGCTACGACGCCATCTCCAAGCGGCTGCAAATCATCCAGGCCGAGAAGCACCAGAACCAGACGCTCCAGAGCATCACGCCGATCCTCGCGCTGGACGTGTGGGAGCACGCTTATTACCTGAAATACCAGAACAAGCGCGCCGATTACATCAAGGCGTTCTGGACGGTCGTCAACTACGACGACGTGGCCGCGCGCCACGCGAAAGCGGTTGCCGCCGCCTGAAGCTGGTGCATCTTCGCGGGACCATGACGCCCACCTCCACCGCCGCCCCGCGCGGCGGGATTCTCGACCCCGCGCGGTTGGAATCCATTCGTTTCAGCAACGACGAAATCGCCCGGTACTCGCGTCACCTCATCATGCCCGAGGTGACGCTCGAAGGCCAGAAACGGCTCAAGGCGGCGCGGGTCCTGTGCATCGGCGCGGGCGGGTTGGGATCGCCCATCGCCCTGTACCTCGCCGCCGCCGGGGTGGGGCGGATGGGATTGGTCGATTTCGACGTGGTCGATTATTCCAACCTCCAGCGGCAGATCCTGCACACGACCGAGAGCGTGGGCCGCAAAAAGATCAAATCGGCGCGTGACCGCATCCGCGAGGTGAACCCCAACGTGCAGGTGGACTTGCACGACGCATTTTTCACCAGCGAAAACGCCCGGCAGATCGTCGAGCCTTACGACGTGGTCATCGACGGCACGGATAACTTCCCGACGCGTTACCTGTCGAACGACATTTGCGTGTTCCTGAAAAAGCCCAACGTGTACGGCTCGATTTTCCGTTTCGAGGGACAATCGACCGTGTTTGCGCCGCACCTGGGCGGCCCCTGCTACCGGTGCATGTTCCCCGAGCCGCCGCCGCCCGGCATGGTGCCGAGCTGCGCGGAGGGCGGGGTGCTGGGCGTGCTGCCGGGGATCATCGGGGTGATGCAGGCCATCGAAACGGTCAAGCTCCTCATGGGCATCGGCGAGCCGCTGATCGGTCGATTGCTGCACTTCGACGCTTTGCAGATGAAGTTCCGTGAGTTCAAGCTGCGGCGCGACCCCAAGTGCCCGGTTTGCGGAGACCATCCCACGCTCACGGAGCTGATCGACTACGATCAATTCTGCGGCGTGCCCCAGGCGGCGGCGGCCGAGGCCGCGCAGGATGCCGTGCCGGTCCTCTCCGCGACGGAACTCAAGCGGAAGCTCGATGCGAAGGAGGACTTTTTGCTGATCGACGTGCGCGAACCCTACGAGTACGACATCGCCCGCACGCCCGGCGCGAAGCTGCTGCCTCTGGGCGAACTGCCCTCGCGGATGAGCGAACTCGACAGCGCGCAGGAAATCGTCTTGCTTTGCAAAAACGGTCGCCGCAGCGCCCAGGCAGTACGCACCTTGCAGGAGGCGGGATTTTCCAAGTTGGCCAACGTCGCCGGTGGGATCGAGGCCTGGGCCGAAGAGGTGGACCCGAGCGTGCCCAAATATTGACCGGTCGCTTTGTTCCCGGAGACCACCTCTTGACTTATGATCCCGGTCGATTTTCTCGAAATGCTGCGCTGCCCGCAATCCGGCCAACCGCTCGGGCTGGCAGGAACGGACGTTCTCAAGTTGCTGAACGACCGGATTTCCCGCGGGTCGCCAGCAGGGCAGGGTGTCTGCAATCTCGCGGGGATGGCGGTCGAGCAGCCGATGGAGGAAGCCCTGCTTCGCGGGGACCGGCTCCTGCTTTATCCGATCCGCGACGGCATCCCCGTTTTGCTGGCGGATGAAGCGATCCGTTTGTGATTTTTCGTTCCGTTCCGCCCCCTCGTCCCACCGCAATCGGACCCTCCCGTGTATGCAGCCAGAATCTGCGACCCCCTCCAAACCCGCCACGCCCAAGCTGCGCCTCGACGCGCTGGACCAGGAACGTTCCCTCAACGAACACGACTACAAATCCAAGTTGAAGGAAGCGCAGTTGCGCCTGATCAAGCTCCAGCTCAGGCTGGCGGCCAATCAGAAGCATTCGCTCATCGTCGTGGCGGAAGGCCCCGACGCTGCCGGGAAGGGGGGAGCCATCAAACGGTTGGTCGAAAAACTCGACCCGCGCACCGTGCGCGTTTATTCCACGATCAAGCCGACCGACCAGGAACTCGCCCGCCATTATCTCTGGCGTTTCTGGACCCGGCTGCCGCCACGCGGGCAGGTCGCCGTGTTCGACCGGTCGTGGTACGGCCGGGTGCTCGTGGAACGGGTGGAAGGCTTTGCCACCAAGGACGAATGGTCCCGCGCCTATCGGGAAATCAACGATTTCGAGCGGGGGCTCCTTGATGACGGCACCCTCGTCGTCAAATGCTACTTCCATATCACCAAGGACGAGCAACTCGCCAGGTTCAAGCGGCGGGAGGCCGATCCTTCCAAGAGTTGGAAGATCGGCGACGAGGATTGGCGCAACCGCCGCCGCTGGGACGAGCACAACGAGGCGGCGGAGGAAATGTTCGAGCGCACTTCGGTACCTGCCGCGCCATGGCACCTCATCGCCGGAAATTACAAGTGGCGCGCCCGGTTGGAAATGCTGCACGCGGTGATCCAGGCGATGGAAAAACTCGAGCTGTGAAAGGGTTCGACGGACAGAACTTTTTTGCGGGATCAGCCGTCAGCACGCCGACCGGTGGGTGGGGGGCCTCGGCCTGGAGCAAGCGTTTCGGTTCCGCTGTCCGGCGTTTTTGTCCACGCTCGTTTTTCCTGGTTTTGGCGGGCTGTTTGCTGGCCGGGTGCGACAAGTCGCCGTTCGACAACCGCACCGAACGCAGTCTGGATCAGGCGGAGCAGAAACAGGCGACGCAGGATTTTCGGGGCGCGGTCAATTCCTACGAGTCGGCGCTCGATGGCACGGCCAAGTCGGCGGACGTTCATTTTCGTCTGGGATTGATTTATTCCGATAAGCTCAACGAGCCGGTCAGCGCCGTGCATCATTTCCGGCGCTACCTGGAAATCCTCCCCAGCGGGCCCCACGCGCACGAGGCGAAAACCAACCTGGATCGCCTGGAACTGACCCTGGCGACCACCCTGGCCGGAGGCACGCTCATCAGCCACACCGAGGCCAACAAACTCAAGGCCGAGAACAAGGACCTGAAAGCGCAGCTAGCGGTGGCGCGCAACCCGCCTTCCGGGGGAGGGGCGGCAGGTCCATTGGGAACGACTGCCGACCGGAAACCCGCGCCGGGATCGAAAACTTATCAGGTGCTGCCCGGCGATACGCTAGCTAGCATCTCGCGCAAATTCTACAAGACGAAGGCCCGCGCCAAAGATATCCAGGACGCCAACCACAACTCCGTGCCGGACATGACGAAGTTGAAGCCCGGACAAACGCTGATCATTCCCTAGAGCGCGTCACGGTTGAGTGATGGGTAAGGACGTTCGAGCTTGATGCGGGCGTCTGCGGTGATGAAGCGCCAGTCGATAGCGGTGGCTTGGGCGTTGCGGGTGTTCTGCCAAGCGGTGGTTTCACTGGCAAGAAGTTCCTGGGTGGGCACGCGCCGACACAAGCACCGGCGTGAGAGCACGCCCGGTTCGATCTCGGCCATGTTCAGCCAACTGCCATGTTTTGGCGGGTGGTGGATTTCCAGTCGGCACGCCAAGCGGCGCGCTGGCGCCGGGGCGAATGCTTCGGAGAGGCTGGCCACGCCGTGAGTGTTGAGTTGATCCATGACCAGCACGATCTCCTCGGCGCTCGGGGAGAGTTCATCGCAAAGGGTTTTGATGACCGCGGCGAAGTCCAGAGGCGTGCGCCGCTCGCGCACCAGCGCGTGACGCCCACCGGCCAAGGGTTCGCTGGTAACCCTCCAGCACGTCTTCCATGGGGGCCCGCACGCCGCGCTTTGCGCGGGTGGGATGCACCACTGCTGGAGCTTGAGCCAGGGCTCGAGCCCGTTTTTTCCAACGTGACGCGCCCGCTCCTCAGACGAACCACTCCCAACCCTTCCCAGTGCCACGATCCGGTCGGCCAGCAGGCGCAGGCTCCAGCGGCCATGTCCCTGCGGTGGGCGGCTGCCAGCCAGCGCGATGAGGTGCGCCTCGGCCTCTCCATCGAACTTGGGCCGTTGGCTCGGACGGCGTTGGACCCAGCGTGCCAGGGCGGTGGGCAGTCCCTCCTCGACGAAGCGGCGGCGGGTGCGCTCCACCGTCGCCCGCCCGATCTGGAGCGCGTCGGCGAGGGCCTGGTCGTGCGGCCCTGTCGGCCAAGAGCAGCGTGCGCGCTCGTCGCTGGCTCAGGGCACTGGTACAACCTTTGGTGAGCCTCGCGCGCAAGGTCTCACGCTCACCTTCGTTAGCTTGACAGGGTAAAGCTTGGCCCTGCCCAAATATCCCTCCCTTTTGCTTGCCCATCAACTCAACTCTGACGGGCTACTACAGCGGATTTCAAAGGGATTGAGAGAAGCGCGCAGGACCTTCCGAGGTAGAGGGCGACCTCCCGGTGCCCATGGGCAGGGCGCGCATCGCCCCATGGCGCCCGGAGGTCGCCAGCCACCCTGACCCCTGTCTACCGAGATGTTTTCTCGCACATCCTTAGTAAATCGATTTCTCTTTTTCGCGCCGTTTGGGATCGACAGAATCGAGAAAATCGGGGTTGTCGGAGAGCCGGTACATGGCGCGGCGGCAAAAGCCGACCGCCCACGGCGCCATCTGGTCAAACCACTGCGAGGCGCGGACGTAGATCACGCCGTGGGCGACGAACCGCGCCGTCGCCATGATGGCCAGCGCGCCGCTGACCCACCCGGTGAGCGACCGGAAGTCACCGGCAAAATCCGCCGGCCACCAGATGGCCGCCGACCAACCGAGCAAAGTCAACGCGCCGCTCCAGAGCAGGGTATGCTGGAGGTCCGATTTGTGAAGCCCCCAGTAAAAACGCTCAGGTGGCACCGGGACCCGAGCCTGATCCAGACCGTGCAGTTCGAGGCGGTGAACGGTCGTCAGATAATCCGCGCCCGCCAAAAGTGGCACCGCCGCCATCCCCGTTAGAATCGTGGGGAACGCCGCCAGCGCAGAAATGTATTCCCACGCTCCGCCGACCAGCCAACCCAGGACACCGAAGATGAACAGGATTTCGAGCATGGGGAGGAATCGTGCAACGGATGCTTGCCGGAGAATATGCCCTGCGGCCTCTGATTTTGCAACGCTCGCAAGTGGGTTTATGTTCCAGCGATCCGTTATGGCTGCGCCCGTGTATTTCCAATGTCAACGCTGCACGAATTGTTGCCGCTGGCCGGGATTTGTGCGGGTCGGTGAGCAAGAAATCGTCGCCTTGGCGGCACACGTGGGAATGTCCGAGCACGGGTTCATCCAGGAGTACACCCGGCTCCGACCGCAACGGGACGGGCTGGCGCTGATCGACAAAGGGAACGGCGAGTGCGTCTTCCTCGACGGGCAGGACTGCCGCGTGCAGCCGGTCAAGCCCGACCAATGCCGGGGCTTCCCCAACGCGTGGAAGTTTCCCGGTTGGCGCGACGTTTGCGAGGCGGTGCCGGTCGCGGTGACCTGAGCCGTCGGGTTTTCAAATCGTCAGCACGATCTTGCCGAACTGCTCGGCGGATGCCATCGCTGCCAGCGCGGAGTTTCCCTCGGCCAACGGGAAGACGTGGTCGGCCAATGGCGTGACCTGTTTTTCCACGACGAAACGAATCATCGCGGCGAAATCCTCCGGGCTGCCCATGGTGGTGCCGAGAATTGAAAGTTGTTTCCAGAACACCCGGCGCATGTCGAAACCGACGGGGTTGCCGCGCGTCGCGCCGAAAAAAACGATCCGCCCCCCGGGTGCCGCCAAGTCGAGCAACGGGAGGAAACCTTCGCCGCCCGCGCTGTCGATGGTCAGGTCGAATCCGCCCCCGGCCCGCGCCTTGAGGGCTTTGTCCCAGCCGTCGGTTCGGTAGTTCACACCGCCAACCGCACCCAGTTCGGTCGCGCGCCGAATTTTCTCGTCTGACCCACTGGTGACGAAGACCCGCGCCCCCGCCGCCACCGCGTATTGGAGCGCGAAGAGTGCTGCCCCGCCACCCACGCCCGTGATGAGCACCCGCTCACCCGTCTGCAATCCACCCCGGCTGAACAGGGCGCGGTAAGCCGTCAGACCGGCCAGCGGCAGCGCGGCGGCATGTGGAACGTCCAGATGCGCGGGCTTCTCGACGAGTGCGCTCGCCGGCACGCGGACCTGTTCGGCGAACGTGCCGTCGTCGGGCAAGCCGAGAATGCGGAACTTGTCGGCCTGCGCGAGCTGGCGGTCGCCCCAGTCGAGGCCGGGATCGATGATCACCTCCCGGCCCAACCACGCGTGGTCCACGGCATCACCGCAGCGGGACACTTTGCCGCAGCCGTCCGAGCCGGGGATGATCGGGAACTTCAACCCGGCGTATTGTCCCTTCTGAATCCACAGGTCGCGGTGGTTGAGCGCGGCGGCGGCCAGAGCAACGACCACTTCGCCCGGACCGGGCGACGGATCGGGAACGTCTTTGCATTGCAGCGGTTGGTTGGCGGCGTCCAGGACCAGAGCTTTCATCGGGAGAAGTTAGGGAAGCGGCGGCGGATGGCAAGGTGTTGGACAACCGGCGGCGGACGGTGAACGGTGGCGGGTGGTTTCCAGGATGAAGACGGTGCGATCCGCCGAGGCGATGGCCAGGCTGGCAGCGGGCTGGACCCGGCCCGTGGCGCTGGTGCCGACGATGGGGGCGCTGCACGCCGGTCACGTGGCGTTGATCGCCCAGGCCCGGCGCGTCGTGGGACCCGAGGGCCTGGTGGTGGTCAGCATCTTCGTGAACCCGCTGCAATTCGGCCCGGCGGAGGATCTGTCCCGGTATCCGCGACCGTTGCGGCGTGACCTGGCGTCGTGCCGGGAGCACGGCGTGGACCTCGTTTTTCACCCCGGCGCGGCGGAGATGTACGCGCCGGGCCAATCCATCGCCGTGAGCGAGACCCTGCTCTCGACGGGATTGTGCGGCGGGTCGAGGCCCGGCCACTTCAGCGGGGTCTGCACGGTGGTGGCCAAATTGTTCAACCTCGTGCGCCCGGCGGTGGCCGTGTTCGGACGGAAGGACTACCAGCAGTTGGCGGTCATCCGGCGGATGGTGCGCGACCTGAATTTCCCCGTGCGGATCGTCCCGGCGGAAACCGTGCGCGAGCCGGACGGGCTGGCGTTGAGTTCGCGGAACATGTACCTGCAACCGGAGGAGCGCGCGCAGGCTCCGGTGCTGCGGCGCGCGTTGTTGCTCGCCGCTGAAAAAGTGAAAGCCGGGGAACGGGATGCCGGGCCACTGCGGGCGGCCGTCACCAGGGAAATCGCGGGGGCGTCGCTGGCGCGGGTGGATTACGCCGAGATCGTGGACGAGGAAACCCTGCAACCCGTCCGGCGGATCGACAAACCGGCGTTGATCGCGCTGGCGGTATTTTTCGGGCGGACGCGGTTGATCGACAATCTCGTCGTCAAACCGCCCGCCCGGCGTGCCGCGTCGTAGTCTATCTTATGCAAAGCTTTGATTTCATCGTGATCGGAAGTGGCGTGGCGGGCCTGACCTTCGCGCTCAAGGCGGCGGCGCAGGGACAGGTGGCCATCGTCACCAAACGCGCGCCCGCCGATTCCAGCACCGCCTGGGCCCAGGGCGGGGTGGCGTGCGTGTGGAGCAGCGAGGACACTTTTGAATCCCACGTCCAGGACACGCTCGAAGCGGGCGCGGGCCTGTGCGACGAGGCGGCCGTGCGCACGATTGTCGGTGACGGGCCGACGCGCATCCGCGAGTTGATCGCGCTCGGAGTACACTTCGACGAGCGGGAGATTCCGCTCGGCAACGGCGCGACCGAACTGGACCTCGGGCGGGAGGGCGGACATTCCAAGCGGCGCGTGCTCCACTCGCAGGACACCACGGGACGCGAGATCGAGCGCACCCTCCTGGCCGCCGTGGCCGCGCACCCGAACATCGTGGTGCTGGAACGCCACATGGCGGTCGATCTGATCACCAGCGCCAAGCTCGGCGCGGCGACGGAAAACCGCTGCCTGGGCGTTTACGTCCTCAACGAGGACACCGGCGAGGTCGAGACGTTCCGAACCCCGCGCATGGTGCTGGCCACGGGCGGCTGCGGCAAGGTCTATCTCTACACCACCAACCCCAGCGTGGCCACCGGGGACGGCGTGGCGATGGCCTGGCGGGCCGGGGCGGCGATTGCCAACATGGAGTTCGTCCAGTTTCACCCGACGTGCCTGTTTCACCCGGAAGCACGGTCGTTCCTCGTCACGGAGGCGGTCCGCGGGGAGGGGGGCATCCTCAAAAACGCCAAGGGCGAGGCGTTCATGGATAAATATCACCCTCTGGCGTCGTTGGCGCCCCGCGACATCGTGGCGCGCGCCATCGACGCCGAGATGAAGCGGTCGGGTGAGAAATGCGTCTATCTGGACATCACCCACCAGTCGCCGGACTTCGTGCGGGAGCGTTTTCCAAACATTTACGAAACGTGCCTGGGGTACGGCATCGACATCACCCGGCAGCCGATCCCGGTGGTCCCGGCGGCGCATTATCAATGCGGAGGCGTGCGCACTGACATCGACGGCGCGACCAACATCGCGGGCCTGTACGCCATCGGCGAGGTGGGCTGCACCGGACTGCACGGCGCGAACCGTCTGGCGAGCAATTCGCTGCTGGAGGGGCTGGTTTTAGGGCACCGGGCGTTTGCCGCGTGCTTGCAGCGGGAGCCGTTTCAGGAGGTGTTCGTCCAGTCGCACGACCTGCCCGAATGGAAACCCGGCAACGTGCAGGACATCGACGAGTTGGTCGTGATCTATCACAACTGGGACGAAATTCGGCGGCTAATGTGGGATTACGTCGGCATCGTCCGCACGGACAAACGACTCCAGCGCGCCGCGACCCGGCTCCGTAATTTGCTGGCCGAGATTCAGGAATTCTATTGGAATTTCAAGGTCACGACCGATCTGCTCGAACTGCGTAATCTCGCCACGGTGGCGGCGATCATCGTGGACAGCGCGCTCCAACGCAGGGAAAGCCGCGGGTTGCACTACACGCTCGATTACCGGGCCACCGACGATCTACACGGGCGGCGTGACACCCTGATGCGCCGGTACTGACAGGTGGGGTTGGCAGCAATCCTGCTAGACCTCATCCAGAGCGCAAAGCCTGCCAAAGTCCACCTTTACCGGGAAAAAGCCCTTGCCAAAATTCGCCATCGAGCCTACTAACTGCCGGGTGAAGACGATTCCCAATCGCCTCTCCCCCTGCCGTGCTGGCGTCATCGCGGTGATGATCGCCCTGGCGGCAGCGGGAGCCGCGAATCTCCCGGCCCAGTCTCCCTACGCCAGCAACGCCGATTTCGCCGAACATGCCCGCATGTTGCGCGAACACGAGTTGTTGAAGGTGGAACCCCAGGTGTTCGTTCCCTCGACGACCGGTCCGGTGATGCCCACGCGTTCGCTCTTCGGCTCGCGGTCACCGTGGAAGGAGAACATCACGACCACCGTGTTCAACATCGGCGAGCAACCGACGAAGAACAACCCGACGCCCAACCATTCGAGCAGTTGGGACCCCAACTGGGAGTCCAATTACGGCGGGTTCGACGATCCTGACTCGTCGCATCGGCGGGGTTATTTCCCGGCGACGTTCATCCCGCGCCAGAATCCGTTTTACTGTGCGCTGCCCTACAACGATGTCACCCGGGGCACGACCAAGCCCGAGGCAAGGGTGGTGATCCCGTGGTTCAACCAGGCTTTTCAACAGGAAGGACATTCGGTGTGCAAGGACCACTGGGTGGCCATCAAACACCTCAACCGGATCGTGTACGCCCAATGGTCAGACTGTGGTCCGTTCCGCACAGACCATTACCAGTACGTTTTCGGCAACGAGATCCCGCGCCCGAATCTGAACGGTGGAGCCGGACTCGACGTGTCGCCTGCCGTCCGGGACGCCCTGGGGATGAACTCGACGCGGGATATTTGTTCGTGGAAATTTGTGGAGGCCAGCGAGGTGCCATCGGGGCCGTGGCGGCAGTACGGCGAGAACAACATTTTCGCCAACCGCGCGTTGAGCAACCCGAACAACGCCCGCGTCCAAGCAGGCGGCAGCGGCTCGCTGTTTGGCCGTTGACCACCGGAAAAAGGACGGCGGACGCTTAGCCGGAGCCAAACGCCCGCCGTGGAACGACGGTAAGCCGAGTTCTGTCAGCCCGCGCCTCCCCTGCGGAAAACGCTGGCCGTGACGATCATTTATCTGGCGGTGTCCGCGAACGGAAACCACCTCCCGCCCAGGGCGGGATGCGACTAAATACCCGGAGGTTGTGCGCACCGTTGCCGGTCCGCACGGGCAGACAACCCGCCTCCTGTTCTGTCTTGCACCTCATGGGGTTTTTCGTGCCCCGTCGTTTGCACGCCGGGCGGTGAGCTTTTACCTCGCCTTTTCACCCTTGCCCCGAGGTTGGCGGACCAACGCCGGGGCGGTTTGTTTTCTGTGACACTTTCCGTCGCCGCCAGCTTGCGCCGACGGCTCCCGCGTGTTGTACGCGGCATGATGCCTTGTGGTGCTCGGACTTTCCTCTGGCGGGACGGCATCCGTACAAGCACCCCGGCCGCCAGCGATCATCTGTCTTTCCAACGGCGAGCCTACGCCACGTGATGCAGGGTTTGCCAGAGGAATATGCCGACCATCGTCAGATCAATGACGGCTTTGCCAATCATCCCGGCGGCCCAGCCCAGGAACGTGCCCCAACCCACCCGCGCCGCCGGTCCCAGGGTACGCCCCGCCAGGATCACCTCCGCGCCGATTGCGCCGAGCACCGGACCAAGCACCAGCCCGACCGGGAAAAAGAAAATCGTGCCCACGATGGCTCCGGCAAATCCACCGAAAGCGCCCCATCCGCTCCCGCCGAACTTCCGCGCGCCCATCGCCCCGGCGGTGTAATCCACGACGTGCGCCAGAATACATAACGCCGTCAGGACCCCGAGTGTCCACCAGCCGACCGTGTGGGCAGACCGCACCGTAAAGTGGTGCAGAAAGGCACCCGCCAAAATCAGAAGACTATCCGGCATCACCGGAAACACCGCACCGATGAGGCCCAGACCCATTAGCCCGAGCGAGATTGTCCACCACACAGCTTCCATCGGCGCAAGATACGCGTTTTCCGGCCAGGCGGAGACAATTTTGATCGTCGGGTGGCCCGGCTAGAGGTGGCCAGCTTTGCCTTGGGCAGGCTTGAGGTACAAGACCTTGTCGCCGATGTCGATCACCGCGCTGTTGTTGGCGAGCGCATCCCCACCGAAAAGCCCCACGATGGGACCGCCGCTCCCCTTGTCGTGGGGTCCGCCGAACGCGGCGAGGGACTGGGCGGTCGTGGTCATTTGGATGTTGTTGACCGTGTAGTCGCCGATTTGCAAAGTGCTGAGTTTTGCGAAACCTGTTTGTGACGCGCTCATCCCGATGAGGCCGCCGCGCATGGGCAGATCGCGGGATTCCACCTGCGCGGTCAGCAGGAGATTGCGGTCCAGATTGGTAAAGGGTGTCCCGGTGTCAACGATCAGCCGGAATTTGTGGCCGTGCAGCGTGCAGGGCACGGTGAAATTGTTGCCGAGATCCGACATGGGCACGCGGGTCCAGCCCGCCTTCACGAAATCCGAGTCGAACCGGAGCTTTTTCTTCGGATCGGTGCTGAAGAACAGCACGAGGCGACCGCAGTCGATGATGGCGTGATAACGGCGCAAGAAATTCTCGCCGAGCAAGCCATCGTAAAGCCGGCCGCCCCCATATCCGTCGTCAGGCGACGCCTGGTAAAGGTAATGACGCGGCACCAGACCGACCAGCGCGGCACCCAAGTTGGTTTTGCCGACGATGAAGTCGGGGGCGACCACCACGGGCACGGCCATCCCGTTGACGCTCGCCGACTTCGGCACGCCTGCAGGCAGGGGATGGCCGGGGCCAGGCAGGAGAAAGCGATAGGTCGCTTCGTTGAGCACCGTGTGGCTCGCGCCGCAATCCAGAATCATCAGTCCTTTTTTGCCGCCGACCGTCGCGGCCAGGCAGAGACGATTGAGATGGCCGCGCCCGAGGGGGATCGCCTCGTAACCGGCTTGAGCTTTCCCCGGGGCGCCGGAAGCAGCGGCAAGCGTGGAAAGCGGGCCGATCGCCAGGGCGGAAGTGGCAGCGAAGAGGAAACGACGCAGGCGCAGCGGCCAGGGGCGTTGCGGAGTGGTCATCGGAAGGGCGCCAAATGGTTGCTGAATGCTTGCATGCAAAAACGTGACCGACATTGCCAGCGCCGGTCACCCCATGCAACGCCAGATCGCAAAAAGATGCGTTGCCCCGACAAAATACAGGCGTCATCCGTCACGCCGCAGGTTGCACCCGGTGTGCGTTTTCGTTACAATCCAGCAGCCCGGTCTTTTTATTCCCTCCAGCGTTTATGCTCAACAGTTTCCTGACCCTCCAGAGTTTCGATCCCGGCGTAGGCATTGCCGGTTCCTTCCACAGCCTGCCTGCCCTGGAAGCCGCGGGCGTGGGACCGATTTCCCGCCTGCCGCACAGCATCCGCATCGTGCTCGAATCCGTGCTGCGGAATTGCGACGGCAAGAAGGTCGGCGAGCAGGATGTGCGCAACCTTGCCAACTGGAACGCGGCCAAACCGATCAACGAGGAGATTCCTTTCGTGGTGGCCCGTATCGTCCTGCAGGATTTTACCGGCGTGCCGCTGCTGGTGGATCTCGCCGCCATGCGCGCGGCGGTGGCCCGGCTGGGGAAAAACCCGGAGATCATCGAGCCGCTCGTGCCGGTCGATCTGGTCGTGGATCATTCCGTGCAGGTGGATTTCGCAGGTTCGGCGCTCGCGCTCAAGCTGAACATGGACATGGAGTTCACCCGCAACCGCGAGCGTTACCAGTTTCTCAAGTGGGGCCAGCAGGCGTTCGAGACGTTTGGCGTGGTGCCCCCGGGCATCGGCATCGTGCATCAGGTCAACCTGGAATATCTTGCCAAGGGCGTGCTCTCCCAGGAGTCGGAGACGGGGGACGGAACGAAAACCCGGATGTATTACCCCGACAGTCTCGTCGGCACGGATTCGCACACGACGATGATCAACGGGCTGGGCATCGTGGGCTGGGGGGTCGGCGGGATCGAAGCCGAGGCCGGGATGCTCGGGCAGCCGGTGTATTTCCTGACGCCGGAGGTCGTGGGCGTGCATCTGACGGGCAGCCTGCGCGAGGGTGTGACGGCCACCGACCTGGCGTTGAGCATCACGCAAATGTTGCGCGCGAAGAAAGTGGTCGGTAAATTCGTCGAATTCTTCGGCGAGGGGGCTGCGTCGCTGCCGCTCACGGATCGCGCCACGGTTGCCAACATGGCCCCGGAATACGGGGCGACGATGGGCTTCTTCCCGGTGGATGCGGAGAGCGTCAACTACCTGCGGTCCACGGGCCGCACCGACGAGCAGTGCGCGGCGTTCGAAGCCTATTTCCGCGCGCAGCAGATGTTCGGGATGCCGCGTCAGGGGGACATCGATTACAGCGTCGAACTCGCGCTCGACCTGGCGACGGTGCAACCGAGCGTGGCCGGTCCCAAGCGTCCGCAGGATCGGCTCGACCTGCCAGAACTGGGCAACGCGTTCCGCACGCTGATGGACCGACCGCTGCCAGACGGCGGCTACGGCAAGGATTCGGCGACGATGGGCGAGCGGTTCGCCGTGCATCTCGAAGCGGACGCCAAGCCGACGCCCGCCACGCAGGTTTCCGCCAGCAGCGCCGCCACGACTGACACCGGCGCGGGCATGGTCGCCAACGGTGGCACCCTGATAGGCGAAACCGTCGGTCATTCAGAGATGATCACCAACCGGCCGACAGCCACGCCCGCCGATTTGCTCGAAGAGACGCACGAACCGGAGTTTCATCGCGGCGACACGCAGGTCGGGCACGGCAGCGTGCTCATCGCGTCGATCACCAGTTGCACGAACACCTCCAATCCGAGCGTCATGCTGGGCGCGGGCCTCCTGGCGAAGAAAGCCGTCGAACGCGGAATGCACGTCGATGCCGCGGTGAAAACCTCGCTGGCACCCGGTTCTCGCGTCGTCACGGATTATCTCGACAAGAGCGGTCTGCAACCGTTTCTGGATCAGTTGGGATTTCAGATCGTCGGCTACGGATGCACGACCTGCATCGGCAACTCGGGTCCGCTGCACCCGAAGATCGAGGAGGCGATCACCGAGCATGACCTCATCGCGGCGTCCGTGCTCAGCGGCAACCGCAACTTCGAGGCGCGCGTGCATCAGAACATCAAGGCAAACTTCCTGATGTCGCCGCCGCTGGTGGTGGCGTTTGCGCTGGCGGGACGGGTTGACCTCAACCTCGCCACCGATCCCATCGGCAAGGACCGTGACGGCAGGGACGTTTTCCTGCGCGACATCTGGCCGAGCCTCGACGAGATCCGGCAGGCGATGGCGATGGCGCTCAAGCCGGAAGTGTTTCGCCAGCTTTACGCGGATTTCGCCGAACAGAATCCGAAGTGGAACGAGATTCCGTCCAGCGCGGGCGACACCTACGTCTGGGACGAGAACAGCGACTACATCCAGGAACCGCCCTTTTTCCTCGATTTCTCAATGGAGGTCGGACGGATCGGCGGGATCAAGTCAGCGCGGCCCCTGGGCATCTTCGGCGATTCGGTGACGACCGACCACATCTCCCCGGCGGGCGCGATCAAGGCCACCTCACCGGCGGGTCAATACCTCATTGCCCGGGGAGTCGAGCCGAAGGATTTCAATTCCTACGGCAGCCGTCGCGGCAACGACAAGGTGATGACGCGCGGCACGTTCGCCAACGTGCGGATCAAGAATCTGATGGTGCCCGGGGTGGAGGGCGGCGTGACCAAGCTCTACCCGGACGGGACCGTGACGCCGATCTACAACGCCAGCGTCAGCTACCAGCACGACGGCGTGCCGCTGGTGATCTTCGCCGGTCAGGAATACGGCACGGGTTCCAGCCGCGATTGGGCGGCCAAGGGGACGAGGTTGCTCGGCGTCAAGGCGGTGATCGCGGCGAGTTTCGAGCGCATCCATCGCTCGAATCTGGTGGGCATGGGGGTGTTGCCGCTGCAATTTCTCGAAGGCACGACCGCGCAGACGCTCGGGCTGGATGGTTCGGAGACGTTCGATATCGCCGGTCTGACCGACGAGACGTATCCGGGTCAGATGTTGACGCTGGTGATTCACCGGGCGGACGGCCAGAGCACGGAAGTCTCGTTGCGCTCCCGCATCGACACGGCCATTGAGGTGGATTACTACCGGCACGGCGGCATCCTGCCTTACGTCCTGCGGCAGTTGTTGAGCTAATCCTCACCACAACCGCCGACCCGAAAAGATCAGGAACCCGAAGGCCACCGCGTGACCGGTGAGCAGAATCCCGCCGACCTGCCACGGCAGCGATTCGCCCCAGACACGCGCGGGTTGGTCTGGGTGTGGGCGGTTCCAATGGGCGAAGATGTCGTGCCCGGTGATGAGGCACGCATGGTACACGCCGTAGACCAGATAATGCGCCGCCGTACCGTGCCAGAAACCCATCACGCCGAACGTCAAAAAATTGGCCGCGTAAGCCGCGTGCCGTTTGTCCTCGAACCATTTCTTCTTGAACGCGGTCAGCAGGAACCGCATGTAGATAAAATCCCGGAACCAGAAGGAGAGCGTGATGTGCCACCGGGTCCAGAATTCCTTGATGTTCCGCGACAGGAAAGGCCGGTTGAAATTTTCCGGTGGATGGACACCGAACGCGTAGCTGAACGCGATGGCGAACGAGCTGTAACCGGCGAAGTCGAAGAACAGGTACAGGCTGTACGCGTACATGTACGATACCGCGTGGCCCAAGGTAGGCGTCGCCGGGATTCTGTTCATCCACCGCTCATGGATGAGATGCGCGATGATGAATTTGTAACAGAAGCCGGTAAAAATCCGGTGGATGGCCGCGTCGTAATCCTGCACCACCCACCGCCGCGGCTTCGTGGTGGACCAGTCGATGGCGAAACGCCGGTAACGATCAACCGGACCCGAAGAGATCGTCGGGAAGAACAGCAGGAAAGCGAAAAACTGACCCGTCGGAAGGGTCTTGATCAGGCCGTCGTGGATTCCGATGAGCACATCGACGGCACGCAGGGTCACATAAGATAAGCCGAGGAATTCCACCAGACCCACGGCGCTTGCCGCCGGTCCGGCGTCGTGATCGGGCCACAGCTTGGCGGCCAGCAGCGGCAGCAGGGCCAGACCCACCGCAAGGTAGCCGGGCCATTTCGCCCTGGTTCCACGCCGGTAAACCAACAACGCCGTGGCGAGCAGGTACTGACCCAACGCGTAGACCCCGACGACCCAAATTTGTCGAACACCCGCCGGGATTTTTTCGTTGAACGGGGGGTAGTATTGCACGCCCAGCATCAGCAGCGTCGCCGCCAGGATGCAGCCTTGCTGCAGCCGGATGGGCGCCACGGGCCGCACCAACCGCAGAACGAGCACCGGCGCGAGCACGTACAGAGTAACCAACGCAAAGTAAAGAAAGCTGGCGTAGGGAATCATGGTTTTGCAGCGTTGCCGCCGCCGGTGGCCTGCTCCGCCAGTTGGCGGCGGTCGGCCTTGCCGTTGGCGGTCAGCGGCAGGAACGGGCGCAGCAGAATCTTGCGCGGCAGCATGTAAGCGGGCAGCCGGTTGCCCAGCGACGCCCGGAAACCATCCGCCAGCGCGGCGGCGGCGGCCGGATCGTCGGGACAGGCTCCACCCGGCACGATGAACGCCGCCAGAAATTGCACGGCCCCGTGGCGGTTGACCGGCACCACCGCGCAATCCCGTACTCCCGGCAGCGCCAGAAAATTTGCCTCGATGTCCGCCAGTTCGATCCGGTAGCCGTGCAGCTTGATCTGGCCATCCTGCCGACCCTCAAAGTACAGCATCCCGTCGCGCCACCGGCCCCAATCGCCGGTGCGGTAGGCGCGTCGGCCGTCGGCTTCGTCAAAAAAAGCCTTGGCGGTCAGGTCGGGTCGTCCCAGATAGCCCGGACTCACGTTGGGACCGGCGATGATCATTTCGCCCCGTTCGCCTTCGGGCGGAATGTTCCCGCACTCGTCCAGCAGATACATGGAAGTACCGGGGCGGGGCACGCCGATGGGCAACGGCCCGGCGCGGGCGATGATCTCGCGCGTGACGCGCACCGAAGTGGTGGCAACGGTGGCCTCGGTCGGTCCGTAGGTGTTCCAGACTTCCGCTTCCGGGAAACGGTCCAGCAGGCGTCCGGCGGTTTCCGGCAGCAGGGTCTCGCCGCAAAACAGAAAATGCCGCAACGTCGGCAGTCGGGCGGCGGCAAAGCTGCGTTCCACCAGGCAGAGTTGCGCGAAAGACGGCGTGGAAACCCACACGCTGACGCCCGAAGCATCCAACGCGCGGTACAGACTTTTAAAATCTGCCACCTCGCGGCGGGTCATACTGTAAAGGGTCCCGCCAGTGGACAAGCTCAGATAGAGGTCCATCACCGACAGGTCGAACGAGAACGGTGCCTGGTTCAAGAACACCTCACCCCCTGCCACGAAGGGATGCTCCGCCAGCGTCCACCCCAGGAAAGCGTCCAGACAACCCGCCGTGATGAGGACGCCTTTCGGTTCCCCGGCGCTCCCGGAGGTGAAGATGACGTAGAAGGGCGCTTCGGCCCGAGGCGCGCGTAATTTCTGCCCGTCGCTAGACGGTAGCGCGGCGATTTCCATCGGCGTCAAGAGAACGGCAGCCCCGGAGGCCGCGACGATTTTCTCCACCCGGTGGGCTGGCAGGCTGTCGTCGAGCGGAATGTAGGGATGCCCTGCGCCGACGGCTCCGAGAAACCCGGCGAGCATCTCCGGTTCCTTGTGACCCAGCACGATCACGGGTGAGCCATCGTCCGGTACACGGCGGCACAGGGAAGCGGCGACCGCCCGCGTGCGGACGAGGAGTTCCCGGTAGGTAAAGCCGAGGGTCGCCGTGGTTCCGACGGAGGCGGCGACGTGCGCAGGTCGGTCTGGAAATTGGTCGGCCCAGCTTTGCAGACGCTCGAAAAGATGGGTGGCGGGAAGCGGCATCGAACGCGGAAGGGACGAACGTCTCCCATCAGAATCCTTGGTAGATAAAAGGGGCGGTCGTAAAATCACCGCGCCCGTAAATGAGCATCAACGCGATGATGATCGCCAGATAATAGAAAAATAGCATCGCGGAACGCTTCCAACCATGGAGCGGCGGGAACATCAGCTCTTCCAGCCGGTGATCGACGCTGGATGGTTTGCGCGGCGGCGGCGCGGCGGTCGGGGAGGGAATAGGAGCGTCCAAAGGGGAAGGGGGTTACCCGTGGCCGTGGTGGTAAAATTGATCGATGGCCTGATCGTAAAAAATCCACGCTTTGGCGCTGGGGTGGCCGGCGTCGTTGAAGAAAAAACGGTCCTCTTCGTGGTCGGAAAAGTCCAGCAGTGGATAGTCGGCCTGCGTCAGCATGCTCGCCAGCTTGTCGTAATAGACCTGTCGGCTGTGCCTCGTCGTGCCTCCCAGATCGTGGTAGATGCCGTTGAAAGGCTGGCTGATGAAAAGGGCGTCCACTCCCAACTCCTTGAGCACGTCCACGAGCAATTGAAGATCGCCGAACTCCTTGGAAGACAAAACCTTCGCCGAAAATGCTTGGTCACGGCTGCCGGGAGGTTGCGCGCGGATGTTTTCAGCCCGGCGCTCCCCGGGCAGCAGGACGTTGGTTGCGCTGTAAACGGCGCCGTCGTTCCGCGCCCGGTCCCGTGCTTCGGCTTCGGCGGCGAGGCGCGCCCAATCCGGTCTCCCGGCGCGCACCTTGCCGGGCGGAGCCACCGGACCAAGACGGTTCGCGTGCGCTTCCCGCAGGATGGCACAAAATTCGATCCGTCGGCAGAAAGCGTTTTGCAGCCACCCGAGCGGTTTTAGCAACGCGAAATTCAGCCGGTGGGTCCACGTCGGCTCGGCCATGCAGCGGAGGGCAGCGGTCAGCAACGGCTCCTCCCGCATGCTGGCCGGGTAATCCTGCAACCGGCTGGCAATACGTTCCCGGAGCGGCAAGCTCAACGCGGAGTCGAAAAGCCATGCGCCGAGTTGCGGAGTGGTCAGGTTCGCATCGACGGCGTTTTCCGCCACCTCTCCCTTGGCGAACCACGTGGGTGACAGGACGATCACCGCCTTTTTTCCGTGGGCGGCCCGGCCGACCGCCGCCACCTTTTGCACGATCATCAAACAGGTCGTGCCGCCACGGCCCACCGGGAAGACCGAAAAGCCGGTCGGACGCGACGCGAAAAATTCGTCCGGGCGATTCGCGGCTGGCCGGTCCAGTTCGGAACTGCCGTAGATCGGCAGCATCGCCGGAAATTGAAACGCCCTGGTCTGGAGCACGTTGCCGCTCAACTTCACCGGCGAATGATGTGAGGCGAAGCCTGCCATCGCCCCGGGCAATACTTTTTCCACGGACCACTGCACCCCGAGAAGAACCACCCCCACCACGACCAGCGCAACCAGGGCGGCGAGGCCGTGGATGCAGACGTTCGTGGGTCGCCCGGAAAAAACTTCGGCTTCGCCTTTCATGAAACCATGGTCGCCAGCCGCACCGGGTGAGAAAACTCAGGCCTCCACGCGCCGCTCCAGATCCGCGACGATTTCCGCTGGCGTTGACCAGTCTTCGCGCTCGAACTCGGCGGGCGAGATGTCCACCCCGAATTCCTCCGCAAACCGGGTAATGAGCGTGACAATTCCTAAAGAATCCAGTAAGCCGAGGTCGAACAGGGGCAGATTGGGTTCAGCCAATACCCGGTCCGTGTCGGCGACTTCCGCCAGGATTTGCAGGGTGCGTTGCGCGGTGTCAGGCATGCTCTTAACGGGCGTTCTTCTGGTCGATCAGTTTCTCCAGGTTCGGATCGGGCGATGCGCCGAGCGAAATCGCGGTCTTGTAAGATTCCCGGGCGCGGTCTTTGGACGGCGGTTGGTTCGTGGCATAGATGACCGCGATGTTGAAGTGCGCGTCGGCGTAATTGGGGTTGAGCGCGACGGCCTTTTGCAACTCTTCCAGACCCGCTTCCGGCCAGCCCTTCTGGCTGGACGTGATGCCCAGGTAAGCGTGCGCCATGGCATCTTTCGGGTCGATGGTGATCGCTTGGGTCAGGTAGGTCATGGCGTCGTCATAGCGGCCCATGCGGTAGTAAACGATCCCCAGCGTCGCCTGCGTGAAGGCATCGTTCGATTTGACGCCGACCGATTTTTTCAAAACTACCTCCGCGCTTTTGAGCTTGCCCTGGCGGAATAGGACGACGCCTTGGTTGGTCAGCAGGTAAGGATTCATCGGCTCGCGGGCGAGCATCTTTTTATAGACCGTTTCGGCCTCAACGTACCGCGCACGGGCAAAGTCCTCGTTGGCCTCGCGGGCTAACGGGCGTAACTCTTCGCCGACCGGAGCATGAGGTTTGGTTTCGACTCGCGGGGCCTGGGCCGCTCCCGCCGACGCTTCGGATTGGTTGCCCGCGGAAGCCGCCCCCGCCGGGTTTGCGGACGGGTCGGAAGCATCCGGGGCGGCCTTGGGTTTAACCGCCGTGATGTTCGCTACAATCGTGGTCGGATCGGCGGAATCCGACAGTCCGAACTGCGGGTCCTTGAACAGGGCGCGCTCCTCGTCGGTGAGTTGCACGCTGGGCCGACCCAGTTCCGCGACCTGCTGCGTCAGGACGTTGGATTGCACCGCCAGACGTTCCAGCTCGTCGGTCAACAGCTTGCGTGCTTGCTCCCGGCGGGCCTGATCCTTGAACTGCCTGAGCACGAGGTCTTTGAACAAGGCATTCTCTTTCGTCAGACGCTCGAAATCCTCGCTGGTCTGGCCTTTGGCCTTCATTTCGGCGAGCAGCTTCGTGTTCTGATCGAGTTGCTCGCGCAATTCGGTGATCGCGGTGTCCGAACGGTCTTTCTGGTCGCGGCTCTGCGCCAGTTGGTCACGGGCATTGGTCAACTCTTTCTGCATCCCGTCGAGTTCCGCTTTTTTCTTGAGCGACTCGCTGGTGAGGTCGGCGATGGATTGTTCCGCCGTCGTCAACTTCTTGGTCAGCGTTTCGTTTTCGAGCCGGAGGGACTCGATCTTCTTCGCCGCGCCGTCGGTGAGGTTGCTCTGGGCCACGGCGGTGTCGCGTTCTTTGGCCAGCGAGGCTTTGCGTTCCTCGCTTTCCTTGAGCTTGGCGTTGAGGGCGTCACGATCCCTAGTGGCCTCTTCAACGTCGGCTTTGGCTTTGGCCAGCGACTTCCTTTCAGCGGCCAATTGGTCGCGCAGCTCTTTGCGCGTGTCGGCGGCGTCGGGATTTTTGACCAGAGCTTCCGTGAGACGTGACTCCATCTTGTCGATTTTTGCCTGGAGTTCGTCGCGGTCCGCCCTGGTCCGCTCGAAACGCGTTTGCGCGGTTTTGACGCCGGACTGGGCCGACTTCAACTGGAACTCGATGTCCTGTTTTTGCCGGACGGCTTCTTGTTTGTCTTTCTGAGCGGAGGCCAGCGCGTTCAGGGCCGCCTTGAGTTGGTTCTGGGTGTCGGCCAGTTTGGCGCGGAGGTTGTTGGTCGAACGATCGATGATCTCGCGGTCTGGCGGTGGGGCGGAGAGAGTGGGCGGCACGCGGGGCGTATTCGGCGTGGGAACATTGTCCGGTACGGGGAGGTCTTCGTCCGTGCCGTTGACGGAGGGGGGGGCGGTGACCGTTCCGTGGTCCGCACCCCCTTGCACCGAGAGTTTTTCCTCCAACTTGTGAATATCCTCGGTGGTCTTGCGGACGCGGTACCTCACGATCAACGGCTGCCAGTTCGGATTGGTCTGCGTCAGTTGGTCGAGCAGGCTGGCGGCAAAACGATATTTCGCCAGGGCTGGCCGCAGCTTGTTGTCGGCTTCCAGCTTTTCGCCCTGCTGCACGGAGGTGAACGCCTTCAGGAATGTTTCCGACGGATCGACGGCTCCGGCGCTTTCAGACGCGGGACGCTCCTCGGACAATCCCTGCCCACGGACGAGGGCGAAAGGAACGATGCACGCCGTTAGCACCGCAAACACACGGAGGCAAACAGCCAAACGACGGCCTGAAATCCTCAAACGGCGGAGGCCGGGACGAATCAAGGAGATGCTCACTACTCGAAAAATCAAGGGTCTGGAAACTGAAGCGGGGAAAGGGCCGCGCTCGAAAATCACGTTCCAAACTGCTATAACACAACCTGCCGCCGGTTGACAGCCGAATTAGCACGCTTTAATTTGCCGGGCAACTCCGGCGAACCACGTCGGAACCGCCCCGTGTGCAAAGCGTCCTGGAAAGCCCCGTCCTCGTCCTCAATCGGCTGTGGCAAGCCGTCAACATTTGCAGCGCCCGCCGCGCTTTCAACCTTCTCTACGAAGGACACGCGCAAGTCGTGGACGCCGACGCCGACCAGAACTATCTCACGCACGATTTTGCCAGTTGGCGCGATCTGTCCGTGCGCTCGCCGGAGCCGATCATGCTCCACAGCGTCTCGTTGAACATCCGCGTGCCGCGCATCATCGTCCTGCTCTTCTTCGACCGTCTGCCCAAAAAGGAGGTCAAGTTCACCCGGCACAACATCTTCGAGCGGGACCATAATACTTGCCAGTACTGCGGCCGGTTGTTCGACCGCGCCGACCTGAATCTCGATCACGTGATTCCCCGCGACAAAGGCGGGCTGACCACCTGGGAAAATGTCGTTTGCTCCTGCATCCGGTGCAACACGCGCAAGGGCAACAAGCTGGCGCACGAGGTCCACATGGCGCTCATCCGCAAGCCCAAATGCCCGAAGTGGCAGCCCTGCGTGCAACTGACCTGGGGCGGCGAGCACCACGAGAGCTGGAAGCACTTCGTCGATGTCGCCTATTGGAACGTCGAACTGAGCGATTGAGACGGGTGCCCACTGTTTTGCGCCGTCGGGCTAATGATCGGGGCCACCGCTTCGCCGGAGTGTCCGAGCAGGGGAGCAGGGTACACGCCGAGGATCAGGATGGCCGCGATGAGCGCCGCGATGGTTCCGCGCGTCAAAAGGCCGACCGGGATTGTGCCGGAAACATCCGGGCCGATGCTGATCGGTTGGAAATACATCGCCCGGACCACCCGCAGGTAGTAATAAAATCCGCACGCCACCGCGAGGATGCCCAGTGCGGCCAGCACGTAATGTCCTTGCTCGATGGCGACCTGGAAGACCAGGAACTTACCCATGAAACCGGCGGTGAACGGCAGCCCCGCCAGTGAAACCATGGCCATGAGCATCGCAAACGCCAGGAACGGCGACCGGCGCGACAATCCGTTGAAATCGGCGATGTCGTCCCCCGCCGATTCGTTGGCGACCACGATCATCACCAGGAACGCCAGCAGGGTCATGGGCAGATAAGCGGCGAGATAAAAGGAAACCGCGTCGTTGGCGGTCTGGTTGGCCCCGCTCGCCACGCCGATGAGCAAATAGCCCGCGTGCCCGATGCTGGAATACGCCAGCATCCGCTTCAAATTGTTCTGCGGCAGAGCGGCGAGGTTGCCGTACAGAAGAGTGGCCGCCGCGATGACGATCAGAATCCATTCCATCCTGCCCTGGATGGCCGGGGCGGCGGAAAACGCGTTGAGCACCCGGATGAACACCACGAAACCGGCGGCCTTGGAGCCGACCGACAGGAATGCCGCCACGGGGGTTGGTGCGCCCTGGTAAACGTCCGGGACCCAAATTTGGAATGGCACGGCGGCGATCTTGAACCCGAGCGCGATGGTCAGCAATACGAAGCTGAACAGCACCGGCGTCGGGCTGCCGTGGTAGGTCTTGAGAAACGCCGCCACGAGTTCCAGGTTCGTCTGGCCGGTGATCCCGAAAATCCAGGTGATCCCGTAGACGAAAAAACCGGTCGAAAGCGCGCCGAGCACCAGGTATTTTACGCCCGCTTCCAGCGAAGCGGCGTTGCGCCGGGTGTAGCTGACGAGCACGTAAAAAGAAATCGTGACGAGTTCGAGCGAGACGAAAATCATGACGAAATCGACGGCGGACGCCATCCACATCAGGCCCGCGCAGGTCAACACCGGCAAGGCGAGAAACTCGCCCAACCCACCCTGCGCGGTCGCGCCGGGGGTAAATTTTCGCACCACCCCGAGGTAGTTCACCGACATGATGAGGACCACGATGGTCGTCAGCAGGGCAAACCGCTTGAAGAACATCGCCTGGGCGTCGCTGCTGTAGAACGCATGGTACGACGGCGTGATGCCCGTCGCCGACGGGGCATCCGGCGGGATCGTCGCGTAGAAGCTCAACGCAAACACGACGCTCAGGCCGAGGATGCCGAGCCCCGCGAGATTTTTCTTGTCCAGCCGGTCGGCGAACATCTCCACGAACAGCAGCAGCACCCCCAAAACCACGACGGCAACTTCCAAGGAGATCGGACTCATGGCAAAAAATGAAAAACTGCGGGACTAGCCGTGGGCGGCTTTGACGGGAAGCGGCGCTTGCTGGGCCGTGGGGGGCGTGCCGAGATTTGCTCCGGTGTCGGTGGCTGACGGCATGGAGAGCGATGGGGTGATCAGGTTGAGCATCGCCTGTGGCCGGAAGCCGACGATCAGCAAACCGGCCACCAGGATGCCCAAGGCCCAGCGTCGGCTGCCCAGCAGGTCGCCGACCGTGGTCTGGCCGGTGCCGCCATGCGTCACGACTTCGGGTCGCAGCACGCCGAGGAAAACGTGACGGTAGGCGCGCAGCATGTAAACCGCCGAGATGACCACGCCCCAGAGCGCGCAGATCGTCGCGATCTGGTGGTGATCCGCCGTGGCGGCGGCAGGCAGGACAACGGACGTCCCGGGAATCTTGTCCACCGTCATCAACTCGCCGGAAAGCAGGCTGGCCTGGTAGTGGAGAGCATGGTAGCGAAACGCGCCGAAGAAAACCATCACCTCGGAGGCAAAATTAGCGAAGCCGGGCAACCCGATGGAAGCAAACATGCCCAACCCGAACACCAACGCCAGAAAGGGCATGGTCCGGGCCAGACCGCCGAGTTCGTCGAGCCGCATCGTGCCGGTACGCGCGCGAATCTCGCCCGCCACCGCAAAAAGCACCGCGATGGACAACCCGTGGGCAAACATCATCAAAGCCGCGCCGCTCAGGCCGATGACATTGAGGCTGGAAATCCCCAGGAAAATGTAACCCATGTGCATCACGCTCGAATACCCGAGCATCATGTCCAAACGTTTCTGGGCGATGGTGACATATCCCACGTAGAGGATGTTTCCGACCAACAGCAGTAGCAAGACGTTCATCCAGTGCTGCATCCCGATGGGCAGCAGTGGCACGGCGATCCGCAGCAAGCCGTACAGACCAAATTTCTTGAGGATGCCCGCGTGCATCATGGCCGCAGGCGTCGGCGCGGCGGCGTAGGCCGAGGGCGCCCAGGTATGGAACGGAAACAGCGAAATCAGGATGCCGAAACCCGTCAGCAGAAGCGGGAAAATCCAGCGTTGCGCGGAGGAAGCAATCGGCGCCAGCAGCATGATCTGCGTGAGATCGAAGGTGCGGTGCAACGGCGGCAAACTCACGTATAACCCGACCAGGCCGAGCAGCAGGATGAAACTGCCGACCGCCAGATAGATCGTGATTTTCCACGCTGCCGCCTCGCGGTTCTCGCCGTGGCCCCAGATGCCGATCAACAAAAACGTCGGGATCAGCGCGAGTTCGTGGAACGCGTAGAAAAAGAACAGGTCGAACGAAACGAACGCGCCCACGGCACCCGCCGAAATGAACAGCAAGCAACTGTAAAAAGCGTTTTCGCCGTGCTCGACCTTGGGCGTGACCCAAACCGCGCTGAGCGTGACCACCGAGGTCAGCAGCAGCATCATGAGGCTCAGACCGTCGAGACCCACGAGGAATTTGAGGTCCATCGATGGGATGACTTCAAACAGCGTGTAGGTAAACTTGCCGTGGTAAAGCGCACACTGCGCCAACACCAACGCGAAGTTCAACGCTGCCGCCGCCAGCGAGGTCCGGCGCGCGGGCGCTCCCAAGAGCACGAGGACTGCCGCGACCAACGGGACGAGCAAGATAAAAGGCATCACGCTCTCGCTGGCAGGCATCGTGGAAAGGGGATTGGCCGTCATGGTGCGTCAGAAAGAATGCCGAGGGAATAAGTACAGAATCGGCGGCGTGGGTCTAGGACCAGATCGCAAGAAAAATGAGCGCGAGAACACCCAGGCCGAAGAAAAAAGCATACGCTTGCAGATTGCCGACCTGGATGAAGCGTAAGATAAATCCGGTCCCCCACGTCGCGCCGCTGATGCCTCGCACACAAGCTCCGTCGATCACCCAACGGTCGAAAAACGCGCTCGCGCTCGCCAGCGCATCCTGGGTCACACGGATCAACGCCGCGTAGAATTCGTCGAAGTAGAACTTGTGTTTCAACAGTCCAATATGGATCGGGTCGCGGGTCCGCCCGCGATACAGCACGAAGCCGACGAGGGCACCCAGCAGGAACGCGCCAATTGCCAAATACGGCACCAACGCGTACAGATGACCTTCCGCCAAGCTCGTTTCGCCAGCCGCTTCGGCGGCGCTCACGCCAAAGCGCCGGGCGACCGGTCCGTATCCGGCCACCACCGCCGGAACCGCCAGGATCGCCAAAGGCCAGGCCATCACGGGCGGGACTTCGTGGGCGTGGTCGATCTCCTGGGAGCTTGCCCGGTTCAGAAAGACGACCACGAACAGCCGCGTCATGTAAAACGCCGTCAGGAACGCCACGAAAAGTCCGAAGACACAAATGACGGGGTGCTCCCGGGCCATCGCTTCGAGAATGGCGTCCTTGCTGTAAAAGCCGCTCAGAAACGGACAACCCATCAGAGCAAGCGTGCCGAGCAGGAACGTCCAGAACGTCACCGGCATCTTCGTGCGCAAGCCGCCCATCTTCCAGATGTTTTGCTCGTGGTGCAGAGCATGGATCACCGCGCCCGCTCCGAGGAACAGCAACGCTTTGAAGAAGGCATGCGTGAACAGGTGGAACATCGCCGCACCCCCGGCAGCCACGCCCACGGCGCAGACCATGTAACCAAGCTGCGACAACGTGGAGTAGGCGAGAATGCGTTTGATGTCGTTCTGCTGGGTGGCCATCAGGGCGGCCAGCACTGCCGTCGTGATCCCCACGACGGCGATCACTTCCTGCGCCTGCGGTACCCAGGCCAGCAGAAACGAAATCCGCACCAGCAGGTAGACACCGGCCGCCACCATGGTGGCCGCGTGGATCAACGCCGACACCGGGGTCGGGCCTTCCATGGCGTCCGGCAACCACACGTGCAACGGGACCTGCGCCGACTTGCCCATCGGACCGCAGAAGATCAGTAGCATCGCCACCGTCAGGTAGGGCACGAAATAGGTCTGGAAGGAGGGTTCCTTCGCGGCGTCATTGATTGTCACCGCGAGTTGCGAGAAGTCGATCTGCCCGGTGATGCTCCAGAGCATCAAGATACCGGCCATGAAACCGAAGTCGCCGATGCGGTTGACGAGGAACGCCTTGTTCGCGGCGTCGGCTGCCGTGGGCCGCTCGTACCAGTGGCCGATCAGCAGATAGCTGCTCACGCCGACGAGTTCCCAGAAGATAAACATCATCACGAAATTATCCGCCAGCACGATGCCCAGCATCGAGAACATGAAAAGCGACAGCCCCGCGAAATAACGCGCCATGTCGCGGTCCTCGCGCATGTAACCGAGGGAATACACATGCACCAGCAGACCCACGGTCGTCACCACGATGAGCATGGTTTTGCTCAGATCGGTGACCGCCACGCCGAAATTGATCACCAGGTCAGGCGGGAAATTGATCCAGGGAAAATGCGGATTGTGGTTCGGAGTTCCGAGCAGCAGGCAACTTGCCACGAACGAAACCGCCACCGCCGCGACCGACACGTAGGCGCTCAACGCCTTCTGGCCGCGTGTCACCAGCAAGATGGCCAGCGCCGACACCAGCGGGCTAAAGAGGATGATCCAGGGAAGCGAATGGTTCATAAACACCGGAAACAGACAGACGACAATCGCGGCGGGGTCCTCTTAAAATTGCAGCTTGTTGATATCGCTGACCTGCACCGTCTGCCTGGCCCGGTAGAGCGCGACGATGATCGCCAGTCCCACCGACACCTCCGCCGCCGCGACGGTGATGATGAAAAACACGAGCACCTGCGCGTTGTAATCCGGCGTGCCGGCGGGCGTCAGGTTGAAGCGCGAGAAAGCCACGAGCGACAGATTCGCGGCGTTGAGCATCAGCTCCAGGCACATGAAGATCACGATGATGTTGCGCCGCAGCAAGACCCCGGCGAAGCCGATGGCAAACAGCAGGCCACTGACGAGGAGGTAATCGTTTAGCGTAACCACGGGAAAACAACTCAGAAGGACAAAGGCCGGATCATTCCAACTCGCGTTTGCTCAAGACGACCACGCCGATGGTTGCCACCAGCACGAGCACGCCGACGATTTGCAGAGGCAGATTGTAGCTCGTGAACAGCGTGTGGCCAACGCTCTGCACGTCGTTCACCGGCCCCGACAAAACTGGTGCGGCCCGGCGACCTTCAGGAAACGACTGGAGCACCTGCCACAACTGGGCCACGAAAACCAACGCGATGAAGACGCCGCCGATGGTCGTGGCGGGATGCGCCTTGTGACGGCTCCCGGCGCGCAGGTCCAGCAGCATGATGATGAACAGGAACAACACCATCACCGCGCCGGCGTAGACCAGGATCTGGATGATCCCGATGAAGAAAGCGTCGAGCGAAACGAAGAGGACCGCCAAAGCGATGAAGCTGACCACCAGGCTCAATGCACTGGAGACCGGGTTGGGCTGCGCAATCACCGAGACGCCGAAAATCAGCATCACGAGGGCGAAAACCCAGAAAAGCAGTGGACTCATGACGTGCGAGAAACGGCAGCCGCGATTACTTCTTGTCGTTCCACTTGTGAACCAGACCGGTCTTCAAACCGCCGAGTTCGTACAGTTTCTCTTTGTCGTGAACCATTTCAGCGCGTGTCAGGCCGGTGATCGCGTAATCCTTTTGCAAGAAGATCGCGGCCTCGGGACAGACTTCCTCGCACAGACCGCAATAAATACAGCGGATCATGTCGATGTCGAACGCCTGCGGAAATTTTTCCACCTTGCGGAATTTGTCGCCCTCCGCGATTTCGCCGGGCTTGATCGTGATGGCACGCGGCGGACAGATGAACTCGCAGAGTTGGCAGGCGACGCAACGCTCGCGCCCGTGTTCGTCCTTCACCAACGCCGGAGCCCCGCGATAATACGAAGGCAGTTGGCTGTCCCATTTCTCTTCCGGGTACTGCATGGAGACATGCGTCTTCCCGGCGAGCATTCGCACGAGGTGACGCGCGGTCGTCATCAACCCTGCGAAAATCGCCGGGACGTATAGCTTCTCTTTGAGCGTGAGGTTCGGTCGTTTGATCGTGATAGCCATGGAGGCAAAAGCTTATTTGGGAAAGTACGCCAGGATGGCAGCGGTGATGAAGATATTTACCAATGCCACCTCGAAAAAGATGACCCAACCCAGATGCATAAGTTGGTCATAACGGAACCGGGGCAGCGTCCACCGCACCCAGATGAAGAACAGCAGGAGGACCGCCACCTTGGCAAAGAAGCAGGCGATGTTCACCAAACCCCAGAAAACCCCGAGCCAGCCCGGCGCGCTGCCGTCCGGGACGAAGGGGATGTGCCAGCCGCCGAGGAACAGCGTCACGATGAGCGAGCAACCCGTGATCATGGCCGCGTATTCGCCGAGGAAAAACAGGGCAAACTTCATCGAGGAATATTCCGTGTGGTAGCCCGCGACCAGTTCGGTTTCCGCTTCCGGCAGGTCGAACGGCAGCCGGTTGGTCTCGGCGAAAATCGACACCGTGAAGATGAAAAACGAAATGAACATCGGGACCCACAACAACACCGCCCGCCAATTGACAAAGCCACGGTAGGTATGGTGCGTGAACAGGCCGGGCACGAAATCGTGGAGATTTGTGAACGGCAAGATCGTCCAGCCATGATGGATCTGGTACTCGACGATCTTTGGCAGGTTCAACTCGCCCATGATCAAAAAGAGCGGGATAATCGACAAGCCGAGCGACAACTCGTAGGAGATCATCTGCGAAGTCGAGCGAACGCCACCGAGAAACGGGTACTTCGAGTTGGACGACCAACCGGCCAGCACGATGCCGTACACCCCGAGCGAGGCCACGGCGAAAACGAACAGCACGCCGATGTTGACGTTGGCAATCACCATCGGCACCTGCACCCAACCCTGGCCGGGTACGGGGACCGGCAACGTGCTGCCGAACGGGACCACCGCAATGGTCAGGATGGCGGGAACCATCGCCAGACACGGGGCCAGCCAGTAATAGAACTTGTTGACGTGCGAGGGGGTAAAATCCTCCTTCAAAAGGAATTTCACCGCGTCGGCGATGGGTTGACCCATGCCGCCGAGGATGGGCAGTTGCCAATCCGTCTTGAAACCGAGCAGCGTGGTGGGCAGTCCGGTCCGGTTCGGTCCGATGCGATCCTGGATGAGGGCGCTCACGCGGCGCTCCGCGTAGACCGTGTAAGAAACCATCGGCAGGATCACCAGAAAAATGACCCCGAGGATCTTGGCCAACGCGAAAATAGTGAACTGCCAATCCATGCCGATAATTGGGGTAAAAGCTGTCGTGGAAAACCTCAGGTGGGCTGCAAGGCGGTCGCACGCTCAATCGGCGCGACCGGCACGTCTTTCGCCGCTTCCGGCTGGATGACTTGCACGCCCAGGTCGCCGATTTTACTCAGGCTCAAACCGGCCAGGGCGGGGGTGTCGGCTGCCATGGCTTTGAAGAGGTCTTCGAGCATGTAAAGCCCGTTGTTGCCCGTCAGTTCCTTGACCAGATCGCGGAGGATTTCCCAGTCGTCCCGGGCGTCCCCCGGGGCGCTGATCGCGCGGTTGAGCCGTTGCAGACGGCCCTTGAGGTTGATCATCGACCCGCGTTTTTCCGCGAACCCCGCGCCGGGCAGCACCACGGTAGCCGCCGCGGTGGTGGCGTTGGGCAGGATGCTCATCGCCACGAGGCAGGGCAAACTTTCCAGCGCGCGGAGGCTCGCGCCATGCTCGGCGGCGTCTTCGCCCAGGCAAACCAGCGCGTGAATTTTCCCGGAATTGACGCCGTCGATGATCGTCTGCAACCGTGAGCCGGGAGTGCCTTGCGCCACGCCGAGCAATTTCGCGCCGCTGGTGTTCGGGTTACGATCCGCGCTGAGGAGGATATCGTCCGCCTCGCCGGAGCGGGGAACGATGTCCATCCACTCGCACTTCAGCGCGTTGGCCAGACGCCGGGTGAGGTAAAGCTCCTCGTTGGTCGCGCGCGCGCTGGCGATGATGGCGATTTCCTCGCCCTTGAACTCCCGCAACTGCGCCGCCGCCTTGCTGAACGCCTGTTTCCAGTCGGTCGCCGCCAACGTGTGGTCAGATTGCCGCAGGAGCGGGGCCGTCAAACGTCGTTCGTCGTGCAGGTAATGGAAATTCAGGCGTCCGTAATCGCACATCCACGCGGAGTTCACCTCGTTGTTCTCGCGCGGCGTCTGGCGGTAAACCACCTCCTGGCGGCTGCCGATCACCGTGTTGCAACCCGTCCCGCAACTCGTGCAAATGCTCTTGGTCTCCTTCAGGAACCAGACGCGCATCTTGAAGCGGAAGTCCTTGGAAGTCAGCGCACCCACCGGGCAGATGTCCACGGTGTTAAGCGTATAATTGTTGTCGAAACGCCGCCCCGGATGCGCGGTCAGGGACGTGTAGCTGCCGCGGTCAACGAAGCCGAGCGCGTCGTCTTTGGCCACTTCTTTGGAAAACCGGATGCAACGGGAACACAGGATGCAACGCTCGTCGTCGAGGACGATGCGCGGTCCGAGATCAACGTGTTTGGGCTTGTGGACTTTTTCTTCGAGAAAGCGCGAGCTGTCGTTGCCGTATTCGACGCTGAACTCCTGCAACCGGCATTCGCCCGCCTGATCGCAAATCGGGCAGTCGAGCGGGTGGTTGATGAGCAAAAACTCCATCACCCCCTGGCGACACTCGCGCGCCATCGGCGAATCGGTGCGAACACCCATGCCTTCGGAAACGTCTTGCGCGCAACTGATCTGGGGACGCGGAATCCAATTGATGACGGGTTTGCCGTCGGCTCCCGTCTCGGGCTTGCGGTCCGCGCCCATCTTGGGCATGCCCATTTCGACCAGGCACATGCGGCAATTCCCCGGCGACGACAACTTCGGGTGGTAGCAATAGCGCGGCACGTACTTGCCCGCCTGTGAACACGCTTCGATGACCCGCGTGCCCTTGGGAAACTGGTGCCAGACGCCGTCAACCTGCACGTTCAATAATTGAACGGGCGGGGGAGCCGTGGTCGTGGTGGGATTGCTCATGTCGATGCTTGGAAAAAAGTGCTAGACCTCGCCGGATTTGCTGTCGTTGGACAATTCCCACGGGGCATCGGGTTTCGGCACGCCGCCCACCGAAGCCGTGGCCACCTCGTGGTCATGGACCAGCACCGGACGGCCGTTTTGCAGCGCGACGCCGTCGGACACTTCGCGCGGCTTGACATCGCGCTGGGCCTTGGCTTCGAATTCCTCTTTGAACTTGGCGATAAAGCTCTGCGTCGGCCAGGCGCAGGCCTCGCCGAACGCGCAGATGGTCTTCCCCGCGATGTTGTCGGCCACGCTTTTGAGAACCGCCGGGTCTTGCCTGGCGCCTTCCCCGGCCACCATGCGCGTGGTGATCTTCTTCATCCAGAGCGAGCCCTCACGGCAAGGCGTGCATTGGCCGCAGCTTTCGTGCGCGTAAAATTCGTTGATGTTCGCCAGGGTCTCGACCATGTCGCGTGAATCATCCATGACGATCACTCCGCCTGAGCCGGCCATCGAACCCACGGCCGCCAACGTGTCGAAATCCATGGTGATGTCTTCGATGCCGATTTCCTTATCCAGCATCGTGCCATCCGGCCCTTTTTCCTTGATCTTGAACTTCTCGTCCGCCCGGAGCACCTTGGCCGAACTGCCGCCGGGGATGATCGCTTTGAGCTTGCGGCCCGGCTTCATGCCGCCGCACAAATCATGGATGACCTCGCCCATGGTCAGCGACCCGAGTTCCACCTCGAAGTAACCCGGTTTCTGCACGTCACCACTCACGCACAACAGCCGGGTGCCCGTGTTGTTGGGGCGGCCAATCTTGGCGTACTCCGCGCCGCCTAGCCGGATGATGTGTTTCACGTGGCAAAGCGTTTCCACGTTGTTGACGATGGTCGGACACTGGTACAGGCCGAGCACCGCCGGGAAATAAGGAGGCTTGATGCGGGGATAAGCGCGTTTGCCTTCCAACGATTCGATCAGGCCGGTTTCCTCGCCGCAGATGTAAGCGCCCGCGCCGCGATGCACG
The DNA here is from genome assembly GCA_964250695.1 of uncultured Chthoniobacterales bacterium. Lineage (GTDB taxonomy): Bacteria > Verrucomicrobiota > Verrucomicrobiia > Chthoniobacterales > SZAS-18 > CAHJWO01. Next base: position 15,050 of record CAXUGY010000016.1, on the reverse strand, counting down.
TAGATCTCGCAGTCGAAACCGGAGCCCTGGATGTTCTTGCCGAGAAACCCCCGTTCCCGGGCTTCGGCCAGTGCTCGCTCCAAAATACGTGCGCCTTCGGGGAACTCTCCCCGGATATAAATGTACGCCAACCGCGCGTTGACCGCGAAACAGGAGATGATCATCCCCTCGATCAACTGGTGCGGGTCCTGGTGGATGATGTAGCGATCCTTGAAGGTGCCCGGCTCGGATTCGTCCGCGTTGCAGATCAGATAAATCGGCTTCGGGCTGTCTTGTTTGATGAAACCCCACTTCACCCCGCACGGGAAGCCCGCGCCGCCGCGTCCGCGCAACCCGCTGGCTTTGACCTCGTTGACGATATCCGCCTGGGGCATCGTGAAAGCCTTTTTCAGGTCTTCGTAGCCGCCGTCTTCGAGATACGTGCCGATGTCCGTTTTCCAGCCGGGACGATCCACGTTTTTGAAGATCATGCGCCGCTCGCGCGGGTGCGGTTGTTTGAGGAGCGAAACCATGATTGAAATTTGCCGCTAAGCGTATTTGGCAAGGATCTCGGCGGCGGATTCCTTGCTCACGTTCTCGTAAAAATCGTCGTCTACCATGCACACCGGCGCGGTGCCGCAACTGGCCAGGCATTCGACGAACTCAATGCTGTATTTGCCGTCCTCGCCGACCGTCACCGGCGAGCCGTGCCCCCCGTGGGCATGCCGATGGATCCTGGTGAGTTCGCACAGGTCATCCATCAACCGGTAAGAACCGCCCATCGCGCAGGAGAGCGTCCGGCAAACGCGGATGTGATGCTTGCCCGGCGCTTCGGAGCGAAACATGGGATAAAACGTCACCAGTTCCAGGATGTTGATCGGCTGAATTTCCAGCTTGGCGGCGATCCAATCGGCGGCCTCGTTGCTGACGAAACCGAAATGCTCCTGCACCAGGTGCAGCAAAGGCAGCGCGGCGCTGCGTTTGGACACCGGGTAATGGGTGATTACCTCGTCGATCTTCTGTTCCAGTTCGGCGGGAAGGTCCATCTCGGGAGTGCGCGCGGCTATTCCGTCTTCGTCGTGGTGGTCGTGGTCGAGGTCGCCGCGTCGCCGCCGAAGGTGCTGTGGCTTTCCTGCACCTCGTCGTTCTTGTAGACGACGGAGATCGAGCTCTTGCCGTCCACGTAATTGACGGTGTTTTTCTTGAAGATCACCATGTCCTTGACCTCGGAATTGGTCGGTTCGCCCAGCAGCGCCACGACCTGCGTGCGGGTCATCCCCGGCTGGATCTTCGCCGCGTTCGCCGCGTTGACCTTGGATTGGACCAACGGCACGTCGGCGTTGCCGTGTTTGTCGCAGGCGGTCACGCCCAGCAAGACCACGGTGGACAAAATGGCGGCGTGGAAGAGGGGGAGGATCAGCTTTTTCATCAGGTTTGGTTGGGAGGTTGATTGACTGGCAGGGAACGTACTCGAACTCGGCGGTTTGTCGCGTTCAACGGTCGCATTCGCCCATGACGAAATCCATGCTCCCGAGAATCGACACGACATCGCTCATCATGTGGCCCGGCAAGATCGTCGGCAGAATGCTCAGGTTCACGAAGGAGGGGGCGCGGATTTTGAGCCGGTGGGGCACGCCGCCGCCCCGGCTGTTGATGTAGAAGCCGAGTTCACCCTTGGGGTTTTCCGCGCCGAAATACACCTCGCCGGGCGGCGCTTCGATCCCTTGCGTGACCACGATGAAATGATGGATCAATTCTTCCATCTTCATCATCACGCTCTGCTTGGGCGGCAAGATGTTCTTTCCGTCCACGACGTTGATCGGACCGTCGGGCATCCGGTCGAGTGCTTGTTCCAGGATGCGAACGCTCTGACGCATCTCCTCCAGGCGGACCAGGTAGCGGTCGTAACAGTCTCCAGCAGACCCGATGGCCACGTCGAAATCGTAGTTCTGGTAGTCGAGGTAGGGATGCTTCTTGCGGAGGTCGTGATCGACGCCGGAACCGCGCAGGTTGGGTCCCGACAAACCGAACGCGATGGCCTGCTCCTTCGTGATGACGCCCACGTCCCGTGTCCGGTCCACGAAGATGCGGTTGCGGGTCAGCAATCCATCGACCTCGTCGATGACGGGCACGACTTCCTTCAAAAACTGGCGCAACTGGGCGGGGAACGTTTCGGGCAAATCGCGGATTTGCCCGCCGATCCGGGTGTAGCTGGTCGTGAAGCGCGCCCCGGTCAGTTGCTCGATGAGATTATAGATTTTCTCGCGCTCGGTGAACGTGTACATGAACACGCTCAACGCGCCGGTATCCATCGCAAACGCCCCGAGGCCGAGCAGATGCGCCGAAATGCGCGCCATCTCGCAGCAGATCACCCGCAACGCCTTGCCGCGCGGAGGCAACTCCCAGCCCATCAATTTTTCCACGGCCAGGGCGTAGGCGACGTTGTTCGCCAGCGGCGCGAGGTAATCGAGCCGGTCCGTGTAGGGCACGAACTGGTTGTACTGCATGTTTTCGGCGATTTTTTCGTCGCCGCGATGCAGGTATCCAAGGTCCGGGGTGGCCTTCGTCACCAGTTCGCCGTCGAGTTCGAGCACGAGGCGCAGCACGCCGTGGGTCGCCGGATGCGACGGACCCATGTTGAGAACCATCTTCTCGCCGATCATGTCGCCGGTGGTCTCGCGCAGGTTGCCGAGCGAGGCGTTGGTGCGGGCGAGCGTGTCAGGCGCTTCGATTTCGGTGGTGCGCAGTGCCATGGGAAGCGAAGAGGAAGGAAACGGTCGGCGAGACAGCGGCCTCCTATAAGTAATTTCTGTCCGTCAGGTGGCGCAAGTTCTATTTGTGAAATATTTCACAAGCCCGATGTTCCCCGTGGCACGATCATCTGCGAAATCCTTCGAGCCGAGACGCACCGTCCCGTTTTTACTTATGAGCAACGACACCCTGGAAAAAAGCCCGCCCGCCCGCCTCGCTCCCGACGTGGACTCGCCAGCAGCCTTCCTCGCCAAACAACAGGGCGGCGGACTGCCGCGCGTGGTCATCATCGGGGGCGGCTTCGGGGGCCTGGAAGCCACCAAGATTTTCAAAGGCGAGGCGGTCAACGTCACGTTGATCGACCGGAGCAACCATCACCTTTTCCAGCCGCTCCTCTACCAGGTGGCGACCGCCGGCCTGACCCCGGCAAACATCGCCCGGCCGTTGCGGGAGGTTTTCTCCAGCCAGAAAAACGTCGAGGTGCTGCTCTCGGAAGTGCGGCGCATCGACGTGGGCGGCAAGAAAGTCATCACCGAAGACCTGGTGGTCGAGTACGATTACTTGATCCTGGCGACCGGCTCGCGCCACAGCTACTTCGGGCACGACGAATGGGAGCGGTTCGCGCCGGGTTTGAAAAATCTGACCGACGCGGTGGACATCCGCAAACGGCTGCTCGTGGCCTTCGAGATCGCGGAAAAAGCCGTGGATCAGGCCGAGCGCGACGCCGCCATGACCTTCGTGATCGTGGGCGGCGGCCCGACCGGGGTGGAAATGGCCGGGGCCATCAGCGAAATCGCCCGGCACACGATGTCCAAGGATTTTCGGAACATCGAATCGTCGCGCGCCAAGGTCATCCTCGTCGAAGGCGCGCCGCACATCCTGGCCGCGTATCCCGAGGATTTATCGCGCAGCGGCCGGAAACAGTTGGAAGAGATCGGCGTCGAGGTCCACGAGGGCACGGCGGTGACCAACGTCACGGCGGAAGGCGTCGAGGTCAAAGGCGGCCAGTTCATCCCGGCGCGCACGGTGATCTGGGCGGCGGGCAACGCGGCGTCGCCGCTGGGCAAGACGCTGGGGGCACCCGTGGATAAGGCCGGGCGGGTGGTGGTCAACGAGGATTTGACCATTCCGGGGCACCCGGAGGTGCAGGTCATCGGCGACCTGGCCAACTTCTCGCACCAGACCGGCAAGCCGCTGCCGGGGGTCAGCCCCACGGCGATGCAGATGGGCCGTCACGCGGCGCGCAGCATCCTGGAAACCATCGCGGGCGGCCAACCGATGAAGTTCCACTACTGGGACAAGGGAACGCTGGCGACCATCGGACGCAACCGGGCCGTGGGCGACCTCAATTTCATGCACGTCCACGGCTTCATCGCCTGGGTGATCTGGGCCGGGGTCCACATCATGTACCTCGTCGGGTTCCGTAACCGGTTCGCGGTGGCGGGTGAGTGGATGTTCAACTACGTGACGTTTTATCGGGGGTCGCGTCTCATCACCGGGACGCAGGCCGGTCAGGAAGCCCTGCATCATCCGGTGGCCGGTTCGGAGCCGGTGGCCTCGCCCGACGCGGTGAAGGCGGCGGAAGGCGCCTCGAGACCCTGACTCCGCCGCCCCGCCCGCCGGACCGGATCGATCTCCATGCGTTGTTTCTACTCGCCGGGTTACTTCCTCCCTTTGCCGGAGGGACACCCGTTTCCGATGACCAAATTCCCGCAAGCGCACGGGATGTTGCTCGAAAGCGGCGCCATCGATCGGCAAGACGTGGTGGAGGTCGAACCGGTTGGCCGCGAACACCTCGAGCGGGTACACACGCGGGAATATCTGGATCGTCTCGCGCGGGGCGACCTGACCGCCAAGGAAGCGACCGTCCTGGGTTTGCCGCCGTCGCCGGAGCTGTTCGTGCGGTCGGCGCGGGAGGTCGAGGGAACGCGCCGGGCGATGCGCGCCGCGCTGGAGGAGGGCGCCGCCGCCAATCTGGCCGGTGGCACGCACCATGCCTTTGCGGACCACGGGGAGGGGTTTTGCGCGCTGAACGACGTGGCGGTCGGCGTGCGCGACCTGCACACGGACCATCCCGACCTGAAAATCCTGGTGGTCGATACCGACGCTCACCAGGGCAACGGGACGCACGCGCTGCTGGGCGGTGACCCACGCGTGTTCACCTATTCGATCCACGTCGCCGCGAACTATCCGAGCCGCAAGGTGCCGGGGTCGCTGGACGTGGGTCTGGAACGCTTCGTTTCCGGCGGGGTCTACCTCGACGCTTTGCGTGGCAGTCTGCCGGGGGCGGTGGCAGCGTTCCGCCCGGACCTGGTGGTGTGGCTTTCGGGAGCGGACCCGCACCAGAACGACCGTTTCGGCCAGATGCAGCTCACGCTCCGGGACATGACCGAGCGCGACGCTTTCGTACTGTCGCTGTTCGTGCCTTGCCGGATACCGCTGGCGGTGCTCTACGGCGGCGGGTACAACCGGGAACTCGCCAACACCGCCCGTTTGCACCGCAACAGCATCGCGGCCACGGTGGAAGCCGCCCGGGCGGCGCAGGCTCCGCTTCCCGTCTGAACGATGCAACCCGGCCCCGCACACCCTGCCCGTTCCCTGCCGGGTTCCGACGGTGAACACGCGCTCCAGCGTGCCCACGGCACCGGACGGCGGGCGCAGGCATTTTACGATCACCAGATGCTCGATCATCTGAACGAGCGGATGCGCGCTTTCGTCGCCGCGCGCGAAATGATGTTCGTTTCCACCGCCGACGCCGCCGGGCACTGCGACTGCTCGATCCGGGCGGGGCTGCCCGGCTTCGTTCACGTCATCGACGAACGGACGCTCGCTTACCCCGAATATCGGGGCAACGGCGTGATGGCGAGTCTGGGGAATCTGACTGAAAATCCAAACATCGGGTTGCTGTTCGTCGATTTTTTCGGCTCGACCGTGGGTTGCCACGTCAACGGCTCCGCCCGGATCGTGGAGAACGCCGCGCTGCTTTCGCCGGATGCCCCGTTCCCGGCCGGTCTCTGCGAGGCGGCACGGGCAGCGGACGGCGCGCCACGACCCGAGCGGTGGGTGCTCGTCCAGGTGGAGGAAGCTTACATCCACTGTTCCAAACACATCCCCCTGCTGGCCAAGCGCGACAAGACGATCCCCTGGGGCACGGACGACCCGGTAGCGAAGGGCGGCGATTATTTCGAGGCCAAAGGCTTGCCGCGTCCCTGGAAACCGGACGCGAAACCGGAGTAACGGCCATGGCGTCCCGACACGTGTTGCCCGGGGATCGCATCGCCGTGGCCGGGGCGGGAGCGGTCGGTGGCTTGTTGGCCGGCTGGAAACGATCTACCACCTTTTGCGCAGCCTGCCGCCGCGCGCGGGCTGACGAACGGTCTCACGGTTGCCTGCCATCGATCTTGACCACGACGCACCGGAAACCCGTGCGATAGTTGCTCATCCCCGGAGCATAGCGCAACCGGCTGGCGAGACTGAAATGGTCGGCTGGCCCGGTATCCCAGGCCCCGCCACGCAGCACCTTGAAGGTTTCCTCCGGTCCTTGGGCAGCAGCCTCGGCGTCCGTCGGAACCGAGGGCAGATCGGGGTTGGAGTCTTTCCGGCGGATGTCGTTGTCATACCAGTCGCGCGTCCATTCCCAGACGTTGCCGACCACATCATAGAGGCCGAGTGCATTCGGGGAGTGCGTACCAACTTTCTCGGTGCTTTGGCGGGCAGCGGTCAACGAGAGGACGGCATCCATGCTGGCCGTGGTGCCCGAGAATTGGTCCCATTGCGCATCCGTCGGCAGTTCGTACTGCTCGTCCGCCGGTAGACGGCCAGCGGCGTGTTCCCGCGCGGTGAGTTTCGTGCAGAAGGTTTCGGCGTCGTCCCAACTGACGCTGTCCACCGGCTTGTCCGGGTCGCGGAACTCGCTGGGGTTTTCACCCGTCACGGCTTCGTATTGCGCCTGGGTCACCTCGTATTTTGCCACCTGGAGTCCGTCCGGGAGGCGCGCCGTTTCAAAGAAGAAATGCCTCGGCTTTAGCTGGGTCCACAGCACGGCGCAAAGTCCTGCCGCCAGCAGGAGGTAGCCGTACCGGTGGGACGCGTGGCAGGCACGTCGCGGGTTGCTCCCGCTGGATGGATGGTTCGCTCCGGGGATCAAAATCGTCTCCGCTCCCTGCCGTCAGACGAACTCGCGCGGCTGCCGCAGGCTGGTGGCCAGCCGTTGCAGGTATTCGGTCCGTGAGATGTCCTGCGCGCCGAACGTCTTCAGGTGCGGCGTCGTCCACTGGATGTCCAGGAGGCTGTAGCCGCGCACCCAGAGCCGCTCGACCAGTGCCACGAGCGCGGCCTTGGATGCGTCAGTGACGGTGTGAAACATCGACTCCCCAAAAAACACCCCGCCCAGGGCCACCCCGTACAGGCCGCCCACCAGTTCGTCGTTCAGCCAGCATTCCACGCTGTGCGCGTAGCCGAGCATGTGCAGGTCGCGGTAACTGCGGATGATTTCCTCGCTGATCCAGGTTTCCGCCCGGCGGGCGCAGGCGCGGATGACCGTCTCGAAATTCGCGTCGATGCGAAACGTGAACGGACGTTTTTTCAACGCCCGCCGGGTGCCGTGCGGCACGTGGAATTTCTCTTTCTCCAGCGGGATAATGCCGCGCGGGTCAGGCGAAAACCAGCCGATCTGGCCGTCGTCGAGCGCCATCGGGAACAGGCCCCGCCGATACCCTTCCAGCAACAGGGGGGCAGAGAGTTCGATGGAGCGATGGCGTGACAAGGGCAGGGGCGGATTTTCCGCTGCCAACATCGCAAAAAGCGGGGCCGGAAGCAAATCGAACTCCGCTCGTGGTGACAACCACTCCGCCGTGCGCCGGGCCTACGTCGCGTCCGGGCGCGCCTCGTCCGGTTCGTCGCTCTTGGGTAAGATCACTTCCCCGCGTTGCCGCTGGATGAACTCCTCCGCCATGCGCCGGTAAGCCTTGGCCCCCACGCCGCTGCCGTCGTATTCGAGGATGGTCTTGCCGAAGCTGGGCGCCTCGCCCAACCGAACCGTGCGCGGAATCGCCGTCCGGTAAGTGATGGCCTCGAAATGCCGCCGGACCTCGCTGACCACCTGCGTGCTCAGGTTGGTGCGTGAATCGAACATCGTCATCAGGATGCCGCCGATGGAAAGCTCCGGGTTCGCGCCGCAATCGCGGATCTGCCCGACCAGTTGGACGATCTTGGAAAGACCTTCCAACGCAAAATATTCGCATTGGATCGGCACCAGCAGTTCATCCGCCGCCGCGAGGGCGTTGGTCATCAGGATGCCCAGGGACGGCGGGCAGTCCATCAGCACGAAGTCAAACGGGGCGTCCTCCCGGATGGGCCGCACGACCTCGCGCAGACGCACGAGATGATTTTCCAGCCGCGCCACCTCCACCTCCGCGCCCGCCAGGTCCAGGTCAGCAGGGATGATGAACAGGTTGTCGATGCGGGTGGGCAACACCTGCTCGGCCATGTCCGTTTCCCCGACGAGCGCCCGGTAGAGGCTCAACCCCTCGGCGCTCTCCAGACCGAGCGCGCTGGTGGCGTTGGCCTGGGGGTCCAGGTCGATGAGCAAAACGCGCCAGCCCAACTCCGCGAGACACGCCGACAGGCTGACCGCCGTGGTGGTTTTACCCACCCCGCCTTTCTGGTTGGCGATGGCGATGAGCTTCATGTGCATGGGACGACGTTTGCCGGGAGCGAAGAGGTAGAGCAAAGTCTGTCTGCTCACAACCACGTTGACACGTTTTTTCTTCCGCGCCGCTGCATGCCTCCTTCCGTTTCGCCTGTCCAACTGACCGAGAAAATCCTCATCACCGCCGGCGGCTGGGAGGCGATCCGCCACGCCAGGGCATTGCGCGAGACCGGCAAGGTGAGCGGCGCGCAGTGGTCGCCCCCGCTCTTGCAGGGCAGCGTTCAGGCCGAGGGCAGGGAATACCGCGCCGGACTGAAGATCCTCACGGCAACCAACGTGGAAAATCTCTGCACCTGCCGGCCGTCGCGGGAGTACGGGACGATCTGCGCGCATTCGCTGGCGGTGGGTCTGGCGATCCTCGCCGGGCAAAACCCGCCCACGCCTCCGCCCGCCACCGGTTGGCGAGGGCAGGGGACGGCAGGGAAACCGGCCATGCCCAGCCCGCCGGTGCTCCCGTACCGGGAGAACGCCGGAACCGAGGCGCGCCTGCACGTCATCCTCGCGCCGGACCTCTCCGCCGCGTGGAGCAAAAACCAGCTTCTCGTCGGCCTGGAAATCGCCACCGGCGGCAAGCGCGGGATGCTCGGCGCGCCCGGCTTGACGGTCAGCGCACTGCTGCCGGAAGATTTTCGCCTCGTCGAGCAACTGGCCAAGCTCACCAACGCCCTGCCAGCGGGCATGTCGTTCGTGGACCGCGATCAATTTCTGCAAATCCTCGGCGTGCTGGCCGGACATCCCCGGCTGACCTCGGGCCGCGCCGCGAAGGTCGCCGTCAACGGGATGCCGCTGCGTCCGCCGTTGCGCGCCATTTTTTCGCCCGATGGCTCGCTCGAACTCGGCGTCCAATGGCCCGCCGACAGCCGCGTGCTTTCCGCCGGGGCGTGCGCCTGGCTGCTGCGGCCCGGTGCCAGCCAGACGACGCTCCAGCCGATCAGCCCCGGCTTGCCCGCCGCCTACCAGACGCTCCTGACGGACAAATCCATCCGCCTGCCCGCTGCCCAGGCGGCAGCTTTTCTGAGCGTGGAGTGGCCGCAACTGGAACCCTTCTTCGAGCTGCGCGCCGACCCGCCTCCGCTCGCCGCTACCCCATCCTCCGCACCGCTCACCGCTCCGGCGCTTTCCGGCGTCGAACCCGGCCAGCCGCAGTTCACCGTTTCCATCGAAGGCTCGCTCAACCAGCTCGGCGCGCGCCTCCAGGCGACCTACCCCAACAAGCGCCTCGTCACGGTCGGCGTTACCCCTGAACGCGAAACTTTCACCTACGCGCCACCCGGCGGGCAGCCCGGCCACCTCCACACACGCAACGTCCTCGCCGAACGCGCCGCCCGCGAACGCCTCACCGGCTGGGGTTTCACCGGCCCCGACACCACCGGCCACGCCTTTCTGCGCGGCGAGGACGCCATCCTGCGCTTCTTCGCGCTCGGGATGCCCGGCCTGCAAAAACTCCCGGGTTGGCAGGTCACGGTCGGCTCGCGCTTCACCCACGTCAGCAAGCAGATCGAAATCATCACCCCGGAGGTCGCCGTGCGCGGTTCGGGCGAGGATTGGTTCGAGATGGAAATCGCCCTCCACGGCAGCAGCGGCGAACGCTTCCCCGCCGGGGAAATCCAGCGTCTGCTCCAGATGGGTACGGGCCATACCCGTCTGCGCAACGGCAAGCTGGCCGTCCTGCCCGCCGAAACCCTCAACGACCTCCAGGAAGTCCTGCGCGACTGCGACCCGTCCCAATCCTCGCCCGGCGTCTATCGTTTGCGCAAATCTCAGGGGGCCTACGTCGAAAGCTCCCTCGAAAAATGGGGCGTCGCCACCGCGCCGTCGTGGGAACAATGGCGCAACCAACGGGGCCGCCTGCAACGCCCGCCCGACCAACCACTCGCCCCCGCGCTGGCCGCCATCCTCCGCCCCTACCAATTGGAAGGCGTTCGCTGGCTGCAACTCCTCGCCGCCAACGGACTCGGCGGCATCCTGGCCGACGAAATGGGTCTCGGCAAAACCCTCCAAGCACTTGCCTACCTCTCCTCCTTCCGCGCCAACACCGCCGCCGCCGACCTCCGCCCGTCGCTCATTGTCTGCCCGACCTCCCTCGTCGAAAACTGGCGGCGTGAGGCCGAACGCTTCACGCCGGAACTCCGCACCCTCGCCATCGACGGCCCCGACCGCGCCCCGCTTTTCGTGCGCATCCCCGCCGCCGACCTCGTCATCACCAGCTACGCCCTCCTGCGGCGCGACCTCGACCGATACCGCGCCCACCACTTCCTGAGCGTCGGTCTCGACGAAGCCCACCACATCAAGAACCCCGACAGCCAGGTTGCCCAAGCCGCCTGCGCACTCCGCAGCGAGCACCGCTTCGTGTTGACCGGCACCCCCATGGAAAACTCCGTGCGCGACCTGTGGTCGATCATGCACTTCGCACTGCCCGGCTACCTCGGCCAGCGCCGGGATTTCCGCGAACGCTACGAACTGCCCCTCGCGCGCCCCGGCGACCCCGCCGCCACGGCCGCCCGCGAACGTCTCACGCGCCGCCTGCGCCCCGTGCTCCTGCGCCGCTTGAAAAAGGACGTGGCCAAGGACCTGCCCGCGCGCATCGAGCAAACCGCCTTCTGCGACCTCACCCCGGCGCAAACCGAAGTCTACCGCCAGCTCCTCGAACAAAGCCGTCTCAAGCTCGACACCGCCCGCCGCGACAAAAACCAGGGCGCGGGCCGGATGCTCGTCCTCACGGCGCTCCTGCGGCTGCGCCAGGCCTGTTGCGACCTCCGCCTGCTCGGCCTCGAACCCGACGCCCTCCCGAAATCCTCCAGCCTCCCCGACGCCGCCGACGAAACGGACGACGCCTCCTCCGCCTCGCCTCCCGCCTCCCGCCTCCCACTTCCCGCTGCCTTCTCTGCCAAGCTCGCCCTGCTCGACGAACTCCTCACCGAAATCCGCGAGGGCGGCCATCGGGTCCTGATCTTCAGCCAGTTTGTCTCCATGCTGAAGATCCTCTCCGCGCACCTCGAGACGCAAGAGACCCCCTTCTGCTACCTCGACGGTTCCACCAAGCCCAAGGACCGCGCCGCGCAGGTCGAGCGTTTTCAGACCGACGAAAGCATCACGGCCTTTCTGATCAGCGTGAAAGCGGGCGGCGTGGGCCTGAACCTGACGGGCGCGGACACGGTGATCCACTTCGACCCGTGGTGGAACCCGGCGGTCGAAGCGCAGGCGACCGACCGCGCGCACCGCATCGGCCAGACGCGGGTGGTCACGGCCTACCGCCTGATCGCGCGCAACACGGTGGAGGAGAAAATCTTCGCCCTGCAAAACCGCAAGAAGGAACTCACGGCAAGCCTCGTTGAGCGCGAAACCGACGAGCCGCTGCTCGAAACCCTCAGCTTCGAGGAAATCGAGAGCCTGCTGGATTAGGACGACCCGCCGCCGGTGGGGACCCCGCGCGTCTGTCCTATTCTGGCAGGCAAGAAAGGGCTTGCCTGCGCCAGGGAGAATCGTGTAAAGCGTTGTCAGCGCGTCTTTTCGAGTGCTTCACCTCCTTGTTAATAAATATTCGCATTCCTCCAATGAAAACCGCCGCTTTGTCCTCCGTCCGCCGTTTCGCTCTTGCCGCCATCGCCGCCGGGCTCCTCGCCGCCCACGCCCCCCGGGCCCGTGCTGCCATCGCCGTCGTGGACCAGCAAAACACCATCGGTTCCCTGACGACCGGTTATCCCCTGCACGGTAACTATAGCAACGTCCTCGGCCAAAGCTTTACCCCCGGCTTGGCCTCAATGAACGCGGCGACGTTTGTGATGCTGCCGGAAAACTTCACCGTCACCTTGCAACTCAGCGTCTATGCGGGCAGTGGCTTCGGCGGCGCGCTGCTCGGCACCAGTGCGGCCGTCACTTTGACGAACACGTCTTACCAACCGGTGGAATTCGACCTGGCCACCCCCCTGGCCCTGACGCCGGGGAGCATCTATACCCTCGCGGTCTCACAAACCGCCGGCGACGGTTTCCTCTTCCGCTACAGCGATAGCAATCCCTACGCGGGGGGGCTGGCGTATTACGGGGCTAGTCAGTCGGCGGTTCCTGCTTTCGATGCCGTCTTCGCGGAGGGCGTCACCTCCGCTTCCCTGCTCGTGCCCGAGCCGGGCACCTGGGTTTTGTGCGCCGCCGGGATGGCCGGGATGGGTCTGCGGAGCTTGCGCCGCCGCGCCGCTTGATGCCCGCCGCGCGGCCGTTTCCTCCCTCGTTCCCAAGTTGCACTTATAGCACTTTGCTGACGGAGAGTCAGCAGACCGAAAAGACGACCTTGTCGTAGATTTCCGCGAGGGGGATTTCGCAATCGACGCTCGCTAGGCGGAGCAGGTCGGCGGGTTGCTCGTAAACGCGCGAAATCCAGCTTCCGTCCGTCTGGCGGGCGTGGTGTTCGACTTCGATCTTGTCGGCGGACACGAGCACGTAGTCGGTCAACGAGTCGAGACCTTTGTAACGCATGAATTTCTCGCCCCGGTCGAACGCGGCGGTGGAAGGCGAGAGCACTTCCATGATGACCTGCGGGTTGAGCAGGCTGGGCGGGTTGGAGGAACGATCGTAGCGGGGTTCGCCGCACAGGGCAGCCACGTCGGGATAGGTGTAGATGCCGCCGGGTTCGCAGGCGACGCGCAGGTCGGCGCTGAACGCCTGGCAGGGGCGACCGCGGAAGCGCAGGGTCAGGCTGAAATTGAGGTTGCCAGTGATGCGGACGTGAGTGGGGTGTGCGCCGCCCATCATGGAAGGCACGCCGGAAGTATCCTCGCCCATCGGGAAGATTTCCCCGTCAACCCACTGGCTCTTGTACGGCGAGCGTTCTTCGAGCAGGAGGTATTCTTCGGGCGTGAAATAGCGTTTGGGCAGCGCGCTCATGGCGGTGTCATTAAACGCTTTCCGGGGCGGGAAGGCAACGGGGAAGGGAACTGCTCGTTTTTCACTGGCGCGGGCGGGGATTTGCCTTTAAGTCAGTCGATGAGCCAAACCCCATCCCCTTCCTCGCTCCCCGACGACGCTAAATACGCCGAGCGCCAGGACCCGATCATCCGCCTGGACCTGCCCGCCGGTCCCGTGTATTGCGCGCTCTTTCCCGACGCCGCGCCCAAGCACGTCGAGCGCATCCTCCAGTTGGCGGACGAAGGTTTTTACAACGGACAGAAGTTTCACCGCATCGTGCCGAACTTCGTCGCGCAGATCGGCGACCCCAAGAGCAAGACCGACCACGTCAACGCGGGCAGCGGCGGATCGAAATACGGGCTGCTGCCTTTGGAAGTGAACCGTGCCTACAAGAACTCGCGCGGCACGCTGGCGATGGCCCGGACCAACGATCCGAACTCGGCCAACAGCCAGTTTTATATCGTGCTCAAGGACGCGCCGCACCTGGACATGCAATACACGGTGTTCGGCAAGGTGCTCGACCACGGCATGGACCACGTGGACAAGCTCAAGGTCGGAGACGCGATGGACGTGTTCATCGTCAAGAAGTAGGGCCGTTTCGTTGACCAGCGCATGACCACGCCCGCCCAACCGTTCCAGGGATCGAAGGTTCTCATCCTCGACTTCGGCTCGCAGTACACGCAGGTCATCGCCCGGCGCGTGCGCGAGTGTTCCGTGTACTCGCAGATCATGCGGTTCGACGCCCCGGCGGAAGAATTGCGCGCGGCGGGGGCGCGGGGGATCATCCTGTCCGGCGGTCCGGCGAGCGTGTACGCCGAGAACGCGCCGCAGCCCGACCCGGCGTTGTTCGCGCTCGGGCTGCCGGTGCTGGGAATTTGCTACGGCGAGCAGTTGATGTTCCATCATCTCGGCGGCGTGGTGGAGAGTAGTCCCAAGCGCGAGTACGGGGCCGGGGTGTTGAATATCGGGGCGGCGGACTGTCCGCTGTTTGCCGGGCTGCCGCCGAAGCTCGACGTGTGGAACAGCCACGGCGACAAGGTCACCAGGCTGCCGCCGGGGTTCCGCACGGTCGCCAGCACGGAGAACTCGCCGTTCGCGGCGGTCGAGGACCGGGAACGGCGTTTCTACGGGTTGCAGTTCCACCCCGAAGTCGCCCACACGCCCCGCGGACGCGACCTGCTGCAAAACTTCCTCTACAACATCTGCGGCTGCGCCCCGGACTGGACGATGGGGTCGTTCATCGACCAGACGTGCGGGGAAATCCGCGCCAGGGTCGGCACGGAAAGAGTGATCCTCGGGCTGAGCGGCGGGGTGGATTCGTCGGTGGCGGCGATGCTCTTGCACCAGGCCATCGGGGACCAGTTGACGTGTATTTTCGTCAACAACGGGCTGTTGCGCGAGAACGAGGCGGAGGCCGTGGAAAAGCTCTTCGGGGACAATTTCCACATCAAGCTCAAAACGGTCGATGCCTCGGAGCGGTTTTTGACGAAGCTCGCGGGCGTCACCGATCCCGAGCAGAAGCGCAAGATCATCGGCAACGAGTTCGTGCGCGTGTTCGAGGAAGCAGCGGTCGAATTGCGGGCTGGCGAGCACGGCAACGGGCACCGGTTTCTGGCGCAGGGGACGCTGTACCCGGACGTGATCGAGAGCGTGTCGATTTCCGGCAACCCGGCGGCGCTCATCAAGAGCCACCACAACGTCGGCGGGCTGC
>CAXUGY010000015.1:0-66182 GCA_964250695.1 uncultured Chthoniobacterales bacterium | reverse complement strand
GCAGACGGAGTTCAGGTTCTGAAATGCCTCGCAGCTTGCTGCGAGGATGTTTACTTCTGGAAACACTTCAAAATGCGGTTCGTTGACCCTGACAGGAAGTGTTGACTTCAAAGTGTCCTCAAGGAGGAAAAAGTATCCGAGCCATGGCGGTGGCCCCTCACCAAATCGCTTTTCACGATATGCAACCCATATGTCCTTGGCTGTTCCGATTGCTTCTTCGGTGCGATTGTTGAAATTGTTGCCGAACGAAGGACCGACTTGTCCTTTGAATTCAATTGCGGCGATCAGGCGTTTATCTTTGACGATCAAAAAGTCCCACTTTTTCGTCGGACGGAAAAACCCTGGCAATTCAAGGCTCTTATCCGTGAAATGAGTCGTTTTGTCGAATCCGCACGCAGTTGCAACCCGTTCGACAATCTCGATAAAGCCGTTCAGGTGTGCCCCACCGGTTACCGCCCCTCGGCTGCCTGCGTCCTGCTTTCCCTCTTCCTCCTGTTTTTGCTTTTGGTTTGCACGTACGTGCCAAAAATTGGCGACCGCCTTCTTGGTCCAGAGGGCAACCAATTCTGGCGTCAATGGTTCGGGGTTCGACTCTGGAATTGGCATGGACAGAAATGACTTCACCGATCTGACCAAGATGGTACTGAGGCTGCGTATGTACGTCCAGAGTACCGGCGTTTTAAGTCGGCGTTGAACCGATCAGCAAAGTTGGACGCAGATCGCTGACCACCACGTTGCAAGGCAACGAAACCACCGAGCGTTACTCATTGCCGTTTATGAAGGCAATATAAAGGCAACGGTGGCAAGGAAGCATCCTAACTTGGAAGTTGTAAGTGCCTCAGCGAGAAGGAGAGCCAACGATGGGATTCGAACCCATGACCTGCTGATTACGAATCACTGGATACGGGTCAAACGATACTGCGAGATACTCAACAAGAATATAGGATAATCTACTACGATGCAAAGGGTAGCGACAAAAGTGGCTGTGCAGTCTCGTTGACTTTTATGCAATCCTGCGCGATTTAGATTGGCCTACAATTGGCCTACTGAAACGCACAAAGAATCAGCATGAATGCTGCGAAGAAACAATCCGCTGGGCGTAACGAATTCTCCTTGTTCAAACAGCCGCGTTCCCCATTTTACACGGTGCGGCTGATGCATCAGGGTAAACGCCGCAAATTCTCCACCGGGGAGACCTCCCTGGCCGCGGCGCGTCGAAAGGCGACCGCCATCGTGGCGGACATCAAGAGCCGGGGCCTGACAGAAGCCATCAACCTGCATAGTCGGCGTAACGACGTACGCTCGGCTGATCCCGACATCAAAGAGTTTGCCGATCTCTACCGGGAGGTCGTGGCCCGGACTGAAACGCCGCCCACAAAACCATCTGTCGAATACTACGTCCGCAGCTTGGAAATGATCTGCCGACACGCGGGCATCACACGTCTGCGTCAGCTTAACCGTGCCAAAATCGACCAGTTCATCCAAACGTATCAGGAACAGGCTATGAGAGAGGAGGGGAGGCAATTGGATAGCGTACGCACGAGCATCAACTCCTGGTTGCGCAACGCGGCTGCCATGTTCTCGCGGCAGGCGTTGGAGGGCTATGCGCGGCTCGGATTTGCTCTGGAAAATCCGTTCACAGGGGCGAAGCTGCGGCGGGTCAAAATCAAGGGATACACTCCGATGAGCCAAGGGGTACTTGATCGCATCTGGAAAGATGCGGTTCTGTTGCGTGATGGTGACCCTGAAGCAGCAGCACCGCTCAGGCGGAGCGGCTGGAATACGCACGACTTCCGGGAACCACAGTTGCAGGCGTATCTGCTCCTGCTACTCGAACTCGGTCTGGGTTTGCGCCGTCACGAGGCAGACAAAGCCCAGTGGGATTGGATCATGGTCGACGCTCAAGAGCAGGTTTATTTGGAAGTCAGGGCCACACCGTTCTTTACGCCCAAGGGCAAAGAGCGTCGTATCGTGCCGATGGACAATGCGATCCACGCCGTGCTCCTGGCGCAGAAAGCCAAGGGGAATTTCATCGTCCCCGGGAATCCACCGCGATCCTACCCGGCCGGAAAGACCCCGAAAAATCTCACATATCGTTGCGAGAGGCACCATCGTGCGCTGGCGGTGTGGTTGCGCCAGCGTGGCATCACAGATGCCAAACCGTGCCACTTGCTGCGCAAGCAGTTCGGCAGCTACGTTGCCAGCAGCTTCGGGTTATTCCACGCCCAAAAGTTCCTCGGGCACAGTAGCCCGGCGGTGACCGAGGCTTATTACGCTGGGTTGACCAATTTGCCCAAACTCAACAGTGTGCGGATCCATGGCTGAAAAGAAAACGCCCGCAAAACCTGAGACCAAAGGGAAAAAATCGGTCCAGGCCGAGGTTACGGATCTTTCGACACAGGGTGTGGATGTATCCAATGTCCCGAAAGACCTGGCGGTACCCGAAGGAACCACCTCATCAAAGGCGAGCATGTCGAAAAGTGATCCTGTGGCGTCGGGTACCGAGGCTATCTCCAGGGAGCGAGCCTGGAAGATTGCGCAATTGGCTGCAGTCCTCGCCTCGTCCGGCGAGATTCGAGAAAGCAGCCATCGACTGGTGAATGCCGGATCTCGGATTGCTTCGCCCTCTCTTGACACTTTTTATGCTGCGGCATTAAAGCGCGCCGAAACGCTGCTCGACTGGGCGGAGGGCCGATGGGGAAAGATGTACGCCTACCAATTTTTCGACGAAGGAAAGATCTATACGGAAACCCAGATCCTCGCGGTTTTCTCGCACACCGGATGGGAAGATCTGAGTTCGAAACAGCCCATTATTAATTTGATGCGGCAGATCCGTGGGGAATTCAAGGAGCAGATTCGACTCCATCAGTCGCTTGATGAACTTGGCAACGGCCAAGTGCTTTTGGAATTCTTACACGATCTGGATGCATCAATCGACAGCACTTTGGAAGACTGGTTCGGCAAGCATGAACATGTAACTTCTTACTGCGAAAGCGTAAGGGTCGAAATGCGCGAAATCTTGAAGCGCTGTGCGGAGGGCGTGCAAACACAACTGCCCAAAGCCGCAGCCACCGAGATCCTTGATGCAATCAATAGACACATTAAAGATGACCTGCCCGAAGGTGAAACGGATGTTCGTACAGTACAAAATTTTGTCGAGGAACTGAAAATGTCTTTTGCGGGACAGACCCAATCCCTATTCCCCTCGGGGTCCGGGCTAGAGCGAATTCATGCACAACTTGAGCGTGAAAAATTTCGTGAATGGTGTTTCCCGCAGCCTCCCAAGAAATCCCGTGCGGAGCGACTGTACCGCGCGTACGAGATTTTTCTCCATTGTGCCGTGAATCGGTGGTGTGACGACAGACTCATCAAGAATTCAGGTTCGCTGAGAATCCAATCAATCCCGTCGCCTCCGATTGATTTGCGAAGTCCTAATTTCGAGATGTTTCGTCAGACATTCCCGGAATAATTATTGGCTGAATACGCGAGCGGGTCGTCCTATCTGCGGCGTGGAGTATCATGTTGCTTTTTGATCATCACGATCCAACTCGACGATTGGCTTGCCGAATCGAATGGCCGCTTATCGATAGCGTCCGGCCCGTCGCACATTGTTGTTCGAAGTGCTGAGAGGATTTCTACGTGTGCAGATTGAACATCGTCGTCGCTGAATCCGAAGAATAGTTCCTCACGTCGCCCTCGAAGCCGCCAGAGGACGATTGGACGTTGTGGGACTTCGTTCGCTGGCATCCAGTCGGGTTTTTCCCATGAGCAGCTCTCCAACAGATAAAAAAGAGTCCGAAATGATTTCTCGGATTTTCCGCCGTCGGGAATTCCGAATCGATCGAATCTGGACACATTGGCGCCAGGATGGATGCCACAACGCTGTAAGAACCGAATTACGGTTTGCCGGGACAATGCAGGGATAGGGATGATGGTTTGCACCGTTTTCCAGGTCCATAACTGGTTCCCGCCGTGCGGGTCACTGAAGTTCTGGGCGAGCAGCCGGCGCAGAGTGTTTGTTTTGAAGTTTAACTCGATCGAGCCAGGTCTTCCGGTCTTTGGGACATGGTGTCGGCTGCCTTGTCTGATCCATCGATAGACCGTGCTGCGTGGGCACCCTGTTAGGCGAAGAATTTCGGCCCTTGCTACGCCGTTGGCGGCGAGTTTTAGCACTTCAGATCGCATGACTGAATCCTAGACCAAGGCTCCACGGTTGTCTCACAGTTCTGGACGGACATTTTCATTAAGGTGGTTGGTGCGTGCGCCCGTCCGACGTGCCGTCAGCGGTCAGCGAACGGTCAGCGTGTTGTGCAGAACCCCTAAGCGGAGCGGCAGTCATTGCTCGGTCACGCTGGAAACAAAACGCTCTGTATAGACGGTCATACAGCGGTTTTATGCGTTCGGATTTAATAATATAACCTACTGATAATAAGTTACTTGAACATCATTAACCCGGGGGAATTTTGACATTGGACATTATGGTCAAAACTACAAATTCACATCATCCTGCCCACGGGAGCAGAAAGGCGTCGGAACGCCGGGCCTACCGCCTGCGGGAAGTCGAAGGGGAAACCGGCATCCCCGTTTCTACCCTGCGCGCCATGATCCGGCGCGGGGAGATCAACCCGATCACCGGCTTCAGAACGTGGCTGATCGCCGCTGAGGAGTACGAACGGTTACTCAACACCCGCCTGCGTGCAGAGAACCAGATCTCTCGTTGATCCTCAACCTCACGTGCCTTGTCAGAATTAAAGAACTCTCAATCAAGCAGCACCTCAACGGCCTACAGCGAGACGACACGCCTGCTTGGTACAGCAGCCTCCCGCAGGTCCCAGCACTTGCTCGCTTTCACCATTGATGCCCTGCTTAAACGCATCGGCATCGCTAACGCCATGTTCGTCACTCTCACCTTCGCAAGACCCGCCCGTAGTACCAAGACTGCGCACGCGAAGCTGAACTCCCTCATGAACGCGGTGCGCAAGCGCTACGGCGGCTACCTGTGGGTTCTGCAACCCCACAAGTCCGGCAGCATCCACTATCACCTGCTCATCCCGGTGGACTTCGACTGCCACGCCAGCACTGACCTCGACGCGTGGGACGAGAAATCCTATTCGATGGAAGGGCAGTACTTCCGCTCCGAAGACCCTGACCGTTGCGGCGTCTGCACCCGCGACAACTATCAGCGCAACTCCATGAGCGCTGGGCTCCGTGCCGAGGACGACTGGTGGCAGGCGGCGGCAAAGGCGCACGGCTTCGGCCGCGTGCAGGTTGCGCCGATCTACGGCGGTGCCGAGGCTGTCCGCAAGTACATGACCAACCAAGATTGGCGTACCCGGCTCTGGCCGTTCAAGGAAACGAAGAATATCCGGTTATGGAGTTGCAGTCAGAACCTGCGGTCGGGCAACGTGAAGTTTGCCTGGACCTCGCCGCGTGCCAAGCAGGGGCGACAGCGCATGGCGGAGTGGGCGCGTGGTTATGGGTGTGACTCTGAAGCCGACCTGCCCATCGTGCTCGGTCCGCAGTGGAATCTCGTCTACATGCGCGAGGTCGTTTGGGGTCAGCCCCCGAGGATCAATTCGGATGCGCCCCTAGTAGGCAAGACATGTCCGTTCCCTCCTCGAAGATACAGCGATCCGGATTTTCAACCCCACCCTGGTCTGTTCGAGCATGCCGACAACAACATCGTCGGGATTTCACAGCCCCTTATTCCGCCCCCTCTCTCGCCGACGCAGGCTTCTCATGCCGTCCTGGGCGGCGCAGGGGGAAGGCGCGAGCCTCCGGCGAAGCGCCAGGGGACCCCTGCGAAGCCGCCCGAGGAGCGGCACCCTCTTTCCCGCCCGCAGCAACCACCTTCAACTCCAAAACTCCACACCAACCCAGCCACCAAATTCTATGACACCAAACATGCCAGTACACCATCCCGCCTATCCGTTCTCAACTGCGATCCCGGCAGCAGGAGCAACGGCACGACCGGTCGCGAACCATCAGGTCGAGCAGCAGCCCCTGTCGTCGTTTCAGACCTTTGTGGTGCCGCCTCCCCCGCCGCCACGGTCCCCGTCCAGCAACGCCCCGCTTCCGCCATCGTCCATGCCTCCCCCGCCTCCTCCGAACGCGGTCGAGGTCGGCCCCGTGGGTACGCTCGAAGCTGGATTCCAAACGGCCCCCTCTTCACCGGCAGCGAATCTGTCGTCTACCGTTGCGCCACCACCACCCCCGCGAGCCCTTCCCGTCCCATCGTCGGCGCCGAAATCTGACGGTTCCAAGTCTGCGGTCACGTTGTTCGACTTCCTCACGAAGGTCGGCTTCGGATTGCCCGGGGGCTCTACCTTCCGTTTGGCAGACGGTACAACCATGGCCACGTCTATCCAGGAAGCCGGCGGGCAGGTCACCGCCCCGACCGTGCGTTCGGCGCTGGAGATCGCCGAGAAGGACTTCAAACGGCGGGGCGTAGCTGGCGGGACGGTGGCGCTCGTCCGCATCCAGCAGCAGCTCATTTTTCAGGCCGAGGTCAATCAGTACATGGCGAAGGTGACACCGGGATATTCGGTAGCCAGTTCTACCATCGAACTGAACGCGGCCGTGGTCGCCCTGCAGACGAGTCTAAAGTTGTTGGAATAGCCCGGCGAGAAATGACCTTGATCCGGTCCTCAAAGAATGTCCGGAAGGGGCGCGTCGACGGCGGGCGCGTTGCGCGTCCGCTGACGGCGGCCCCGCCGTAGAGAGGCCGAAGCCGACTGGTCAATGGCGACCATGGCCGCTCGCGCCCGTCCGGCGGCGATGACGAGCGCATGCGAGGCAGCGACGCTGGCGGGCGCGTCGACGGCACATAGCCATCCATGTCGGCGACCTCGTGCAGGCTTTATCCACCCCCCAGATCAGTTTCGACCAAACAGCACACCACCTCACGACCCCTATGAGCAACGTCGCCCTTACCCTGCTGAGCAGCTCCTGCCCCATCACCTCCGACCTGGCAGGAGCAGACCGTTGTACCCCGTCCCGGTGGCTTACCGCCGGCTATGTACCAAGACGTTTTGAAGACGGTTCCACGGGCTGGCAGAAGCTCGCCTCCCACCAGGTCGCCAAAATCGAAGGCCACCAGGCCAGTGCCGAAGAAGTGGCGACCTTCTACCGCCGCCCGGCCACAAGGTGGCTCCTCGCGCGGCTCTCCGTCACCTTCGCGCAGTTCTTTCCCCTGTCCGCCAAGGAGTGGGAGGAAGACCTGCGCTGCACGACCCATCCGATCACATGCCTCTCCCTCTGGGAGACTGTCGCTGACGTGTTCGATTACTATACCAAGGGCAAGCACTTCTCCGCCTGGGGACGCCAGGAATACTTCGATACGCTCTGGCTGTTCTTTCACCACGGCTCTGCTGCCGCGGGCTTCGATGGCCGGCCCCTGCGCTCCCTGTCGCCTGGCCGGGTCAAGCGCGTTGCAGCGGAACTGGAGCATTATTTCCTGCGCCGGAAGCCATGCCCAAAGCCCGAGCTAGGTTCAGCCGATGCTTGAGCCGGTTACCCACGGCGCAGGCTGGGGCTGCCTCGGCGACGGGATTATTAACCCGGTGTCACCCTACGTGTACCCCCAGGGTTCGACGGCGCACCAGT
This sequence comes from uncultured Chthoniobacterales bacterium, assembly GCA_964250695.1. Classification (GTDB taxonomy): domain Bacteria; phylum Verrucomicrobiota; class Verrucomicrobiia; order Chthoniobacterales; family SZAS-18; genus CAHJWO01. The sequence goes on along the minus strand of CAXUGY010000015.1, from coordinate 58,577 downwards.
GGTCGCTGCAGGCTTCGAGCTGGGCGAAGGTCACGGGCATCACGTACCTCCCCTGGTCGTGGAACCTAAATTTGAAGCTCACCAACTTCCACGAGGGGGCCGTGATGCTCCTCGAAGGTTGCGTGGACACCCGCGAGGGAGGCTTAGGTCTGATCCCGGAATGCATGCGCAACGAGCTGCGGGAGATCCGTAGCGTCATCGAAGCGCATTCCAAGGGGCAAAAGCTCCAGGGCCGGGAATTGGCGAGCGCCAACGGTCTCGGGGTTTCCGGCAAAGGCAACGACGCTACGATTCGGGTAAAGCTCAAGGATCGTAGCTCGACGATGCTCATCAAGATCGATCGCTTGGACTAGACCGGACAGGTAAAAAGAAACAGAAAGGGCGTGGGGTCCCCCACGCCCTACCAACCGTATGCATTCCATCTTTCAGTTCCTCTTCCAATCTCCCGACCTGTACATCCCGATCCTACAGGTCGCCGGTGCTCTCGGGGTGCTGCACACGTCCGGGCTGAAGCTCGAATAGGCACGCAAAGGTCAGCTCACCCTGGCGGAGCCTTACAAGCTCACCTGGTGGTAGATCGGAGGCTACAGCTTCCTGCTGTGGGGTATCCTCGGCCTCGTCCAGTGGCTGGCCGCCTTCTCGCTGGTCTGGTGGACGATGATCAAACACGCGTGAAGCCGCCACAGTGGCTCAGGGAGCTGACCTGGCTGTTCAACCCCGTGGTTTGGCATCCTGCTGCCTACCATCGGCACTGTGGTGCTCTGGCGGGGCAAAGGCGTGGCGACCGGGCTTGAGTGCATCGGCTGGGGCTTACTCAACCTGTACTTTGCCGTCCTGTCGTGGTCCAACCGGCCCAAGTTCAGGTGACGAGTTCTGGGTGCCAACACTCGTGTATGCAAAAAATGCTCAACTCGTCGTTGCTTTTTGGTGACAATGGGGGTTTTTCGACCCTGTGATGGTTTGAGCAGCCAGCAGCTATATCGTTGCTAAGTGTTTGATGGAGAACAAACGTAGGCAGATTATCAACTATGTGCACACCCAGTGAAAAACCTTCCAACGGTGCTGATAGGCTTTGCATGTCGCCACTTCATGGTTCAGCGGAGTGCGACTCTCGCGGGCGTGAGGCCGACGTGCTCGTAATCGGCGGGGTGGCTACCTCGCTCGGCGCCCTGTCCCCGGACGTACAGGAGCGCATCCGGCAGGGGCTGGAACTGCGGCTTCTCTGGCTTTATCGATGTAGCTCGTGGCATTTCGTCCGTGCATAGCCAGTGCCCGTTGAGGGTGTCAGGCTCGTTTTGACCACACGCCGTGCGAGCGCTCACACGAAACAACGCCGCTTCCCTTACGTCATCCTCCTGGCGTTGGGACTCAGCCGCGGAAGTTCAACCCTTTGAATTGCGGATGTCCCAGGATCGCCGCTTCAAAAGCCGCTTGCTCGTGCGCCTGCACCGAGGTTGGTATCTTTGCGCCCGAGCGGTTCCACCTCGCCAGCCAGTCTGCTCCCAGCAGGGCATCACCCTCGATGCCCTGACAGCGGACCGCCTCCGCGGTCAGGGCGACCGTCGTCTCGGCCCGGTCGCTAATCCCCCGGCCCTTGGCGACATACCAACCTGCGGCCAGCAGCGCGCCCCGCACGGCGGTCGAGGCCGAGAAGGTGAACAGCTCGACCCCACGTCCAGCACAGACCGCCCGCAAACGGCGGAAGGCGTCGAGCGTCCACAGCCGACCATCCGAGTTCCCCGAAAAGGGATCGTAAAAGATGAAGTCCGGCGTGGCGATCAGCACCTGCTCTCCAGCGAGGCTGTCCAGGAAGTCTCCGGTCACCAGCTCCCAACTCAGACCTGGGAACTCCTTGGATCTCCAACGGCCGCTTTGGAGGATGCCAGCCGGACCACCGTGGCGCAGGTAGGGAAAGTCGCGGTTGTGGGTGAACGCCAGCCGCAGGGAGTCCAGGTCGTTCTCGAAGCTGACCAGACGCATCGGACGCATGAGGTTACCCGCCGTTGCCTGGGTTTCGTAGCACTGGATGGCCGCCATGGCGTTGGCTGCCGCGCCGAGTCCCACGTCCCAGATAACCACCGGCTCTGCCCCGCCGTCGGCAGCAGCTTGCAACCGCTCGGCCAGACGGGCCTGCTCGACGTAGAGCAGCCGGGCCTCTTCCAGCGGTGGAGTGCGCGAGTGCATGATCTCCCCGGAGGAAATCTGCCGGATGCTGGCGAACCCGGCGGGCGCGACGTGAACCTCGTAGTTTCCCCGGCGGCGCGGCTTGACCGGTTTCGGCCTCAGATCGGAAACCGGGTTGTCGAGGTCGTCCTCGTTGAGAGTGGCGCGTTTCTCCCGGTAGAGTTCCAGGAACCGGTCGGCCAGGATGCTTTCGCGGATCTCGCGCATCAGCCGATGGTAAAAATAGATGTTGTGCTGGCCGAGCAGCTGCCAGCCCAGCGTCTCCTTGGTCTTGGTGAGATGGTGCAGGTACGCACGAGAGTACCGCGCGCAGGTCGGGCAGTGACACACGGGATCGAGCGGTTCCTCGGAAAACTTGTGGACGCCCCGGCGCAGTTGCAGGTAGCCGCGCGAGGTAAACACGCCGCCACGCTGGGCTACCTGGGTCGGGATGATGCAATCGAACATGTCCACGCCCCGGTGCACCGCTTCGAGGATGTCAAGTGGTGTGCCCACACCCATCAGGTAACGAGGTCGGTCGCTTGGCATCAGGTCGGTCGTGAACTCGCAGGTGTCCTCGCGTTGGGTTTTGCTCTCGCCCACGGCCAGCCCCCCGATGGCAAAGCCGTCGAAGGCCAGCTCGCCCAAACGCCCAACACTCTCCCGGCGCAGGTCGTGGAACAACGCTCCCTGGATAATCCCGAACAGGGCCTGCGGCGAGTCGTCGCCACGGGCGGCCAAGCTGCGTGCTGCCCAGCGGTGCGTGATGCCCAACGCTGCTCGGGCCGTCGCCAGATCCGCCGTGGAGGGCACGCACTGGTCCAGCGCCATCATGATGTCGCTGCCGATGGCCTGCTGGGTGTGGATGCTCAGTTCGGGGCTCAGCAGGATCGTCGTTCCGTCCGTGTAGCTCTGGAACATGGCCCCCGCTTCGGTCAGGGAGCGCGAGTGCGGCAGCGAGAAGATCTGGAACCCGCCGGAGTCGGTGAGCACGCCCTTGGGCCAGCTCATGAATTGGTGGATGCCGCCCAGGCGCCGGAACACCTCCGGACCGGGACGCAGTAGCAGATGGTAAGTGTTCGCCAGCAGGATCTGCGAGCCGGCGTCCTCCAGGGCCTGCGGCAGTTGGGCTCGGACCGTCGCCTGCGTGCCCACCGGCATGAAAAGCGGGGTCTGCACGGTGTTGTGCAAGGTCTGGAAGGTCGCCGCGCGGGCCCGTGAACCGGTGGCTTGGGCTTCAACGCGGAAGTGAAGTCGGTTCATCCAGGGAACTTACCAAGGTATCAGGGTGTCAGAGCAGCAATCCCACCTCTCGGAGTCGCGCACACGAAAACAACGGGGTGGTGAGGACCGCTCGCCTCGGTATCGGCCAAGAGATTCGTTACCCGGGGGGATCTTGGATGACACCCAGGAAGCAGGCTCTCCCGGTTTTCGCAGGGTACGATGGCACCCTAATTTACCTTCCCAAGGTACATGACACTCTGAAAAGGTCGCATGCTACCCTCGAAAAGGTGTCATCTGCGACCCGGTGCTACCCTGCCTAAGTATCATAAGACGGTATGAGTCTGAAACCACGATTTTTGCTACAGACCGGGCCCAAATGTTTGAGCAGTGTCGCGCTTTCGTCAAAATCTTGACCCGAAAACCATGGCGTCGTTCCGTCTCACGAACTCATTTCAACATCCGTCTTTGGCACGTTGATTAGTGAGACGAGTTTTTGGCACGGTTCCGCGCCTCGGAGGCTCTGTTTTCTTCAGAGTGTGCTCCCTCGGGTCAAATATCGGAGGATTTTAGAGACGGGATTGAGTTGTTCTTGGTTGCTGACGCGCGCTTCTAACCTGCGCGGCGGGAGAGGCCTGACGCTTGGACGCACCGGCCTGGTCCTCGCCGTGGTCCCGGGCGTGGCCGTTACGCGGCTTCACGGTGTTGGCTTGGGGGCCTGGGAGGCCACCAACGCCTCGAAGCCCGGGTCGCCGCGCAGGGCGTCCCACTTTGGGTCGAGCTTGAGGAGTCCGTAGGAAAGATGGTTGGGCACGCGCAGGGCGACCGTGAGCGTCTCGACCGCCGCCTTCTCGCCCGTCCAGGCGTAAATGCCCGCCAGGTTGACGAGCAGGTCCGGGCCGATCAGGGCGTCCTTGGCCACGGGCAGCAGCTCGCAGGCGCGCCGTCCCTCGGCGAGGGCTTCCTCCTTGCGCCCGAGACCGGCGTCGATCACGCCTAGCCAACTCAGCGCGACGGCCGAGTCGGGCCGCGCGGCCACTGCCTTGGCCACTTCGGCCCGCGCCGCCGTGAAGGCGTCCCGGGCGCGGGCGGCGTCGCCCTGAAAGTGGGCGTACAACCCTTCGTAGAAGGCGCGCGGCAGCAAGAGGCCACCCGGCACGGCGGAGCCCTCGGGCGGCAGGTGCGAGAGCGCGCGGGCGTAGGCGGCCGGGCTGCGCTCGCACGCCGCGTGGCCTGGGTCGTCCAGCTCGGCGGCCAGGTCCGGGTGCTCGGCCAGCAGCGTGGCGAGAGCGGCCTGGTAGGGCCGCAGGTCCGCCTGCGCGTCGAGCGGCACCTGGGCCAGGTTCATCCGGGTGTTCGGATCGCCGGGCTTGATGGCCAGCATGCGCTGGAAGAGGTGCTCCTGGTCGGCGTAGCGGTGCAGAGCCTGGTAACTGCTGGCGAGTTGCCCGAGCACCACGAAGTTGCGCGGATCGAGGACGAGCGCCCGCTCCAGGCTGCGCACCGCCTCGTCCCAGTGGCCCTGGCGGCGCAGCATGTAGCCGGTCAACTCGGGGATGCGCGACTCGTTGGGCAAAGTGTGCCCGGCCAGCGCCAGTTCGGCCGTGGCTGCCGCGTAGTCGCGGCGCTGGTAGTGGTAGTTGGCCAGCGCCAGGTGCGTCTCCCCGGCGTCCGGGGCCAGGCGCACGGCCCCCTGCACGGCGGCGCTGAACTGCTCCAGGCGCGCGGGCGTGCGGTCCTGGGCCGCGTAGAGGAAGCCGTGCATACGGGCGAGCAGGCACTGCGCCGCCAGGAACTTCGGGTCGCGCGCGAGCGCCTGTTCCAACATCGGGATGGCCTGCGCGACCTTGTCCCCACCATCCGGGGTGCCGGAGTTGCGCTCGTAGAGGTCCTGCGCGCGCAGGAACAGGTCGTAGGCGGCCACGTCAGTGGTGGGGGCCTGGTCGATGGCGCTTTTCTCCTGCGGGGAAAGCCGCGCCTGCAACTGGCCGACGATGGCCAGGGCGATCTCGCTCTGGATGGCGAACACGTCGTCGAGCGCCTTCAGGTAGCTCTCGGCCCACTGCTCGGTGGAAGTGCGCACGTCGATCAACTGCGCGTGCACGCGCACCTGGTTGCCCGCGCGCTGCACGCTGCCGGTGAGCACGTGGGCCACGCCCAACTCCGCGGCGATGGCGCGCAGGTCGCGCGGGGCGTCGGCGCGGTACTGCTTGACCGAGGCGCGCGCGATGACCCGCAGGTCGGCCACCTTGGCGAGGTCGGTGAGGATCTCGTCCTGCACGCCGTCGGTGAAGTAGCTGTTGTCCTTGTCCGCGCTCAGATTCTCGAAGGGCAGCACCGCCACCGATTTCTCTGAGACGGGCAGCGCGGTAGCCGGGGCGGACGGGGCCTGGTGTCCACGCGCGAGCCACGACCAGCCCGCGGCGGCCAAGGCGACCGCCACCACCACCGCTCTCGCTCCCCGCAGCCATGCGGTGCGGCCCCGCGTGTGGCCCGTGGCACCCGGCGAGCGGGCGGTACCCTTGACGGCGGCGAAGCGGGCCGGCGGCGCGGGGTTGCCGGTGGCTTCGGCGTAGAGGTTGAAGAGACTCACGACCACGCCGTGCTTGACCTCGACCTCGCCCAGTTCGTGCAGGAGCGGCTGCCAGCGGCGCGAGGTGGCCAGGTCGTCGGCCACGCGCCGGGAGACGAGGATGTGCCCGGCGTCGCCGCAGTCCATGACCCGTTGGGCGATGTTGATGCCCGCCCCGGCGATGTTCTCGCGCCCGTTCACGTCCACGACGTGTTGCACCGGCCCCGAGTGGATGCCCATGCGCAGCGGCAGACCGGGCTGCGCGCGCAACGCCTGGCTGATCTGCAACGCGCACTCGGCGGGCGCTTCCAGGTCGTTGGTGAACACCAGCGCCATGCCGTCGCCGGTGGGCAGGCGGATGAGCTTGCCCTCGGCTTCGGCTTCCCGCGCCGCCTCGGTGCGCAGCACGAGGGCGTTGAGTTCGTGCTGGGCCTCGCGCTGTTCATCGACGAGCAGCTTCGAGTAGCCGACGATGTCCATGAAGAGGACATGGGCAGTCTCCAGGCGCAGGTGAGTTTTCTCGTCGTCGGACATGCGGGAGGTCATGGTAAACGCTAGGTCGGCAAAAAGGAAGCCTCGGCCACCCTGCGAAGGATTTAGAGGGGCGGCAGACCGCCCGCGAGGGTCCGGTGCGGTCGGGAAAAAAGCGGGCGGCACCTCACGTTCCACTCCCTCAAAGCTTACTCTTTTCGGCGGGTGATCAGGCAGGTTCCTGGCTTCTGCCGCTCATCAATTCATGACACTCTTTGAAGGCGTCGGGGTTGCGTGCTTCAAAATTGTTGCGCAGGTACACCGGACCCACAAATTTCCCGCTGGGTTCATCGACTTTCCGGAACCCGAAGACCTTCGTCCATTTTATGGGACCTGGCAGCGCGATTTCCTGTTCACCAAAGATGGAGGTCCAGGCGGTCGCTTTCTTGGCCAAGACGAGGTATCCACCCCGCACCAGTGTGACGTATGCCCACCCGTCGGGCTTGGCGTAGCCCTTGGCAACCACCAGCGACCGGGTGGTGGAGGTGTAGCCTTTCAGGTCTTCGCACGCCAACATTCGGCCCAGGTGCAAGGCCTCGTTGTCGGAAAGCGTGCGCCAGATGAAATAGTTGTGCACCATCTCGCGCTCATGCTCGCTCGTGGCCGCGCCGGCGTACGCCTTCTGGAAGGTTTGCAGGCTGACCGTGATTCCGTAGCGTCGTTCCATGTAACTGGAAAACCCCTTGTAAACGGTGCCATCGACGTAGCGCTGATCCGTGCGTGTGTTCGGCGGCTGGAAGCCGTTGGCTTGCTTGATGTCCACCGGGGAGCGGCTGTCACCCCGGAACGCATAAGCGTTCACGCGCAACTGGCGTCCCATCAACTTCCAGTCGGTGGCGATCTGGCTCAAATGTGGCTTGTTATCCACCGGCGCATGCGGCGAAACGGGCCGGGCGACCGTGCGGGCGGCGTCCACGACGTTGGCGGCTTGTCTGAGCCCGGCGCCGATCACCAACCCGCTCCGTTGGGTGGTCGGCTTTTTACTCGACTGCCAACTATGATGGATCATGTACTCGATCATCTTGGGCAAATCAGCAGGAGGCAGGCTCTTCTCCGCCTTGATGAAGGGCAGGTTGGGAACCTTGCCCATGTAAGACTTGAAGCCTCGTGCCTCCCCTTTCGCGAAGTCTTCATTCGGGTGGAAGCAGTCGAATTCAGCACTGAGGCTGGTATCCCCGGCGACGGGGAGAAACATGTTCATTTTACGGATCATATGATTTTTATCTAAGTGTCTGCGGTGATGGTACTAATGGGGAAGTCTGCCAGGACAAAAGGCGCAAAAATCTGTTCCGGAAAGCGTTCGATCCTCCGGTGTAAGTGGAAGGCGCGAGGTGGTTTTCAGGCGGATGGCGACGGGTCGAGTCGGGTGGGTGATGATGGCGGGAGACGAGATCGGTGAATCAGCTCGGGAGGACGGCGCGGCGGCGCAGGGTCAGCACGCCCACGCCGACGAGCAGCACCCCGCCCAGCCAGGTGCCCGGCTCGGGCACGGGGGCGGTGTCGCCCAGGATGGCCAGAACGTGGTCGCCGTCGGCGTCGCTGTCGATGAGCTGGTAGAACTGGCCGGTGGGCGGGAGCAGGTGCTCGGGGGTGAGCTGCCTGCTGGTGCCGCCGTCGCCCAATTCGCCGTTGAAGTCGTAGCCCCAGACGTAGAGGCTGCCGTCACGCGCCAACGCGTAGGAGCTGTACTGCCCGGCGGCCACCTGGACGATGTTGCTCAGAACCGAACCGCCGAAGGAGACCTGCCCGGGCGTGGAGCTGTTGGCCGTGGTGCCGTTGCCCAACTGGCCGTAGTTGTTGGTGCCCCAGGCGAACACGTGGCCGTTCTGCACAGCCAAGCTAAACTGAAGGCCCGCCGCCACGCCGGTGACGCCCGTGGACAGGTTGAGCACGGCCACGGGCACGAGGCTCTGGGTCGTCGTGCCGTTGCCCAATTCGCCGGCGCCGTTGTAGCCCCAGGCGTAGACGGCGCCGCTCTGCACGGCCAGGGTGAAGCTGAGGCCGCCCGCGGCGACGGCGGTGACGCCCGTGTTGGTGAAGCCATTGGCGCTGCTCACCGCCACGGGCACGAGGCTCTGGGTCGTCGTGCCGTTGCCCAATTCGCCAGCGCCGTTGTTGCCCCAGGCGTAGAGGGCGCCGCCCTGGATCGCCAGGCTGTAGGCATCGCCCCCCGCGATGGCGGTGACGCCCGTGTTGGTGAAGGTGCCGTTGGCGCTCACCTTCACGGGCAGGCGGCTGTTGGGGTTCGTGGAGTTGTTGCCCAATTGGCCGTAGGAGTTATTGCCCCAGGCGTAGAGGCTCCCGTTCTGGACCGCCAGGCTGAAACCGCCCCCCGCCGCGACGGCGGTGACGCCCGTGTTGGTGAAGCCGTTGGCGCTGCTCACCGCCACGGGCACGAAGCTGCCGCCTGTCGAGTTGTTGCCGAGCTGGCCCCCGCTGCCGCCGCCCCAGGCGTAAACCGCGCCGTTCTGCACGGCCAGGCTGAAACTGCCCCCCGCCGCGACGGCGGTGACGCCCGCGTTGGTGAAGACGTTGGCGACGCTGCTGACCTGCACGGGCACGCTGCTGTTGGTCGTCGAGTTGTTGCCCAGTTGGCCGTATTGGTTATAGCCCCAGGCGTAGGCCGCGCCGCTGGGGGTGTAGGCCGCCGCCGGTTGTAGCCCCGCCGCCGCTGGGGAGGCCACCGCGGGTTCGGCGGCGCGGGCGGCGGGCAGGAGCAGCGCGGCCAGGCCGAGGGTGAGTGCACGTGAGGAAAGGAGCGAGTTGGTTTTCATGTGGATGGTGGCGGGTCGGGTCAGATAGACCCGGACGCCCTCGATCCTGCGGACTCCCCGCGTTTGACCAAGAACGGATAGTTCCTAGTCGGGGCTAGGAAGAGTTCCTAGATGCCGCCCGTCCGCGCCAGCGGCAGGCGCACCGTGAACGTCGTGCCCGCCCCGGGGCGCGACTCGCAGGCGACCACGCCGCCGAGTTCGCGCACGAGCTTGCCCACTAGGTAGAGCCCCAGCCCGCTGCCGCTGCCCGGCGCGCGGCGGCGGCCCGTGAAGCCGACGGCCCGGAACAAGGTCGGCAGCGTGCCCTTGGCCACGCCAGGCCCCTGGTCGCTGACCGTGAGGATGACCGTCGGCCCGTCCGCCGCCAGCCCGAGCGTGACGACGCCGCCCGGCGGGGAGAAGTGCAGGGCGTTGGCGGTGAGGTTTTCCAGCACTTCCAGGACGCGGGTGCGGTCCATGATGCCGGGGAGTTGGGCGAGGGTGGTGGCAAAGCGGATCTCGACGGGGTGCGGCGTGTCGGCCAGGCGCAGGCGTGCGGCCACCCCGGCCACCAGCGACACCCAGTCGGTCGGCTCGGGGGCGGGCTGGAGGCGCGCGACCTTTTCGGGGGCGAGATGCCGGGCAGCGACGGCGAGGCCCTGCGCGGCGGCTTCGGCGGCCTGGCCGAGGAGTTCGCGGGCGGGGGCGTCCTCCGGGGCGACGTGGTGACGCAGGAAGAGTTGGAGGACGTTGCGGATGCCCACCAGCGGCACGCGCACGTCGTGGGCGGCCAGCGCGAGGCCCTCCTCATGTTCGCGCAGGAGGCGGCGTTCGGCCAGGACGCGCTCGGTGACGAGGTCCGCCAGCCGGGCGTTGGTGCGGCGCAGTTCGTTGACGCTGCCGCACACCAGCCACGCCATGGCGGCGACGATGGCCAAAAAGATCTGGAGGTTGAGCAACGAATGACCGGGAACGGCCGACGCGAAGACGTGGTGGCCCAGCGCCGTGCCGCCGATGCTCAGGAGCGAGACCATCCCCAGGGCGAGGACCGTGCCCAGCGCGTGGAAGCGCAGCACCGCCCAGACGATGACCGGCAGGATCATGTATTCGCGCGGCCAATCGGCGGGCAGCGGCCCCAGATAGACGCCCGTCATGGTGTTGCCCACGACCAGGAGCGCCAGCAGGAGGGCCGCGCCTTCGCGCCAGCGTCCGGGGGCGAGGTCGCGCAGCGTTTCACGCCAAGGCAGCACCGCCGCCGCGCCGAAGATCAGGAGGCCCGTGACGTTGCCCACGTACCAGGTCACGAACACCGCCGGCCCGGCCCCGCGCGCCAGCAGGCCCGCCAGCGCCAGGCTCGCGCATCCCATCCCGGCGCTCAGGAGCGGGGGCAGCAGGGCGACGTTGGTTACGAAGCGCGACGCGCCGAGCGAGGACAGGCAGAACCGTTGCCCTTCTGCGCGGTGTTCGAGGGTCCAGGCGGCGAGGAGGGCCTCGGCGGTGTTGCCGAGCGCGGTGCCCAGTGAGCAGAGGACCAGCGCCAGATGGGAAGTCGTGGCGACCCCGGCGCGGAGGGTGTCCAGGTTGGTGACCGCCGCGCCCACGAAGACGGCGGGCGCGTAGCGGCGTCCGCAGAGGAAGAGCACGGCCATCGCCACCCCGGCGGGAGGCCAGACCGGGCTCGTGTTCGGCTGCAAGTCGGCGAAGTAGAACGAGGTGCGCGCCAGCAGGAAATAGCCCCCGGCGATCAGGATGCCGCGCAGTAGCGAACGCGCGGGGGGAATGCGCGGGGGCGGCGTGGGCGCGGTGGGCGGCGGGTGGCTCGCCGGATTCATTGGCCGAAGGCGTTTTGCTCGACCAAGAGGACCGCGTGGCGGACGAGTTCGGGCGAACTGCCGAGCTTGAGCTTGGCCTTGAGGCTCTCGCGGTGCGCGCTGACGGTCTTGACGCTCAAGCCAAGTTCGGCGGCGATCTCGTAGTTGCTCTTGGCCAGTCCGATCAGGCGCAGGACCTGGAGTTCGCGCTCGGTCAAACGTTCCAGTCCGGCGGCGGCAGCGTTTTCCGGCAGCGGGTGGCCGTCGAAGAGCGCGCGCTGGAGTTTGCGGCTGAGCACCCGGCCGCCGGTGCAGACCACGCGCAAGGCGGCCAGGAGTTCGTCGAGCGGCTCCTGTTTAGAAAGGAAGCCGACCGCGCCGGTACGCAGGGCCTTCAGGCCGAAGAGCGACTCCTCGTTCATGGTGTAGCACAGTAGCGCACTCCGCGGGGCGAGGGCGTGCAGGCGGCGGATAAGTTCGATGCCGTCGTCGCCACCTAGGCGCAGGTCGAGCACGACGGCGTCGGGTCGGGTGCGGGCGACCAGTTCGGCGGCAGCTTCGGGTGTCGCGGCAGAGCCGAGCCAGATGAAGTCCGGCTCGTGTTTGAGCAGCAGTTCGACGCCGCTGAGGATGATGGGATGATCGTCCACTGCCACGATTCGGTAGGGCGGCGCGGGCAGGTCGGAAGTGCTCGGCGACGACGGTGGCGACATCGGCACGCAGTAAACCACGCGGCCGACCACTCGGACAAGCACGTAACCGACACCCGCAAAAACACTCCGATTGTTTCGGAGACAATCTTCCATGTCGGCCTTGCAGGACCGGCGTCGCTGTCCTCCGAAGATCGCGTCCCAAGCCTGCGCCTCCGATGGTTCACCTCCTGCTAAAGTTGCCAAAAAACGGTGGTTTTGGACCCATTGTCGCTGTGCGATTCACTGACTCCTTTGATAAGCAGGTGAGGCATCACGCCTTGCACGAGCGACTGGGCGTTGTCCCGCAAAGCGTGACTGCGAGACATGGCAGGTGTTTCACTCTGCTGGGTCCTGTGCGTTCATCCCTGGTGGCTCGGTGGTTGGGCTTCTACCCATCCGTGGCGCGACCGCCAAGTTCAGATGAGACAGCCTGACTGTTTTCAGTCGTGTATACATTAAACGCGCGATCTGTCATTGCTTTTTGATGACAATGGGAGGTTTTCGGCTCTATGACGGTTTGAGCAGCCAGCCGCTATATTGTTGTTAAGTGCTTGATGGAGAACAAACGTAGGCAGATTATCAACTATGCATACACCCAGTGAGAAACCTTCCGTTGGTGGCGCGGCGACAGGTAAGTCGCCACTTCATGGTTCGGAGCCGTGTGTACCTCGCGGGCGTGAGGTCGAGGTGTTCGTGATCGGCGGGGTGACGTGGTAGATCGACGCCCTTTCCCCAGCCACGCAGAAGCGGGTGCGTCGTGGGCTGGAGCTGCAACTTCTCTGGTCTCATCGATGCAGATTTCGGCATTCCGTCCGTGTATAGCCGCTCGTTGAAGTGTCGATACGGCAGGCTCATTCTGACCACACTCAGCGCAATCGCCCGCACAAGTCAGGCGCCCCGCAGCCTCACAGGCTGACGCGCGGCACATCAGCCACCCGCGTCGTGTAGCACGGTGACATCCGGTCCCGACGCATCGCCCACTTCTGCCGGAAACCCGCGGTCGCCATCCGTACGGTGCTACTGCCGCCGTACAGGTTGAGCTTGTCCACCGCCGCCATGAGGCAACGCTCCTTCTTCTCGCGCTCGGGATCCACGGTCCTGAACAGGCTGGTCTGCTTCTCGTCGTCGGGCACCGGATCGAGGAAATGCACACCCACCTTGATGTACCGGAAGCCGGGGCGATAGATCGCTTCAAGAATGCGTCGGCACTCGCCCACCAGTTCGGGGGTAAAGCTCGTCGGCACGATCAACTCCCGGCCTGCCTGCGGGTTGTACTGTGGCAGGTCTGGCCGGTGCCGGTTGGTGAGCAGGAACACGCACACCGCCGACGCTGCCAGACCCTGCCGACGCAGCTTCTCCGCGGCGCGGGTAGCACGCACGGCCACCGCCTCGCGCAACTGCTCCAGGTCTTCGATGGGCTGACCGAACGAACGCGACGAAGTGATGTTCTTGCGGTCGGGCTGGATCTCTTCGAGTTCCAGACACGAGATGCCCCGCAGCTCCATCGCCATGCGCTCAACGACCACACCGAAGGACTGCCGCAGCAGCGACAACTTCGCGCGGGAGAGCTGACCGGCGGTGTAGATGCTCAGCACCGCCAGCCGTTTCTCCAGCCTCCCGGCAACGCCCCATAATTCACCCACGGGCCACGTTTCGATGAGGGATTGTCCAGCCTCGCTCTGATGATCGAGCACATACACGCCGCCCGCCTTCTTCGCGTGCCGGTTGGCGAGCTTCGCCAGCGTCTTCGTGGCAGCGACGCCAACGCCGATGGGAATGCCGGTCCATTGGCGCACCGTTTCGCGGATGTGCCGCGCATGCGCGTCCATCTGGTTCAGCGCCATGCTTTCCAGGCTCAGGAATGCCTCGTCGATGCTGTACACCTCGACCGCTGCCGCGTGCTGGCGGAGCACGGTCATGACCCGGCGGCTCATGTCGCCGTAGAGTGCATAATTCGACGAGAAGACTTCGACGTGTTTCTCGGTAAAGAAGGTCCGCCACTGGAACGCCAGTGCGCCCATCGGGATCTTCAGGGCTTTCGCTTCCGGGCTGCGGGCGATCACGCACCCGTCGTTGTTGGAGAGGACAACCACCGGCTTGCCCCGAAGACGCGGCTGGAACACCGCCTCGCACGAGCAGTAGAAATTGTTGCAGTCGCACAGCGCGAACATGACATTTCACCCGGTGGTAAGTGGACGACTATACCTTGGACTGCGTCACTTTGCCGGTGACGACGCCCCACACCTGGAACTCCCGATCCCGCCCGATCTCGATCCTGGGAAATTGTTCGTTGGCTGGCTGGAGCCAGACCTTGCCGCCTTCCTTGCACAGCCGTTTGACGGTGAACTCGCCGTCTAGGCAGGCGACGATGATGTGCCCGGCGTGCGCCTCGATAGACTTGTCCACGATGAGCAGGTCACCGTGGCAAATGTCCGCTTCCTTCATGCTTTCGCCCGAGACGCGCACCAAGAAGGTGGCGGGCGAGTTGGTGATGAGCAGTTCGTTGAGGTCGAACTCGCCTTCCATGTGGTCATCGGCGGGTGAAGGAAACCCGGCGCAAACCTCAGTGCTTACCAGAGGCAGTGGCACGCGCAGCCGAGGAAAAGGCGCGGGTCGGTGGAAGGTCAGCCGACACGCATGGTTGCTCATGGCAGGCAGGAAAAACCGTTGTCAGCCCGCCGTCAACACAAATATGCCATTCGTTCATGGATATGAGGCGCTGCCGAACTAAGTCTTGTTACTTTGGTTCGCGTGAGATCGGTTCCCGCGTTGACTCCCGAGCTTTGAGGATGTCGCGGATCTCCGTGAGAAGTTTTTCCTCCGCGCTCGGTTCAGGCTTCTTCTCGGGCGGAGCGCCAACCACCTTTCGTTCCAAACGGGTGATCACCTGAACCAGCACGAAGACGGCACCGGCCACGATCAGGAAGTCGAGCGTCGCCTGGAGGAAATTGCCGTAATTGATGGTCACCGGATTTTTGCCACTGACCGCGCTGCCGATGGGGAACTTCAGATCCGCGACGTTCACTCGGCCAAGCAGCAGCCCAACCGGCGGCATGATAATGTCGGCCACCAGTGAGCTGATGATCTTGCCGAAAGCCCCGCCCATGATGACGCCGACGGCCAGATCGACGACGTTACCACGGCTCACGAACGACTTGAACTCCTTGAAAATGCCCATGGCGCGCACAGTAGAGGGACCGGTGCCAGACCGTAAAGCAGCAATCCGCTTTCCACGGCTACTGCGCGCGTAGCAGGACGAGGTCCGGGTCAAGCAGCGCCATTTCCCGGCACGCTGAATCCAGCTTGATCGCCTCGGCCAACGTAGGCGAATTACTTTTTATGGCACCCGGTTGCCCGTCCATCTGACCAAAGATTGCGCGTCCACGTTGCTCGATGAGCACATCAGAAATCACCCGGAATCTGAGGCGAAATATCAACAGTGGAAAAGGGATAACGGCTTTGTGTAAGGTCGGTGCATGCCAATCGACTGCCTGCCCGACCTCGTTTAAGGCATGCCAATTCACCACTTGACCCCGAAGCGGGGCTTTTGGTAGGCAGGAGTCCGTGAATCGTTTCTTTCCCCACCGGCAGGCCAAAGCACCGGCTGCCCGCACCGAGCATACACCACCCGAAGCGGTCCCCGAGGTGCAATTCTGGCAAAAGGGCGACGCCACCTTTTACGACCAGCCTTCAGATGTTTCCAGCGTTCGTGCGCCACAACGTTTCTCGTCCCCTGCCGCCAAACGAACAAACCAGTGGGCGCGGCATTTCTTTATCGGTGGATCGGTGATCGCATCGGCGGCGCTCATCTTTTCGTGTTTCGCCTTTTGGCTGCCTGCCATGCTCGGGCGGCCCGTTATTCAAAAACCCGCTCCGCCCGCCGCGACTCTACCGGTGGATCCCGTGCCCGACGAAATACCCGCCGCCACCGCCATGGTGGCAACGCGGGAAAGTGTAGAACCCCGTGTTGCAAGCGAGTCCTCCACGCAGGAACCCACCCGGGCATCCGTGTACGTGCAGGGACACTGGGTTAACAGATACACGCGGCAACTGCCCGCGGGCGAGCACCCGTCCTCGTCAACCCCAGAGCCTGGCGATGACTTGGTCACCCGTTCGGGCCGCACCTACCGGAACGCAAGATTTAGCCGGATGGAGTCGGGATGGGTCATGATCATCTGCGCTTCCGGCGAGGTGCGCATCACGGTGGACGACCTTCCCGACGACTGGCGGACGCGATACGCGGCGTTGATCGCTGCCGAGCCAGTTATTACGCCCACCCCGAGCTATACCCCAATCGTACAAGCACCGGTTAGCAGCGGGTACGCCGCCAGCGGCGGATCGAGCAGTTCCACCTACGTCAACGGCTACACGCGCAAGGACGGGACGTACGTGCATGGCTACACACGGCACGGTCGCAAATGAGCGGAAGCCGCCGACTGACCACCCAGTATAATCCGACGAAGGACGCTTTCAGATGGAAATTCCCTCGGCGCTCGAATACATGGCGCGCATCAAGCGTGTGATGGGCATCCCGGCCGGGCAGGATTCGACCACGCTCCATCTCACCTGGAACAACCGCGAGGAAGGCAAGGCGCTGATCCAACGGATACGCGAGATGCAGAAGGAACTTCGCCTCATCAAGCAGGAAGTCACGGCCACGATTTCGGCCGTCAAATCCGAATTTGCCTCTGCGCGCACGCAGGTGGGCAAGGGCTTCGGGGCGGGCTTGGCCGCCGGATTCTTTGGGCGCAAGGCGATGGGCAGCGTCAACGCTTCTGAGAAGGACAGGCTCCGGCGCAAGCAGGCTGATTTCGTGCGGCCGTACGAGGCTGCGAAGCATGAGATCGACCAGTTTCTGGCGACGCTCGACCGGTTCAAGGGGAAGATCGAACTCTCGCCGGAATACCGCGTGGCAGAGTCCAAGGCGCAGGCCAAAGTTTTGGCACCCTGGGCGCTCTCAGCACTCCCTCCGAGAGCTGCACCCAAATACTTCGTATTTTTGAACGAGGATGTGAAAGGGCCATACACAAAGAGCCAGCTAGCGACTTTGCTGGATGCAGGCACGATCACCCCAGAGACGCAGGTTTGCCCAGAGGGCACCGAGGAATGGCGTTTTCTTAGTTCTCTCCCGACCGATTATACGCGCTGAGCCTATATTATCCATTGGCGCGTCACGGATTTGCGGTACGGTACTGCCTTGCGCAGCGTGTACCGGTCAATCCTCGATCTGCGACCGGGCGATTGATCCCGCGTCACGATAGGGTAAGGTCGGGCCATGAAGAAGATTCGCTTTTTGCGGGCTGTCACCGCGACGCACGCCATCAGCACCGGCGGACCAATTGTCACCGAGCGCAAGCCGGGGGAGGCGTACCAAGGCATAATCTTGACTGTTGATCGAAAGGATTGCGTTTTCGCTGAAGGGGAGGAAATCAAAGCCTCCTGGTTGCAGCTTGAGGGCGAGCTGAGGCTCGTTTCTTCGGAGATGGACAAACGGCAAGGTGCAATTCTTGATGGCGAGGTGGAAGGAACGGACTTCGAGTTCATCGACTAATTGGTGACCGGCGTCGGCACGTTACACACCCCTGGCGCAGTAGCCGTGCTCCTAAGATGTCGGAGAGGCTCGCGTCGAGCACGTCGCTAGGCGTGAGCTTCGGATAGGGGAGGATCGGAGAGGTACTGTCAGTCTACGTCCCGTGCCCCTCGTCTCTGGCGTGACCGCCAGCGCCTTCAAAGGCCGCGACACAAGTCGTCCCATGAACAACCCAAAGCCTTGCGGATCAGAGCGGCAACTTTGACCGTTGGGTTGTAACGTCCGGCTTCGACGAACTGGAGGTAGCGTACCGAAATATTCGCTTTTTCCGCCAGCGCTTCTTGAGTCAGTCGCGTACCGGAGCGCAGTCGGCTCACGTTTTGACCAAAGAAATTTTGCGGTTTTCCAGACACCGCTCGGATTCTGACCGATCCAAACGGATTGACAGCGAAGCATACTTCGTGTTTTGCTCTGGACGCAGCGACGTTTAACAACACCCGCAGAGGCTCGTATCGCCACCGATCGTGACAACCCACTGCTCACATGTCATCTGCTCCCCCACAGCATTGCCCGACCGCAGTTTTAGACGATGCCTTTCAACAACACGTCCCACGAACATCCAAGGGCTTTCTTCAGCCGGGCTGCGACTTCGATCGTTGGGCTGGACGCACCGCTTTCGATCCGCTGCAGGTAAGAGCGGTCGATCTCAGCGCGTTCACTCAATTGTTCCTGGGTCAGGTCCAGGTTTGCCCGCAGGCTGGATACGTTTTGGCCGAAGACCTTGCGGGGCGACACGCGGCTAAGACTGCCTGCCCATGCCATTGCTGTACGCCGCATATATGCGGCTTTTTCCTTGTCGAACGTCCGGGTTTCCTGCACGCTCAATACCCACGATGCCTGCGCCGAGGCCACCCTTGAAGCAACCTCCCATGATCAGGTTCACGGTCTTCTTATCCATCCTTTGGGCTTCCGCCTGCGCGGCAATCACCACGGGCTTCGGGCAAACCCTGCCCGCAGAGGCAAAAGGGATTGTCCTTTATCAGGATCTGCAGACCCACTATGTGGAAGCGTTTGGATATCTAGCCTGCGCTCCTGTCAACGCCTACATCACAGGCTACACCCTGCCCGGTGGGATTTACCGACAGACGCACAACACCGGTATCCTCAAGGTCGTCGAGTTTCCGATGCCGGGTAGCCCCACGCCGTCTGCCGCGCAGACGCAAAGGGCTCTCGATGAATTGGACATCATGGCTAGGCAGTATCCCCAGTACGCGACGTTCCTAGGGGACGCCTCCACACGTCTGCGAGTTGCCTTGGTCACAGCCCAGCCAGCCAGCAAAATACCCCGGCCACCGGCTAAGGCGGCAACCGCGACCACGCCGGTCCAGCGGCTTTCGGCCCCGTCCGAACCCGTGTCGGCGGGCACGACGACCCTGACGCTAAAAAACGGTGTACGGTTGCGCGAGGTCAAGATCTTGCGGGCCAACAACGACAGGTTCACCGTCCGCCACCAGAGCGGCGTGGTCGATGTTCTCTTTAGCGATCTGCCCGGTGACCCGGGCAGCCTGCCTCCTGAAGTGCGAACTCTTCTCAAGGCGTACCAAGATCGATTGGCAGCGGCCGCCACAGAGAAGCAGCGCGTAACGGCAGAGGCCGAGAAGCAACGCGAGTACGCGGAAACCGAAAAGCAGCGCGTGGCGGCCGAGGCCGAAAAGCAGCGCGAGCCTGTGAAAACCGAAAAGCAGGAAGTGGCAGCCATAGCGGCCCCTCAGGTGACACCGCCGACAAGCGCACCGGTACTCATCACCGATGGATCCGCCTTGCCCTCGGCGAATCCCGTCTCGCCCTCCTCTGAGCCCGCGTGGCGAAGTTCCGTTCTGCCGGGCTTGATGGTCAAAGGTCTCTTGATCGGCATGGACGGCACGGAAGCCGCCAAAACCCTCCTCGAACAAGGCGAGGGCAAACTCGGTTTGATCGCGACGACTGTTCCAAACGAGACCGGCTATGAAATTTGCCGTGTCTCGAATGGTCACAGAGTGAGCCAAGGGATCGGCCATCTGCGTTTCGACCCCCAAGACAGCACGCTCACGCGGTTCGTGTTCTACGGCAATCTGAGCGATCTGCTTTTCAATACGGCTGATCAGGGGGCCGAGGAGTTCGCCCAGACGTTCATCAACGCTTACGGCGTTCGCACCATCAAGCCGACGGCAATCGGTGGCCATCGATGCTGGGCTTACGACAGCCCCCAGGGCTGGACCCTGCGCATTTTCACCGACAAGACCATCGAAGTGCTGCGGACCCCGGAGCGAACTTTCGACTGACCAGGAACAGCACAGGCACCCGAATCCATCGAGATGCCGCACCCATGTTCCGGATGACAACGTGTCCCTCTTCTCCATCGCCCTCCCACCTGCTGGCTCCTCAAAACCCGATGACTATCCCGACCCAAACCAAAGAATTGCTGCTCCAACTACAAAAACGGATCCCGCCTGAAAAGCGTGATGCGTTCGTCTCATCAGTCAACGCTCGCCTGGGTGAACTCGTCACCAAGAACACCGTTTACTACACCCTGCTCGGCGGGCTGATCGGCCACCTGATTGGCCACGTGCCGCTGGTCGGCTATTTTAGCGAACACCACCAGACCGAGATCGGCATGGCTCTCGGTGCGTGGGTGGGCATTGCCAAGGACCAAGAGGAACGTCAACGTCGGGAAACCACCGAGTCCATCATCCAGGAGGCATTGCGTCATGCCCTGGCCTAAACCCACGGAAACGCAGGCGCGCCTGCTGATCGGGGCGCTCAAAGGTGCACGTCCCGGTGGCTTGGCGGGGGGAGCCGCCACCGTGCTCAGCGGCGTGGCGGTCATCACCACCACCCCAGCCTGGTTGCCGGTGATTGGCGGCGCGGCCGTGGTCAGCGTAGCCACGGTTGTCACGGGTACGGCCATCGGTGCAGGGGTGGGTGCGATCGGCGGTGCCGTGGCGGCATACCTAAAGAAAAGGCGCATCGACAAACAGTTCGACCTGACCTTCAACCCGTCCAGGAAACGCTGAGATGGCCAAGGTCGCTTGTCCCAAGTGCAAACGGAGCTTCGACATGAATAATACCGAGAGCTTGGTCACACGCGCCGCAGCCATGGCGGCAGGAGCTGGTACAGGCACCTGGATCGGTGCGGGGATCGGGATCGTCGGCGGACCGGTGAGCGGGATCGCTGGCACGGTGCCCGGTGCTTTGTTCGGAGGGGTGACCGGCTGGCTACTCGCCGACCAATTCCGCCGTTGCCCGCACTGCGGCAAGATCTTCAAGACGTAGTCTCGGGGTGCCTGACCTCCGTTGCCGCCCTGGCCACTCTGGCCGGAGGGTCAGATCCTCCACATCGATCGTCACCAACACTTTCTACCATGATGAACATGCTGACTCTGATTGCCCAAACCTTCGACTTCGGCTACCACGGCCCCCCGCGTTGGCTGGTCATCGTGCTGGTATTGGGTGCTGGTGCCTTCTTCAAAGCCCTCATCAACGGTGGCAGCCAAACCCCGTCCGAGCCCGCCAGCCCGCCGAAGGCCACGCCGAGCCCACAGGTGGATCCGCGCAAGGTCAAGGAGCGCGAGCTTTACGCCAATGACCTGACGAGGGTGGCCATCGGGGTCCTCGCCAAGTTCGCCAAGGCGGACGGGATCGTCACCAAACAGGAGGTGCGCGTGCTGGATTGTGCGTTCGTGGAGCTTGGCTTGGTCGGAGAAGCCCGGCAGCAGGCCATCAGCGTCTTCAATGAAGCCAAGACCGGGCCATTGACCTATGCCGAGGTGATCGACTTGTTTGCACAACTCTCGCCCGGAGCCGAGCAGGCCCGGGTTACCCTCGTTCTCCTGCTGCTGCACCTTGCCCACGCTGATGGGAGCATGTCAGGGCAAGCCGTACAACTGCTTCAGCAAGCCTGCACCGTGCTCGGCTGCGGCTACCAGCAATGCCTGAGCTTTTTCCGCGCCTCGCACGAAGCGAAGGCCAACCAGCTCAAGGCGGCCTACGAACTGTTGGGGTGTGTCCAGACGGATAACGACGAGCGCATCAGGCAGCGGTACAAAGTGCTCGTGCGCGAGTTCCACCCCGACACCCTCACCGCCAGGGGTCTATCCGCAGAGTTTACCCGCTTTGCCGAGGAGAAGTTCAAGCAGATCCAAGCGGCTTACGAGTGGATCGTCGAACAACGAAAAGCGACCGGCAGCGGACACTGACGCATCGACCGAATCGATCGGCTTGCAGGATAGCTCTCGTCACGGGGTTACGACCATCTGCAGCACTTAACATGCATCTGGTGCTGGTCAGTTGTCGCTGCCCGCGCGTCGAGGTGAGCGTTGTGATGCTTTGGTTGACGAACACACCCTGAACATTCGGATCGACGACATCCCGGCTGCAGGATGAAGGAACAGACACCGTTGTCTCTGGCCGGCGTCTAACGGGTACCACTTGCAGCGGACTTTTGCAGGGCGTTGTAACCGCCAGTGTGAATAGATTGACAGTGCCTGCACAAAGACGGGCTAGATCGAACGCGCTGTTGGCATCAGGCACACCCATTCGGCTAGACGTTTCGTGGCGGACATAGCTTCCGCAAGCTCGTTCTGGCGCTCCCCAACTCTTGACATTGGTTTGTTTGCTGTCATTCAGAGGGTTCTCGGCCAACGAATGGGAGTTCCGAACGACTCTCGGGCATCTGTGCTGCCACCCAAGTTCGGACCCCACCTACTTTTGGGCCTCAATTCCTGACGCGGCTCTCAACGCGTCCCCTTTCAAAATCATCCGGACTTCGTCCGGGGGCTTTGTCGTGGTGTGCCGTGCCCATGCTGAAGCTCTATGTGACCGCACGGATTAGGCGTCAGCATTCAGCATGAGTATTACGACCATTGAAAAAGCCAGTTCCCCGACCGTTCTTGTCTCCGCCAACGAAAACGGCGGCATGATCGGTCTCCACGACAGTGTTAAGCCGTTCACTAAACCCCCAAGTTCCGGGAGGTACCCGGTCGCAGTCAGCCAAGCCGCCGTCCGCCGCGTTGCTCCCGATCAACTCAGGCCGCACCCAGCCAAACTTGAGATTTACGGCGACCAACCAGGCGGTGATTTTGTCGGAAGTATCCGCGAACATGGGGTTTTGGAACCTTTGGTTGTTACGCCACAAAACCTCATCATTTCCGGTCACCTCCGCCACGCGGCCAGCGTCGCGGCCGGACTGAGCGAAGTGCCGGTTATCACGGTCGAACCCGCCGACGACGAGGTTGCGATTGATCTGTTACTCAACGCGAATATTCAGCGTGTAAAGACGAACGAACAAATCGTCCGGGAAGCCGCGTCTCGCATGCGGATTGAAGCCCGCAAGGCGCAGATGCGCCAGGCGGCCGGCACGGCCGCAAAGGTTCCGGCGAAATCGCCGGAAGGTCGTGGTGATGCCCGCGCCATCGTTGCCAAGCAGATGGCTATTGGCGTGAAGAAAGTCGACCAGTGCGTGGCAATCGTCGGCAAACTCGCCGAGCTGCAGCAGGAAGGCGATCAGGCGACCTACAATGTACTGAGCAACGCTCTGGCTAAGAGCATCAACAAGGCGGCAAGCAAGGTGGTCGTACTAAATGAACGAGCAAAGCACACCAAAGCATCGCCCCTTTCGCAGACCACAGAGGTTGTTCCCTCCACCGCCGTGGTCAAAGCGGACCTCATCACGCGTCTGCAGGATAATGTCGCGGATGGTCTGGAGCGATGGACCACGCAAGCCCTGCTTGATTTCGAGAAAGCACTGGCTGCGTTCAAAGCCGACTGGTTTACAACGCACGGAGAGGAGGAAGCCTAACATGTCCTGCTCATCCTGTTCGGATCCGGCTGCGCCTGTAGTTTCGTCGCCTTGCGGGTCGTGCCCCGTCGGCACGATGGGGCAGAAACCTGTCTTCGAGATCGACGCAAAGACCGTAATCGACTTCCACAGCGATTTTGCCCACAAGCAGCTTTGCGACGGGCCGACCTTCTCGCTCGGCAGCATTTGCGTGTACTCGTGCAGCTTCTGCTACGTGATCCCGATGATCTTCAAGCTCACCGCGATCCAGGCGGTGAAACGCTCTGCTGCCTTGTTGGGCAAGCGGCTCGAAGAGGTGATCGTTCGCCGCCGGCGCGGCCTCCAGGTCCTGCGTCGGCAGTTGACCGTCGATCGGCCGCCAGGCGT
The DNA here is from genome assembly GCA_964250695.1 of uncultured Chthoniobacterales bacterium. Lineage (GTDB taxonomy): Bacteria > Verrucomicrobiota > Verrucomicrobiia > Chthoniobacterales > SZAS-18 > CAHJWO01. The sequence goes on along the minus strand of CAXUGY010000015.1, from coordinate 35,102 downwards.
TGACCTGGGCCGGAAGATGGTCATCTACACGAGCCCTCTGGTCGATGCCGCTGCCAACATGGTGCTGGTCAAGGAAACGGCCGAGGCCTGCAAGATGATCTTCGAGCTGACCAATTGGGACGTGCGCGTGCTCTCCAAGAGCAGCCTGTTGCCAGAACTGGCCAAGCTGATCCCCGTCAGGTTTAAGCAGCGGATGATCTACGGCGTCAGTACGGGGACGCTCGACGACGCCCTCTGCAAATCGTTCGAGAAAGACACGGCTCGGGTGTCCAAGCGCATCCGGTCGCTGCACTGGCTGCAGGATCACGGCTATCGCACCTTCGGGATGCTTTGTCCGATCCTGCCGCAGAGTGACTACGACCAGTATGCCGAGCACGCCGTCGAGCAGATCCGGGTGGATCGCTGTGAGCAGGTGTGGGCGGAGGTGATCAACGTGCGGGGTCCCTCCTTCGCGAACACCCTGGCAGCGTTGGACCAAGGCGGCTTCCAGGCCGAGGCGGAACGTCTGCGCGCGGTGTGCGGATCAGGTTCGGGACAGGCTTGGGATCTGTACGCCCGGAACACCTTCGATGCGTTGGCTCGGCACATTGGTCCCGAGCAGCTGCGCTTCCTGCATTATCCCAAGTTGATCAACGCTGGACACTGGGTACCACGCGAGGCCGAAGGCGCAATTCTGCTGGGCGAGGCCTTCGAACCTTTCGCCTGATGCCCACCAAACATAGCCAAAACATGGAGGAATCAAACCATCCACGCCCAGCGGCGAACATGTCACTCCAACGCATTCAGATGAGCCGCCGGAAAGGCTGGCGCAAACCAGACAATACAGTCTACGTCGGCCGGCCCGGCAAGTTCGGCAATCCTTTTCCCGTCGAACAGCTTGGACGGGACGAAGCGATCCGCCGTTATGAAGCGTGGATTCAGGAACCCGAACAAAAAGGTCTGTTCGACGTGGCAAGGGCAACATTGCGTGGCAAGAATCTCGGCTGCTGGTGCCGTCCGGGGCTGCCGTGCCATGCCGATGTGCTCCTGCGGCTGGTCAACGGCACGTCCGGTGGGTAGGCGGTACGATTTCAGTGGCAAGAAGTTAATACTGCTCAAAACGCTCGGGCCACGGCTTGCCGTGCATCCCGATGATCGCCTCGGCCAGCTCCTCGTCGCTGCGCATCCTTGCGCAGCGCGCGGCGGAACCTCTGGCCACAAGTCCTGCTCTCAACTGGCGGCAATATCTCGTCCGATCTCCGGAGCTGTTCGCGTATTGCCACCAGCGAAAAATTCGTCGTTATGACAAAGGGATCGAGCGCAACATCCTCCTTATGAGCGCGCAGAAACCATCCGCCGGCTGCGCGGAATTGCGGACCTATTCGCTCTACAGCAGACATCTGCGAAGCGTAGCGTTCGAGCCTTTCAAACTGCAGTATCGGGAATTGGACAACTGGATCGACAATGCCTACCGGCCTTACGTGCTGCTGACGCACGAGCACTGCCAGATCAAGCTGCAGTATTTGATCTACGGCAACGATCCCACACGCGTTTACCGGCTGGAGTTGATCGCGAAAAATGGCTTCGACCTGGGCTCACCCCTAGCCGGTTTTGCGGCAGCAACCTCGGCGCAGCGCGATGAGACAAGCGCCGCCAATGGCACCGCCCGTTTCGACTACGCTGGAGAGGGCGAGGTCATCGACGATCTGCTGAGATCGGTAGCGGTGGCCAAACGCTTTCTTCCGGTTGCCTGACCGCTCGCCGCTTGCAATTTCTCTCCGCCGTTAACCCTCTCCAGAAATGCTCTATTCACAACTCGTTCAGTATCTCAGCCGGCTGGAAGGCAAGTACCTCGGCAACGGCACCCGATCCACCCACATGGTCCCGCGGCAAGCGGCACGGTTTATCGTGGATCGGGAAAACGTCCAGTATTTCGCGCTCGATTCCGGCCAAGCGTGTCCACGGGGCAAACCCATGCGTGAAATCGACGCACCGGTCGTTGTCGCCATCGGCTCGAATTATACCCAAGGTTCCCGCCGACTGCCGAGCGCCAGCCTCTCCGGCCTCGTCACGGTCTGGCCCTTCGTGGAGGACAACCTGCCGACTATGCGCTCGAATCTCGACGCGTATTTCCATCTCTACCGCACCCGCCGATTAGCGAAAATTTGGCGCACCGAGGAAGGACGAGAAATCCGCCGGTACGCAAAGTTCGGTCAGAGAACGCCGCCGCTTTCGAACGATGTTTCACCAGCGCGCACCGCGAAACCGCCGGCGAGTAGTGCGGACGTGGTTCCTGGAGACAGCCCATTGACCAAATCGGCATCACCAGACACGAGGACCCCTTCCGGTCGCTATCATCTGGTCGCCGCAAACTTCACGCCGTGGATTACCACCGAGCTGTGGTCAGAGATTCGAAATGACCACGCATCCCAGGCGGCGACGCTCTTTGACTATCCGCCCCATGGAACGCGGACTTTTGTGGAGTTCGACGATCTGGCGAAGTTGTTGCCCGACGATACGATTTGGGTCGGGCATGGTAACCATGACGTTTTTGATCTATTCATGTCGCTGGCTAAGCGGTACTGGTCGTTGCCGGAGTGGTTCTTCCGCAGCAACCTGACGCAACCGATTCAACCGCCGCTACCCCTCCCGCCGGTCGGGTCGCCGACGCCCTGAGCGACGCCGCACCACTGGCCGCTGACGAGCGTGTCCCGCACCGGTGTAGCGGGAATAGCAGCGGGCAGTGGTGCCTTTCCGTGCGGGGTCCCCTGGCCAAGACACTTTTCCCTTTGACCGCGGCTTGTGACCCGAGCGAAAAACCGGCATGGTTACGCCGGACCGGGCGCCGTTCCCCCGCGCCGGGCTCCAGCCTCACTTCCGCCACTCATGCCACGTCTCTCCCTCGCCAAACTCGAACGCCACCTCTACTCCGCTGCCGACCGCCTGCGCCAGGAAGGGCTCGATGCGGCCACCTACAAGGACTACATCTTCGGGATGCTCTTCCTCAAGCGCTCCTCTGACGTCTTCGACGCCGAGCAGGAGAAGATCGTCGCCCGCCAAACCGCCCGCGGTTTGCCATCTGAGGAAGCGCGCAAGAAGGGCGAGGACGTCAATTTTTTCAAAGGTTTTTTCGTCCCGCCAAAGGCCCGCTGGAAGTACCTCCAGGAAAAACTCAACGACGGCAGCGAATCCTTCGGCGGCGTCCTCGACAAGGCGCTCGGGGCCTTGAGCGAGGCCAATGCCAGCCTGGAACACGTTCTCGACCACATCCAGTTCCCTCAAGATCCAGAACAACCGGCGGCTCGTGTCCGACGCGGCTTGCAAGGATCTCGTGCGCCAGTTCAACCGCTACCGCCTGCGCAACGAGGATTTCCAGTTCAGTGACCTGCTCGGCGCGGCTTATGAGTTTTTGATCCTTATGTTCGCCGAGTCGGCGGGCAAGAAGGGAGGAGACTTTTACACGCCGCGTGATGTCATCCGCCTGATGGTGCGCATCCTCAAGCCCACGCCGGGCATGAGCGTGTACGATCCGACCTGCGGCTCGGGCGGGATGCTCATCATCAGCCGCGAGTTCGTCGAGCAATCCGGCGGCGATCCGACCAACCTGCGCCTCTGCGGGCAGGTTAATGACGCGAGCGCCTGGTCGATCTGCAAGCTCAACATGCTCTTGCACGACGTGCCTAGCGCGGACATCCAGCTCGCCGACACCCTGCTCCACCCGGCGCACCGCGAGGCCGGGGAACTGGAACGCTTCGACCGCGTCATCGCCAACCCACCCTTCAGCCAGAATTATTCGCGCGGCGAGATGGAATTTCCCGAACGCTTCCGCTGGGGCTGGTGCCCGACCAGTGGCAAGAAGGCGGACCTCATGTTCGCCCAGCATATGCTCGCGGTGTGCCGCGACCAGCGCAAGATCGACGGCGAGGAAACCCGCGGTATGGTCGCCACTGTCATGCCGCATGGCGTGCTCTTTCGTGGCGGGGAGGAAAAGAAAATCCGCCAGCGGTTTCTACAGGAGGATCTCATTGAGGCGGTCATCGGCCTGCCGCAGAATCTTTTCTACGGCGCTGGCATCCCGGCGTGCATACTGGTGATGCGGCCCAACCTCAGTGGGGAGTACCTCAACCCGAACAAGCCCGAAGCACGCCGTGGCCGGGTGCTCTTCATCAACGCCGACGCTGAGTTTCACGCCGGCCGCGCGCAGAATCATCTGCGGCCCGAGCACATCGAGAAGATCGTCTCCGCCTTCGAGCACTATGAGGACATTCCCGGCTACGCGCGGGTGGTGGCGCTCGAAGAGATCGCCAATCCCGCCAACGACTGGAACCTGAACATCCGCCGCTACGTGGACAACTCCCCGCCGCCCGAGCCGCAGGACGTGCGCGCCCATCTGGTGGGCGGCGTGCCGGTGGCGGAGGTAGCGGACAAGCAGGAGTTGTTCGACGCACTGGGTTTCTCGCCGCTGCGCGCCTTCACGCCGCGAGAGAATGACCCGGCGTACTACGATTTCTCCGCTGCGTTGTCCGAACGTGGAGCGATCCGCCCGCTGGTGGAGAACGATCCTGGTGTGCAGGCGAAGATGGCGCTGGTGCACGAACGTTTCGCCGAGTGGTGGAAGGAACATTCCCCGCATCTCGCCGACCTGCCGCGCCGCCGGAATTTGAACGGCGTGCGCGCGGAGTTACTGACGACGTTTGTCACGGCTTTGCTGCCGCTGGGGGCGCTAAACCGCTTCAAGCTGGCGGGCGTGACGGCTTCGTGGTGGACCGATTCGCTGCCTGATTTGAAAACGTTGATGGAGAACGGTTTTTCCGGCGTGATTGACGGCTGGGTGGATGCCATCGCCGACGCGGTGGAGGATGACGAGGTAACGGGGCCAGTATTTGATCCGTTCAGCCACAAGCTCGTGCGCCGCACGATGACAGACTATTTGGAAAAAATCGAGGATGCTAAGACAGAGATCGCACGGCTGAAGAGTGAGAAGGAAGCTTTCGAGCAGAGCAATCCGCCGGACGATGTTGAAGAGGAGGATCTGGCGACTTGGAACTACGCCAAAGACCTCGAACGGCAGGTACGTGAAATACGTGCCGGGAGTAGGGTGGCATTCCAAGAATTGGCAAGGTTAGATCGCATCGGAGCCAAAGCCCGTGCTACGGATGAGGATAGACAAGCAGTCAAGAAGGCAACAATTGAACTGCAACCTATCCTTGATCAATTATCTGCGTTGGAAGCGATGTTTGCACCCTACGAGCAGATCAAAGAGCAGCTTGTCCAAGGTCGCACAAACTACCGTACATTGATGGGAAGGTTTGTTAAGGAACTCCAAGCACGCTGTTGCGCTATGACGGAAGATGAGAAATCCATAGTGGCACTTGAGTTGCTCGCCGGAGATGTGCAAGCTGACCTTATTGCAGCCGTTGTCGAGAAAAGACAAGAAGCAGTGCGCATGATTAAGCGCGTATGGTCCAAGTATAAGGTGACACTCACCGAGTTATCGGATCATCAGGCCGACAGTCAAGTGATACTCTCGAAACTCATGGAGCGGCTTGCTTACACGTGATTATGCTGCCCACACCATTACCTTGGTTTAAAACATCGCTTCGCGACTGCCTAATCAACGATTTCTCTGGTGCTTGGGGAAACGAGCCGGGGCGTGATGGATCAAATGCTCGTGTCCTTCGAGCGACCAATTTAGATGAAGAGGGACACATCAATTTCGGAACTGCTGCTGCACGGTTCATTGATCAATCATCTCTTACGAAACGCCGTTTGCAGAATGGCGATGTGTTGCTTGAGGCATCGGGGGGAGGCCCGGGGAAACCAGTTGGCAGAGTTGCTTGTTTTGAGTCGCCGGATTCCAGCATTTATCTTTGCTCCAACTTCTTTCGTGCGTTGAGGCCAAATAAACACAAGGTAGTTCCTCAATTTTTGACTTGGCTTTTGCTGTATTTATACCGTCAGCCTAGTATTTGGAACTATCAACAACAAACTACTGGCATCATCAATCTAAAAGTCCAAGACTACTTAAACCAAGAATTCTACTTGCCTTCAATAGAAGAACAATCGGAGATTGCAAAGATATTAAATGTAATTGATGTTGCAATCGTTGAGACGAAGCTTCTGCTTTCGAAACTAAAGGAGACACGCGCAGGTCTGCATTACGATCTCCTCACTCGTGGACTTGAAACAGATGGCACGATCCGTGAATCCGAGTTTTGCTCCGACCATTTTCGAGATTCTCCACTCGGACGCGTCCCATACGGCTGGCATGTCGTGCCTCTCGGAAGCATAGCTAGACTTGTTACGAGCGGCTCAAGAGGTTGGGCTGATTACTACAGCAAAGAAGGCGCATTGTTTATCCGGATTGGCAATCTGACCCGTGAGCACATCAATTTGAAGTTTGACGATGTTGTTCGCGTCTGCCCACCGCTCGGAGGCGAGGGCTTACGCACTAAACTGCGTCCAGGTGATGTTCTCATTTCCATCACAGCCGATCTTGGAATGGTCGGCGTTGTGCCCGATTCATTTGAGGAAGCATACATTAATCAACATGTCGCTCTAGTCCGATTGGTGCCTAATATCTGCCCGCGTTGGGTCGGACGATACCTGTCGTTTGGGCCAGCTGCAAAGTTGTTTGCAGCTCTTAATGATTCAGGTGCAAAGGCGGGGATGAGTCTTCCTTCTGTTGAAGCGCTGCTTGTTGCCATTCCGCCTCGGGCAGAGCAAGATCAAAGTAAAACGATACTTGATGCTGCGGATGAACGTATCGCTTGCCAAGCTGTAAACATCGCCAAACTCCAACACCTTAAATCCGGTTTGATGACCGACCTTCTCACCGGTCGTGTCCGTGTACCCGAGACAATCAATTTTTCTACCCCATGAGCAAAATCCAGTGGGAATACGATCTGGTCGAGCACCCCTTCTGCGAACAACTTCAGAAAATGGGTTGGCAGTGGATCGAGGGCGACAAGGAGACGCCGCAACTCACCGAACGCCCTAACTTCCGGGAGGTTTTGCTCAGGGAACGACTCGCCGCCGCTCTCCGCAAGATCAACCTGCGCGATGGCCAACCGTGGTTAGACGACACACGCGTCGCCCACGCCATCCGCAACCTGGAAACCGTTCCCGGACTGCGGCTCATGGAAACCAACCAGGCCGCGACCGAACTTCTCCTCAAGGGCACCGTCGTCGAAGGTCTATCCGCCTGGAACCAGGGCCGTCCGCAGGAGGTGCGTTACATCGATTTTGAACATCCGGAGGAAAACGATTTCCTCGTCATCAATCAGTTCAAGGTGGAACTTACCAGCGGGCGCGGACACGTCATCCCCGATGCCGTCCTCTTCGTCAACGGCATCCCGCTGGTCGTCGCCGAGTTCAAAAGCCCTGGCCTCGAAGATCCCTTGCAGCAGGCCATCGACCAACTGTTGCGTTACACCAACCAGCGCCGGGAACTTTTTCCCACGCTCTACACCGAAAGCGAGGGCGTTGAATGCCTCTTCCATACCAACCAGCTCCTGATCGCCAGCGACTTCTTCGAGGCGCGCATAGGCACGGTAGGCGCGCCGCCCGAAGCCTACCTGGAATGGGCCGACACCAGCCCCGTGCCCATGAGCGACGTGGCGGCGGAACTCGGCGTCCTGCCCCGCTCCGGTCAGGAACCCGAGGCCGCCCGGCTTCTCGCCGCCGCCGGTCCCGAGCAGAGCGAGCGTGCCGGCACGCCGCTTTTCTTCCGCGCACCCGAAAAACGCCCCGCCGCCATGAGCGTGCCGGGCACTGCGCTCCAAAGCCAGCAGATCCTCACCGCCGGAGCTTTGCGCCCCGCCCTCCTGCTCGATCTGGTGCGCTGCTTCACCGTGTTCCAGCAGTCCGGTGGCAGGACACGCAAGGTCGTGGCGCGTTATCAGCAGTTCCGGGCCATCCAGAAGGCGGTGACCCGTTTGCAGGAAGGACGCACCAAACGCAGCGGCGCAGCCCGCGACGAACGCGGCGGCATTATCTGGCACACGCAGGGCTCGGGCAAGAGCCTGAGCATGATCTTCCTCGTGCGCAAGATGCGCATGACTTCCCGGCTCAAACGCTTCAAGATCGTCGTCGTCACCGACCGTACCGACCTGCAACGGCAACTCGGCCGCACCGCCCAACTCAGCGACGAGGCCGTCCGGCCCACCGACGAGGACCTGCGCACGCGCGAATCGCCCACGGAACTGACGCAGCGGCTCCTGCGCGAGCCCACGCCGGACATCGTCATGGCAATGCTTCAGAAGTACCAGCCGTCCGGCGATCTGGTGCCCCGCGGCACGCTGGATGTCATGCCCCGAACGAGCGATAGGTCCGAAGACCAGGTGTCGATGACCATTGTGCGCCGGGAACGATTGCCGGGCGCAAGCGAGAAGACCATCGAGAGGGAGGTGACCTTTAAGGAGACGATTCGCCAGGAAAAGTTTCCTCTGCTCAATGATTCGGAGGAAATCCTCCTGCTGGTGGACGAAGCGCACCGCTCTCATACCAGCACACTGCACCGCAATCTCCATTCGGCCCTGCCGAACGCCGCCATCATCGGCTTCACGGGCACGCCCATCATCAGCGCCCGGAAGAAAGAGACGAGCGAGATTTTCGGAGAGTACATCGACAAATACATCCTCCAGGATGCGGAACTCGACGGCGCGACGGTCCCGATCCTCTACGAAGGCCGCACCGCCGACGGCGAGGTGCTCGACGCGCCGAACCTCGACGCTGTGTTCGAGGACATGTTTCGCGAACATTCGCCCGAGGAACTCGCCGTCATCAAAGCGAAGTACGCCACCGAGGGCGACGTGCTGGAAGCGCCCAAGCTCATCGCGCAAAAAGCCCGCGACATGATCCGGCATTATGCTGGCGTGATCCTGCCGGAAGACTACAAGGCGCAGGTGGTGGCAACGAGCCGCGAGGCCGCCGTGACGTACCTGGAGAAACTCGGCGCCGCCCGCGTCGAACTGGTGGCGGCACTCGAAGCGCTACCCGCCGGGATGTTGGCCATGCCCGACGACGAGATGGAAGCACTCGCGCCGGACCTGCGCTTCCTCGTGCGGACTCACCCGCAACTCGCCAAACTGCGCGCGCTGGAAGTGGCCGCGGTGTTTTCCCCCAATCACAACGACCCCGAATCCTGGCGGCAGTGGACGGACAAAACGCGGCAGGAAGATCTCATCAAGCGTTTCACCCTCCGGCTCGATCCGGTCCGCACCGACAAGACCGACCCACTTTCGATCCTGGTCGTGATGAACATGCTCCTGACCGGTTTCGACGCGCCGGTCGAACAGGTGCTCTACCTCGACCGCAAGATCGTCGCGCACGATCTCCTGCAAGCCATCGCGCGGGTGAACCGGACGTGCGGCAAAAAGAAGTGCGGCTACGTCGTGGATTATATCGGTGTCGCGCACCATTTGCATAAAGCGCTCGAAGATTACGACAAGGCGGATGTTGCCGGTGCGATGCTCGACATCGGCATCGAACTGCCGAAGCTGCTCGGCCGCCGGGCGCGGGCGGTAGCCGTGTTCACCGACCGGGGCGTCACCGATTTGCAGAGCGAGGTGAACGTGTGCGTGGACCTGCTGGCAGACTTGAAGGTCCGAGCCGATTTCATCAACAAGCTGCGGATGTTCTACGAGACGCTGGGCTTGCTAGAGCACCGGCCGGAGGTGGCCGACGAGGTGTTCCGTGACGCCAAGCTGCTGGGCTTCATCAACAAGGTGGCGGCCAACCTGTACCGCGACCCGGCGCTCAACCTCTTCGGAGTGGCGGAGAAGGTGAAGGCGCTCATCCACACGCACATCTCCGCGCGGGGAGTGGACCCGAAAATCCCGCCCACTTCGATCACGGACGCGGACTTCGAAAAGGTTTTGCAGGCGCAGGACAGTGGCCGGACACGCGCCGCGCAGATGCAGCACGCCGCCCGCTACCACATCGTCGGCTTCTCCAGCCAGAATCCCGCTTACGCCCGGAAAATGAGTCAGCGGCTGGAGGAAATCCTCCAAAAGTTCAAGGACGACTGGGATGCGCTGGAGCGGGAGTTGCGCGGATTCATCGCGGAACTCAAAGACGGCGACCGCCAGGACTTCCCTGACCTGGATCCTGACGTGCAGGTGCCCTTCGTGCGGACCGTGATGGAAGAGTGCGACAAGGACCGGACGCTCACAGAGGGGGAACGCAAGACAATCATCGAAACAACACTCAAGATGGTGGAGCGCATCCGCCGCGAGGTCCGGCGTGTTGGTTTCTGGAAAGATTCGCACGCCCGGGAACTACTTACCCGTTCCCTGGTTCAGGATCTCGACGAAGCCGGGGTCTGCCCCCTTGGCAGCGAACGCGACCTGGCCCAGCGTCTGGTCACCCAGGCTCAAGCCAACCATGAAATCCTGACCCGCCCATGAACGAGACCTTGCAACTCGCCGGGTTAAATTTCGAGGTGCGCCGCAGCGATCGCCGCAAGACGCTCGGCCTGACGGTGGACCGCGCAGGAGAGTTGGTCGCCCACGCGCCGGTGCAAACTTCCCGGGAAGAGCTTTCCCGTTGGATCAACGGCAAGCTGCTCTGGGTGCATTGCAAGCTGGCGCTCAAGGCGGAAACCACCCCGCGGCTACGCGCGCCGGAATACGTCTCCGGCGAAGCCTTCTGTTACCTTGGGCGGCGTTACCCGCTCAAGGTCGTTGAAGAGCAGAGAACGGCACTCCGATTCGACGGCTCCCGGTTCATGCTACGCCAGGATGCCCGGCCCGGCGAAGCGCACTTCCGCCGGTGGTATTTGCAAAACGGCGCGGACTGGCTGCGGCAACGAGCCGAGATGCTGGCGTCGCGCACCTCCCGAGCACCCGAGCGGATCGAGGTGCGCGATCTCGGATTCCGCTGGGGCTCATGTGGGCGCAACGGTGTGATTTTCCTACATTGGAAGGTGCTGCAGTTGCCGGTGCGGTTCCTGGATTACGTGATCATGCACGAACTCATCCACCTGGGTGAACAGCACCACAAACCCGCCTTCTGGGAAGCGTTGGGACGCTCCCTGCCCGACTGGCGTCAGCGCAAGGAGGAACTGGCCGTTCGCGCAAAGGATTATCTCGTGTTCGGGTTGTCCACGTGAGAGCAAGAGATTCGTCGGCAATCAGACGCGCTGATCGTGCTTGATGACGGTGCATTCATCCTGCACGGACATGTAGCGGTCGATCCCGCCTGTCAAAAGAGTCAGGACATTTCCCGGTTTGCCGTTGTTCCCGTCGAAACGGAATACCAGCCGCCGATCATGGAAATCCTGCACGCGTGGGCCGTGGGCCGGGACAATTTCCCGCTTGAAGGCGGAACCTTTCTCACCGATCCAACGCTCCAAGTCGCCGAGTCGTTGCCGGAAGCTGGGATCCCTCGATTCCTTTACTTTCAGTTCGACTGCCTTGGGCCACGCTGGCCAGAGCACAGCTAGGGTTTCCAGAAAGGAACGCAGCAAAAGAGTGTTGGCCGGATTGTCCGTCGCGTACGGGTCTTCAATCCGCAGCAGTTCTGCCGGGCGATCCTTGCAGAAGGCGAAGTCCAGCGCCGGGCGGCGCGTTTGGCTGGGCTTGTACTCGGTGACAATCACGGTTTCGGGCCGCGGCAGGCATTTTGCCCACGGCAGCGGCGTCCAGCCGGCGCGCAACGCCTGCCAATCGGCATCCGAAAAGCTCGGACTCTTCCACGCGGGCGGCAGTAGAGGCGAGGTCAGAAAACTGGCCGTGCCATTCAAGGAGAAGTAGGCCGACGAACCCGCACGGCCGGGATTGAAGAGCAGACGCGGCCAGAGTCCGGGCTGAAATCCGCTCGGTAAACGCCAGAGTACCAAGCGACCATCCGACAAACAAGGAGTCAGCCAGTTGGCGAGGAGCAACGCGTTGGGATACGCCGGATCAAAGTTGGGCGGCTGGCCCAAGGCGATGTCCAACTTGCCTCCTCCCGCCATCCAGGCCGTCAAGCGGCGCACAAAGTCCAGCGTGTCCGCTGATCCGGGTGTCTGTCGGGGATCAACCTGCTTGACCAGATCGAACAACGTGGGTGCCACCGCCACGAGGTGGCTGGCCGACTCGATTTCCCGAAGGACCAACGCGGTGCCCGGAAGCTGGGCGGCCACGGCGAAAGGCGCGGCACCAAAGCGGGCGAAAGGATTGGCGGGTTGGTTGATGCCAAGCAAGGCATCCAGCCAGGACAGTACCGGACGGCGTTGGAAACGCTCCCAGATATGCTGGTTGTCGTAGCCGTGCAGGCAGACCCGGCAAGCGTCAGTGCAATCCGCCGGGCAGTCCAGGATCCGGCGGCCTGCGTCGAGCAGAGAGCGCAGGTTGCGTTCCTGGATCATCCGGCAGTAACCGGCCCCGCCAGCGATGCCGTCGTAGAGGACGATCTCCGGCGAGCCGAAGGCGCGGCGGCGGGTAGTCACCGCCAGTTCGCGCGAGTCGATGCCCAGCAGTTCCGCCCCGCCGAGACGCAGAGCCTCGCCGAGCGTACGCATGAAGTTTTCCATGAAGATTTCCCTTTCCACATCGGGCAAATCCACGGGCACCGGCACGGGTTTATCCAGACGGATCTGAAGCAGATCTGTGCGAAACTCGTGTGCCAGATCCTCGGGCCGGAAGAAGTGCGGCGTGCAAGGAAGATCGTACGGGGTGTGATGCGGGGCCTGGCGGATGGTTTGCGCATGGCCGGGGTTGCGGATCAGGGCGGTGTAGCCGCACCGGCAGCGCAGAAAACCGTCTTTGCGCCCGCGATTGACCACGAACATCCGTCCACCCTTCGCGTCCTGGTAGGCCCAGGTTGTCAGAGGTACATTCGTGGGTTGCAGGAGAAATTCCCCCTCGTCGGCGGCGGAGAGCAGGCGGGCTTCCTGCGCCGGGGGTGGACGCAGCCGGGTCAGGCCGGGGTCCGCGCCGTCGGAGTTCTTGCTGGAGGTGACAAAGCTCTTGGGCTCGATGAAGGCGCGCGGCCGTTGCGAGGGGCCGGGCGGCAGGACCGCGTTGCAACGGGGGCAAGCGCCGCCGAAGTCGTGGTCGTCCTCAGCAATCTCGACGTGGCGGCAGGCCGGGCATTCCCGGTAGAAGCGCGTCGGCATGAAATGCTGCGGGTATTGCCCGATGCCGTAGGATTCCCAGATGCGGCCACCCGCGACGACCTGCGCGCCGGGGGCGTATTCGCTGATGCCTGTCTTGGCGTCGCGCACCAGCAGGATGTCTTCTTCCCAGGGCCGACGGAACCGGTCGGCATTCCGGCCGCGACCATGCAAGACCTCCAACTGTACGCTGTTAACCGGGAACGAATACGTCGGCAGAAAACCCAGGCGGGCAAATTGGGTGATGAGTGCCTGCTCCTGCCACTTGTCCATCTGCATCGCCCAGAAACTGTGCTGACGCGCGAGTGCCAAGTCGCTGCCGGTTTCCTGCCACTTGGAGAAGTAATAGCGCCAGCGTTCACCGTACCAGTCGGCACATTCCTGGAGTTGCGCGAGAAAGGCGGCAGCCAGATCGTCGGCGGACAGGGATAGCTGGGCTGCCGTTTCGGGTGGCAGCGTCCGGGCCAGATCATTGGCTTCCGCCAGATATTTGAGGCCCGCCGGGGAGCGCAGCCAAACATTCACCTTCGTCTCGAACACGGTCTGTTCGTCCTCGCCGAAAGTGTCACCGTAGAAGTTTTTCAGGTTGGGCATCCCTCCCTGCTCACCAATCCCCAGATGTGCAAGCACGCCCGCCATGAGCACGGAATACTGATGACGGCGGTAAAGCCGCTCGTTGCCCAGATGGACGAAGGGGGTTTTCGGCGCGCGGCCGAGATACTCCGCCGCATCGTGGAAGACGGCCTGGTCGTAGTTACGGTCCCGGGCAAAGGTCACACTGACCGGCGCGGCCTGGGCGCGGCGTCCGGCACGGCCGGTACGCTGTTGGTAGTTCTGGATGCCGGGCGGCACGTTGCGGCAGACCACCGCCTCCAGTTCGCCGATGTCCACGCCCAACTCCATCGTTGTCGAGCAACTGATGACGCTGACCTCACCTCGTTTGAAATCCCGCTCCAGCTTTTCCTTGACCGGGTTGGCGATGGCAGCGGTGTGTTCCTCGGCCACCGCACCGGCGTATTTCGGGCGCAGGCTCTGGCGGAAATAGTGGCCGTTCTCGTATTCGTCGGCCCGCTCGGCGTCGGTGATCGTTTCGAGATCGCCCTGACAGCGGAAGGTCGTGCAGTGGTCGGCGACGTTGAGGAATTGCCGCAGGCCGCATTCCCGGCACCGGTGGAGCACGGAGCGGCGGCCATCATGAAAAACCAGGTGTTTGGTGTCCAGGACAAAAGCGGAGCCGTTGGGGATGAACAATCCCGCTAATTGCAACGCCTTGAAAGATCCCCGCAAGGCCGCGTCCACGTTCCCGACACCCAGCCGGGTCAGGTAGTGGCCGCGGCGGTTCTGGTACACCCGTCCTCTGTCACCCACCGCCGGGAGCCAACTGTGACGGGCGTTGGTGTCCGCGCCGGAGAGATTGAAGCGCAGCTTGGGCGAAACGAAATTTTCTCCCCAGACGAATTCGTCCAGCAGATCGACCCCCGGCGGTGCGGAAATGCAGCGCGCGCGCCGCACGGTTTCCAGCAACGCCTCCAGCACTTCGCCCGCCTGTCCGCGCAGGCTCTCGGGCAGGACCGGGGCGAACTGCGCCGCCGCCCGCGCCAGCCGCGACTTCTCGCAGGTAACCCGGACCAGCCCTAGCGCCTCCAAAGAGGTCCGACGTCCGGTCGGCAGGCAGAACTCCGCCGCCAGCCGTCCCCGCAGATAGTTCTTGAAATCCAGGCCGTCCTCGTAGACGTCGCCTGCCGCGTTGCGGAAGCTCATCTCGCCGGCCAGGTTGCCGCGCACGCCGGTGACCAGGGAATCGAGCGTGTGCTCTTCCGGTTCCTCGTCGAAAACGCGCAGGGCCGCCCAGCGCAGGCGCAGGTCCTGGTTAGTGCGCTGGAGGTAAGGCGCGAAGAAGGCCGCGTCCTGCCGGTTGTCCGAAAAAACGAGCAGCCGCCGCCCCTCGCCCGGTGTCCGGTAGTCGAGCGGCCGGGCGGGAAGCTGCTGGTAAAGCGCATCGGTCACGACCGCCGACAGCGCGAAGTCGCCCGGGTGAAAGCGCGAAACGATCTCGGCATCCGTGCCCGCGGTGCCGCCGCACGCGGGGCATTTACGCAGGTAATATTGTGAATCATCCTGATCGTCGGCGCGCATCTCCACCACAGCTAGGCTGACCGTTTCCGCATCATCGGGAGGATCGATCTCGCCCGTCGCGGGGTTAAACCGGAAGCGTTCCGGGGCACGCGCGGGCCCCACCGGTGGCACTTCTCCTTCGTCTTCTTCGTCTTCCGCTTGCGCGCAGTCGCTGCCCAACCGGAAAATTCGCCGCTGGGCCGCGCCCATCTTCGGACGCTGGGGCAGCAACCGGTCGCCGTCTTGGAAAGCCTCCACGAAGGGCTGCCCGCACTTGCGGCAGGTCAGTAGCCGGTAATAGTTTTCGCTCTTCACGACGAACTGGCTGCCGAGCCGCACATCGCTGAACCCCTCGCCACCCTCGCCGCCGGAGGTCAGCCTCGCCGTGACATCCTCGATCCCGTTGGTGAAAAAGTGGTAACGTCCGGGCAGGAGCGAGTACCCCTTGGCTTGTCCACGCGCCTTGATGCCGACGGACACCAGGCCCGCCAACGCTGCCTGGGCTTCCGCGCCGGTCGCCGCGCTACCGAACACCTCGCGCGCGAGCACCTTGAAGGAGATCGCGCCGCCCTTGGACAGCAGCCGGGAGGTCTGCCGCAACTCCTCGCTCCGGGAGAATACGCGGGCCAGGCCGGCGGCGAAATCCTCCTCCGGTTCGAGCCGCAGCCGGTCGAGCGTCATCGGGTCGAGGGGTAGGGGGGCGAGCGCACCGTTCCAATTCTCGCCGCACGCCCCGGGAAGGTCGTCCACCGCAGCGGCGATCCGGCCCAGTTCTCCCCACGCGCCAGCGGGCAAACGGAACGGGTCGGCGGCGGGCGCCTGGAGCAGGTGGTGCTCGCGGCGCTGCCCGCGGATCACCCGGGCGAAGGGCGCGCCGAAGAGGTTGCCGGCGAAACGGCAGATTTTTCGGTCTTCCTCCTCCCCGGTCGCAAAGCTCGCGCTGGTGCCGATGCAGCGCACTTCTGCGGGGTTTTGCCCGAGGCGGCGCAGGAGTTTTCGCAGGAGAAACGCGACCTCGGTGGCCTGCGCGCCCGCGTACGTGTGGACCTCGTCGAGCACCAGAAAACGCAGGGCGGCCGATTTGAAAAGCGATGCATTTTTGGGCAGGAGGAGCAGGTGCTCCAGCATCGCGTAGTTGGTGATAAGGATATGCGGCGGCGAGGCGAGCATCTCGTCGCGGGTAAGCAGCCAATTCTCCGGCACGCTGCCCCAGCCGAGGGTTTCGGAGAAGAACGGGTCTGTCAGGACTTCCTGCTCGGCGTTGGCGCGTTTCTGGCCGGAGCGCGTCAGTCCTGTGTAGCGTCCGACCCGGATGCCCTCGCTGTGGAACCGGTCCACAAACAGGGGAATGATACGCTTGTAAAGTTGATCGTTGGCCAAGGCGTTGAGCGGGTAAACCAACAAGGCGCGTACGCCAGGCCGCCGGAGCGCGTCACCTTCCTTGAGGAGCGCGTCGAGCATCGGGTAGAGAAAGCACTCAGTCTTGCCACTGCCGGTGCCGGTGGCCACGACGACGTTTTCCCGCGCGCCGACGATGGCACGCAAGGCTCCCTCCTGGTGCTGGTGGAGCGGGCGCGAGAACTCGGAGGGGTCCAGTTGTGAGAACGCCTCGTGGAGCAAGGGCGGGTCCTCCGTGGCCAACGCTTCGAGCGATTCGCCCTTGATGAAATCGGGCATCGCTTCAACATACGGACCTTTGAGGATCAACTCCTCGCGGTCGAGTTCGCGGTGGATCGAACGCCGCAGCCGGGGATAGCGGCGGCTGATGGGCAGCGCGGATTTGAGGTAGCGCTTGATGGTCGCGCCGATCTCCTCGCCAAGGAGGATGGGGTTTTGTTCGGTCATCGGAGAAGGCGGATGGTGCTCGATCAGGGTCGGTTCGTTCTAACCGCCAATTCCCAGAACATCAAATAAAAGCCGAAGAGTTCCGGTGCCAGACCGACGAGGGTGGAAATGACCTGGTTGCCGGACCCCTGCGCCTCCAGCCAGCCGAGTGCGTCGGCGAAGGGCAGGCGGCCCGCCCCAGCGGTACGGGCCGCCAGCGCGAAGACGGAAGCGAACTTCGGGCAGTTTTCAATGAAGTTGCGCGGGTCATTGAGATCGGGCCAGAGCGAGCTGGAAACAACCGGTCCAACGGCGAAGCGCCCTTGCAGCCAACCCAGGAAAGTGGGGGCCTCGTTGAGGAGCCGATTGACCTGGCCGAGCCTGGGCGCGGTGGGGGCTTCGTAGCGTGTCACCAGGCAGTTCATCGCCCAAAGGAAATGGGCGCTGCCCAACGGTTCGGTCCAGGACCATTCGGCCAAACTGCCGTTCGCCGCTGGCCCCTGCCTGCTCCAAGCCCGTTCTACCCGTTGCCAAAAGAGATCGGTTTTGAGACCGGTGAGGTCCTCGTCCGGACCGGGTTCCGGTGTTGCGCCGGGGAAAAAGCGCTGGCAGTTGACGAAGTCGCCGAACGTCTGGAAGTCCAGCAGGTGCGCCTCCTCGGCGACGCCGTCGATAACTCGCTCGCGCCGGCCCAGGTCCGCGCACCAGCGTAGCGACCGTGTTAACGCGTTGCCTGGCGGTGCCTGCCGGTAGGCGGACGCTGGCAGCGCCAGCAGTTCGGGCAGGCGGACGAAAAGCCGGCTGCCACTCCGCCGCTCACCACCGCAGGAGGCCTCCTCGTAGTCGTACGAGGCCAGGTGCAGCAATTTGGCGGTCCATTCCTCATCCTGTGTCCGGAGCACGGTGCCCGCGCGGATCTGGAGATCGTCCTGGAGGTGTTCCAGCCACTCGGATTCGCTTCGCAGGGTCGGGATCGAGCCCGCGCGCACCCAGGCGGACACCTCCAGCAGCAAACCCAGGAGCGCGTCCGGCTCGGCGGCAAGGGTGTTGAGTTCCGGTAACGGATGCCGCAGCCGGGCAGCCGCGCACATCTCCCAGAGAATCCGGGAACGGGGAGACCAGGCGGCGAGCGCCTCTGCTTCCACGTCACCGACGAAGAACACGGGCGCGGGCCGGCCGGCGTCGTCCATGGTCAACTGCCATTCACCGTTCTCCTCGCGGCTCACCTCGCATTCCAACCGCCAGAGTCCGGGAGGCCAACCCTCATTAGGGGCGCTCACCCCCACGGTCCGGCCAGCGTCCGCCACCGTCCAGGTCACTGCGGGCACGCCCTCGAAGCCGGCGGCGTGACCCGCTCCCGGTTCGGTGTCGACACCGGGTTGCCTGGCGGATAGAGTTCCTTCCTCCTCCCCGCCGCCAACCAGGTTCCGCAGCCGGAAGCGCAGGAAAGCCGGAGCCTCGCAAAACTGAAGGGTCAGAAGCAATTCCGGGGCGTGCCGGGTGCCGCTGACCGTCGCCGCGCGTAATGCCAGCGGTCGGGTAAAAGTCGCCAGGAGCGGACCACCGCCCAAGGTGATGTCGCCCCCTTGCGGATAGAGGGTCACCAGGTTCGCCAAGCTCAGGTCGAGGTGGCGCGCGACGGCTTCCGCCGGACGCCGTAGGTAGACCGCGTCACCGACGCGGATCTCCACGTCTTGTCCGGGGAGGGGCCAGACACGCAGCTCGCGCCGGGAACTGATGGAAGCGGAAAATCTTTCGCCCAGGGAATGAGGTTGCGGATGGATGGCAACACCCGCCCCCCGCTCGAAGGATTCCAGGAAGATGCCGGTCCTGCTCCACTGAAAATTGACCTCGCCACCGTCGTGCGCGAGAAACGCAAGCCGGCCCAGCCTGCCGCCGTCGTGCAAGCGGCGAATGCGCCCGGCTTTGAAATCGTACCCCTGGCAGTGTTCCCGCACCAGATTGCCCGGGAACGCGCCAACCTCGAAGCAGTCGCCGAAACTGACGGCCTTCAACCCTTGCCAGTATTCGAAGGTACGCACCTCCTGCTGGCGCGCTCCGAAGAGCACGGCAAGCTCCAGCTGCCAAAGCCCGGGACCTAGGGCCGCGAGAAAATCCTCGCTGCCGGTGGATTCCGGCGTCACCCGGCACCGCGCCATCCCTTCGACCACGGCCCGTTCACTCGTGCACGGGACCAGCGGAAAGACTTGTTCCGCTTTTCCGACCCGCATCCGCAGACTCCACGCCCGATCCTGTCCGTCGACCAGCAAACTTTCGGCCGGCACCCAGACGTCGGGCATTCTCTGCCAGGCATAATGGATACGTTGGCCGTCATCGGTCGTAACACAGAGCCCGTTCGTCTCCACGAACGAGTGCCGGTCCGCCTGGAAACAGAAACCGGTGCCGTCGAGTTTGACCGGAACACCGGGCCGGATCGTCAAGAAGGAGAGGCTGCGTTCGCCGTCTGGCCAATCGAGCCGTTCGGTGGATGGCTCCAGTCTTGCTTCCGTTTTGTGCAGAAGGTAGTAGTTACCACTACACAAGCTGCGAACCAGTCCGGAGCCGACTCCGAGGGTGAGCTGTCGGCGTGTCTCCGCGTCGAAGAGCAGAAAAGGCTCCTCTGTTTGTTCGAGGCGCAGCACGAAACGGCGCGGGATCGAGGGGGTCCCGGCGCGCAGTCCGCGCAGTTCGACTTCCAGTGGCTCCATCGTCCTGACGTTGCAGATGAAATCCTCGTAGCTCGGCACTCGTTCCGGAACCCCGTTGACCACCCACGAGACGCCGGAGGAAGAAAGCAGAGCGGCATCCTGCGAGGGGCCG
Source organism: uncultured Chthoniobacterales bacterium (assembly GCA_964250695.1). Taxonomy (GTDB): domain Bacteria; phylum Verrucomicrobiota; class Verrucomicrobiia; order Chthoniobacterales; family SZAS-18; genus CAHJWO01. Next base: position 15,265 of record CAXUGY010000015.1, on the reverse strand, counting down.
ATGATTTCCAGGGCATAGAGGTCGCTGCTCAATCGCAAAAATGGCGGCCGGGCGGCGCGTTTGATCTGGGTGGGTCCCCTGCCGTCGCCTTGCTGGAACGCGCGGGCGAGTTCGTGGCCGAGTTGGGGATTGATGTTGGAAAAATCCCCGGCCAAGACCGCCCGAAGTGCCGACAGACAAATGGCCGGTCCCGCCGGTCCACGCAATGCGCGGCGTAGGTTCGTCTGCGGAACCGCTCCCAAGCAGACGAGCAGGTTGTTACGAAGGTCCTCTGCTGATTCTGCCATGTCGGGATCGGGTAGCCCGAAACGCCTTTCGGACCGGTGCATCAGATCGGCGAAAGTGGTGCAATGATGCAACGGCAGACCGGCCTGGAAGAGAAATTCGCCGGCGTACTTCCATGCACTGTTCTCGTCGGGCACGGTGAAGTTGGTCATGCTGCGGGAACCAGCCCGCCGGAACTCATTGGCAAAATGCCGTCGTTCGTTGACGGGGATACTGACGCCGATCTCGCTCTCGAAACGCTTCCAAAAACTCCCGTCGTAAGCCGCGCTCGCTTTCCGGGCCAGCCAGATCGAAGTAATTGCACTGTGCTCACGCAGCAGCTTGAGCAAGAACGTATGGGAGCGTAGACGGTTGGGCACGTTCGGGAACCGTGCTTCGATCTGAGCAGTGACTGAAGCGCAGTCTTCGTCCGACAGAGGCACCAGTCCTAGAACGGGGGGACAAGTACCGGATTGGAGCCGATCCCCCCAAATGGCGTCGAATTGGGCTAATGACAAAGACATTCTCTCGGGAGTAGGGACGCAGCAGAAACTGATGGGGCTTGAAATGGCGGGCGAGACCCGCATACGGGCAGATTGCTCTGTACGATAACAACTTTTTCTCACTGCATCGCAAGTTCAATCTAATTAGTTCACGGCTTTGCATAGATAAAAAAATCACGGGCATTTAGCCCGTGATTTTTCGGCTCTGGTGTTGCGCGCTAGTTGCGGAAGTGCGGCAACATCTCAACGGCGACGGTCAGCGCCCGCGCCTTGATCCGGTTGGCTTCTCCGAACCAGATGCTCGCCAAGCGCTGATCGGCGCTCTGGCGGATTTTGCGGTGGTCGAGCCACTCGGTCACCCCGTTGTACGCAGCCCAGAGCGTGCCTTCGACTCCCCGCAGGCGGTTGCCCGCCCCCTGGTCGAAGAAATACTCGCTTCAGGAACGGTCCCGGGCGATGCACTCGGCCTCGCTCTCGGTGGGCTGCCGGTCCTTGGGCTCCGGGTACACGAATTCCAAGTACCGCTCCAGCCGGTTGTGGCTCATGGGCACCTGCACCATCTCGCGGAACGTGTCGGCCAGCTCATCGAACTGGTGGCGCACGATGCCCAGCATTTTCTCGGCGGCTTTGAGGCGCTGGTGGATGTCGGTGTGGTGGCTGATCTTGATGCCCGCCCCTCCCTGGTTGATGGCCAAAGACAGCGTGTTCTGGCAGACCACCCGCACCGGCGTGAACTTCACCTGCAAGCTGCTGGTGCCGTCGTGGCTGTTGGTGAGCAAGAGGAACTTGTCGGTGATGTCGTCACCAATGACCCGGATGCTGTCCGGCAGTTTGGCCAGGATCCACACGCGCTCACCCTTGCCCAATGCCCCGGCGGTGTGATAGATCGCTGCCTGCTTGCCGACGATGGGATCGAAGAAGGCGAAGGCCTCGCGGTTTTGCACAGGGGTGTAACTGCTTCCGACGACTCCGAGCACGTCGAGACTGTTCTCGCGGGCGACGGCGTACTTGTCGGGCACTGGCAGGCGCAAAAGGCTGTGCTCGCCATCGCTGGCGAACAACGGCAGCTTCCTGACCTGCCAGTCCAGCCGGGCAGCGTGGATGGCTTCTTCTGCCGTAGCCGGCTTGTCCAAGGCGGTGCCCAGGCCGTGCCAAGGCACGCCGCCGACGTACATCATGCTGGCTTCTCCGTTCTGGATCATCAGGTTGTGACTCATGGTATTTCTGTTTCCTTTCGGTTGGTTTGGTTTGCTGCTGGTGAGGAAACGACGAAGGGCCGGACGCGCTCCTGCTTGAGGAGGCATCCGGCCCTTTCGCCGTGTTCGGGTGATGGTTGGTACTGCTACTGACTACAGACGGACGGTCTGCAGGGTCTTCAGCGTGTCGCGCACGCTGCGGACTTCCCGCTCATTGAGACGGCGTTCGCGCTGCACCTGGCGCAGGGTGTCGGCCAGGTTGTTGAGGTTTGTGACCGCACCCCGGAGCGAGCCCTTGATGAAGTCGATCTGGTCGAGCGCCTGCTCAAGAGTTGGCTTGTCTTCGGTGGTTTCGGTGGCAGGGGGCTGATGCCCGTTGCCGGTGTTCGTGGTGGTTGCGTTCTGCATGGTGGTATTCCTTTCTTCTGGCTGGTGGTGGTTGTGGGTTGAGTGAATGGTCTCGGGTTGGTCCGGCGCGGCGTCAGTGGACGTGGCGGCCGGGGTGATGGGGACGACCGGCGCGGGTGCCGGGACGCTGGACTTGGACGGCGAGTTGTTCGCATCAACACGCACGGGCATGACGATCATCTGACGACTGCCACCGTCGCTGAAGCGCAGGGGCTTGAGTTGCTCCTGGACACCGATGGTACGCAGCCCAAAGCCGATGGCTTTGAGCAGGTACTGCCGGTTGACGTACACTGTGGCGGGGTCACCGGTGACCGTGACGCCGGGCACCTCGACTTCGGTGGCGCGCTCCTGATCTTTGTTCCAGCCGCGCAGGTACAACCTGCCGCTGACGGTGTACAGCCCCACCGTGTGGTTGGGCGTGTCGTCCCCGGGCAGCCGGGGCACGATGCGGCTGATCGCTTCGGCCCCTTGGTCGCTGACCTCAATGGTGCCGGTGAACTCGCGCACGTCATCGGTGATGTTGCGCCAGTTCGGGTACGTGCCCTCGATCTGCTTGGTCACAAACGTCCACCGGCGGCTTTCCAACTGGAGATAGCCGCCCTTGTCCTTCGTCGGCACCTGTACGCTGAGCTTCCACTGACCGTCCTTGACGAAGCCGCTCCAGGAGAGGAAACGGTGATCGGGGATCAGGACGGAAGCGGGCAGCGCCAGATGCAGGCTGTTGCTGCTGAACAGGTGCCGACCGTCCGTGGCCACGGCGTAGTGCCCGGTGGGTTTGGACACATCGAGGTACGCGCCATTGAGGATTTGCCTTGTCTCGTCGTCGCTGGCGCAGGCCAAGGCGTCGAGTAGCGTGGCCCGCGCGGCTTCGTCCAGACTCACGGGCTTCGCGGTGATCGGCGGTGGCTCCGGGAAGTCTGTGACCGGGGCCGAGGTGATGACCTGTTCGACCGGGTGGCTGCCGATGCGGTGACGCAAAAGCAGCTTGTCCTCGCCGAGCACTTCCAGGTCGAGGACTTCATCGGCCGGACAGGTTTTGACGAGCTTCTGTAGCTCGCCCAGCGAAATCCGACACGATGTCGGATTTGCGACCTCCCCCGGCGTTTCCAGCCGGAACGTCAGAAACGTATCGAGGTCGGTGCCGGTGAGTCGCACCCAGCCCTGCCGGTCACGCTCGACGTGGAGCATGCCGAGCTCAGGCAGAGTGGTACGGTTGGGGACAACTTTGGTGAAGCCGCTGAGAGCAGTTTTGAGTTCGGTGACGGGCAGTTTGATGATGAGGTTGTTCATGAGATGTGAGTGACGGTTGGTTTCTTAGTTTGTTGGCTTGTGATGAAAAGCGGGACGGCCGGGGCACTCCTGATGAAGGAGCACGCCCGGCCGTTTCCGCCGTGGGTTGGTGGTTGGTGGTGTGGGTGAACCGGATCGTTCAGACCCGGATGGTGACGGGTGCCTCGTGGCGGTACTTCAACTGGCCGGTCGTGCATTCGGCGGGCTCGATGTCCTCGCGCACGCCCAGGTAGACAGGCTGGTACACGGCTCCGCTCTGGCGGAAGGCATAGAGGTAACGCACCTCGACCACCGCTCCCGCTGCTGGAATCGGCTGGTTGGGCGGGATGGTGACGTTACCGGCCTCGACGATCTGGCCCTTGGCATACAGGGCAAGGGAGACGCTGCGTTTGGTGGCATGCACCTGCGTGACCACGAAACTCGCGCTTTCGTACAGCTTGTACTTGAGCTGATCGTGCGATGATCCTGACGTTTTGCCCGGGGAGTAAGGAGCGGTCAGCAGCTTGAGCACGATGCCTTCCTTGTTCTCCCGGCGCAGGCGTTCCAGCAGGCCGATCTTCTCCCGGGCGCTCCAGGCGGTGTACACGCGCTGGATGGCCGTGAAGTCGGAAGGAATCAGCCGGTTGAGCAGGTTGAGGCGGTCCACGTAGGGCTGCTGGCGAACGTCCTGCCACGCGCTTTCGAGCACGTCGAAGACATGCAAGATGTCCCCCACGGCCTCGCCATCGAGCAGGCAGTCGCCCGCCAACTGGCGTACCTCCCGGACGATGGAGTCCGAGACGGCGACGATGAGCCCTTGGCGGTTGATGCCTTCGACGGTGTGGCCGGTCTTACGGACCATGAGGCGTTTGCCGTCGTGCTTTTCCTGCACGCAGTACAACGGATCGAGTAGGAGGTGCCCCAGCGCATGTTCATCCTCGACCGCAATGAGCAGCTGAGGATAGATGCCGGTGCTGCGACCCTCGTGGCCGGTGTGCTGGTACGGGGTGCCGTCCTGCCCGGGGCTGTACCCTTTGGCCACCTTGGAGGCGACCAGTTGGTTGAAGGTTTTGAGCGCCGTGTCGTAGTCCACGGGAGCCGGGGTCTTGGTGCCGGTCTGGAGTGTCGATCCGCGGCGGCCGAAGGCGAAGCGGACCAGGAAATGATCCGGGCTGCCGTTTTGCTCCAAGCTGACGGTGTAAACTTTGTCGGATGATCCCTCGCGGTAGTAGAGGGTGGTTTGTTTGGGTTCGGTGGTGGTCGCAATAGACGGAATGTTTGCGGTCATGGAGATGTTGGTTTTGTTGATAGTGAAGGTGAAAGGTTGGTGAGTTGAAGGGTGAGAACGCCAAACAGCCCGCGCTACCGATGAAGGCAGGCGAGCTGTCCGAGCGGATGATGATTTGGCAGCGCAGACGCCCCCCGGCGCATGAACGCTGGGGAGGCGCGCTTGAAGTCAGATTCTCAGATGTCGAAGGAGGGCGGCGGAGCGTCCAGGGCCGGGTGTTCGCTCAAGCGCTGGAGCTGATCGGCTGCCTGGATGGCCAGCGGCGCGGCGGCGCGCAAGAGGTTGCCAGCTTCGCGCAACGCGATGCGGGCGGCGGCCCGTTCGACTCGGCGCGCGAGGGCAGCGACGAAGGGAAGGTTTTTGAGGTTCAAGTTCATGGATGTGAGAGATGGGTTTCTTGGATTATGGAGAGTCAAAAGAAGAAGGCCGGCGACAGATGAACTGCGCCGGCCTTCCAGGTAGATAGAGGTGCCCGCGCCGGGTGAGACCGGCGCGAGGTTAGTGATGGATATTGGGTAGGTAGCGTTTCAGTGCCAGGCCGCGCACTCGTGGAAGAACTCGCAGCTCATGCACTGCAGGCCCGGCGAGGGGATGAAGTCACGCCGTTCCAAGCCTTCGACGTAACTGTCGATGACCCGGAAGAGCCGGCTTTGCTCCCGCTCGCCCACGGTGGGCAGGGTGATCACGACCAGCTTGGGTGACTTGAGTTTGACCAGGTGGTGCCACTCGATGCCCGTTTCCTTGCAACCGGTGTTCTCCCTGTACAGGAGCGAGTAGGCTGTAGCTTGGGTGGTGTTCAACAGAACGGCACGATCCGCGTTGGGCGTGGTGCTGCTCGTCTTGAAGTCGATGATGGTCTGGTTCTGCACCAGATCGAGCACACCGATCAAGGTGGGCAGACCATGCGAGGAAAGGTCGGCTTCGACCATGACCTCCACGGCATCGGGCTTTCCCGCTTCCCGGATAGGTGACTCCCGAAAGAACGTCTCCAGAAGTCGCCAGCCGGTCTGCTGCTGTTCGGCCTCGACGCCCGGGTGGTCCCAAGCGACGGGTTCTTCCTGCTGCTCGCTCTGCCACACCGCCTGGTAGGTGGTGTACAGATCAGCGATGGCCAGAGATTGCTGCCGCCAGCGGGCGCGGTTCCAGCCGCTCAGGACGGCGTGGACCGCCACCCCGACGTGGAGAGCCGGAGTCTTTGGCTTTCGCAGGCCCAGCACGTAGCGGAACCAGAACCGCAGTCGGCACGACTGGAAAAGCGTGAGCTTGGTGGCGCTGACTCTTTGCTGGAGCTTCTCGATGATCTGGTCTTCGGTGGGCGGGGGCTGCAGGGTGTCGACGAGCGTGCTCATGACCGGGTGGGTTGTGGCCGACGCGGCGAGCTTTTGCCGCCGTGGCCGTTGGATCTTGCCTCGCCATGGCCGTCCTGGTGGACGTACCGGGCGAGGAGTTGGTCGATGAGCCCGCTGGCCTGCAGGCGATTGAGCGCTCGGACCGGCAGACCAAACATCTCCTGGGCCAGGGCTTCGACCACCGCATCATCGAGGCGGTGCTTGTTGACCAGATTGAGGATGAACTCCTTCTGTTGTTCGGAGCACACCCAGTGATCGCCGGGCTGATGGTGGCTGGACGGCGACGTCTGGTGATGCGCACCGTTGCCATCTCCCTTGGAGGTCGTGGCGGCATGTTCAGTGTCCATGCCGTAAGTGGTTCCGTCCGGCAGGAAGCCGACCTGCTGAATCTGGTGGTCCACGCTCTGTTGGAGCAGGGTGTAGAGGCGCGCACTTTCCGCTTCGACCTGGGTCAGGTCGGAGAGTTCGGCGCGGATGCTGACGACGTAGGAATGACTGCTGAAGTTAGGCAGCCCCAGCTTTTTGCTGTAGGCCGCTTCGAGGATGACTGCCATGATGGGTAGTTCCTTTCGGTGGCTGGTGGTGGTGGTGTCCTCCCCAAACGGAAAAAAGCCCGGCCAGAGAACTGGCCGGGGCGGGGAAGGGGACGGTGATGATGGCTGCCGCGCCGCCCGCCGGTTTGTCCACGAGAAGTGGCAAACGACGCGGGTGGCAACAGAAGTGACGGAGAGCTAAACGTGTCTCTGTCAAAGCTATATAACCCTAGATAACTGGCTATTACGGGATGATCCGGCTCGGCATCCAGGCACGGACGCAAGTCATCATGTGGCCGGGCGCTTTAACCTCCCGCTGAGAAGTACCCTCAGGGCAAGCAATGTTTGATGCGTCAGTTCACGCCAGCGGGAACGGCAAGGCCAAGGCGGGCGGGGGGAGATGCGAGCAACCTCTGCCGTACCCTCTGAATTCACGACCACCACCAGTGCACAAATCGTTCATTTACAAATTTTATGCATACAGTTATCGATGAGTTGACCACCTTGCAGGCCGAGACATTATGAAGAATAACGCACGGTTAGGAAGCGCGTTTGTCCTGCCGCGTCCTGCGTATATTGTTGTTTCACGATGGAAGAGTATCAATTTTGGCAGGGTACGGCTGGCCCGACGCCAAGCAGTGCGGTGGCGACGATCACTATTGGGCTCACTAGTTTGGGATCAGAGCACGCTGACATTATCCGCGCCCAACAGATTTTCCGTGGTGCGATTTTGCAGAAGGCTTGGACATCTACACGCGAAGACGAAGTGCGACGGGTTGAAGAGCCTGGTGTTCTCGGCGACGAGGTGGCGAAGGACTACGACTGGACGTGTTTGATACGATCTGAAGATTCGACCGATACCGGTCGACACTCCGATGATCAGTGATCAAGGATTGGGGACGTAGTCGAGATGCTTGACAAATTTTCCCGCACCTGAGACACATTCGTCGACGCCACCGATTGCCTCTGGCGTCTGATCGGGTGGTGCCGATTACATGAAAGATTTGGAAGGCCGTCCCGGTCCCCGCAAGGGGAGCACCACCCGGGGCGGTTTTTCCGCTTATTCGGTTCCCTGATGAGGCTTACATGTTTCCATAACCATCTCGTGCCGCACAACGAGCCGGAAGCAAGATTCTAGGATTTGGTGGGGGACTTCGGCTGGCGCTTGGGTGAAGCTTTTGGAGGCGACTCGATCATTTCCCTCACATTTGCAAGGCCCGAACCTGGAACTTCGTCAACGAGTCCAATCCAATACGCCTCAATGGGAGTCAGATCATGGTCCTCAGTTTGTAAGATTCTACACAATGTCACCATCAAGTGCCAAAGAAACAGAAGTTTGCGGCGGGAATACTCGTCTAGCCATTTTGCTTTGTCGTCTTGTGAACCAGATAAGCCCGCATAAGTTCCTCGATCTGCGTCTGTAAGCAGCATTGCACCGTATAATCTTATCAAGCTGCGTAGATTGTCATGCAGCTTACCAAAATAGTAATCATTGAGTTGCTCGAAATCATCAGCAACCTCTTGCAAACCTCCATGCAAGCTAAAGTAATTCGTATCACCCTTATGTTCACGCGCTCTCGCATCAACGATCGCCTTGAGCATTTCTGCTTCAAACTGAGAAGTTGAAAATAATTTTGTTTGATTTTTGAATCGGCCAATTCGTTTATTAGCAGGTCGAGCCAGATGAACAATTGTTTGCTGACGATGCAACGCTTTCGTAACCGCCCTCTGTACTAAAGGCGATAATTTGTGGCGCAATGCTTGTGCGAGAGGTCCAAGCGAATGGATGCTTACATCGGTTTTGCTGAGGTTACGATAGCGTTCGAATTGATCTTTGAATTGGAGTAATCGAAGGAAAAACCTGTTAAAGGCGCTGTTGGCTAGTCTTCCCGCATAAAACTCGTTGCCCTGTTTAAGAGACGAAGCGAGAGAAGCAGCGTCTTCCGTGGTTAGCGCGTTCTGCGAAGTGATCCTGGTGCCATGGTAAAGTATCCTCGCATGTGAATAGGCAATAGCGTAGTCACCTAGTGCAAGTAAGTCTGCAGCCGCGCTTGCAGCCGTGCCTGTGACCACGGTGATCATCCGGCACTGCTTTCCATCAGGATTAGGTGCAGTTACCAACTTCCAGATCACCTCCGCCGCCGCCGTCGAACCACCAGGACTATTGACGTACAAGGTGATTGGTGATGCATCTTCCAGCCGTAACTCGTTGATTTTTGGAGTCAGTGCAGAAACCAGTCCCTCATTGATAGGACCTTGCACATAAATTGCTCGACGGGGGTTTTCCCGGTAGTCCGGGTTGGGTTTTGCCATGGAAGGGTTGGATTTAGAGCCAACTCTTCACAGCTTTCTCGACGATCTCCAGACTTTTTTGCTTCTGCCCACCCTTCGGGGCTCTGTGCCTTGCCACATGCTCGAAAAAAGCGCGACCATCGCCGCCAAAATCGCGGAGTATGCGCCGGACAATGGAAGTCAGATCCGCATTCAAAGGCCTAGAAGCCCGGATTCGCGGTTTAGCCGATCTCTTAGCGGTGTTTCGCATTGCGTCGATTCTATATGGCAGAAAGCATGCCGCAATGCTTATCGCCAGAGGTAAATCTGAGAAAATTTAACCTGTATCACCCGAGCGGCGAATGTTCGTGAGGCTGCGAATGGACACGACCGCTGGATACGAGCCGCACGAAAATTGTAATGGCCGACAACTTTTTTGTGGACAAAGCAGTTGTAATGGATTACAACTCTCAGTGAAATCCTACGCATGCCCATTCACCCGCCCTTGGAAAAGCGAGGTTTACACTTCAACAATTAACGACCACGGCGACGCAGATTCTCTTGTACATACCAACACCGAAAACGAAAAACTGGACACTTCACCCCGTAAAACACTATGAGCACCAATCAAAACTCCGACGCATGCACGGCCTTTGGGGGTTTTGTACGTCAACGACGCAAGGACCTTCGCAAGACGGCCCGAGTCGTTGCTACTGAGGCAGGTATACTGCCTTCAAACTACTGCAAGTTAGAATACGGTGCTCTCCAAGCACCGCGTGATGGAGAAAAATTGCGAGGCCTCGCGCATGCTCTCCAGCTTCCTGAAAGCGATCCCCTCACCTATAGGTTCTACGAGTTGGCTGCTGGCTCGACCGACTCAATCCCCGTGCATGTCGCAGATTTGATTTCACGGGAAGAGGTTATTCCGATGATGGCTAGGACCTTGGGGAGTAGAAAGCTGACTCAGGAGCAGATTGACCAAATCATGTTCATCATTCGAGAGGAAAAATAGACCGTGAACCCGAAATACCAGCATTGTAGTGCCGAGGAGCTTGAACTCAAAGCCAGCTACTTTTTGTCACAGTTCGATGACTGGTGTTTCGACGGATCGCAAACTCTCATCGAAGAAATCCTTGATGAACAAGGTTACGACATTTGGCCAGTTCCGGGTTTAGCCCCGTTTCTGGAAGGTTTCGTTCCGATAGTGGGGAAGCGCATTTTTGTTGATGAGTTTCTGATGACTCTCGACCTGCACGCTTACCGCTTCACGCTTGCTGAGGAACAAGCGCACGAAATATTGCACCGCCCGTTCTTCCGCGGTTGGAGAACGGAAGAAATCATGACATTCCGAGATTCGTTGACGAGCGAGGAATACCTGATGTTCGAGCGAGAAGCGCGCTATTTAGCTGCATGCCTCTTGATGCCAAGACAAGCATTCGTGCAGCGAGTTCAAACGCTTTGTGGATTGATCATTTCGCTGAGAAGTGACCGTTACAAAGAGAGTGAACGCCTGTATAAGATGCTGTCCGAGGAATTCAATGTTGACCCTTACGCAGTCGTCTGGCGTTGCGAGCAGCTCGGTCTCGTGCAGGTCGATAAAGCGTACGGAATCGCTTAAATAACCCTGCCCACAGCTTTCGCCTCAGCGGTGATCACTTGCTACTCACACATGTCTACCATCTTCACATAACAGAAAAACCATCCACGTTTGTGGCGTGGATGGTTCACAATTTTCCTGCTCTGAATTCCGGGTAGGGAACGCCGAGATAGGGTGTTGTGTGGTTTAGCGACCTCAACATGGCATCGTGCCAGCCCCGGCGTCAACGTGGGAATTCGCCAAAATGGAGGAATCCACCATGGCCGTACGTCCTTGTCCTGGTCCGGGGTGGCGCTTGATTTGCGTCCCTCAGATCGTGAAAAACGGTCGGGTCATTCTGCCCAAGAAGGGAACCAAGTTCTGCTTCTGGGTCAGGGAGTGATCTGATCGCGGGAACCGCGCAGACCGAGATTTCGGTCTGCGCGGGGACTGCACGAACAGGAAGACTGCGCCCGGTGGGCAACACATATGGCTACGTCAAAAAAAGATGCTCGCATTGCGTCGAGGCTTCTCATAAATCCGAGCACGCCCAAAAGCGTGAAGCGGGTGGCTGGGTCCGATCTCTCGCAAGCCCGCAAAAAGAACAAATAGCTCGGCGCGTCACCGTGATGGTAATTAGAGGCCGTAGGGATCAATTTCTCTGCGGCCTTGCCGCGTAGTATGACGTTTGGCAGTCACGCCATGCCCCCCTTCGACCGCCACGCGCACGCCTTCAACGGGCCAAGTCAGAATCTGGCACGTGTTCGGCGCAACGGTGGGTCTCAGCCGTCTGCTGCTCCACGCGAGCTTTTTCGACGTAACTGCGTAGGTCGCGTTCTTTTTCGCCGGACGTGACGCTGGGCTGCATCTCCACGTCGAACACTTGAATGCCGGTGCTACGTTCGTGGTCTTGGTGTTTATAGAGGTGCACTGTCATATCAAAAAAATCAGAGGGTGGGCGTGGGTTGAGTAGAAGTTTCTTCGGGAGGAACAATCTGTGGTAGGATTCCTTTTTCGTAGCATTCGCTGTACAAGTAATTGGTTAGACCCTCGTAATCTTTTTCCTCCATCTCAGTTTCGAGCAATTTACACGCCCTGGTGGTGATAGAAAGCGCCAAAAGACCGATGAGACCTGGCATATCGGTCTTTGAGGGGGGACGCACAGGGCCGGGAGCATCGGTTTGCAAGGGGGAGGGCACGGGGCCTGGCGCGTCGGTATCCAACGGATAGCGCAGGGGCAGCACCAACAGGATCTCCGGGAGTTGGCAGCCCGCCGGTGGTGGCTTGCTGTAATCCTCGCCCTTTAGGACCTTTCCGCGCACGTAACAAATCAGAGCGTTCTGCTTGTGCGCGCGTCCAGCGATGCCTTCGCCTTCGAGCAGGGTTTCCTTCCAGTAGGCGGAGTCGAAGACGCCCGCCACGCAACGCAGGTGGCGTTCCTCCTCGTCGAACACCCACAGAGCCAGTTCGTAGTCCTCCGGCTGGTCCCACTGACCGCCGTAGAACTGGTGGATTGCGTTACGCGCCTTGAGCAGCACCGGCTGCAGCGGGTTGCTCTCGGGGCGGCGGGTGTCGAGTGCCAGTAGCCGGTCGCGCAAGCGCAGGGCCCGGCCCTGGAGCGCGTGGCTGGAGCGCAGCCGTGCCGGGGGCAGCGTCCAAGAAAAACCGTAGCGGTGTTTAGAGAGCGGCTTGAAGACCTTCAACAACACCGTGTCCCGGCCCACTAGCAACTGACGCTGGCCTTCCTCCTCCTCGCTGACGTTGTGCTCGCCCTCAGGACGCGTTTCGGGCACCTGCGCCGGGTCCGCATCCCGCAAGACCTCAACCCGAAACTCCGGCAGCTCCACCTTCGGCGGAAAGCGGACCTCGATTTCGAGCAGCTCCACGGGTCTTTTAACCGCGATGCTCACCCATTCGCTATCTTGCCCCGGGCCGTACATGCGGTCGGCCTGCGCGGCGTTCATGGCGAAACTGTTGAAGACGCGGAACTCTAGGTGGAAGCTCACGTCCCGGCCCGGGCTGGGCTCGCCCGGCACCTGGGGGCGGACAGGCGGGACGATCGTGAGATGGCCCTTGAGATGGCGCCGGCTAGCGTCTGGGTCGGCGATCCATTCCATTTTCGTGTTCACGGGCGGCTGGGTGATGGGGATGCCGGCGAACTGGCCAGCGCGGGTCTTCTTTTCCAGCCGGAACTCCCCGAGCGGGGGCTTATTCTCTGCCACGGTCAGCCCCTCATAGAGCGTCCGACGCTGGCAGTCACCGTATTCGCCGAGGTCGTAGAGGTGCGCCTCGCGCCGCAGCCGCACGCCGCCAGTGGCGGGGTCGAGACAGAAGGATTCGAAGGCGCGCTCGCGCGCCGCGCCACGGCTAAGCAGGTCGTACACCGTAAGCTCGCGCTCGAAGCTGCCGGTTTCGCGGAACCAGCGCCCGGCCCAGACCCGGCCCGCGTCGAGGGTGATGACGTTGAAGCTGTTGCCCCGGGGCACGCCGTCGCGCTTGCACGCGCTACCCGCGGCGAGGACGCTCAGTTCGCGTTCGCCGAACAGGCTGGTAAAGACCTTGATGCGTCCGAAGGCGGGATAATGCTTGTGGCCGTGCAGGACGAGATCAACGCCGTACTCGCGCCGCACGAGTTCGCGCAGGAAGGTGCCCGCGTCCTCCAAACCCAAGAAGGCGTCGCTGACGTGCTCGGCCTCGGCGGCGGCGATGGGCAAGGGGTGGTGGTGGGTGACGGCGATCTTGAAGGCGCGCGCGAAGCCGGGGTGCTGTGCCTTGAGGGCATGGTACTGGGTCTGGAAACGGTGGAGCCCGGCGGCGCCAACCTCGCCGCGCGCGAAGTTCCAGCCACTGCGCGAGATGTTCGAGTCGAAAGCGAAGAGGGCAACTTCCTCGCCATCGGCGAGGCGCAGGTATTTGGGCTGGTGCCAGTCGGCGAAGACCTGGTTGAACGCGCCGGGACAGTGCAGCCAGCCGATGGCGTTGCCGTAGAAGCGGTAGTCATGGTTGCCGGGGATGACCACGAGCTGGCGGGCCGGGTCGAGCCCGCACTTCCGGCAGAGCGCCTCGAGCTGCTCCTTGATCAGAGCGAAGTGTTTTTTGTTCGGGTGGTTGCCCAAGTCGCCGCTAACAATGAGCACGGAGATGGGAGCGAGAAGATGGTTGGTTTGCAGCACATGCTCAACCTCCCGAAATGCCTCCCATGACTCGTCCCCGTCATTACCGAGGTGAAGGTCCGAGAGGTGAACAATACGTGCCGCCATGAATTCTGGTAAAACAACCCAACTCTGCGTTGTCGCGGCCTATTTAAAGGGCTTTCGGGAAAAAACGAAAGATTTTTTTGCGTAGGGTGAACTCCCCAGAAGGATCCGTGCGGTCACATCTTTTTTCTACCCTTTCGCAACTTTGCGCCTTTAAGTATCGATGGCCCTGCCGGAAGGACCACACCCGGACGCCGCACGAACGCTGTCGCGCCCTGTACACGTTGGTCCGGCAGCGGAGCGCCAGCTGGCCCGGCTCTTCAACGATCTGCGCCGCTCGACGGCCGCGCTGCACCTAGCTGGCCTCGTGGCGGGCGGCTTGGTCACCGCAGAAGAACTGGCAGGTTTTTCGGAGGCGACCCGAGCGCGCCCGCCCGACCACGAAGTGCGGTTAGAGGAGCATGAACGGCTCGGGTAGGGGAACTGCCCGCAAGCTACACAGACATGCGGTAACGACACGATCCTGACAGGCCACTCTCCAGAGATTACCGGTCACGATCAGGATGGACCAGACCGATCGTAAAAAGTGGCCTACAATTGCCCTACCGAAAAATCGGACTTCCGAGATTGGTGCTGTAAGTCACTCGTGCTGAGAGAGCCAACGATGGGACTCGAACCCATGACCTGCTGATTACGAATCAGCTGCACTACCACTGTGCTACGTTGGCGTTTTGTGAGAAGGAATTGGCTTCAGCAAGGTCGCAAAGTTTGCATTTTTCACGGTCATTTTCTACGGTGGGATCATGAGGAGTGAAAGCACCGTAAAAACTTGGGAAAAAACGCAGCTTCAAAACCTCGTTCGTCACAAATCAGGCCAATACTATGCTCGGCTTTTCCTGAATGGCAAAGAAATTTGGAATTCGTTGAAAACTTCGCATTTTTCGGTGGCTGAGGCGCGTCTCGGCACTCTGCAAAAGGAGCACCGTGCCCGGCGCGGAAAAGGGTAATGGCTATTAGAACTGTTGAGTTAAACGAAAACTGGCCGAAAAGCAGGTGGAAAAACTTCGGAAGTGGAGCGTGATAGCCTCTTTTGCTTGTTCTTCCGGCCATCAAGGGTGCTAAAAACCGGCCAATTTCTGTTTAACTCAACAGTTTCTAAGATCAAAGGGGATCACGGGGCGTGCGCCGCTGCACACGCTTCGCAAAGAATTTGGGAGTCTGATGACCGAAAAATTTGGTGTTTACGCCGATTCTCGCGCCTTGCGCCACAGCCGATAGGAGGTCACTAGCGCATACTATACCGACACCAAATCACGCAAAACGCTCGGACTCGGAAAGTTGATTGCTCCAGCGGAGGCTAGAGGGTGTCTGGAAAGTAGGTGTTGGCAGTTATTTTGCCGTGTGGCAAAGC